>NZ_NAST01000005.1 GCF_002142215.1 Gilliamella sp. N-G2
GTGGTAATATTTTAACTTGTTTAGTGTAAAAAAATTAACTATTAGTATCTACAAGTCTAAAGAAAATAAATGAAGATTAACAGAAAAAACTGGTGAATTATCGATACCTAAAAATGTAATTTTTTAAATCATAAATTGTCATTTATTTCTATGTATAATTCATCGAGTTTATCTATAAAAGCGATTTTAAAATTAAGGTTGAATTATTATTACTGAAATGTAAATCTATTTAAGATTTACTTAATTTAATTTTCATTAATACTAACAACAGGATTATCAGAAAATAAGTAGTGATCTCGTTTGGTTTCGAAATCTTCGCTAGCTGCATCAAATAACATTTTTTTTGTATTTTCTAAATGTTGCCACATGGCTAATTTAGCCGCTTTAGGATCTCGATTAATTAGTGCTTCTAGAATTTTATCATGTTCATCCCACCAACTTTCAATATCTTGTTGTTGTACATGTTCATGAAGTTTTTTCCATAAAGGATTTAATGTCCGTTGCTGCCATGCTTCTTGAACAATTGTGATCAAAGCAGTATTGCGGGTAATCATTGCAATTTGAGTATGGAATTTTAAATCCCAATCAGAATCTCGATAATGATCTTCTTTTTGGGCGTTATGCTGAATTTCTAAAAGTTTAACAATATCATCTTTAGTAATTTGAGTGGCGGCAAATTCAGCGATATTACTTTCAATAAGTTGCCGAGCTTGTAGTAACTCAAAGGGGCCGGTAGTCGAAAAATTTAAACCTTGTGAGGCGGTAATAATATTATTTTGCAAACTATTAGCAATTACATGGATGCCAGACCCTTTACGTGCATCAACATAACCTTCAACTTCAAGCATGATAATGGCTTCTCTGACTACTGATCGGCTAACTTTTAACTCTTCACAAATCAATCTTTCTGATGGTAGTTTACTTCCTACCGGATAAATGCCGTCAACGATTCGGTTTTTAAGTTCTGTCGCGATAACTTGGTAAAGTCTTTGATACTCGTGCCGTTCTTGGGTCATGATAAATTTTGAATAAGTCCTTTAAGTTTTTCCAAGCTTTTAAAATAGCATCTAATTCCGCGAAGTTAAATAATATTGCCATAATTTTTTTAAAAAAACATACTTGTCAGCTAACTTTTAATAAAAAAATATCCCTTTATATATTATGGGTATGAGTTAATTATGTGATGTATGTCAACTTTTTAAGTTGTCTTATATGTTAATATGAGACAAAATATTGATATCTAAACTTACTAGTTAATCACTGCTTTTTGGAGAATAAAATGAGTTTTTTAACTGAAAACTTTTTGCTTGATACTGAATTTTCTCGTCAACTTTATCATGACTATGCTGCTGAACAGCCAATTTTTGATTATCATTGCCATTTACCACCAGAACAAATTGCCAAAGATTATCAATTTAAAAATCTGTATGACATCTGGTTAAAAGGTGATCATTATAAATGGCGCGCAATGCGTACCAATGGTGTTGCTGAAAAATTTTGTACTGGTACTGATGTTAATGATTTTGAAAAATTCAAAGCTTGGGCTGAAACTGTACCTCACACTATTGGTAACCCTTTATATCATTGGACTCATTTAGAACTTCGTCGTCCTTTTGGAATTGATAATGTTTTATTATCACCATCAACCGCCGAGAAAATTTGGAATAGTTGTAATGAAATGTTAGCCACTCCAGAGTTTTCAGCTCGTAGCATTATGAAAAAAATGAATGTTAAAATGGCCGGTACCACCGATGATCCTATTGATGATTTAGCTCATCATAAAACTATTGCCCAAGATAACTCATTTGAGGTTAAAGTTTTACCAAGCTGGCGTCCAGATAAAGCATTTAATATTGATTCTGAATTTTTTGCCCAATATATGGAAAAACTTTCTGCGGTAGCTGACGTGGAAATTTCTAACTTCCAAGCGCTTTGTCAGGCATTATCTAAACGTATGGACCATTTTACTGCTCATGGCTGTAAGATTTCCGACCATGCATTAGATATCGTTGTTTATGAAGAAGCCTCTGAAAAAGAGTTGGATACCATTTTAACTAAACGTTTATCTGGTGAGATTTTAACTAATAAAGAAGTTGCTCAATTTAAAACGGCAGTACTTATCTTTTTAGGTGTTGAATACCACAAACGTCAATGGGTTCAACAATATCATATTGGCGCATTGCGTAATAATAATTCCAGAATGTTTAATTTAATGGGGCCAGATGTCGGATTCGATTCTATTAATGATTCACCGATTGCCCAGCCTCTTTCTCGATTATTAGATGCCCAAGCTAAACAAGATGCGCTACCTAAAACAATTTTATATTGTTTAAACCCTTCTGATAATGAAATTCTAGGTACTATGATTGGTAACTTCCAAGGTGCAGGTATTCAAGGAAAAATGCAATTTGGTTCAGGTTGGTGGTTTAATGATCAAAAAGACGGCATGATTCGTCAAATGACACAGCTTGCCCAACTTGGCTTATTAAGTCGTTTTGTTGGTATGTTAACTGATAGCCGTAGCTTCTTATCTTATACTCGTCATGAATATTTTAGACGTATTTTATGTCGCATGATTGGGCGTTGGGTTGAAGATGGTGAAGCACCTCGTGATATCCAATTATTGGGACAAATGGTTAAAAATATTAGTTTTGATAATGCTAAAAACTATTTTGGCATTGAATTAAGTTAAGATTATTAAGTCGTTGTAATTAAAGTAATTAAATAAGAGTTAGAGTAATGAAAACATTAAATAGAAATGATTTTCCGGGAGCAAAATATACAACGCGTGTTGTTCAGTTTGGTGAAGGTAATTTTTTACGTGCATTTTTAGATTGGCAATTAGATATTCTTAACGAGAAGACTGATCTTGATGCCGGTGTGGTTGTGGTGCGTCCATTAAATACCGATTTTCCGCCATCATTGAGTATCCAAGATGGTTTATATACCACATTAGTTCGTGGGTTAAATGAACAAAATGAAGCCGTAAAAGAGTTTAGGCTGATTCGTTCAGTGAATAATGAAATCAATGTGTATACTCAATATGATGAGTATCTTGAGTTAGCAAAAGATCCAAATATTCAATTTATTTTTTCAAATACGACTGAAGCAGGAATTAGTTATGTTGAAAGTGACAAATTAACCGATAAACCTGCAACTAGCTATCCAGCTAAATTAACTGCTTTTTTATATGAAAGATTTGTTCATTTTGCCGGTAGTAAAGAGAGTGGTTTAATCATTATTCCTTGTGAATTAATTGATTATAACGGGGATGCACTTAAAGAATTAGTACTTAAGTATGCGAACCAATGGAATTTGTCTGACAAATTTATTGGTTGGCTGGAGAATGATAATTTATTTTGTTCAACTTTAGTTGATAGAATTGTTCCTGGTTATCCGAAAGCACAAATTACCGAACTTGAAACAGAATTAGGTTATAAAGATAACTTTATTGATTCAGCTGAATATTTTTATCTATTTGTTATTCAAGGACCACAATGGTTAGCTGAAAAGCTATGCCTTGATAAATGCGATATGAATATCAAAATTGTTGATGATATTAAACCATATAAAGAGCGTAAAGTGGCGATTTTAAATGGAGCACATACCGCTCTGGTGCCAGTTGCTTATTTAGCTGGTATTGATACTGTTGGCGAATCAATGAATGATGCACAGATCTTATCTTATATAAAAGAGACCATTTTTGAGGAAATTATCCCTGTTTTAGATTTGCCTCATCAAGAGTTGGTTGATTTTGCTGACTCAGTAATTAGTCGTTTTAAAAATCCATTTATTGAACATCAACTGATGTCGATTGCCTTAAACAGTATGACGAAGTTTAAAACCCGTATTCTTCCTCAATTAATCAATTATCAAAAAGCGAAAGGAGTATTACCTAAACATTTAGTGTTTTCTTTTGCGGCATTAATTGCTTTTTATCGTGGAGTACGTAATGAGCAAAGTTACCCATTACAAGATGATGCAATTTGGTTACAACTCTTTAATAGTAGTTGGACAGCGATTGCTGAGGGTAAAAGTTCATTAGAAGATTTAGTTCAAGTTGTATTAGGTGATACAGCTCATTGGCAGCACGATCTACTAAGTATCCCGCAATTAGCGCAAACATTAACACAATATTTAACGATCATAATTGAAGGTGGTATGCGTCAAGCAATTGAAAAATGTATTGCTGGCAGCAAATAGTATGAGTGATTCAATGATTAAATTTATAAAAATTAATAATAAAGATAATGTTGGGGTAGCATTATCTGATTTAGAAGCACATGAAGAAAATATTGTCGTAGATGGTTTGGTCATTGACCTAAAAGAACCAGTTAAACAAGGGCATAAATTTGCCCTTAACGATATTGAGCAAAATGAAAATATTATTAAATATGGCTTACCAATTGGTCACGCTACTCGCTTTATTAAGGCTGGTGAGCATATTCATTCACATAATTTGAAAACCAATTTAAGTGATATTAATGATTACCAATATCAGCCTACTTTATCAAAAAATGAGTTGTTGCATGAGATAGCTGATAAAGAAGTACAGATCTATCGACGTAACAATGGTGAAGTAGGTATCCGTAATGAACTTTGGATTATTCCAACTGTCACTTGTATTAATGGTATCGCCGAACAAATTGTTAAACAATTTTGTGATGAGTTAAATAATCAATTAGATATCGACGGTATTACAGTACTTGAACATCCTTATGGCTGCTCTCAATTAGGACAAGATCATCAAAATACTAAAACTATATTACAAAATTTAGTTAAACATCCTAATGCTGGCGCTGTATTGGTAATAGGACTTGGTTGTGAAAATAATCAGGTTTCAGAATTTAAGGCTGATTTAGGAGTGTACGACGAATCTCGAGTTAGATTTTTAATTGCTCAGCAAGAAACCGATGAAGTGGAAGCAGCATTGATTCACTTAAGAGAGCTTTATGCGATTATGAAACAAGATAAACGCCAAGTAGGGCGCTTAAGTGAATTGAAATTTGGTTTGGAGTGCGGTGGTTCAGATGGTTTTTCTGGCATTACAGCCAATCCAATGCTCGGTCTTTTTTCTGACTATGTTGTTGCTCATGGTGGTACAAGTGTACTTACTGAAGTACCAGAAATGTTTGGTGCTGAAAATATTTTAATGTCACATTGTGTTGATGAGTCTACTTTCGATAAAACCGTCGATATGATAAATGACTTTAAACAGTATTTTATTTCAAATAATCAACCTATCTATGAAAATCCTTCTCCTGGTAACAAGGCTGGTGGGATTACAACCTTAGAAGAAAAGTCTCTGGGATGTACCCAAAAAGCGGGCGGCAGTGAAGTTATTGATGTCCTTAAATATGGTCAAATGTTAACTAAACATGGCTTGAATTTACTAAGTGCACCAGGTAATGACGCTGTAGCTACTGGGGCTTTATCGGCTGCTGGATGTCATATGGTTCTTTTCACTACTGGAAGAGGTACGCCTTATGGTGGAATTGTACCAACAGTGAAAATTGCAACTAATACCCAATTGGCCGACAAGAAAGCCAATTGGATCGATTTTAATGCCGGTAAGCTTATACAAGGTGTGTCCATGCAATCTTTGTTGCTAGAGTTTATTGAGCAGATTGCTCTGATCGCTAGTGGCGAAAAAACTCGAAACGAAATCAATAATTTCAGGAATTTAGCCATCTTAAAAAGCGGCGTAACTCTCTAGGCATAAATTCAATAGTTAATACCTATGACATTAAGTCCTTCGGGACTTAATGCGGGGACCCTTTTTTTTTAATAATATAGGTATCTTTTATGAACGAAAAAAAAGAGAATAAAATTACATGGTTAGTAAGATTCTCATATGGTAGTGGTAATTTAATCGGTAGTGGAGCATTAGCGATTAGCGGTGCTTGGTTGCTCTATTTTTATACCACTTTTTGTGGATTAAGTGTGGTACAAGCTGCACTAATTTTTTCAATTGCCACTTATCTTGATGTCATTCTCAATCCATTGATGGGCTTTATTACTGATAATTTTTATCAAACTAAAATAGGCCAACGATTTGGACGACGTCGATTCTTTATTTTGATTGGCATCCCTTTAATGGTTATTTACCCTATGCTATGGATCGATGGTATGGGATTTTGGTATTACCTCATAACGTATATTTTATTTGAGATTATTTATACCAGCATTATGATTCCATTTAATACATTACCGGTAGAAATGACCTCTAACTTTTCGGAGCGCACTTATTTAACTGGTTCAAAAGCGATGTTTGGTAAAGTAGCGAACTTCTTAGGGGCGGCAATTCCCGGTGTATTTTTTTATTTTTATAGTAAAGAATCGGCAACCCCATTTTTATTAACCGGAATTACCTATGCAACTATTATGATGTTAGCGTTAATTTTGCTGTATTGTAATAGCTGGGAAAAAACTAAAGATGAGGTAAAAGACGAGTCAGTTCATAGCTTTTTTGAGGCTATCAAAAAGCTGTTTATTGATATTCTATCCACCTTCCGTATTAAAACATTTAGAACACATTTAGGTATGTATTTATTTGGTTTTGGTGCTGAATGGTTATTTACAGCGGTATTTACCTATTTCATTGTTTTTAGTCTTGGTGAACCACGTTCATTTGTTGCTTCAATGAATTCATTAAGTAGTATTTGCCAGTTAGTTTCCACTGCTTTTTTTATGATGTATTGTGCCAAAAAAGGCTTTAAAAAACCTTTTATTATCGCTCTATTAATTGTTGTCTCATCAATGATAGGTTATGTCGGTATCTATTACTTTAATCTACCGCATATTACTTGGCTTGTAGTGGGTATTACCATTTGGTTTGGTTTAGGAACTGGTGGTGTTTACTATATTCCTTGGAGTGTATATGTATTTTTGGCGGATGTAGATGAGGTTGTAACCAATAGACGTCGAGAAGGGGTTTACGCTGGAGCGATGACCATGGCGGGTAAACTAGTTAGAGCTTCAATTGTCTTTGTTCTTGGCGTGATATTAAGTGCATATGGGTTTGAATCGAAATCCCATATTCAGCCACAAAGTGCGATTGATGCAATCAATGGCATTATTTTATATGGTGTTATTGGTATGGCTTTAATTGGTGCATTCTTTGCATGGCGAATGAAACTTGATCATGCTACTCATTCTATCATTATTAATGAAGTTGCCCGTATCCGACAAGGAGGCAAAATGGAAGATGTTAGCCCTGAAACTCGCAAAGTGGTTGAGGAATTATCTGGCATCAATTATGAAAAATGTTTTGGTAATAATAATATTGGCTTCAAACAAAAAACGACTAAAACGAAATAAATTCTTAATCAGGATCAGCATTGCTGATCCTAAAGTTTAAAGTAACAAAGCAAATATTTAAGCTACATTAAAAGGGTTATATTTGCCAAAATATATAGGATAAACTTATGACGATTCTCTCTATAACAGAATTTGGTGCTATTGGTGATGGAAAATCAATAAATACCTTAGCGTTTGAAAAAGCAATTCAACATATTGACCAATTAGGTGGTGGAACATTAGTTATTCCAGTTGGTATCTATTTTACTGGTGCAATCAAACTTTGTAGCAACTTAACCTTAGTTGTTGAACAAGGGGCAACTTTATTATTTTCTGATGATGAAAAAGATTATCCAGTGGTTAATTCTCGTTGGGAAGGGGTTAAGCAAGATGTGTATATGCCTTGTATTTACGGACATAATATCAAAAATGTGGTTATCACCGGCAATGGTAAGATTGACGGAAATGGTCAAAAATGGTGGCATATATTTCGTCATGATCGAAGCAATCTTAAATACCCACGACCTTATTTAATTGGTTTTGATTTCTGTGAACGAGTGACTATTGAAAAAGTCTTTCTAACCCAATCACCGAGTTGGACAGTCCATCCGATGGAATCAAATAATGTCGTTGTCGATAATATTTCGATTCTAAATCCTGCGGATTCACCTAATACTGATGGAATTAATCCTGAATCTTGTCGTAATGTGAGAATTTCTAATTGTTACATTGATGTTGGCGATGATTGTATTGCGATAAAGGCGGGTACTGAACAAACAGCAGAAAAAAGTCCATGTGAAAATATTTTAATTACTAATTGTAATATGATTCATGGTCATGGTGCGGTGGTTCTTGGTAGTGAAATGAGTGGTTGTATTCGCAATGTTACGATTACCAATTGTGTATTCCAAAAAACCGATCGAGGGGTAAGATTTAAAACTCGTCGAGGTCGTGGAGGCACGATTTCTGATATCACATTTAGTAATATCGTCATGGACGAAGTTCTATCTGCGTTTGTGATGAACTATTACTATTATTGTGGTCCGAAAGGGAATGACCCAATTGTCTGGAATAAACTAGCTCTACCTGTCGATGAATCAACACCAGCATGTCACAATATTAGTTTCTCAAACATTATTGCTAAAAATGTTCGTGCCTACGCCGGTTTTTTATATGGCATCCCTGAATCGCCAATTTCTAATATCTCTTTTGATAATATTCGGGTTTCAATGCAATTAAATGCACAAGCTGGTGAGGTCGATATGTTTAAAGATGTAAAACCAGAAGCAGGTAAAGGATTCTTTATTGAGAATGCGCAAAGTGTTTTGTTTAATAACGTTATTATTGATAATGTAGTCAGTGAGCCACTATGTGTTAAAAATAGTCAAGATGTTCATGTTAATCAATCTTTTGTTAAGCAAGATGGTAAATTAATTAGCTTAAATGCTTAACCATGATATTTGAAATAACCGCTAGTTTATTATTAGCGGTTATTTTTTTATTTATTGGCTAATTGCATTTTTAGCTATTTTTTTAAGTCTTAAATCGAGATGTTTGACTCTTTTAATTAAATTGTAATTTTTATTCACCTCTCAGTAATTTAAATAACATACTGTTTATTAATGTTATTTCTACTTATTGCCAATTAAACCGTTTACTAAAAATAAAATTACTTTGAAGTTGATCACATTTATCCAATAAAGCCGTTAAAGCTAAATTTTTAGCTATTCATACTCCAATCAGTACTTAACTCTTTTTAGGATAAATTATGACAAGTGCATTTTATAAAAAACCAACTTATTGGTTTGCTTCGTTTTATAGCATTATGTATTACGCGGCAGGTAGTTTTGTTTTTTCTTTTTATGCAATATGGCTTAGTAAAGAGATTGGGTTAACAGCAAAACAGACCGGTATTATCTATTCTTTTAACTATTTTATCTCGTTAATTATCATGATTATTTATGGTGTGTATCAAGATAAATTAGTTTTAAAGAAACATCTAATTTGGTTTCAAAGCATCATCATAACTTGTGCAGCGCCTGCGCTAATTTATGTTTATGAACCGCTGTTACGACATAATTTTTATGCTGGTGTTATTTTTGGTAGTTTCTTTTTAGGTTTTGGTTGGGTTGCCGGTATGGGCTTAATCGATTCTTATTGTGAAAAAATCAGTCGGGCGTTTGATTTCGAATTTGGACAATGCCGAACTTGGGGCTGTATTGCCTATGCCGTTGGTACCTTTATCGCTGGTATATTGATTAGTATTAATCCACACCTTAACTTTTGGGCAGCTTCAGTAGTTGGTATCTGTTTTATGGTATTAAATCTGAATTTCAAACCTGATTTAAGCAAATCATCTTCGGTAGTATTTCAAAAGAAAGAAAAGTTAAGTTTTAACGAAATTGTTTCAGTATTTGCATTGAAAAAGTTCTGGATATTTGTTGTTTATGTTCTCGGAACTTATAGCTTGTACAATATTTATGACCAACAATTATTTCCGGTCTATTTTACTCAGCAATTTGAAGATGTGAATGATGGTTATCGCTTATACGGTATTTTAAATTCATTTCAGGTCTTTTTAGAAGCTGCAGTTATGTTTTGTGTGCCATTTGTGGTTAACAAAGTAGGGGCAAAAAATGCGTTAATCTTTGCTGCTTTTATTTCCGCTACGCGAATCTTCTTAACTGGGCATGTCGAAAGTATTGCTATTATTTCAGTAATAAAATTGATGCACTGCTTAGAAATCTCAACCATTTTAGTGTCAGTGTTTAAATATATTGATAATAATTTTAACGCTCGTCTCTCTGCTACCGTATTTTTAATAGGTTATCAAGTTGCTGGTTCTGTCGGCGTGATCTTGTTCTCTACCTTCGTTGGTAATTTCTATGATACTCATGGTTCAGCAACCACCTTTAATAACTTAGGTTTAGTGGTTTTAGCCTTTATGATTTTTGCGGTGTTCTTCTTAAGCCGTGATAAAAAATCAGATAATCCTAAGCTTGAAGACAACATTAAATCATAAAACAGATTTTAGTAATTTAATAAATAGTATTTGATAAAAAATATTGAGGATACAAAATGAATATATTTAATTCAGTAACACAGTTTAACTTTGAACAAACCAGAACAATTTCTCCAGAAAATATGACAGGTGAAAAGGGTAAATCGTGTATGAAAGCTAGTGTTTTAGGGCCAGGTCGAAAAGGGCAAGGCTGTATTTCAATTGCAGCTGGTGAAAGAGTGACTATTGCTGAAATTACTGGTCCTGCTGAGATTCGTCATATGTGGTTTACTTTAACCGATAGAACGCATCGCGGTAGTTTTGTATTGCGTGATGTGGTTATTCGTATTTATTGGGATGATGAAACAGTTCCTTCAGTAGAAAGTCCAATTGGTGATTTTTTCTGTAATGGTTTTGGTGCTAGATGTGATATAAATTCAATGCCAATTGTGGTTAATCCAACCGGTGGTTTTAATAGTTATTTTAGAATGCCATTTAATAAAAAAGCGCGAATTGAGATTCATAATGAACATGAAGCAGATTTGCAGCATTTCTTCTTTACCATTAACTATGCATTAATGCCAAAACCGTTTGAAAATCCGCTTTATTTCCATGCACAGTGGCGTCGTCAACGTGTAACTAATTATGCACAAGATTATGTTATATTAGATAATGTTCAAGGTTATGGTTATTATGTCGGTACCTACTTAGCACTGACTGCATTAGAGCGTTATTGGTGGGGTGAAGGTGAATTTAAATTCTATCTTGATGATGACAGTGAATATCCAACCCAACATTCAACTGGTTCAGAAGATTACTTTGGTGGTGCTTGGGCATTTCATAATCGAGATAGCCAAGGGCGTCCAAAAGCAAAATGTTTTCAAACGATGTTTATGGGTTACCCTTATCAAACAAATCGTGATGCGACGCGTGACTTTTTCCAAACAGGTGATTCCAACCCTGTACATGGCTTTGGTGACGATAGTTTACCAATGCATGGTTTATACCGTTGGCATCTTCCAGATCCAATTGCATTCCACAAAAATATCAAACTGGCGTTTCAACAAATAGGTAATGATGATATAAGATTGTATGAACGTTGTGATGATATCGCCAGTGTTGCTTATTGGTATCAAAGTCCATCGGTGAATAACAATCCAGTATTCCCAAATAAACAACAACGCACCCCACGTTAATATTAAGGTGATTAGTATATGGCGAGTAATAAACTGAAAATTAATGATATTGCTCGTTTGGCTGGCGTGTCGGCAACGACCGTCAGTCATATATTTAATAAACGAGATAAAAAATATCGCATTTCTCCGCAAACTCGACAAAGAGTTTTATCTATTGCGGAAAAATATCGGGATCAATCACATATTCATCAATATTTAGTTAAAGCTAACAGTACCAATACTATTGGTGTTATTGTTCCTGATATGTCAAATTCATTTTTTTCAATGTTTTTGCATCATTTAGAAGCTTGCTTTCGGCAAAAGAATATTCAACTATTAATTACTTGTAGTCATTATAATAAAGAAGTTGAGCTTAAAGTTGCGCAAAACTTAGTTGAACGTAAAGTTGACGCAATGATTGTGGTAACGTCACTAGATAGTGACCTATTTTATGTCGATATTAATCAAAATACACCAGTATTGCTTTTTGACCGTTATCTAAAAGATACGACATTACCTTTTATTACTAGTGAAGCATTGCAATCTGTCGCTGATTTAATCAAACCTTATGCCGAAAAGTTAGATGAATTTTATTTTATTGGCTGTGATATTCAGTTAACGTCAATTCAAGCTAGACTTAAGGGATTTAAGCAAGGTTTAGAAAGTGTTGGATTAAAAGTTGATAGTGATTGGCTGGTGAGTGATGATTATTGTCCAAATAAAGGTTACCAATTGTTGAAAAATGTTCATCAAAAATTGGGTAGGGTACCAAAAGCTATTTTTACGCCATCAGGTAACTTACTGCAAGAGGTACTGAGTTATTTGGTCGAAGCTAAAATTGATCCAAAGCAGATCTATTTATGCTCTTATGATTACAATAGTTATCTTGATTATTGTTATTATCCAATAGATGCAATTGAGCAGGATTTTGAGAAGATGGCGTTGACTTGTGTGAATGTCATTGATGATTTATTAAATTTTAAAGAATTAAAACATCAGGCATTTTTTATTCAACCAAAAATTATACGCCATCGTTAATTTAAGATTTGCTACTGTAGTAATTAAGATTAGCGGTTGGCATTTTTCATTATGCGAGCTTTGTCAACTTGCCATTGTCTTTCTTTTATATCGGTGCGTTTGTCGTACTCTTTTTTACCTTTTGCAACACCAATTTTTACTTTTGCCCAAGCATTTTTCCAATACAAGGATAATGCTACAACGGTATAACCTTGGCGGTTAATTTGGCCAAATAACGAATTCAATTCACGTTCATTAAGTAATAATTTTCGAGTACGCATAGGCTCGCATACAACATGTGTAGACGCAACGTTTAATGGTGTTATTGTTGCACCAAATAGCCATGCTTCACCATTTTTTAGTAACACATAACTGTCACTAATATTAGCTTTACCTGCTCGCAGAGATTTTACTTCCCAACCTTGTAGGGATAACCCTGCTTCAATTTCTTCTTCAATAAAGTACTCATGGCGTGCACGTTTATTTAATGCAATAGTCGCCGAACCCGGCTTATGTGATTTTTTCTTAGTCATAATGTGCGTTATTATAGAGTTACATGATACTATATGCCACTAATTTTAACTTTTAATTTTATTATTATGGCACATGTTTTTCATGAGGTGATCGAGCCTTATTCAACCGAGCAAATGTTTGCATTGGTTAACGATATTGCGAGATACCCCGAATTTGTCCCTGATTGTATCGCAACTGGGATTATTAGCAAGCAAGATAACATTTTAACTGCTTTTATTGAAGTTGAAAAATTAGGCTTTAAAAAATCATTTACAACCATAAATAAGATTAATGAACCTAATTCAATTGATATGGCATTGTTAGATGGTCCATTTAAACATTTAAAAGGACGATGGCAATTTACTCAACTAGATAACCAAAACAGTAAAATTAGTTTTAGTTTAAATTTTGAATTTAATAATAAATTAATGGGCGCTGTTTTTTCTCCTATTTTTAAAGAAGTGATGACCAATATGGTTAAAGCATTTTCGCAAAGAGCAAGGCAGATATATTAAGATGATAAATATCCAAGTTGTATATGCGCTACCTAATCAGCCGACTATTATTGATTGTGCAGTTGATGAACAAACGAATGTCTTGCAAGCAATTGCAAAATCCAATATCTTATCATTATGTAATATTCAATTAGATGGTCATTTTGTTGGTATTTATGGCAAACGTTGTGAGTTTACTGAACAAGTAAAAGATGGTGATCGTATTGAAATATATCGAGCTTTAATAAATGATCCAAAAGAGATACGACGAAAGAAAGCGGCATTGAAAAAGAAATAAATAAATAGATTGAAGGGAACTGAATGCATAACTTGCTGATTGAAAAAGTTGAAACTTTATGCAAAAAACGCGGTATTAAGCTGACCACTCAGCGTAAAACTGTTTTAAATATTATGCTTAAAGCCAATAGAGCAATGAGCGCATATGATCTTTTAGATCTTTTAAAAGTCAGTGAACCACAAGCTAAACCACCAACAATTTATCGTGCTCTGGAATTTTTACTTGAGCAAGGTTTTATTCATAAGGTGGAGTCAACTAACTGTTATATTATTTGTCCGCATTTTCATGAACCGCAACATATATCAATTTTATTTATTTGTGATAATTGTCATCAGATTATTGAAAAGCACTCTGAAAATGTTGAAAGTCAACTGAAGTTATTAGCAACACAAAGTGAATTTTTAATAAAACATAGTGTGCTTGAAATTCATGGAATTTGTCATTTATGTCAACCTTAATTATTTTATTATGGTTAGTTAATATTGCTTGTGACACAGTAGGGCAAATTGCTTTTAAATATGCCGCAGTGACCTCTAATGATAAAGACGGCCGTTATTGGCAGAAATTATTTGGTAATATATGGCTGTGGTTAGGATTCGGTTCTTATTTCATTGGTTTTTTGTTTTGGTTAGCATTTTTAAGTGAAGTTCCACTATCACAAGGGATCTTATTAGGCTCTTTTAATATGATCACCGTGATGCTTGCTGGGCGCATCTTATTTAAAGAACATCTAACTCCCTTTCGATTACTAGGGATATTTTTTATTACTACCGGCGTGATATTAGTAGGATTAACTTAATGAAAAAGTTTTATATCATCGGTTTTGTCTTGTTGCTCTTTTTTGACACTTTTGGGCAAACTTTTTTTAAACTTACGGCTATTTCAGCCTTGCCTTTTGAAGCAAATATAAGTTGGTTGTTAAGGATTTTTAGTCATGGGTGGGCATATTTAGTTATGGTTGGATATACTGGAGCATTTATTACCTGGATGGTATTGTTAAAAAAAGCGCCAGTTGGCCCAGCTTTTGCTGCATCGCATTTGCAACTTGTTACTGTGATGTTAGTGTCGGTTGTTGCATTTAATGAAAAAATTACACTTACGCGCCTACTGGGGGCATTGTCTATTATTGTTGGGATTGTTTTTCTTGCTTTGGCAGAGCAGAGGTTACATCGTAAATCAGTAAAATAAACAGTATTGAGATAATCACGTTTTTAATGGGAACCAATATAGTTATTTACATTGATTCCTAATAAAAAAGGCTTTATTCTATTTTAATTAGCCACGATCTCGTTCCATTACAACTAAGTAAGCTTCTCGTCGCCAGAATAAAAATAAACGGCGCATATCTTTTTGCATTGTTATAACACGCCAACCTTGTTGTGCATTATCATTTAAAAAAGCACCAAATTTTTCAGGATTTGCATTAGCTGCACCTAAGAGCATTGAAGACATAGCGCCTTCTTGATAAATTACTACTTTGTATTCTTTCATTGTTTCTATACCTTCTTAAAATAAACAAGATAATTTCTAATAATTGTCAAAATTAAGAGAAAATCTTGTTAATAATACGCATATTGGCGATTTTAATCTAGTGGTAATAAAACGAGAGGTTAAATTTTAAACAGTATGGGTGAAGGATAGTAGATAAGATCACAATAAAACTTTTAGTAAAACTTTAGTTAAGAATAACTGAGAAGCCAAATTCTTAACTAATATTAGTGATAAATTAAATTTGTTTATCTAAATTTTTAAGCATTTCAATAATTAGTCTATTGGCGTCAGGAAATTCATCAGCATTCAGATCTTCTTGATCAATCCAACGGCTTGGTTGTCCTTCTTTCGCAAAAGGTACGCCATCCCATTCTTCTACTAAGTAGGCATGAATTGTAATATCGCGATCTTCATAACTGTGTTCAAAGGTTTTTAAAAATTGAGCCTGATGAATGTGAATATCGACTTCTTCGGCTATTTCGCGTTCTAATGTTTGATAAGGTGTTTCACCAGTTTCGATTTTTCCGCCAGGGAACTCCCAAAAACCGGCAAGATGGGAATCTTCACCGCGTTGGGTGATAAAAATTTGACAATCTTGTGAACGAATTATACCTACAGCAATTTCAGTATGTTTTTTCATGATCCTGTCTGTTTATGATTAAAGTTTGGGAAAGCCTATGCTTTCCCTTTTGATTTTTTAAGTAACAAAATTCGTTGATTTAAACAACAATATTGTTTAATCATACTAAATTTTTGGCTTAATTAACAGCTCCATGACAATGTTTATATTTTTTGCCAGATCCACATGGACAAGGATCATTACGTCCTACTTTTGCTTGCGTGCGGACAATAGGTTGTGATGAATTTGATGCTTGCCCATCATTCTCATCATCAATAGTCGTCATTGACTCATGGTTAGCTTGTTGTTTTGCCATTAATCTTTCGATTTCAGCTTGACGTTGGCGTTCAGCTTCATCAACTTCTTCTTGTGAACGAATTTGCACGCGGCTTAAAATACCTATTACATCATATTTTAATGATTCTAACATATTGGCAAACATATTGAATGATTCACGTTTGTATTCTTGTTTAGGATCTTTTTGTGCATATCCTCGTAAATGAATGCCTTGACGTAAATAATCCATAGCGGCTAAATGCTCTTTCCATAACGTATCAAGCGTTTGTAACATGACGCTTTTTTCGAATTGTCTAAAGGCATCAGCACCAGCTGCATTTTCTTTTTCTAGATATTTATCTTGTGCAAGTTGTAAGATACGTTCACGTAAATTTTCTTCATGAAGATTTTGCTCTTCATCAAGCCATTTAGCGATAGGTAAATCTAAATCGAAATCATTTTTTAAGGCTGCTTCTAATCCAGCAACATCCCACATTTCTTCAATCGATTGTGGTGGAATATATTGATCAATAACCATCGAAAATACATCCCCGCGTATTGAATCAATTGTCTCTTTGATATCTACGTTATCTAATAAATCATTACGTTGGCTATAAATAGCTTTACGTTGATCATTGGCTACATCATCATATTCAAGTAATTGTTTACGAATATCAAAGTTGCGACTTTCAACTTTTTTCTGAGCATTAGCGATAGCTTTAGTAATCCATGGGTGTTCAATTGCTTCACCTTCTTTCATACCGAATTTACGCATCATATTACCTACACGATCTGATGCGAAGATACGCATTAATGGATCTTCTAATGATAGATAAAAGCGAGAAGCACCTGGATCCCCTTGACGACCAGCACGACCACGTAATTGATTATCAATTCGGCGCGATTCATGACGTTCAGTACCAAGAATATATAATCCACCTAGTTCAATAACTTCTTCATGTTTCGCTTGCCATGCTTGTTTCGCTTTTTCGATATCTGCTTCAGTAGGATTTTCTAATTTTGCAACTTCACTTTGCCAGTTACCACCAAGCATAATATCTGTACCACGACCAGCCATATTCGTTGCGATTGTTACGGCACCTTTACTACCTGCGTCAGCAATAATTTCGGCTTCTTGCGCATGGAATTTGGCGTTAAGAACATTATGTTTGATGCCTGCTTTTTTAAAGGCGTGTGAGACAAGCTCTGATTTCTCGATAGATGCAGTTCCGACTAATACAGGTTGTCCTCGTTTAACACAAGCTTGTACATCAGCCACAATAGCATTAATCTTTTCTTTTTCGGTCATATAGACAAGATCAGGCTGATCTTTTCTTACCATAGGTCGGTTGGTAGGAATTACAATAGTATCCAAACCATAAATTTGGTTAAATTCGAAAGCTTCAGTATCAGCAGTACCTGTCATACCAGCTAATTTTTCATAGAGACGGAAATAATTTTGGAAAGTAATAGAGGCTAATGTTTGATTCTCATTTTGAATTTTAACATGCTCTTTAGCTTCAACCGCTTGGTGTAAACCGTCAGACCAACGACGACCATCCATTGTACGGCCAGTATGTTCATCAACAATAACGATTTCATTGTCTCTAACAATATAATCAACATCACGATGGAATAAGTGATGGGCACGGAGCGCTGCATTAACATGGTGCATTAGTACAATATTACTAGGTGCGTAAAGTGATTCATCACCTTTCATAATGCCTTGTTTTATCAGTAATTCTTCAACCTTAATTAAACCTCGTTCGGTTAAGTTAACTTGACGAGATTTTTCATCAATTGAGAAGTCACCATCACCTTGGAACTGATCCGAATCTTCTTTTTCTTGACGGATTAAATGCGGAATGATTTTGTCGATACTAACATATCTATCTGAACTATCTTCAGCTTGACCAGAAATAATCAGTGGTGTTCTTGCTTCATCAATTAAAATTGAATCGACCTCATCTACTAAAGCATAATGAAGTGGGCGTTGTACTCGGGCCTCTTTACTAAAGACCATGTTGTCACGCAAATAGTCAAAGCCATATTCATTGTTAGTCCCATAAGTGATGTCGGCATTGTAAGCTTCACGTTTTATATGTGGTGGCATATTAGGTAAATTGATTCCCACCGTTAAGCCTAAAAATTCGAATAAAGGGCGATTATTTTCAGCATCACGTTGCGCTAGATAGTCATTAACGGTGACAACATGTACCCCTTTACCAGTTAACGCATTTAAATAAGCAGGC
The DNA here is from genome assembly GCF_002142215.1 of Gilliamella sp. N-G2. Lineage (GTDB taxonomy): Bacteria > Pseudomonadota > Gammaproteobacteria > Enterobacterales > Orbaceae > Gilliamella. The sequence continues at coordinate 18,436 of NZ_NAST01000005.1, forward strand.
AACGTTGCGGTTAATGTTTTACCTTCACCGGTACGCATTTCAGCTATACAACGTTCATTTAGAACCATACCACCAATTAATTGCACATCAAAATGACGCATACCAAATACACGCTTACTTGCTTCACGGACTACGGCAAAAGCTTCTTCTAATATATCGTCTAATTTTGTACCGTCGGCAATTTTTTGTTTAAATTCGTTAGTTTTTGCCTTAAGTTCATCATCGCTTAATGCTTCCATTACTGGTTCAAGGGCATTGATGGTTTCAACACGCTTACGCATAGATTTTAATACGCGTTCATTACGGCTACCGAATACTTTAGTTAATAATTTTAATAACATAACTTTTCTCTTATTGTTTTTTATAATGGGAGATATAAGGATTAAACCTTATTGAATAAATTAATTAATTTGATTATGTAAAATCTATTAAGCGGTAGCGTTTGGACCGGCTCTTATTCCATTATAGGGAGATAATCGAATAACAGTATTTGGACTAACTTCGTCATAATTTCGCACGATAATTTGCTTATCGTAATGCTGTTTTGGTGACAAAGATAAGATTTGCGAGGCTTTTTTAGTTGGAATTTGCTGATCTTGAACTATTTCGGTAATCGCAATAATACCAACTTGAGTAGTAACTGATTGAACTGGTAAAGCATTTTGTTGGTAAAAACCGAACCCAGTAGCAATTACACCTAATAATAAGTGCGATAATGCGGTTTTAATAATAAGTCGTTTACTTATATGTTGCCAGTAATTAATTATAGTCATAACCGCATTATCTTAGCATTTTTTGCCAAAATGAAAAGCTATTATTATAAATAGGTTATTGTTTATTAATTAAGATTAATTTATATATAAAATCAAATGAATTTTTAAATAGATTTTAGATGTACTATTCAATTTTAAAACCACTCAGAAAAATAAGTGGCTTTAAGATAAATTATTATACTACTATTCTAAACTAGCATGCCGTTGTGCCATATCATTATTACTATCTTTTCGCTCATTACTCATAACTAAAATAACAGTATCAAATATAATTAGTAACATTTGTTCAAAAAGACTACCTAATGGTTGTTGGCTAACTTGTGATTGAGTAAATTTAGTTCCAGATTGTAATAATATATTTGGTGTTTGTAATTTTGCTAGTGTAGATGTGTTAGATGCGCAAATTATAGCTAAATCAATTCCTTGATTGAGTGCTGATTTTGCCATGATATTTACACTTTCTGTTTCACCAGATGCAGATGCTAAAATGAGCAAGTCTCCTTTTTGAACCGCTGGAGTTGTCGTTTCACCGACCACAAAGGAATTTAAACCCAGTTGCATCAGCCTCATTGCAAATGCTTTAAGCATAAGACCTGAACGACCAGTACCATACACAAAAATACGTTTATGCTGTTGTATTTTTTGTATTAGATCAATGATGTCATCATCGGTCAATGTTTTAACTGAATGATTCAATTCATTAATAATTAATTGTGATTGCACTTTAATCCCCTATCGAAAAATAGCTAATGCTATTTTTCGATTATAAAATGTATACTAAATATTTAACTGTTGAATGATTAATTCTTGAGTTTGTTGGCAATTAGATTGTTGACATTTATTCACAAAAGACTCATCTTGAAATAAAGTAAATAGACGTTTGAGTATTGATAAATGTTGATCACTTGTTGCCAATGCTAAATTAAAAATTAGTTGGCAAGATACCATTAAGTTGGCATCCTCCATTTGACCGAAAATTACTCCTTTTGTTGAGCGTACCAAACTAATTGAATCTGATTTAACTAATTGATAATTAGCATGTGGTATAGCAATCCCTATACCATTATTCATCAGTAATCCAGTTGGATATTGCTTTTCTCGATTGATACACGCTGAAATATAGTCAGGTGTAATATAATTTTTTTCTAATAAATATGAACCTGACTCTAATATAGCATCTTGATAAGTTGTAATTTTTTGATCTAAATCATGAACTAAAATGTGCATGGTTAAATTCCTAATTATTGAGTTAAGCTTTGTTTAACAGCTTCAAAAATGGCATCTTCTCCAATACCTGTTAGTAAACCAGCTCCAACAATAACCTTGGTAGTTATATCTGGATTATCAATTTTTGTTGATGAAACAACTAAATCATAACTATTAAAAATATCAGCATTGCAAGCCATAAGTGATGATTTATCTACTTGAGCTTCAATATGCTGTTCTTTCAAATAATCTTGCAAAATTGAAACCATGATTGATGAAGAAGCAATGCCATTACCACATACCACTAATATTTTTTTCATTTTGAAACCTCACTTGTATTATTTTTTGAATTTTTTTCTTTCTTCTTTAATAGATAGCCTACTGATAGCAAAATTAAGCCAATTAATATGTAACCAAATATTCCCACATGACTAGTTGCTGCGAATAGACCAGTAAATGGATTTGCTGATGGATTTAATGAGGTATACATTACAGATGCATCAGGGTTAGAACCAAATGCTTGGAATACTTCGTTAGTTGCAGGTGTCATCCATGAGGCAATATATAATCCACCTCCAAATAAAAATATTGATGTAACCCATGTACGGATAATATTGCCTTTGAATACAGGAACCATACAAGCAATAAAGAAGACAAATTGTGATAAATCACCTAAAGGCATAACTTTATTACCTGGTAAAATAACCGCTAAAATGACAATAATAGGAATCAGTAATAAAGCAGGAGCAATAACGGAAGGGTTACCGACAATCAATGCAGTATCCATTCCGACGGTAATATCTCGATTAGGAAAACGTTTAACTAGTTTTTTTCTTGCTACATTTGATAATGGCACTAAACCTTCCATCATAATTGATGTCATACGTGGTAACAATAACATTACTGCCGCTAAGTACATGCCTAATTGTACGCTTGAAATGATGGTGTGATATGGACTTTCCCAAGAGTAACCACAAAAACCAAGTAATACCCCAATAATAAAGCCGACTATAGTTGGATCGCCAAGAACACCAAAACGTTTTTGAATGGTATCGGCTGTAACAGTTATATTTCTAAAGCCCGGAATACGATCATAAATCCAGTTAAATGGATAAGCAAAAATAAGGTAAGTGTTTGCGACGGGATGTGAAATTGAGACACCTTCAGGAAGGTTAAAAAATTTTTCATTATTTTTTGCGCCTAGATCAGCAGCAATTAATGCCCAAACGTGAAATAGTGCAGCTGTTAATACACCATATAAGAAACTACCTGAATAAACACCTACGATTGCACCCATTGATGCATTTTGGTGTAAATTAAAAACATCGACATTCACACAATCAGTGATTTTTAGTATAAGTAATAAAACATTAACTGCAACACATAGTGGAATAATTATTGGCCCCATACTTGAGCCAAATCCCATTACAGCAGTTGCTGCACCACCAACGTCAATTGCACTGAGTGAAGATCCTGTGCTTTCGGCGAGTCCTGTAACAGCAGGAGCCATTTTATCTAACATAAATTTAATTGTCATACTTAATGCGATAAAGCCAATACCGACTTTCATTGCAGAAGCAATACATTCAGAAATAGGCCTTCCGAGCGCAGCCATTAATATTAAAAATATTATAGGAATAAAAATAAAATTCCCTAAATCATTGATAAATTGTGTAATTAATTCCATAAGTGACTCCTTTTATCATTCCTCATTGGCTCTAAACCCCATATTCCAAGCAATATGAGCTGGTTTGACCAATAACGCATTATCGTTATGCTCAGCTTCAAGCAAGTTTTTCTTCGAATTTTCACGTGCAGTAGTAAAATCAAATGGTTGGTCGTACCACGCGTCTATAATCATTTTGGTATACTCAAGTCCATTAACGCGACAACCTAGTCCAATGATTTGTGCATTATTGCTTAATCTGGCTCGTTTAGCTGAATATGGATTAGTTACAGCAACAGCACGTATGCCCCAGTGTTTGTTAGCTTGGCAGGTAAAACCAATACCTGTTCCACAAATATATATTCCTAAACGACAAACATCTTTCTGGATCAAAATTGACATTTCATCAGCTAATTTGGCATAAGTATTGATGCCGTCTGCCTTAACTTTTACTGGGTCATAAACAATATCGGCATTTTTTTCATTAATTAAATATTTTTTTATTTCTTCTTTATATTCAAATCCTAAATCATCACAGGCTATAGCAATTTTTGTTTTCATTTTTTTTCCCTCAATTAAATTAATAATTATTTTATAATTGGTTTTTATTGGTAAGTCAATGTGATCTTGATCACAAAAATAATAAGATATTGATTTTTAATATTAAAAAAACCAATATAAACCAATTTTAATTGATTTTTTATTATTTGTTATTTATATTGAGATAATGAGGCATATGATGAGTTATTAATGAATCATGTGGACTTTTTGGTAAAATATTGGTAATAATCAGAAATGGTTAGTAATATCTAAATCAATATTTGAGATTGTGAACAATGCAATTAATGAATGAAAGACGAGAATTAATTTTAGAAGAATTGATAACTGCTGGGACTGTATATGTGAGTGAATTAGCTCGTAAATACCAAGTTACTTATGAAACAATCCGTAAAGATTTATCCGATTTAGAAAAAAAAGGATATCTAGTCAAATGTCATGGTGGGGCAACACTTAAACAAGGCGCTATTGAACATCCATTCCAAATTAGAGAAAAGGAAAACGCTAGCTTAAAGAAAAGTATTGCTCAAAAAGCATTAACATTACTGCCTGATAATTGTTCTATGATTATCGGAACAGGTAGCACAACATTAGAATTAGCTAAATTATTAATGTATCGTTCTGGATTTAAGATCTTTACCGATTCATTACCTGTTGCCAATGCTCTTATTTCATCAGATAACCAAGTTTTCTTATTTGGTGGTGAACTACGTAATAAAAGCTCATCTGTTTATGGTGGTTGGACATTATCTATGATTAATGAAATTCAGGTTGATATATGCTTTTTAGGCACAGATGGTTTTAGTAATTTAACAGGCCCTTCCAGTCCTTCATCTTCCGATGCTTATATCGATAAGGCCGTTATTTCTCATGCTGAAAAAAAGTATATTTTAGGTGATTACACAAAATTTAATAGAAAAAGTCTGTATAAAATTTGTGATTGGAATGAAATAACGGCATTAATTACTAATAAGTTAGCTGATCCGGCTCAAGTTTTGAAATTAGAAACTGAAACTAAAGTTATTTTGTGTTAAAAATTTTGCGGCTTTCTATAAACAATGAAAATCTCCCTTATCTTTATGCAACTGTTAAGAGAAGGGAGAGAATTTATTAGAATTATTTAACCATTAATTGTCCCATCATACCGAGTGTTTCATGTTCAACAATATGGCAATGATACATGCGTAATCCTGGCATATTTTGTTGAATTTTTATGGTGATTTTTTCGTGAGGACGTAAATTGATGGTATCTTTTAATGCAACATATTCTGGTGGATATTTTTTACCATCAAATTCATGCGATACAACCGTGAATTGTGTACCATGAATATGGAAATTATGATCCATATGTGAATTATTAAATATTGTCCACTCCTCAACATCATGGATTTTACTTTCTAGATCAATTCGTTTCATATCATGGCGTTTGCCATTAATTAAAAACAGCATGCCACCTCTTGGTTCGTTTTTGTCCATGACCTCTGTATATTCAAGCGTTTTATGCGCTTTTGCTTCACCAATTTTAGGTAGAGTTCGTAATGGCGAAGGTAAAACAATCGAATTTGCTTGTTGTAGCTCTAATTCAGCAAGTATTATATCTTGTTCTGGTGGTACATTTCCCATTTTACCGCGATCATAACCAATTGATTGTAAGTAAACCGTACCGGTTTGTTTGGGTAAAATTACTAATTCTGCGCGTTCGGCAGGTGATAATAATAGTGGCTTTTCAAGGGAAATTGGTTCAGGCATTAATCCACCATCACTACCCACTAAAAAGACATCACAACCTGGAATTGAAAGGTTAAGATAACGTCCAGAACAGGCATTCCAAACACGAACACGTGTTGCAGTATTAACTTTCATTTTTGGACGATAACCACCATTAATTAATACAAATTGTCCTTCTCGACCATTCATCCAATCAGTCATTGAGTTATCGGCAATTTCTCCTTTGTCTGTCAGTTTCAGATCTGAGAAAAACCAATTTAGTTCCGGTAAAGATTCTAAAGGGTCTTTTTTACTACGAACTATAAATACTCCCGCTAATCCTCTAGCGACTTGTTCAGCAACGGTGTTATGACCATGAGGATGATACCAATAGGTACCTGCACTGCCTTCGGGAATGGTAAATTCGTAAATACGTTCACTGCCTGCAGGTATTTCATCTTGTGGATTACCATCTTGATTTGATGGCACAAGTAAACCATGCCAGTGCACCGTTGTTGATTGGGACAGCCTATTTTTTACTGTCAATTTGACTTTATCACCTTCATAAACTTCAATAAGTGGCCCAGGTATTGAATCATTGTAAGCCCAAAATTCTGTAGTGATATCAGGCGTTAATGCAATTTTTACAGGTTTGGCTTCAATAGTAGCTTCAAATATACCTGATTGATGACTACTATTTTTTAACAGCTGGAATTTGGGTAAATCATGACCTTTTGGTAGTGCTGAAGTAGATAATAGTTTTTGTGGTTGTTTGTTGTTCATATTCATATTCATATGATCGTGCATGTTGTCCCCCTTATCACAATTATCAGATTTAACATCACAAACCATGTCAGACATTGATGAATGATCCAATTTGGCAATGGCTTTAGTTGCAATTAAACCACCAACGGCAGCGGTAATATTCATTATAAAATTTCGGCGTTTCATAGTATTCCTATAATCATTTATTTAGTTAAATAATAACTAGTCGTTAGCTCTCCAAACTCGTCTAGTCGTTCAGCAAGCTAACGTGTTATTGATTTCCAGTATTTATTACTAATATTTAACAGAGCGTAAATTAGCTAATTTTTGGTGGTTTTAACTCAGGAATAAATTCTTTATATTCAGGAATAAAATTTGTTGGTAGATATTGTTCACGGTAAATCGGATAATCAATATTAACGCTATAATTAGCAATAGCTATGCCACAAGCAAAACAATGATTAACTGATTCACTAATAAAAGGTTTTGTTGATTTAGAAGTCGGCAAATCAATTACTGGAGAGTGATGATTTGCGTTCACCCTTAAAGATTGTAAGCTAGGTGAATGATGAACAGTACAAGGTTTGGACATAATGAGTGAAACATGCCAAATAGAATAAAAAAACAAAAAGATTGTCGATATAATTAAAATATTCATTTTCTTTTTGTTTATGGCTAATGACATTGTTGATCACGCAATTAATCTAGCAAACCTTGTATTTATTTTACTAGAGAAAACACTAAATTTATACTATTTTGACAAGTGGAAGTTTTATTCAACTTCAATTGCTAATAATCGCCAATCTTTCAATCTGTAACATCAACAATAATTGGTATATTAATGGTTATTTAGTACAAGATGATCATAAAAATATATAAGCCAAATATAATTGGTTCTGGTATCATATTCGCATAAAAAACATTATGAATAATAGCGATATGAAAATTCTTTTTGGAGTACAAGGAACAGGAAATGGCCATATCAGTCGTTGTCGAACATTAGCCAAAGCGTTAAAAAAGGCTGGAGCGGATGTTGACTATATTTTAAGTGGTCGCGATCCTAAAGATTATTTTGATATGCAAGCTTTTGGCAACTACCGAACATTTGGTGGTCTTTCATTTGCTACGCTTAATGGCAAAATCAATTTTCGTAAAACTATCCAAAGAATTCGGGCTTTTAGATTAATTAAAGATGTTCGTGATTTAGATTTATCTGCATATGACTGTATTATTAGTGACTTTGAACCGGTTAGTGCCTGGGCTGCACATCATCAAAATCGAGAATGTTTAGGTATCAGTAATCAGTCTGTTTGCCAATATCTCAAGCCTAAAGAATATGGCACGATAGCAAATGTGATTATGAAATACTATGCTCCAGTTACACAACCTATTGGTTTACATTGGTTCCATTTTGGTCATAAATTGGTTCCGCCAATGATTGATTCATTTGCTACACCACCAACTGAAGATGGTAAAATTGTCGTTTATTTGCCTTTTGAAGATTTAACTGAAATTACTGGATTATTAAGTCAATTTTCGCAATATCAATTCAGTTGTTTTCACCCTGAAATAAAACAATCTTCTGCACGCGCTAATATTTTATTACAACCGCTAAGTCGAGATAATTTTACTCAAGCTCTACTAAGTTGTTCTGGTATTATTTCAAATACCGGATTTGCTTTAATTTCAGAAGCGTTATCTTTGGGTAAAAAGATTTTAACTAAACCAGTAGCAGGTCAATTTGAACAAGTTTACAATGCCCAATGTTTGCAGTCTTTAGACATGGCAACCGTTATGGAACATTTAAATAATATGAAGTTGAAATACTGGCTTGGTCTACCGTCACCTAAAGCTATTATTTATCCTGATGTGGCGACTGAATTAGCGAATTGGATTGTTTCAGGTCAAAAAGAGACATTACTTTCTTTAAGCCAAAGACTGTGGTCGCAGACTAAATTTCCGAGTAATGTTAGTGAACGCATTAAATCTTTAGGTTATGTATAAAGGAACTACAATGATATTAAGTATAATTGTTGCAATGGCTGATAATCGTGTGATTGGTATGAACAATCAAATGCCATGGCACATGCCTGCAGATTTAGCGTGGTTTAAAAAAAATACATTAAATAAACCGGTGATTATGGGGCGTAAAACGTTTGAATCTATTGGTCGGCCATTGCCTAATCGCCACAACATTGTCATCAGTCGACAGGCAGAGAGTAATACGTCAATTAATCCTAATGTTAGTTGGGTTAAATCGATTGATGAGGCAATATCAATTATTAATCAACAACAAGTAGAAGAAGCCTTTATTATAGGCGGTGGTAATATTTACCAACAGGTATTACCTTTAGTTAATCGACTTTATTTAACTCATATTGATGCCAAATTGACTGGCGATACTTATTTTCCTGATTATTTACAAACATCATGGCAACAAATTTATTCAGAAAATCATAAAGCGGATGATAAAAATTGTTATGATTACCAATTTGAGATTTTACAGCGAAGTTAATCAATAGATAAGGTTGCCACTCACATACTAGCGGCAACCGAATTATTATGCTTGTAAGCGTTTTGCTTCCAGCACGTCAGAAAGTTGTTTAATTTTATTCATAACTCTTTCAAGAGAGTCCTGATCAAAAATTTGCATATCCATATCAATCGTTGCAATTTGTTGTTTCATATCTATGCGACTCGAAACACCTAAAACATTTACTTTTTCATTAGCTAAAATTGTTGTTATGTCTCGCAATAAACCACTTCTATCACTAGCTATGATGCGAATGACCATCGTATAACTTGCGTTATGATTACCACTCCATACCGCACTGGTGATTCGTTCTGGAGCATGATTTTTTAGCTCTTGCAACTGTTCACAGTCTGAACGATGGATTGAAATACCTCGTCCTTGGGTAACAAAACCGACAATTGGATCACCGGGGATAGGGCGACAACAATTAGCAATGGTGTAGAGTAAATTATCTACACCTTCAATAATAATTTCACCACCTTTTATCGATGATATTTTATTGGTATTTTTGGCTTGAGAGGTTGATTTTTGGGTGATCTGTTTAAGAACAGCTTCATCTTCCTCTTCAGCCGTTGGCTTATTAAATTGGGCATTAATAAAATTAACCAGTTGGTTAATTCTAACATCTCCACTACCTATCCCAGCTAATACTTCGTCAAACGAATGGGCGTTATATTTACTAATCAGAATCTTTTCGACACTTTTTAGGCTAATATTTAACGGTTCTAATTCATTTTCTAAAATTTGTTGACCAGCAGCTATATTTTTATCTCGATCTTGTTTTTTAAACCAAGCTTGTATTTTTGCTCGTGCGCGGCTGCTATTTACAAATCCAGTATTTGGATTTAGCCAATCGCGGCTTGGATTAGGTTGTTTTTGGGTGATAATTTCAACTTGATCGCCCGTTTTTAATATATAGGTAAACGGTACTATGCGGCCCGCAACTTTAGCGCCGATACAACGGTGACCAACATCACTATGAATGTGATAAGCAAAATCTAATGGTGTTGAACCGGCAGGCAAGTCAACAACATCACCTTTTGGTGTAAATACATAAACGCGATCATCAAAAATTTGACTACGCACAGTTTCTTGAATTTCACCACTTTCTGACATCTCTTGTTGCCAAGTTAATAATTTACGTAGCCAAGAAATGCGCTGATCATAGGCAGTCATTTTATCTGTACTGCCTTCTTTGTATTTCCAATGTGCTGCTACACCTAATTCAGCATCATTGTGCATTTGTTCGGTACGTATTTGAATTTCAATAGTTTTATCATTTGGGCCATAAACCACGGTATGAATTGATTGATATCCATTGGGTTTTGGATTGGCAACATAGTCATCAAATTCTTTTGCAATATGTTTATAATGGCTATGTACGATACCTAAAGCATTGTAACAGTCTTCGATTCGATCACAGATGATGCGTACCGCTCGAATATCATATAAATCTTCAAATTGTAGATGTTTACGTTCCATTTTTCGCCATATGCTATAGATATGTTTAGGGCGACCGTAAACTTCGGCACGAATATGATCTTTATTCATCATATCCTGTAAATCTTTAACAAATTGATTGATATATGATTCGCGATCTAGACGTTTCTCATGTAATTTATAGGCAATAAAACGATATTGGTCAGGATGTAAATAACGGAAACAGAAATCTTCAAGCTCCCATTTTAATTGACCAATACCGAGTCGATTAGCTAAGGGAGCATAGATATTAAAACACTCTTTAGCAGCTAGCACTTGATCTTCTTTTGGCGCATGCATCAAATTTCGTAAATAAGTAATACGCTCAGCTAGTTTAATGACTACACTACGGAAATCATTAACCATCGCGAGTAACATACGACGAATACTATCAATTTGTTCGTTTGTTGCATGACCATTACGGATAGCACGTAGTTGTCTAATATCTTTCATTTTGACAACACTAGAAAGAATATGAATTATTTCACGGTCAAAATTTTCCGGTAGATCTTCACGGCAGATAATTTTAGTATCAAAGAAAGGTAGTAAAAGGGCTGTAGCTAAACTATTAATATCCATATTTAAGGTTGATAAAATTTCAACCATTTCAATTGCATTTTGGAAGCAATAGATTTGCTCTGGTTCACCAGCACTATGCTCAAAACAAAAATCCCAAATATCTTTAAATTTTTGATAAGATTCAATATTGGTTAATAATAGTTCTTGTTTAGCCCATCGTTCAACATCAAATTGTGCGAGCGTGTAATGTTCGTCATTTTGTTGATGGGCGCCTCTAATTGATACCATAATTATTATCCTGATTTAGTTAACATCAACATTGATTCAATGTGCTTAGTTTGTGGAAACATATCCAAAATAGCAACTTTTACAATGTTGTATCCTTCCTCAATAAATAGCTTGCAGTCCCTAGCCAATGTAGCAGGATTGCACGAAATATAAACTATTTTTGTAGGTGATATCTTAACAATTTCTGCTGTAGCATTATAAGCACCGGCTCTAGCTGGATCTAATAATACTTTGTCAAATTTTGACTGATTCCATATTGAAAATTGTTGTTTATCTTCTAAATTACAGGTGAAAAACTGAGTTTTAGCACCAATTTTATCTTTATTTAGTTTAGCATTGATCTTGGCTTTTTCAACCAGAGCATCTACACCTTCAATACCCGTGACTGATTGACTTTTTATTGCCATAGGTAATGAGAAATTACCCATACCACAAAATAGGTCGAGTATTTTATCATCTGAAGTTATATCTAACCATTCTAAGGCTTTATCAATCATCTTTTGATTAATTTGACTATTAACTTGTATAAAATCGAGTGGACTGAAAGTTAATTTTAGATGATTAATCAGATAATAATGTTCAGTGGTGCCACTGATATGAATCAGGTCATGACCATGAAAATAGAGTGAAATATTGTGAGCTTCAGCGAATTGTTTTAATAAAATGCTATCTTGCTCTGTTAGTGGCATGGTGTGTCTTAACACAAGGATAATGCCACTATCGACGGCAATTAATTCAATATGTCCAAGCGATTTTTTTTGTTTAATTTGTCTTAAACAAGACTGTAATGGCATTAATAATTTATCTAATTGTTCAACTAATACCGGACAGTGTTCTATATTTATAATTTGGTTTGATTCTGCCTGCCTAAAGCCGATTAATAATTCACCTTTAACTAAATTAATTGATAATCTAGCTCTCCTACGATAATGATATGGTTGGTCGGCAATGATATTAGGTGAATTGTCTTTATAGTCGAACTCCGCCCCAGCTTCTTTCTGTAAAAGTTTGATCAATGCTTCATATTTAGCTTGTTGCTGTAAATTTGATGAAATATGTTGTAATTCACAGCCTCCACATTTTGTATAGTATTTACATTTTGGTGTGACTCGCTGTTGGCTATAATTGTGGTATTTTATAACTTTTGCTTTAGCATAATTTTTTTTATCATCAGTTAATTGGATATCAACTGTTTCATCAGGTAACGCTGATTTTACAAAAATTGTTTTACCTTTATGATTTGTCACGCCTTGACCAAAGGCATCTAAATTAGTGATAGTAACTGTCAATTTTTGTGCAGTAAGCTTCTTTTTTGTCGGGGTGTAAAAATTAACCATATTAATAAATTGAAGTTATGTTAACCGTTTTAGTAACTCTGTTTTGACATGTAAAGGTACTAAATTAGAGATGTCTCCACCATGGAAAGCAACATCTTTAACAATGGTTGATGAAATAAATCCCATTGCAATAGATGGCATTAAGAAGATAGTATCTAAATCAGGTTTTAATGCTCGATTCATTTCAGCTAATTGTCTTTCGTATTCAAAATCGTGAGTTGTTCTCACTCCTCTGACTATCACTGTCGCCGCATGTTTTTGGGCGAAATCAGCCATAAGATTATCAAAGCCAATCACTTCCACATTCAATAAGTGTTCAACCGATGTTGAGGCTAAGTTTACTCGTTCTTCTAAAGTAAACAGCGTTTTTTTATTTGGATTTTGCGCTATAGCTACAATTAAACGGGGAAACAATTGCGATGCGCGGGTAATTAGGTCGATATGACCATTGGTGATTGGATCAAATGTTCCCGGAAAAATTGCTGTGAGCGATTTGCTTTTCATTTATCTTAATATCCATTAGTGAATAGGGGAATATCATACCTAATTTTAACCTAGATTGTTAGGTTAACTATGTAAAATCTTCGATTTTTTATCCTCAAAAAATCCCTTTCCTCAAATTTTTTGTAGTGATAAAAAATATTGAGGATAACGTAAATGTTAGCTGTTTTATGTCCAATTTTTAACTATAAAATATTCGTTATTCGTTATTCGTTAGGTTTATCTTTATAGTGTACATCACTAAGGTCGCGCAATCTTTCTGCAGCTTGTTCTGGCGTTAGATCTCGTTGCGCTTCTGCAAGCATCTCATAACCGACCATAAATTTTTTAATACTGGCTGAACGTAATAATGGGGGATAAAAATGAGCATGTACTTGCCAATAATCTGTATTATCATTACTAAATGGTGCACTATGCCACCCCATAGAATAAGGAAAAGAGCAATTAAACAAATTATCGTAGCGACAAGTTAATTTTTTTAAGGCTATAGCTAAATCTTTTTGTTCTGATTGAGTTAAATCAGTCAATCTAGGAATATGTTTTTTCGGTAACAATAGTGTTTCAAATGGCCAGACAGCCCAAAATGGAACTACAGCTAACCAATGTTCAGTTTCAACAACAATACGCTGTTGATTGATTAACTCTTTTTGTACATAATCAACTAACAAATTTCGCCCATACTTTTGAAAATAGTTACACATATTAAAATCTTCTCGAGCAATCTCATTCGGGATAAAACTATTTGCCCAAATTTGCCCGTGAGGATGCGGATTGGAACAGCCCATAGCTGCCCCTTTATTTTCAAAAATTTGTACCCATGGATAATTTTTCCCTAATTCTTGTTGTAAGGAGATCCAAGTTTTTATCACTTCTTCAATGGCTGATAAATTTAGTTCGGGTAACGTTTTACTATGATCGGGAGAAAAACAGATAACTCGGCTTGTACCTTTGGCACTTTGCATTTGGAATAACGGGTCATGACTAATAGGGGAGTCAGGTGTATCTTGCATTAACGCGGCAAAATCATTAGTAAAGACAAAGGTTCCCGTATAATTAGGATTGATATCATCGGTTACACGTTTATTTCCCGGACATAAAAAACAATTCGCATCATAATAAGGTTTTTGTTCCTCATTTATTGTCTCTTGTTGACCTTGCCAAGGGCGTTTTGCCCTATGTGGCGAAACTAATACCCATTGATCGGTTAATGGGTTATATCGACGGTGTGGATGGTCTACTGGGTTAAAAATATACATTTATGTCTCTTATTGGTTATTTTCCTATTATTTGCCAAACATTAATTAATCAGGATAGCCTTGAGGATTGCTAGATTGCCAATTCCATGAATCTTTTACCATATCATCAAGGGTTAATTTAGTTTTCCAGCCTAATTGTTGTTCTGCTTTCTTTGTATCTGCCCAAAATGCAGCTAAATCACCAGCACGTCTTGGTGCAAAATGCCAATTAAGTGGTTTTCCTGAAGCTTTTTCAAAGGCTTTTATCACTTGTAGGACACTGAAACCAATTCCTGAACCTAAATTATAGATATGTATTCCAACTTTATTTTGATCGGCTTTGAGTGCTGCAATATGACCATCAGCCAAATCGATGACATGAATAAAGTCACGAACACAAGTTCCATCCGCTGTGGGATAATCATCACCAAAAACAGATAAAGAGTCTCGTTTTCCAATTGCTACTTGGGTAATATATGGCATTAAATTATTAGGGATACCGAGTGGATCTTCCCCCATTAAACCACTAGGGTGAGCACCAACTGGATTAAAATAACGCAATAAGGTAAGAGACCAATCAGGTTCAGCAACCGCTAAATCCATTATGCATTGTTCGACCATCAGTTTACTTTTACCATATGGGCTAGTCGGTAATCCTTGTGGTAATGTTTCGACATAAGGAACGGGAGCTAATTCACCATAAACGGTAGCTGAGGAGCTAAACACTAATTGTTTAACTCCAGCTTCACGCATCGCTTTCATTAAAACAATAGTGCCATAGACATTATTTTCATAATATTCAAGTGGTTTATATACTGATTCGCCCACTGCTTTTAAGCCAGCGAAGTGAATAACGGCTTTAATGTCATGTTCATTAAAGATTTTTGTCAGTAACTTAGCATCACAAACATCGCCATGATAGAACTCAACTGATTGTCCAGTAATAGTTTGTATTCTTTCTAAAACCGAAGCTTTACTATTGAATAAGTTATCAACCACAATCGGAGTATAACCAGAAAGAATTAATTGAACGCAAGTATGACTGCCAATATATCCACAACCACCAGTGACTAATATTTTCATCTTAATACCTTAATTTATGCTAATTACGTTTATTGGATTTAGATTAATTATCTCATTAATTAAATTAGTTTTGAATAAAGCTTGAAACTCTCAATCTGATAATATTAGGGATGAGTTCAATCCAAAGCTGACTCTAATTTCGCCTAGTATTAAATAACCCTTTACAAAACCAATATTAACATAGATGAATCCATAATAGTTTAATTAAACATGACAGATAGTTATTTTGCAATACAAACAGTTGTCATGTATACAGTTATTACTCAGCGTAACTGAAAATGATTAGTGATATATTTGAATGTTTTTAACAGTAATAGTAAGGTTAAATACATAGGTTTTTTTTAGTATTACGATTTTAATCGGTAAATTTTCTAGAGTTAAGCATAGTATTCTCATTGAGAGAATAGTTTAAAATTTGATAGCAATTAGCGAAAAAAAACTGAAGAAAAAATAGATGAAATAATCAACTAAAACTAAAAGATATTCAAATTCATTTTATGAAATTAATTAAAAAGTATTAGTAATATAGAAGAGATGTTTAGATTGTCTAATCGTTTAAACTTTAAACTTTTATAGACAATCTAATTTATTTATTTTTTAAATTCTTTTAGGCGAGTTTCAAAGTCTTGCCACTGATAAAAACCATCACTATTTGCTACGGCATTTTTTAGCTGAAGTTGGTAATGTTGCGGTGGATGATTGATATCAAGTGGTTGAGCGGTGTAAAGTTGTTCAAAACTTTGATAAACGTATTCAGCTTTAAACAAATATTTCTCCGATGCTTTATTACGATAACGTTGTAATATAACCATACCACCAATTGGTGTATTTTCACATTGGTTAGGAAGTTGGTATTCGGCAAAATCCAAAGCGCCGAGCAGTGCGGCAATGGTACTATCATGACCGACTAGTAGATTGACTTTGTGAGTTTTATTGTGTAATAGATCATCTATTTTATTAATTAATAATTTACTATTATGTCGAGCAATCGTTCTAGAATGAAAAACTAAGTCAATATAATGGTTGCGAATTTGCATCAATTGTTGCCATTGTTCTTGACTGGTTATTCTTCCCCAAGCAATTTGCTCTTTAGGAAATGCCGAATAATACTGTAATAAAAAAGCATCGATGACACAAATACCAATGGCTAATGGCCCGCGTAGTTCAGGCTCTTCGTTTTTTACAAAATGAAGTTCATAAGGTATATCTGCAAAATCACATTTAAGTTCGGAATATAATTGTGAGTGTGGATAGTCTAATATATCTGATACCATTTTGTAAGCAGGGGCTAAATTTTTGAATATAGAACCTTTTTTGTCAGCTTCTTCAATTTCTTTCAATACTTTTTGTTTAATTTCCGATGAGTCGTTTTGTACACTTGGATCAAAAATAGGGTCCATTTTTTCAATGGTATATTTATGCTCGATAGGAATATCATAACCCGCATAAGCGCCAGCAACTAAGAATTGAGCTGTCGCTACCGTTCTTTGAAGACTATTTGCATAAACATAGATATCAGGATTTTCAGGGGTGAGTTTAATATTTTGTTGTTCAAGCCATTGAGATA
The DNA here is from genome assembly GCF_002142215.1 of Gilliamella sp. N-G2. GTDB lineage: Bacteria > Pseudomonadota > Gammaproteobacteria > Enterobacterales > Orbaceae > Gilliamella. The sequence continues at coordinate 35,653 of NZ_NAST01000005.1, forward strand.
GATAATGGCCAAAAAAAGTTTCTAATACTCCACCTCGGGTGGTCAAATAACCATAAGCATGATCCCAACTGGGCCATTTAAATGGGCTGGATTTTTCTAAAAATGCTATCGTGTTCTCTAATGGTGTGCGAATACCGTGGCGGCTTAATATAACGACTTTGTCTAATTGGTATTGATTGTTGTTCATTTAGTTATCCATCCTTGTTTATGCAAATAATTTAAAATGAAATCTCGTTGCCCTTTGATAATTGTTTCTGCAATTTTATCACTCCAACCATTGGTTTTTTGATTCGTTTGTCGATGACGATAGTACTCGCGCATTTGAGTATCGTATTGTACTAATAATTGATGATCTATTGGTTGATAGTGATTTTCAAAAAAAACTAATTGTTTTGGTAATCGTGGTTTAATATCAGGATTTTGGTTAGGATAACCAATACAAAGTCCAAATAAAGGAAGAACATATTTAGGTAGGGCAAGTAATTCGGTCAGTTTAGCAATATTATTGCGTAAACCTCCAATGTATACCGTACCTAAACCTAATGACTGCGCTGCAATCACCGCATTTTGAGCCATAAGTGTGGTATCAATACAACCCACTAGAAGTTGCTCGGCTTTTTCAAGTGGAATGGTAGCATCAATTTGAAAATGACGGTTAAAATCGGCACAAAACACCCAAAACTCTGGCGCTTGAACGATATGACTCTGATCGCCTGAATAATGAGCTAATTCTGACCTTTTCTCACTATCTGTGATTCTTATTATGGTTGCACATTGTAAAAAGTTTGAACTTGGAGCCGATTGTGCCGCCTGAATAATTTCATTAATCTGTTCACTTGTTAATGGTGTTGATTTATAAGATCGAATTGAACGACGCTGGCAAATTAAATCAATTGTCTTATTTGACATGATGGCTCCTTAATATCACTGTTTTTTTATAAATTGCATATCCCAAACACCATGTCCCAGATTTTGACCGCGTTTTTCGAATTTGGTAATAGGGCGATCTTCAGGTCTCGGAATATAGTCATTAGTAGCAGATAAATTTTTAAATCCTTCCGCTTGATTTAATATTTCAAGCATATGCTCTGCATAGTGTTGCCAATCGGTAGCTAAATGTAAAATACCATCAGTCTTTAATTTTCTATGAATTAAAGCAACAAAATTAGGTTGAATGATTCGACGTTTATTGTGTCTTGCTTTATGCCATGGATCGGGGAAGAAAATTTGCACCTTATCTAATGAGTTATCTGGTATCATGTTTTCTAACACTTCAACGGCATCATGACACATAACTTTTAAATTAGATAATTGATTTTCCTCAATTGCCATTAAACAAGCACCAACGCCCGGTTTATGGACTTCAATACCTAAAAAATTCTTGGCAGGGGCATTTTTTGCCATTTCAATTAATGAAGCACCCATGCCAAAACCGATTTCAAACACCACCGGTTTATTATCTTTAAAAACAATTGGTGAGGTAGCATTGTATTCAACACCATAGATAGGCCATAAATGAGTTAAAGCCTGTTGTTGCCCTTTAGTTAAGCGACCTTGTCGTAATACAAAACTACGTATTGTTCGTTTAGATTCAGTCTGTAGATTATTGGTTTTTAATTGTTCACTCATTGTGTATCTGCTGTTATTGTTAAATAGTTTATCAAGGTAATTGTTTACCTTTGTTGTACAGTAGTTTAACCGATTTTTAATCCACTTCAAAAAACATCTTGTTAACTTATTTTTCTATATATAATTGTGACAGATATAAAATATTTGTAAGAATTTTTTATAATCTGGTTGAGCATAATCTGTAAATGATTATATAATTGTGATCCCGATTTAACCGATTACGTTTTATGTAATCATGATTACATGCTTGAGGATTTCTCGTGCCTGATATGAAGCTTTTTGCTGGTAACGCCACACCCGAACTAGCAAAACGTATAGCTAATCGTCTTTATACTTCCCTTGGTGATATTATTGTTAGCCGTTTTAGTGACGGTGAAGTCAATGTCCAAATTAATGAAAATGTCCGTGGTGAAGATGTTTTTATTATCCAATCAACTTGTGCGCCTACCAATGACAATTTAATGGAATTATTAGTAATGATTGATGCAATGCGTCGAGCATCTGCTGGTCGTATTACTGCTGTTATTCCTTATTTTGGGTATGCAAGGCAAGATCGCCGTGTGCGTTCTGCGCGTGTTCCTATCACAGCTAAAGTTGTTGCTGATTTTTTATCAACTGTTGGTGTTGATAGGGTTTTAACTGTAGATCTTCATGCTGAACAGATTCAAGGTTTTTTTGATGTACCTGTTGATAATGTATTTGGTAGCCCTGTCATTTTAGAAGATATGTTACAACGTGATTTTGAACGTCCAATAGTGGTATCTCCAGATATTGGTGGAGTTGTTCGTGCTCGTGCGATTGCCAAACTTTTAAATGATATTGACATGGCCATTATCGATAAACGTCGTCAACGTGCTAATGAAGCAGAGGTAATGAATATTATTGGTGATGTTTCTGATAGAGATTGTATTTTAGTTGATGACATGATTGATACTGCGGGAACACTTTGTAAAGCAGCTGATGCATTAAAAGCTCGCGGAGCAAAACGTGTCTTCGCTTATGCAACTCATCCAATTTTTTCAGGAAAAGCCATAAGTAATATTAAAAACTCTGCCATTGATGAAATTGTAGTTTGTGACACAATTCCATTGACAGCAGAAGTTAAAGCATTGAAGAATGTGCGTCAGCTTACATTATCAGGTATGCTTGCTGAAGCAATTCGACGTATTAGCAACGAAGAATCGATTTCTGCAATGTTCCATCAATAATCTTTTCAACTGATAGATAGCCCCTTATAGGGGCTTTTTTGCTATTGATAATTAACGATTAAACTATTATGACAACAATCAAACTTATTGTAGGTTTAGCAAATCCCGGTAACGAATATGCTGCAACTCGCCATAATGCTGGTGCTTGGTATGTTGATCTTCTTGCTGAACGTTATAATCAACCATTAAAAAATGATCCTAAATTTTTTGGATACACTGCCCGAATTAATCTTAATGGTCATGAAGTCCGTTTGCTAGTACCAACAACCTTTATGAATTTAAGTGGAAAAGCGGTTCAAGTAATGGCATCTTTTTATCAAATTCAACCTGATGAGATATTAGTTGCTCATGATGAGTTAGATCTTAATCCCGGTATTGCTAAATTGAAATTTGGCGGTAGTCATGGTGGTCATAATGGCTTGAAAGACATTGCCAGTAAACTTGGCAATAATCTGAATTTTTATCGACTAAGAATTGGAATTGGCCATCCAGGTGATAAAAATAAAGTAGTCGGTTATGTATTAAATAAACCATCTAAACCTGAACAAGAGTTAATTGATAAAGCTATTGATGAATCAGTATATTGTACCAATATTCTATTAACGGATGGTATAGAAAGTGCGATGAATCGTCTGCACTCATTCAAAGTTTAAACTTGCTAAAAATAGCCAGTCCCGTAATAAACTAAACATAAAAAATCCACCTGATGAACAGGTGGATGACAAATCACGTATCCATTCAGACTAAGAAAATAAGTGAGAAACGTTACCACCTTTCTCTGCAATTTTTTTCAATACTTCTTTGATTAACCATGTATTCATTGCGGCGGTATCGTCTGTGTTACCAGTATAATTAAGTTCAGTTGCTAATTTTTTGCGTGCATCTAAACTGTTATCAATACCTAATAATTTTAATAAATCAACAATTGAGGTTTTCCAATTAAGTTTTTCAGGAAATTTTTTAGCCAAATTATCCAAAATTGACATTACGTCGACTTGAGAAATAGGCGTTTTGTTTTCTGAGGAATTTTGTTGATTTTGATCGGAATTACTGTTATTTCCAGTATTGTTAGAAGTTTTGTCTTTAACGGTGTCAGTAATTTTATCAACTTGCTCTTTCACCGCATCTTTTGCATGACCTACAGCTGCCTGTGCGCTTGGAAATATTTTAGAAAAAATATTATTTAAGATACCCATTTTACACCCCTTATGTTTAAACTGCTTATTAAAAAACTGCTTAACGATACAGATGTAGAAAATATCCGTTAAAGTATAGCGGTTAAATATACATAGTGTCAAAACATCAATTATCCAATAGCATTTTTTGTAATTTTGAAGCAAATCGAATTTCTAATTTTCAATATTTATTATACCAATTGCATTGATTTTTGTGATCTATATCACACTTTTAATTAATATTGGAATACTGAAAACGAAATTAATAGTAGTATTTGGTTCAACCAATTCTTATAACACTATCTACTTAATAAAGCTAGATAATAAAAGTAATTTACATATGAAAAATTTAACCATCCAAAATTAATTATTTATAGAAACACATCCTAACTATAAATATATAAGATAAAATAGCGTGTATATCACGCTATTTTTATTTATAAATTAAGGAAATAAAAAAGCCCATTATTATGTTTTTTTAAGTAAAGATAATTGAATTTTAGACAAAAAATGCACGTCTGATTGCATATTCAACGCCACGAATTTCTGCTAAACCTCTTAATCGTCCTATCGCAGAATAACCAGGATTGGTTTTCTTTTTGAGATCGTCAAGCATTTGATGACCGTGATCAGGACGAACTGGTATTAAACGTTTAATTCCTGCTTTTTTACGTCGTTCTTCTTCAGCAATAAGTACTTTAATCACACCATACATGTCAACATCACCAGCTAAATGATCGCCTTCATGGAAAGATAATGGATTGTCTTCACGCACAGTTGCACGTAGATGAATAAAATGAATTCGATCAGAAAATTTTTCAGCCATCGTAACTAAATCATTATCAGTACGAACTCCATAAGAACCAGTACAGAAACAGAATCCGTTATGGATACTATCAACAGTCTCTTTTATCCATTGCATATCTTCGATAGTTGAGACAATACGAGGTAAACCTAAAATAGGTCTTGGAGGATCATCAGGGTGAACTGTTAAAACTACCCCAACTTCTTCTGCTACAGGAACGATAGCTTTTAAGAAATAAGCATAGTTTTCGCGTAATTTAGCTTTATCAATACTATCATAAGTTGCAAGATGTGCTCGAAACTGATCAAGTGAATAACCTTCTTCAGCTCCAGGTAAACCGGCAATAATGTTTGCTACCAGTTTATCTTTATCTGATTGTGTCATTTGTTCTAAGTAAGTTTTTGCTAAAAGGATGTCTTCTTGACTATAATCTTTTTCGGCATTAGGTCGTTGTAAAATATGAATATCAAATGCTGCAAAAGCAACTTGATCAAAACGTAGTGCTTTTGAACCGTCAGGTAATTGGTAGCCCAAATCAGTACGCGTCCAGTCTAACACCGGCATAAAATTGTAACAAACTGTATCTATACCACAAGCGGCTAAATTACGAATCGATTGTTGATAATTGGCAATATGTTTTTCTACATTGCCAGTATGGGTTTTAATTTCTTCATGAACAGGAATGCTCTCAACTACAGACCAAGTAAGACCCTTATCAACAATTATTTTTTTTCGTTTCTGAATTTCATTAATTGTCCATACTTCACCATTTGGTATATGGTGTAAAGCTGTAACAATTCCTGTTGCTCCTGCTTGTCTGATATCGTCCAATGATACTGGATCATTAGGTCCAAACCAACGCATTGTTTGTTCCATTTAAAGTCTCCTTAATGATTCTTCATTTAATCAATTTTTCTAAAATGAAGATCCATAAACAATGCATATTTTATCTATTGATTGACAATAGTGACTGGAATAGAGTCAAATAAATAACCATCAAAATTTGGATCTTCACTGTCAGAAACGGTCATTAATGTCTGTTTAACATTTTCTAAATGCTGCCACATGGCATGCCGTGCAGCTATTGCATTTTTTAATTGTAAAGCTTGTAAAATTTTTTCATGATCATATAGCCATTTTTTTCTATAACTGTGATCGGTTATTCTACTTTGCAGTTTATCCCACATTTTACTTGAAGAACGTTTGTACCATAGGTCTTCTAATATACGTTCTAAAATTGAATTTTTTGTAGCTCGAGCTATTGTTATATGAAACATCTCGTCAGCGGTGTAATCATATAGTTTATTTTGTTCTAACGTGTGCCGTTCTTTTTTCAATATTGCTCTTAATTCAATGATATCTGATTTTACAATTTGTGAGGCAGCAAAAGCGGCAATATTACTCTCAATTAATTGCCTTGCTTGTAATAATTCAAATGGACCAAAATCATCTTCTTCAATCTTTCTATTTTTTTCGGATAAGACTTCTTCTGGATAATTAATCACATAAACACCAGAACCTTTTTTTACTTCTATTAAATTTTCAAGCTCTAACATAATTAATGCTTCACGAACTACTGTTCTGCTTACACTAAATGTTTCAGCTATATCTCTCTCTGGTGGAAGCCTATCACCAATTTTATAGATCCCATTTTTTAATAATAATTTTAATTCATTACCAATTCCTTGGTAAAGACGATTAGCACTTGGCATTGTTTAAAATCCTTATAAAACTTACTTATTCAATTAAGACAATTATACGCTAATAATCATAAGCTCTCTAATCCAATTATCTAGAAATTATTAAAGATGTTAAATTGGTTTACCAATAAATCAGATATATTGTAAATATATTTTGTAAACGCTCTATAAAATAAACCGAAAAATGTGACTTAAATCACAAAAATAAAAAAATAAAGGTGAAAAATATTATTATTAAATGAAAATATATTACACCAATAATCTAAACAAGTTAATTATGGTCTATAAAATGCTTGATTTATTAAATACACCACAATCAATTAAAAATATACCTACATACGATAGAGAGAAAATGAAAGCTCGTATTGTTCATATCGGTTTCGGAGCCTTTCATAGAGCACATCAGGCATTATTTACTGATCGTTTATTAAATAAAGGAAATAGTAATTGGGCTATTTGTGAAGTGAATATTGTTGGAGGTGAGGAATTAATCAATGATATTCGCAAACAAGATCATCTCTATACAGTATTAGAAAAAGGGGCAACATCTAAACAAGCCTATATTATAGGTAGTGTTAAAGAGTCTTTGTTAGCTCCAACTGATGGTATTGAAACAATTTTAGAAAAAATGACTGACCCGGTTGTGGAAATTGTTTCGTTAACAGTAACAGAAAAAGGTTATTGTATGTTGCCTGGAGGGACGGGATTGGATTTGAATAATGAATTAATCAAAGCCGATTTAGCTTCACCGAATAAACCTATGTCAGCGCCGGGTGTTATTGTTGAAGCATTACATAGAAGAATGCAACAAGGTTTAAAATCATTCACTGCTTTATCCTGTGATAACATGCCAGAAAACGGTTTAGTATTGCGGAAAGCTATTTTAGATTTAGCTAATGCCCGTGATCCTGAACTAGCAAAATGGATTGAAACCAATACCACTTTCCCATGTACGATGGTTGACCGTATTGTTCCTGCCGCAACTTCTGAAACCCTAAAAGAAATTCAAGAAGAATTAGGTGGAATGTTTGATCCTTGTGGTATTGCTTGTGAGCCATTCATTCAATGGGTTATTGAGGATAATTTTGTGACTGCTCGCCCAGATTGGAATGAAGTTGGTGCTGAATTTGTTGATAATGTTGTTCCATATGAAGAAATGAAACTTCGAATGTTAAATGGAAGCCATTCATTCTTAGCTTATTTAGGTTATTTAGCTGGTTATGAGCATATTAATGATTGTATTAATGACGAAAATTATAAAAAAGCTACTTTATCATTAATGCTGCAACAACAGGCACCAACTTTAAATGTTCCTTCGCACGTTAATTTACAACAATATGCTGAAAAACTTATTGAAAGATTTAGTAATCCATCACTAAAACATCGAACATGGCAAATAGCCATGGATGGAACGCAAAAACTACCACAACGTTTGCTTGATTCAATTCGTTGGCATATCACTCATAATTCTGATTTTTCTTTACTTGCTTTAGGTGTGGCTGGCTGGATGCGTTATGTTGGTGGTACAGATGATCATAAACAAATAATCGATGTTCGTGACCCAATGGTGGATGAGTTAAAAAAACTAGTAATCGCCAGTGATGATGGTATTGAGCGAGTTAATGCTTTATTAACTTTAGACGCTGTTTTTGGAGCTGATCTACCAAATAATTCATTATTTAAAGATAATGTAACCAAACATTATCTTTGTTTAATGGAGAAAGGTGCAAAACAAACTATTCAGGATTTATTTTTTTAAATTGGACTTTAGAGTATGAAAAATTTTTTAGATGATAACTTTTTGTTACAAACTGATGCAGCACAAAAGCTTTATTTTGATTATGCTAAAGATCAACCTATATATGATTATCATTGCCATTTACCACCAAAAGATATCGCTGAGAATAAAAATTTTGGTAATTTAACTGAAATTTGGTTAGCCGGTGACCATTATAAATGGCGAGTATTGCGAACTGCTGGTGTTGATGAAAAATTTATAACCGGAACCGCATCTGATTATGAAAAATATCTTACATGGGCAAAAGTTGTTCCTTTAACACTAGGAAACCCTATTTATCATTGGACTCATTTAGAGTTAAAGAGACCATTTGGTATAAAAAATATTATTCTTAATGAAAAAACAGCTGATCAAATATGGGCTGAAGCTAATGCTAAATTAGCAACAGCTGAGTTTTCTACTCGTGGTATTTTAACTCAAATGAATGTTAAAGCCGTTGGTACTACTGATGATCCTATCGATTCACTTGAATATCATAAGCAAATTGCATTAGATACCTCATTTTTGACTAAAGTAAGGCCTAGTTGGCGACCAGATAAAGTCTTCAAAATAGAATTGGCTGGTTTTGCTGATTATATTACTGAATTAGGCAAAGTTACGGATATCGAAATTAATAATTTTGACAAACTACTTTGTGCATTAACAAAACGCTTAGATCATTTTCAACAGCATGGCTGTGAAGCATCAGATCATGGTATTGAAATTTTACGTTATGCAGACATTCCTAGCGAAAAACAGCTTAATCAAATAATAACAAAACGCCTTGCTAATCAATCCCTTTCTGAATTAGAAATTGCTCAATTTAGTACTGCGGTACTGGTTTGGTTAGGTAAACAATATCATAAACGCAATTGGGTAATGCAATTACACTTAGGTGCGCTACGTAATAATAATCAAAGAATGTTTAAATTACTTGGCCCTGATGCTGGATTTGATTCGATTGGCGATAGAACAATTGCCGAACCACTCTCTTCATTATTAGGTATTTTAGACCTAACTGACGAATTACCGAAGACTATTTTATATTGCCTAAACCCTCGTGACAACGAAGTGTTAGCTACTATGGCTGGCAACTTTCAAGGTTCAGGCATTGCAGGAAAAATTCAATTTGGATCTGGTTGGTGGTTCAATGACCAGAAAGATGGCATGGAACGCCAAATTATGCAACTTTCTCAAATGGGATTATTAAGTCAATTTGTTGGTATGTTAACTGATTCTCGTAGTTTCTTATCCTTTACCAGACATGAATATTTTAGGCGAATCCTTTGCAATATGGTGGGACATTGGATGGAAAATGGCGAAATTCCTGCTGATTTTGATTTAGTTGGCAATATGATTAGAAATATTTGTTTTAACAATGCAAGCCATTATTTTTCTAAATAGCAATAATTCAAATTAACATTAAATAGGATGAAGGAAATAAAATGAGAAAAATACCAAAATTTAGATGGTGCATGATTTTACTTGTTTGCGCTATTACTATTATCAATTATCTAGATCGAACAGCATTAGGTGTTGCTGCACCAACAATTTTAGAAACCACCGGTATTACTAAAGAGCAATATTCTTGGATAGTGAGTGCATTCCAGTTAGCCTATACTATTGGTCAACCTATTATGGGTTTCTTTATTGATACTATCGGTCTTAGACTTGGATTTGCTATCTGTGCTCTAATTTGGGGACTAGCAACCATGGGGCATGCTTTGACAGGTACATGGCAAGGTTTGGCTTTCATGCGTGGGGTTATGGGCTTTAGTGAAGCATCAGCTATTCCGGCAGGAATAAAAACCGCATCGATATGGTTCCCAGCAAAAGAGAGAGGAATTGCGTCAGGTGTCTTCAATATGGGAACATCTTTTGGTGCTATGTTAGCGCCACCTTTAATTGCTTGGTGTATTTTATTCCAAGGTTGGCAGTTCGCTTTTGTTGTTTCAGGCTCGTTAGCATTATTTGCTGCGCTTGCATGGTTTATTTTTTACCGTGATCCTAAAGACTCAAAAATATTATCTTCTGAAGAGAGAGAGTATATTGAAGCGGGACAAGAAAAATATTTAGGCGTCGATAATAAAAAAGAAAAGGTATCTCTTGCAACAATCCTTACTCAGCGCAATTTCTGGGGTATTGGTATTGCACGTTTTCTTGCTGATCCGGCGTGGGGGACAATTAATTTTTGGGTGCCAATCTTCTTTGTTGAAACACTGCATTTTAGTTTAAAAGAAATTGCTATGTTTGTTTGGTTACCATTTTTAATGGCTGATTTAGGTTGTTTAGCAAGTGGTTTTGTCGCGAAGTTTTTTAATGACCGAGGAATATCTTTAATAAATTCAAGATTGATAACCTTTACTATCGGCGCTGTGTTAATGATGACAATTGGTTTTGTTAGTATTGTCGAAAATCCATACTTAGCAGTATTTTTAATCAGCCTAGGTGGTTTTTCGCATCAATTATTATCTACGGTGGCATCGACTTTAGGTGGTGATTTATTCAAGAAAAATCAAGTTGCGACAGCTGTTGGTATGGCGGGTGCTTGTGCTTGGACTGGGCAATTAATATTTAACCTTTTTATTGGTGCATTTGTAGGCATAATTGGTTTTGGTCCTTTCTTTGTAGCGCTCGCGTTCTTTGATGTAATTGGCGCAATAGTGCTTTGGACTTTTATTCGAGAAAATAAAGTTAATAACAGTATCAGTAATTAATCGTTAATAACTAACAAATAATTAATATTAACTATAATAGTAAGGATCAAGATTTTTGATCCTTGCTATTATTTTTGTTTGTTTAATTATTCTATTTCACCTTTCTATTAGTTTTCAATAAATGAAATAAATTGTAAATATTATTTTTTTACACGACTTTTTTAACTAAATCAGGTAAATTATTCAGCATTAAATTTTTTTAGGATAAAAATTATTTTTTATTAATTTTAGCAAAGATTAAGGATAAGCCTAATTCATGCGTGATAATGAGCCAAAAGTGTTGACCAGTCTTTTATCACAAGGTGCTTTATTATGCCAGATAAAAGAAAGAACACAGGCATTGAGTCAATTAACAAAAGTTATTGATAAGTTACTTCCAACACCTTTAAATCAGCATTATAGAGTTGCTAATTATCGTCAAAGTGTTCTTATTCTTGAGGTTAGTTCGGCTAACTGGTTAAGTAGAATAAAATATGAACAGAGTAATTTAATCTCAGGCATACGTGAAAAAATATTACCATCACTATCTTCTATCCAATATAAGATTAATCCAACAATAGCAACAAATTATTCGCAATCAGTTAATTTATCTGACAATAATGTTAAAATTGAAAATGTGCTCAGTAAGCAAACAGCAATATATTTAAATGTGGTGGCTGAGAAAGCACCAGATAAATTGAAAAAACAATTGATTAAACTTGCGAACCATGCAAAATAAACCAAACAATATTTTCAAGTTATATAATTAAAAGCTATAAGGAGTGAAATATGGATAATAACATGATGACTTATATCGTCATTGGCCTAGTAATTGGGTTTATTTTAGGCATGATTTTCATGAATTTTATTTCGCCAAAAGGGCGTAAATACATCAAAGCACAACGTGAATTAGAACAAACCCAAGAAGAGTTGGCATCACAGAAACAAATGATGGTTAAGCATTTTTCACATAGCGCTGAGATTTTAGATAATATGGCTAAAGATTTTCGTCGCTTATATCAACATATTGCAGATACTTCAGGACAATTTGTAACTTCCGATGACATGCAGATGATTGATTTAGAAAATACCAATAATGATATAAGTGTTCAAAAAGAGTTAACACTGGAAAAACAACCGAAAGACTATTCAGATAATCCTTCAGGATTATTTAAAAGTGACGATGTTAAATCTTAATTAATCTTAAATATTTCGTAAATCTGATTTGAGTAACGAAATTTATATGTTAAATGTTAATTTCCTTAAATGAGAGAGTTTTATGATGAGTTATTCTTTACGCAAACCCAAAAGAGTATTAAGCGTAATTGCATTAAGTTTAGGTTTAAGTTTAGCTACATTACCGAATGCTTATGCTGCATTTCCATTTTTACCAGCAGACAATACTCAACAGCAACCATCACTTGCACCAATGTTGGAAACCGTTTTACCTTCTGTGGTTAGTATTAAAGTTGAAGGTACAACTCAAATGAAAAATAATATGCCTGAAGAATTTAGACGATTTTTCGGTTATCCAGATAACCAATCAAGACAATTTTCAGGATTAGGATCAGGTGTAATTATTGATGCTGAAAAAGGTTATATTGTTACTAATAATCATGTTATTGATAACGCTGATAAGATTACGGTTGAATTAAATGATGGTCGTGAATATCAAGCAAAACTTATTGGCAAAGATCCTCAAAGTGATATAGCTTTATTAAAAATAGATGATGCTAAAAAATTAACCGCAATTAAACTTGCTGACTCAGATAAAATTCGAGTTGGTGATTATGTTGTTGCAATTGGTAACCCATTTGGTATTGGTCAAACAGTTACATCAGGTATTATTTCTGCATTAGCACGTAGTGGACTTAGTATGAATGGATTCGAAAATTTCATTCAAACCGATGCGTCAATTAATCAAGGTAATTCGGGCGGAGCCTTAGTTAACTTAAATGGTGAATTAGTCGGGATAAATACCGCTATTATTGCACCAAGTGGTGGTAATGTTGGTATTGGTTTCGCTATACCTAGTAATATGGTTAATAATTTAACTTCTCAAATTATTGAATATGGTGAAGTTAAACGAGGGGTTTTAGGTATAAAAGGTAATGAATTAACATCAGATATTGCTAAAGCTTTTGACCTTGAAGTACAGAAGGGAGCATTTGTTAGTGAGGTTATGGATGATTCGGCTGCAAAAGATGCTGGAATTAAATCTGGCGACGTCATTATATCAATGGATGGTAAACCTGTTGATAGTTTTGCGGAGTTACGAGCTAAAATCGCGACAACTGGTGCTGGTCGTACTGTTAAATTAGGTCTAATTCGAGATGGTAAAGAGATTTCTGTTGAAGTTAAATTGAAAAATGGCAATGAATCAAATACCGAAGCTAAATCTCTACATCCGGCACTTGATGGTGCGATATTGATTAATGGAGATGTAAAAGGTCAAAAAGGCGTATTGATTGATAGTATTGCTAAAAATTCACCTGCTGCTCGTCTAAGTTTACAAGAAGGCGATCTTATCACTGGTGTTAATAAAACCAGAATCAATAATATTTCCGATTTACGTAAAATTATTGATAGTAATCCTTCAGCAATTGCTTTAAATATTATACGGGGTGATAGCCGTCTATATTTAATTTTACGCTAAATAATTATTTAGTTATAAATCGTCGATGCAAAGCATCGACGAAAACTTCATTTTAACCCTCAGTTAGATGTGATAGAATTCTAACAACTATTCTCATCAGCTAATCATAATTATGCTTAAAAAGTTTCTTTGGCCAACATTAATTGGTGCTGTTTTAGCGATAGTGTTACTCATTATTTTTCCTTCTTTAAGAAATGGAACGCAATCTGATTTTTCAAGATCTATTTTTAATGATGAACCTATGAGTTATTCAAATGCAGTAAAGATAGCCGCACCTGCCGTGGTAAATATTTATAGTCGTTCAATTAATTCTGTACCTAAACAATCACAAGATAGTCCAATAACACCGTTGGGTTCTGGTGTTATTATGAGTGAGCTTGGTTATATCGTTACCAATTATCATGTTGTTGATGGTGCGGAACAAATTATTGTTGCTTTGCAAGATGGGCGGATTTTTGCTGCATTACCTGTCGGTTCCGATAAATTAGTTGATATTGCAGTATTGAAAATCGAAGCATCTAATCTTCCAAGAATACCGATTAATTCTTCCCTCGATCCGAAAATTGGTGATGTCGTCTTAGCCATTGGCAACCCTTATAACATCGGGCAAACTATTACCCAAGGTATCATTAGTGCTACTGGTCGTGATGGACTCAGTCCATATCGTCGACAAAATTTTATCCAAACTGATGCTTCCATCAATCATGGTAATTCTGGAGGTGCTTTGGTTAACACTAAAGGTGAATTGATGGGTATTAACACTCTGACATTTGCCAAAAACTTAGGTAATGATGTTCCTGAAGGAATTGGTTTTGCCATTCCAACTGCATTAGCTGTTAAAATAATGAATAAATTAATTCAAGATGGCAAAGTGATTCGAGGTTATATTGGCATTGATGGTTTAGAATTTGCACCAACACAAAACCCAAGTGATCTACCGAAAGTGTTAGGTATTTTAGTCACTAATGCTGAAGGCCCTTCTTTGCAAGCTGGTGTACAAGCTAATGATATTTTAATAATGGTCGATAATAAGCCAGTAAAATCGATAGTTGAAACCATGGATCAAATTGCTGAGTTGAAACCGGGAACAATCGTCCCCATAATTGTCTTACGCAATGGTGAAAAGATTCAGTTGCAAATCACTATTGGTCAATTGCCGGTTTAGATTGGCCTTTTATTACTTGATTATCTTTGATATAGGACGTATAATTCGCACCCTTATCATGTTATTTAACACTCGTATGGTGTATAGATTTTGCGATTAAGCCATTTATATAGCGATACGAACAAACTTTAGAGGTTTATTATGAAAGAAGGTATCCATCCAGAATACACTGCAATTACAGCTACTTGTTCTTGTGGTAACAAAATTGAAACTCATTCAACTATTGGTCATGATATTCATCTTGACGTATGTGGTGAATGTCACCCGTTCTATACAGGTAAACAACGTGATGTAGCAACTGGCGGACGTGTTGATAAATTTAAACAACGTTTTGCAATGGTTGGCGGTAAAAAATAGTTTTACTAATTGTTACGTTGTAAAAAAGGCGCTTAAAGCGCCTTTTTTGTATCTATGATTCAATCATTCATCAATTAAATCAGGATCTATACCTAAAGCTCGCATCATTTTCTGTGCTTGTAACGGAATGCCATCATCATGATCTTTCTGTAAATCTTCATCACAAGGCAGTGGTTGGCCAGTATAAGCGTGTAGAAAAGCTTCACATAAAAGTTCACTATTCGTTGCATGACGTAAATTATTGACTTGTCGTCTAGTTCGCTCATCAGTTAATATTTTTAATACTTTTAACGGAATTGAGACTGTAATTTTTTTTACTTGTTCGCTTTTTTTACCATGCTCAGCATAAGGGCTAATATAATCGCCGTTCCATTCCATCATTTATTCACCAAATCAATCACATCACAAATAATGTGGATAATTTTAGCGTTTTTTTTGCTTAGCTGCAATCTATACACCAAGATAGTTAGACGTCTAGACATGTTGACGTCTTTTGTTATTGTGTTATTCTTATACAACTAAAATCTAAAAATAAATAAAGTGGTTTGTAGGAAGGTTATTATGGCTCATAAATCTAAAAATCTTAGCCAAGATACTATTGCTGTTCGTGGTGGATTAAATACAGATGACCAATTTGGTAGCGTAGTTCCTGTTATTACGCCTTCAACGTGTTATCGCTATCAATCATTTGCAACACCAAGGAAATTTGATTATGGTCGCAAATCTAATCCAAGTAGACGATTAGTTGAGGAAACGGTAGCGAAATTAGAAGGTGGTGCAGACGCCATTTTAACCAATTGTGGTATGTCAGCTATTCATTTGATTAGTGTTGCGTTACTAAGTCCAAATGATACCGTTGTTGCTCCTCATGATTGTTATGGCGGTAGTTATCGATTATTTAACAGCTTGAGTCAAAAAGGTTATTTTAAAACCAAATTTGTAGACCAATCCGATCCTATCGCTTTAAAAGAAGCGCTGAATTTAAAACCTAAATTAGTATTGATTGAATCGCCAAGTAATCCATTATTAAGAGTCGTTGATATTGCTGATATTGCACGTCAGGCGCATGAGGTTGGTGCGTTAGTTTTGGTTGATAATACCTTTATGACACCAATTTTACAAAAACCACTGGAATTAGGGGCTGATATTGTTAGTCATTCTTGTACTAAATTTTTAAATGGTCACTCAGATCTGTTAGCCGGAATATTAGTATTTAAAGAGCAACAATTAGCTACAGATGTATTGTGGTGGGCAAATAATATCGGAACATCAACTTCATCATTTGATAGTTATTTATTATTGCGTGGTTTAAGAACCCTTACTGCAAGAGTTAGATTACAACAAGAAAATGCAGAAAAAGTCGTCGAATTTTTAGTTAATCATCCTAAAATTGCTAAAGTTTTTCATCCTTCGCTACCAACAAATTTAGGTCATGACATTGCCAAAAAACAACAAAAAGGCTTCGGTTCACTATTGAGTTTTGAATTAGCTTGTGCTGCCGATGATATGCCTAAATTCCTAGATGCGTTGCATATTTTTACCTTAGCGCAATCACTTGGTGGCGTAGAAAGTTTGATATGTCATCCAGCTACAATGACCCATTCAGGAATTAGTGCTGAAGCACGTAAAACGGCAGGTATATCCGATCAATTATTACGTATTTCTGTAGGCCTTGAGGATATCGATGATCTGATTGGTGATTTAGAGCAAGCGTTAGCAAATATTTAACCGTTATCAATTTATTAATAGAGTTGGAAAATAGCTTATTTTTCGACTTTATTAATATAGACAGCTATATATTTTAGCTGGTTTAATTATTTCGATAATCTTTGACTTTATTGGTAATGGCGCTGAGGATCTCGTTAATGGAATGCCGTTTACTTCGACCACAAATTTTAGCATTATCATGGCAAACTAAACATTGTCGAGAATGATGCTCGAATTTAGACCGAGAAATACTTTTTTGTGTAACAGGGTCAATGATATCAATATCCCATAATCGTCCTAAAAAATGCCTCTCCTCAATTTTTATACACAGTTGTTTAAGCATATCAACGTTATGATCAATTGATAATAATGCTTCATCACCAGTTATGCTTTCATAAAGTTTTTCATGGATAATAGAAATATTATGTTGGTTTAACATCTGATGGATAGCTTGTACAGCTTCATTAAATAAGAATACAGTGCCACTACTTTTCTTGATTGGTCCAGGTATTACTAAACTTAATGATATTAGCGGATAAGGGTATTGCTCAAAAACTTGTTGCTGATTGTTTACGCGGTTTTCTTTGGCCATTAACATTTGCTCAAGCGTTATGTTAATGCCATCGTCGAATCTTAATGTTTGATTATTCATAATGATGTTGAGTAATAGCATAACTAAGAATTTTGTTATGCTATTACTATTACAAAGTTAATTAGTCTTTGACTTGACGAACAACATCAATAATTGAGCCGTCACGGAAGTGAACAATCCCAACAATTTTATCGTTAAATTCAATTGGTTTTGGTTCACCTGTTAATGCAATAGCACATTGATAAAGTTCTTCAATAGTCATTACTGGTAAATTAGCCGCTTTTAATCGTTCTGCGATTTCAGGACGAGCAGGATTTACCGCTATACCATGGTCAGTGACTAGCACATCTACACTTTCACCTGGTGTAACAATTGTCGTTACTTTTCTTATTACTGTTGGAATTCTGCTACGAATTAGTGGTGCAACGATAATAGTTAGATTTGCTCCAGCGGCTGTATCACAGTGACCACCGGATGCACCGCGCATAACACCATCAGATCCTGTTAGTACATTAACGTTGAAATCTAAATCTACTTCGAGTGCGCTGAGAATAACAATATCTAATTCATCAACACTTGCACCTTTTGAGGCTGGATTAGCGTAAACGTTGGTTGAAACTTCAATATGATCTTTATTCTTACCTAAAGATTGTCCTGCAGTTCCATCAAAACTTTGTGTATCAAGTAAACGTTTTACTAAGCCTTTCTCATGAAGATCGACGATACTTGCTGTAATACCACCTAGAGCAAATGATGCTGTGATATTTTTCGCTCTCATCCGATTTTCTAGAAAGCGTGTCGCTGCAGTTGATGATGCGCCAGAACCAGTCTGAATTGAGAATCCATCTTTAAAATAACCTGAATTTTCGATAACATCAGCGGCATAGCGTGCAATCATTAATTCTCTAGGGTTACTGGTGATACGTGCTGCACCAACGCTAATTTTAGTTGGGTCACCAACTTCGTCAACTTTAACAATATAGTCAACTTGATCTTGGCGGATACTTGCTGGATGGTTAGGATAACCAACAATATCTTCAGTAAGTAAAACCACTTTCTTAGCAAATTGAGCATCAACCATAGCATAACCAAGGGCGCCACATTGTGATTTACCTGATACGCCATTGGCATTACCTTGTTCGTCAGCAGTTGATACAGCTAAGAATGCGATATCAATATTAATTTCTCCGCTTTGGATTAATTTGACTCGACCACCGTGAGAATGGATATGTACCGGATTTTCCATCAGGCCGTGTGAAATCGCATCAGCTAATTTTCCACGTAATCCTGAGGTATAGATTTTAGTAATTACACCAGACTCAATGTGAGGAATCAATGCTGCATTACAGCTTAATAATGAGCTTGAAGCTAATGTAAGGTTCTTAATACCTAATTTACTAATGGTTTCAACAACTTTGTTGATAACTTTATCGCCTTCACGAAATGCGTGGTGAAAAGAGATAGTCATTCCATCACGAAGTTCACACTTTTCTATTGCTTGCTCAATTGACTCACACAATTTACGGGTATATTTAGACTCATCTTTTAGATAAGGTGTGGTTGCATTAGCATCAATAAATGGTGTGATATTTTTAAGATCAGGATGCTGTTTTGATAAATCAGCAATTTTTTGGTTTATAGAAGTTGTCATGTTTCAATCCTATCAAATTTCTTTACGTACACCGGAGTATTTAGCTAGTTCAATGATTTTTTGCGCACGAGCAATAATTGGTGCATCAATCATTTTGCCATTCAAAGAAACAACTCCAAGCCCTTTTCTTTCACCTTCTTCAGCAGCTTCAACGACTTTTTTAGCATTTTCTACTTCACTAGCAGTAGGTGCATAAGCATTATGTAATAGCTCAATTTGTCGTGGATTAATTAATGATTTACCGTTGTATCCTAATTTTTTAATTAGGCTGACTTCTTTTAAAAAGCCTTCATCATCATTAACATTCGAATAAACAACATCAAAAGCATCAATACCGGCTACACGAGCAGCATGTAAAACAGCACAGCGTGCATAAAATAGTTCAGTACCATCCCCGCGTTCTGTTTGCATATCTACTAGATAATCAAATGCTGCAAGAGCGATACCAATTAAACGTGGCGATGATTTAGCAATGGATACTGCATTAACTACTGCTTGAGCTGATTCAATAGCAGCCATTAATTTAGTGCTACCCACTTCTCGGCCACACTCTTTTTCAATTCGTTCAACATGCGCTTCAAGTTCATGAATATCTTCAGCACTATTGGTCATTGGTAAGCGAACAACATCAACACCAGCTCGCACAACGGCTTCTAAGTCTTTAAGACCAAATGGTGTATTTAATGCATTAATTCTAACCACAGTTTCAATACCATGTTCCTTATAAACAGGTAATTTTAATGTTTGTGCAACGAGTAGACGAGCTGAATCTTTTTCTTTGATAGACACAGCATCTTCAAGATCAAACATAATTGAGTCTGGTTTATAGACAAAAGATGTAGATAGCATTGCTGCATTTGCACCTGGAAGAAACAGCATACTTCGACGTAATTTTTTCATAGTAATTTACTCCAATCTAATTCAGTTTCTTCTGCACCACGTAACACAGCACATTGTACCCGTGCTTTTATTGCACAATCTAAAGCACCTTTATCGTCAATAATGATTAAACCATCAGTTAAGTTAAGTTCATTTAATGTATTATTAACCACAGCGCGAATTTGATCGCCAAATTGTTTATTTACATCACTATTAATAACAATTTCGATGCCAGTATTTGGCATGACTTTAACTAACAAATCGCTGGATTCGAGAGTTCCTGCCATGGCTTCTTTTTGTATTTTCATGTTTTTACCTTTTGAAAAGAATTAAATATTTAATTTATCCAAATTAGCTGAAATATAATTCCAAGTTGTTGAAGGAACTAATTTCTTAACCTGCTCATAATTTTTTAATGCCAGTGAATTTCGCACTAATGATGCTGATATAATGTTTGATTCTTCAAGTTTTCGGGCAACCTCAATGACAGTAATCTTGAATGACGAACTAACTTTGTCATCTTCTAACCAATATTTCATCGCTTTGTTATAAGCATTAGTTACTTCACTATGTGGCTCAGTACCAACAAAACGGTGAGTTATATTTAATGCTGGAGCAATATAGTTCCGGAAGATTAACAGATCGATTCCCATATAAGCATAGTCAATTTTGCTTTTATCTTTTAAAAAATAAGTAGGGAAGGTTGCTTTAGAAATAATGTATGACGAACTGGCATGAACCGTAACATTTTTAATATCTTTTGTGCCATCTTTTACTAACTGTAAACGTACCTGAAACGGAAACAGTGATACATCTTCATTAACCACAAATACATGTACCCAATCACATTGATTGGCTGCAAATTCGATAAGATATTGGTGACCTTTTGTAAAAGGATTGGCATTCATCACAATACTGCCAATTTTGTTACCAGCTTTTTGGTATTGCGATAATTGTTTACAATATTGTTTAATCCCGACTGGTGTGTTTTCCATCAATACGACTAAATTAGAAATTTCAACAATAGGATAAAAACCGCATGCTTTGAAAAAAGCGATATTTTCAGGTTTAGTATATAAAAATAGATGAAAATAGCCGTTGTCATTGGCATATTTCATTGTATAGTCGATTAAAGTTAGATTTAGTTGGTTACCACGATAATCAGGATCAATGGCTACACACTTGATAATATTGTGATCAAGACCGGCACAAGCGATACAATTATTATTCAGTTTTGCAACAATGAAAGTTGTGACTTGTGGATCTAAATCGAGATCAGATTGCAATAGTAATTGCTTAATTACTTGATAATCTTGTTCAGATTTAGATATATCAACAACACTGTAATCAACTAAATCGTACATATAACTACCTTTTTTCTTCAACGATAAAGTTAGTTAGACGACCAATATTGGTAATTTCAACTTCAATGGTATCACCATCGTGCATAAATATTGGTGGATTTCGTTTTTTTCCCACCCCGCCTGGTGAGCCAGTAAGAATAACGTCACCCGGTGATAATTTAGTAAATGTACTAATATACGAGATTAAATCAGGTACAGTATGTACTAAATTCTTGATACTATCATGTTGCATCTCTTTTCCATTCAGATAAGTTGCTATTGATAGCGCTTTAGGATCGGGTATTTCATCTGTAGTTGTTAAACATGGTCCAAAAGCCCCAGTATTTGGCCAATTTTTACCAGCTGTGTACCAAGTATATTGCCAGTCACGAATCGAACCATCCATATAACAGCTATAGCCTGCGACATAAGATAAGGCTTCTTCTGATTTTATGCGGAAGGCCTCTTTACCAATAATAATTGCTAATTCGCCTTCATAATCCAGTTCATCGCTGATAGTTGGTTTAATGATATTTGTCTTATGTCCTGTTTGAGAATCAGGAAAACGAACAAATAAAGTTGGGGCAGAACTAGTTTCATTAAATTCTGCTCGTTTTTCCGCATAATTCATTCCTACACACAAAATTTTGTTTGGATTTGGAATTACCGGTAAATAAGTTATTGCTTGTTCATCGATATCACTAGGTGAGTCTAAAAAGTTTTTTGCGTTAACTAATCCATCTTTATCAGAAAGAAGGGATTTTAGATCTTGATATTTATCGCCTAGTTTTTGGCCTAAATCTACGATGCCATGATCAGTATATAAACCAAAACTTGGTCGACCAGAAACAAGGTAACTGACAAGCTTCATGAATACTCCTTAAAAGCTGTTTATTGAAACTACATGAGAAAATAGAACAACCCTAGTAATAACTAAGGTTGCTCTTGAAAAAAACTATACTAAGAAATTGCCTAGAATGAGTAAGGATACTGATACGTTAATTGCACCACCAATACGAGTAGCAATTTGGGCAAATGGCATCAACTCCATACGTTCTGCTGCAGTCAGGATTGCAACGTCACCAGTTCCACCTTGACCACTTTGACAGCAAGAAATAACAGCTGCATCAACTGGATACATACCTAGTTTTTTAGCAACAAAGAAACCAGTTGTGACTAAACTCACTACTGTACAAACAATAACTATTAGGTTGATTACGGTGAAAGCTGCAACGATTTTATCCCACGGTGTGATTGCCACGCCCACAGCGAATAAAATAGGATAGGTTACAGATGTTTGGAAGAACTTGTAAACTACTTGCGAACCACTTAGTACTTTTGGTGAAACACCTGATACTAGTTTAACAAATACTGCAGCAAATAGCATCCCTACAGGTGCTGGAATACCGGTTACTTTGTGGCCAATCATACCGACCATATAAAGGATAGCGGCTAATAATACACCAGATGCAAAAGTTGTCACATCAATAACCGACTCTGTTTTAGCCGTTTTGTTGATAATTTGGTCATCTTCTGATGCTGGTAACAAGCGACCATTACCAGTTAAATGAGGATAAGCTTTACCAATACGGTTAAGGATACCACCACAAATAATACCGGTTAAACCACCTAACATAACAATTGGTAATACTCGACCTAGTGCTTCACCTTGTTCCATTCCTAAAATAGATGCATATCCGATTGATAATGGAATTGCGCCTTCACCTACACCACCAGCCATGATCGGTAATACTAAGAAGAAGAATGTTTCAAATGGTGATAAGCCTAATAAATAACCCACACCAACACCAACTAGCATACCAACAATTTCACCACATACCATTGGTCCGAAGATTTTTAAGAAACCTTGAATAAGCGTTTTCTTATCCATGTTCATAATACTACCAACGATGATACAGCAGATATAAAGATATAAAATATGCGTATCTTTATAGAATTTAGTTGTTGCTTGTACCACAGGGGTAGGCAGAATGCCATAATAGACTAGAGCTGATGGAATAAAGGTTGCACAAATTGCTGCTGCCCCCATTTTTCCAACAATTGGTAAACGTTTACCTATTTCACCACAAAGAAAACCAAAGAAAGCACATGTTACTACCATAACAACTATTTCACTTGGTAATTTACCTGTTACTAATACTTCAGCAAAGATAAGAATACCTGCGATAATAAATAATGGTAAAGGAATTACACCGATTTTATAATCATCCATAAGTTTCCACCATCCGTATGGCCAGAACTTTTTCGCTTGATCTTCGTGTTTTATCTCATTTTTGTTGTTACTATTATGAGTTTTTTCAACTGAATTGAAATCCACCATATCTTTTTTATCTCCAAAATAAATTTGCTTTGTTTTAATGGTGCATATGGTGACAAAATATTAATACCAATTTTGTGATATAAATCATAAATTAAGTGTGGTTTTTATGGTTTTAAAGGCTCTAAGTTTTTTTATGCTGTGTTACACTCCTCAGCAGATATAGCAATTATTTATTAAGTATAAAAATGCGAAAACGAATACATCTGTCATTTACGACAAAATTATTTTTATCTCTTTTACTCTTTTCATTGGTGGTTTTGGCATTGATGCAAAGCTACATATGGAATGTGACAGAAAATGTCTTATATCGTAGTTTAGGCGAAAAAGCTCAAATACAGGCGAAAGAGTTAGCTGTGATTCCTAGCTTAATAAAATATGTAGAAGATAAAGATACTGAACAAATTGCTAAACTTGTTTCAGATATTTTTGAACAAAGCGATGCGAGTTATATTGTAATTGGTGATGCAAATGCTTATCGGTTATTTCATACGGCTAATGATTCAATATATTTACCCATGGTTGGTGATGACAATCGAGAGGTGTTAAGTGGGGTTAGTAGTATAACAATAAGTCAAGGATCTTTGGGCTTAGCGCTAAGAGGTAAAGCGCCAATTATTAGTCATGGAAAAGTGATTGGTATTGTTTCGGTTGGTTATATGGTAGATGATATTTATGCGTCACATATAAAACAATTTATTCCATTCATTATTTTTTGTTCATTTTTATTCTTTGCTCTGTTTATATTTTCTTTATGCTTTGCTAGAGCTATCAAAAAACAGATGTTTAATTTAGAACCTCAAGCAATTGCACTATTGGTAAAGAGTCAGAAATCAATAATGGAATCAATATTTGAAGGTATTATTGCCATTGATCTTGATTACAAGATTATCAATATCAACCAATCAGCAAGGCGTATGTTAAATATTGATATTGATGATAATAGTCTGCTTAATCATGATTTATCTAATTTTATTAAATCAACGGATTTTCTTTATGGTAGTACCAATCAGACTAAAGATGTGCATGACCATATTTGCTATTTCAATAATATTATCGTTATTGCTAATCGTATTCGCGTAATTGTTGATGATGAAATTCAAGGATGGGTGATCACCTTCCGAAATTATGATGATATTAATTTATTAAGTATGCAATTAACTCAAGTTACGCAGTATGTGGATAATTTGCGCGCCTTAAGACATGAACACCTTAACTGGATGGCAACGTTGTCAGGTTTAATTTATATGAAACGATATAAAGAAGCGGAATCATTTATTGCGTTACATTCTGCTGATAATCAACAAAATCTAGATTTCATTACCAGCCATTTTCAGGTTCCGGCTATTTGTGGTTTATTAATTGGTAAATATTCTAAGTCGCATGAAATTGGCTTAAAATTGTTTTTTGATCCCGCCTGCTATTTAGAAGCATTGCCTTCCAAGATAACTGAAGCCGAATTTATGTCGATATTAGGTAATTTATTGGACAATGCCTTTAATGCGTGTTTAAAAAATAATCAAGGTGATAAATCTATCCATCTATTTTTAAGTGATAGAACCGATGAAATTGTTTTAGAAGTCAGTGATCAGGGTTGTGGTATAGACGATAAAATCCGCAATTCAATTTTCCAACCGGGGGTAACCTCACAAAATTCGAACGAACATGGTATAGGTTTACATTTAGTTTCTACATATGTGAAGAAAGCTAACGGATATATCACATTTGAAGATAATGAACCTTATGGAACGATTTTTTCTGTTTTTATACCAAAGTAGTTAACAGAGGTGAATAAAGTATGTATGAAATAAAAGAAGATACAATTAAAGTTCTTATTGTTGAAGATGAGCCCATTTTAGCTGAATTAAATGCCGAATTTATTCAACGAGACACCAAAGTAGAAGTTATTGGTATCGCTGCAACTTTGGAAGAAGCGAAAGTGATGGTTGAAAAATTAAAACCAACATTAATTTTATTAGATAATTACCTACCTGATGGAAAAGGAATTGAATTATTTGAATATATTATTAATAACAATTTAGATTGTTATGTTATTTTTATTACTGCCGCAAGTGATATGGATACCTGTAGTAAAGCGATACGGTTTGGCGCTTTTGATTATTTAATCAAACCGGTATCTTATCAGCGCTTAAAACATTCACTTGAACGTTTTGAACTGTTTTTATATCGTCAAAGTTTGCAAAAACATGTGAATCAAAGACGTATTGATGAACTTTTTAATCTACAAACTAAAGACTTTGTTGATATTAATCGCCACTCTAAAGGTATTGAAGAAATTACCTTACAAAAAGTTAAAGATCTATTTATGCAAACTAATGAACCGCAAACTGTAGATCAAATTGTCGAAAAAGCCAATATTAGTAAAACCACCGCTAGACGATATTTAGAATATTGTGTGCAAACTAAATTATTAACGGTTGAGCTTAACCATGGCAAAATAGGTCGCCCTGAAAGGCTTTATAAACGATTAGGTAAGTAATTTTTTTTCGCAAAGTTGGTTATGAATCCTACGTTATATAATTTATGATTATATAAATATGCTTATTGGTTATTTTATTGCCTAAATATTTGATGCTAGATTGAATTAATCCAATTGTTGGATGATTTAAATTGCAGTATCAAATAATAGGAGTAAGCGTATGTCTATAGGAAAAGTAGTAACGACTGAAAATAATGAAATCAGTAAAGATGGTGCTTTTGTCCGTCAAACTAACCGATTTGACACTCCCTTTGGTAATGAACCTGGCTTATTACCTGTTGAAGCAGGTCGTTATCGACTGATTTGGGCTGCAATTTGCCCTTGGGCTCATCGCCAAATGATAGCCATCAAGTTATTGGGTTTAGAGGATGTTATTAGTGTAGGTCAGGTTTCTCCTATAAGAACACCACATGGTTGGGAGTTTTCGCTTGATCCCAATGGCGTTGATCCAGTGTTAGGGATTCGTTATTTACCGGAAATTTATGCTAAAACCGATCCAGAATATAATGGGCGAGCAACAGTACCTACCGTAGTAGACGTAAAAACAGGCAAAGTTGTTAACAATGATTATTTTCGATTAACTAATTATTGGGAAACTGTTTTTAAGCCGTTTCATAAAGCTGGTGCACCAGATCTCTATCCAGAACATTTACGTACTGAAATTGATGAATTGAATGATGTGATATTTCATGAAGTTAACAATGGCGTTTATAAAGCAGGCTTTGCTCGATCACAATCAGCTTATGAGCATGCTTACCATCTCGTTTTTAATCAGTTAGATAAATTGGAACAACGATTAAGCAAATCTCGTTATCTTTTTGGTGATAACATCACTGATTCAGATATTCGTTTATATGTCACTTTGGCTAGGTTTGACGTTGCCTATTATGCTGCATTCAACACTAATCGAAATCGAATTATCGATTATCCTAATTTGTGGGGTTATGCCCGAGATCTCTATCAAATTCCCGCTTTTGGCGATACGACTGATTTTGAGGCGATTAAAAAAGGTTATTTTTTGAGTAATAACGCCCATAATCCTTATGATATTTTGCCGTTAGGGCCTGATGTTAGTAATTGGAAAACGCCACATAATCGAGATAAACAATTTAGTTAATTAATTTAAATATTGGGATAATACAGATGCCAAATATTATTGATTTTGGATTGATTTTCACCCAAATACCGACGTTACTGGCTTATTTGCCAGTAACACTCTTTATCACCATCTTTTCGATGTTACTTGGCGTAATATTAGGTCTAGTTGTTGCAATAATTAAAATGAATAAAATACCTGTCTTAACGCAAATAGCAGCGGTATTTGTTTCATTTATAAGAGGAACACCATTATTGGTACAGCTTTATTTAAGTTTTTATGGCCTACCAATTTTATTACGTTATGTTAATTACTTTTTTGATACAGATTTTAATATTAATGGCCTCCCGGCAATATTGTTTGTATTGATTGCCTTTTCTTTTAATGAAGCAGCTTATAACTCTGAAACAATTCGTGCCGCATTACAATCTGTAAATAAGGGGCAAATCGAAGCTGCACAATCGTTAGGTATGACATATAGTCAAGTTTTACGTCGTATTGTTATTCCTGAAGCATTTATAGTCGCACTGCCTAACTTAGGTAATACTTTAATCGGATTACTAAAAGGAACTTCACTGGCATTTGTTTGTTCGGTAACTGAAATGACTGGTAGAGGTAAAACTTTAGCTGGTCATAGCTATCGTTATTTTGAAGTTTATATTTCACTGGCTTTAATTTATTGGGCATTAACCATATTAATTGAATTATTAGTCAAATATTTAGAGAACCGATTAACGATAAGTGAAGATAAAAATACTCCAAGTTACCGAAGAGGAAAATGGCTATGATTCATGTTAATAATCTCACTTTATCTTTTCATGATAATTGCATTTTAAATCAAATCAATTTTGCTATTAAACCACATGAAATCGTTGCAATTATTGGCGCATCGGGAGCAGGAAAATCGACTCTTTTACGTTGTTTAAATTTATTGGAAAAACCTCAAGCAGGTAATATCACTATTGATCACATGTCGTTTGATGTCAGTAAATCTAAACGAGATCAAATTGTTAAATTTCGTCAACAAACAGCGATGGTTTTTCAACAGTTTAATCTTTTCCCACAAAAGAATGCTTTAGAAAATGTTATGGAAGGGTTACTGATTGTAAAAAAATACTCTCGAGAGAAAGCTGAAAAAATTGCTTACGACAAACTAGTTGAAGTAGGTCTTGCTGATAGAGTAAACCACTATCCAAAACAACTATCAGGTGGTCAACAACAAAGGGTTGCTATTGCGAGAGCGTTAGCCATGAATCCAAAGGTTTTATTACTTGATGAACCTACCTCGGCATTAGATCCTGAGTTAGTCGGCGAAGTATTGGCAACTATAAAAATGGCGGCAAAATCGGGTATTACGATGATATTAGTTTCTCATGAAATGAGTTTTGTGCATGATATAGCCAGCCGAGTTTTGTTCTTAGATAAAGGGCAAATTATTGAAGATGGATCGCCTAAACAAGTTTTTTTAAATCCTGTTCATCAAAGAACAAAAGATTTTTTATCTAGATATTATTCAGCAATGCAAATGGATTATGAGATTTAATCAGTAAATGAGGTACTAATGGGGATTATTATTCAACAACACTGTGATGATATTAATTGGCAAGAAGTTGCTGATTTACTGGCATTTTATGGCCTAAGTTCGTTCGATGCGATAACTCAAGAACAAGTCTTTAAAAGAAGCTATGCGGTAGTTTTTTTATTGGAGAATAATCATGTGGTGGGGGTGGGTAGAGCACTATCAGATGGAATTTGTCAGGCAGCGATTTATAACATTGCTTTGGCTAAACACTTACATGGTCAGCAATATGGTAGGCTAATTGTCGATAAGCTTATTGAACAAGTAAAGGATTGTAATATTATTCTTTATACACATCCTCAAACGGTTGAATTTTATAAGAACTTAGGTTTTGATTTAATGAAAACTGGTATGGCCATATATCAAACAGATCATCGGCAGCAAATGAAAGAAATGGGATTCATTTAGATAGCCTAATTGACTAGCATTTTAATAATATTAACTAATTTTTAACTACAGAGGATCGGCGTTATGAATCTAAAAAAATGGTATAGCTTTTTGATCTTGGCTGTTTTATCACTGATTGGATGTGATAATCAAAATAAAAACACCCAAAGTACTAAAGTAGAAAAAATCGTTATTGCAACATCAGGCGCACCAAGTCCTTTTACGACAGTCAATGATAAAGGAGAGCTGACTGGCTATGATATCGATGTGGTTAAAGCGATATTTGCCAAACTACCACAATATGAAATTAATTTTGAAATTACAGAATTTCCATCGGTACTTGCAGGACTTGATTCTCAAAGGTATCAAGTTGGTGCTAATAATTATGCAATGAATGAAAAACGTAAGGAGAAGTATTTTTATTCCGATCCAATCTTTAAAAATCAATATGTAATCGCAGTAGCTAAAAATAATAATAATATCAATCGTTTTAGTGATCTTAATGGAAAATCTACAGAAGTATCACCAGGACTAAACTATGCTACAGCTTTAGAAACCTATAATCAGCAAAACCCTAATAATCCTGTCAAAATTGTTTATAGTGAAGCTGATTTATTACCTGTTTTGCAACATGTTGAAAGCGGTCAATATGATTTTCAGTTAATTGATAAAGTAATGTTATCGCAATATATTAGTGAACATCATCTCAATTTAAAAATAATTGAACTGAGTAAGGAAGATGAAGATCGTATTGCTTCACCATTTAGTTATCTTTTAATTAGTAAAAGTATTAAAGGGGAACAATTAACCAAAGATATCAATGAAGGTATCAAAAAAATTATTAGTAGTGGTGAACTAGCACAAATCAGTCAGCGTTATTTTGCTGCTGATTATTCACCTAAATAATAAATATCAATGGTCTAACAGCGGTAAATAAACATCCGTTATCATCTGTTCAGGTTTTACGCTTGTACCAACATTAACATAATGAAAAATTGGGGGAAAATCTCCCAGTTTTTCTCCACTATTTGGTAACCATTTTTCCAGTAAATAAATAATAGCTTGATTATGATATCTCGAACCTATATCTCTGGCTTTTGCACAGCGAAGTTGAGGAATCGTTTTATTTATTACTCCATAAATGTTATTAGCAATAGGTTAGCTAATAGCAATACCAAAATCGACATGATGTTTTTCCGCTGGTGTTATTTTAGGATTGGTATAATGAATGCCGTAGTTTCTATATTTATTATCTAAAAGCTGATTTTCTTGTCGCCATTTTATCAGTTTGTTTACTGATTCATGTTCTAACTCGGGCGCGCCATAATGCTCAATAACGGCTAACTGTGTCATTGGGAAGAGTACAATTTCGACATCCATATAAAGCTCATAATTTATCAATAGTAATCATCTTGTTGAATCTTAACACTGATTAAGTATATAAAAAAATCGAATTTCACTTGACAATTGATCTGCTGAAAAAGATAATGGCGCCGTTTTTTTAGTCTAATATTTAATTTTTTTGTGAGGTGGCAAAATGCCTGTATTTAACACTTTATCTTAATGCCGACATGGTATCTTCTATTATATTGTCTTTTAGCTTTTTCTAAAGCACCTACGTTGCAGTTCAATCTATAGATCTTCGCCTTGTCGGTTTTCCCTAATTTTTCGGAGAAAACAAAATGACAATGGAAACTTATATTCAAAACTTAGAATTAATTAAATACCCACGAACTCCACATTTGCAAAGTTCACGTTTACAATTTGGCGATAGTGAGCATGGACAGCTACCTTACGATCAGTTAGTAGGGCAATATATTGTGGTTGAAGAAAAACTTGATGGGGCTAACTGCGCAATCAGTTTTTCAGAAAGTGGTGAACTATTACTACAATCACGTGGCCATTACTTAATAGGCGGGAGTCGCGAACGTCAATTTAATCTATTTAAACATTGGGCAACGGTCCATGAAGGCTGGTTAATTGAACGTTTAGAAGATCGTTATATTATGTATGGTGAATGGTTACATAAAAAACACGCTATTTTTTATGATGCATTACCACATTATTTTTGTGAATTTGATGTTTGGGATAGGCATAATAATTGTTTCTTATCGACTCGAAAGCGTCATCAATTATTGGCCGATGGTCCTATTTTATCTGTTCCGGTATTGTTTATGGGAATTGCACCAGAAAAATTAAGTGATTTATTAGCACTCGTGAAAAATTCTTTAGCTAAAACAATTGACTGGCGAAGTTGTTTTGAAAAAATTGTCGCACAAGAAAAACTTGATTTAATGAAAGCTTGGCAACAGTGTGATAACTCTGATTTGATGGAAGGATTATATTTAAAAATCGAATCAGCAAATACTACAACTGGTCGTTTGAAGTGGGTTAGGCAGGATTTTGTGCAAGCTATATTAGATGCTGGGCAACATCATTTACAACAACCATTTATTCCTAATCAATTAGCTAATAATGTTGAGCTTTATTCGCCACAACTAACAATAAATTGGAATAATGGTTTAGTATTTGGAGGTGATTTATGAGTTATTCACAGTTACAACAAGAGATCGCCCACAGTATCAGTCAAGATAACTTTGACCAGTGGTTAGACTGTATTCCTGAGTTGAATAAATTGATTCTTACACCACAAGATCCGACTTATCATGGTGAAGGAAATGTTTGGATTCATACTCAAATGGTATTAAGGGCTTTAATTGCTCAAGATGATTTTGCAGCATCTTCTGATGAAGATAAGTTTGTACTGTTTATGACTGCTTTATTACATGATATTGCCAAACCAGAAACGACAATTATTGATGAAATAAGTGGTCGAATTTCACAACCACGACATTCGCAAAAAGGCGAGATAAGTAGTCGAATATTATTATGGCGAAATGGTGTTCCTTTTGAATTACGGGAAAAAATTTGTCGAATTATCCGAGTGCATCAAATACCATTTTATGCTTTAAGTGATGATAATAACTATAAATCACCGCAATGGTTAATTCATCGGCTTTCATGGCAACTTCCTGTTTGGATGTTATGTATGCAAGCTAAAGCAGATATACTAGGTCGTATTAGTGCTGATAAAGCTCGAATGGTTGATGAAGTTGAACTCTTCAAACAATTAGCTTTAGAAGAAGAGTGTTTATATCAACCACGGCAATTTATTGATGATTATACGCGAATACAATATTTTCGAGGTAGCAATGTGTTACCTGATTATGCGTTATATCCTCAAAAAGGGCCTAAAGTCATCTTACTGTCGGGGTTGCCAGCATCAGGTAAAAATAGTTGGATAAGTAAATACTATCCAAATTTACCGGTTGCATCATATGATGACGCCCGTAATCAACTTAAATTGAAGCATGGTCAAAATGAAGGTTTAGTGATTCAATTTGTATTGGCAAAAGTAAAACAATACTTAAGAGAGAATCAGTCATTTATTTGGAATGCTACTCACTTATCACGAGATATGCGAGAAAAAGCATTGGATTTACTTTATGCTTACCATGCCGAAGTTGAAATTGTTTATCTTGAGCAGTCAGAAAAAACATTGTATCAACGTAATTCAAGTCGAGATACTAGCTTACCAAACAAGAAAATTACTCAAATGCTTTCTAAATGGCAAGTACCGTTACCGACAGAGGCACATAAGGTAACTTATCTAGTCAATTAGCGGTATTTAAATAAATTATGATGGGTCTTTCAGCGCCCATCATGTTTAGTTTTGCAATATTATTTAATGCCATTATCTTTGATGACTTGCTGATACCAATAAAAACTATCTTTTTTAATTCGATTAAGCGTTTTTAAGTCATGATCATCTCGATCGACATAGACAAAGCCATAACGTTTTTTGAAACCTTGATGT
The DNA here is from genome assembly GCF_002142215.1 of Gilliamella sp. N-G2. GTDB lineage: Bacteria > Pseudomonadota > Gammaproteobacteria > Enterobacterales > Orbaceae > Gilliamella. The sequence goes on from NZ_NAST01000005.1 coordinate 68,770, forward strand.
GAGCTTAATAAATCAATTACTGACCATGGACAATATCCAAATAACTCAACACCATCTTCAATCGCATCATGACAAGCTAAGATATGCGATTTTATATAATCAATGCGATAATCATCATGTACTTTATTGTCAGCAGTTAAAATATCTGGTGTACCTAAGCCATTTTCTGTAATGATCAGTGGTAAGCGATATTGGCGATAATATTCATTTAATACCAGTCTTAGACCCATAGGGTCAATTTGTGCACCATAAGTTGAGGCGACCAAATTTGGATTTTTCTCGATCTTAAAATAACCATAAAGATCAAAATCGATATCTTTTTCTTTGCTACCAAACGGATGGCTATCATCTTCGGGTAGGTAACTAGCCACTAACGTCCGATAATAATTTACGGCAATAAAATCTGGCTTGGCTTGTTTTAAAATTTGCGCATCTTCTGGTTGAGTAATAGGATAGATACCACAATGATTTAAGTAATTTTTATAATACCCTGGATAGTCACCAAAGCAGTACATTTCAAGTGCATAGTTGGTTTTGAAATTGTCATTCATTTTGGCAGCCCAAACATCCATGGGTTTATTACTTGCAGGGTAGGTCATGGTTGATGATACCGCCGGCCCAACTTTACTACCAGAAATTAGTTCATGACAGTCATTGGTAGCCATCGCATGAGCAACAAACATATGATAATCCATTTGAGCTCTCACTTTTTCAACCTCATGAGCCGCAACTTTATACATGTTCATTCTTTCGTTAACACGGATCATCAGATTTTGTTCGTTATTAATCTGCCAATGTTTTACTCGATCGCCGAATGCTTGATAACATATTTGTGCATAACGTCTAAATGCATCTACACAACGACGATCTTGCCAACCATTATATTTATCAACTAAGGCGAATGGTAAATCAAAATGATAAAGAGTAATAAACGGAATGATATCGTTCTTGATTAATTCATTGATGACTTTGTTGTAGAAATCAATGCCTGCTTGATTTATTTTACCATCACCATCGGGAATAATACGCGCCCATGATATAGAAAAGCGATAAGTTTTTAGTCCTAACTCTTTAAATAAAGCAATATCACTTTCAACATGATGATAGAAATCACTGGCTACTTTACTATCGGCTTGTATCGCAGAGCGTTGAAATGAATTGTAATCGGCAACGGTCAATCCTTTTCCATCCGCATCCCACCCACCTTCAATTTGAAATGCAGAAGATGATGCTCCCCACCAAAAATCCTTAGTAAAAGCTTTCATAACTAAACCTCTAAACTTGAATAAATAATAAATTGTCTTTATTACTAACATGAGTTAGTTGACAATAATTTATATGTTTATATTGATCTGAATTAACCACAATAACCGAAGTTGTTAAATCAAATTGCTGTTCGATTTTTTCAATATCAAAGGAAACGATTTTGCTACCTTTAGCAATATGTTGACCAGTTTTTACATAAGACTGGAAATACTTACCTTGTAAGTTAACTGTGTCAATACCAATATGAATCAGTAGTTCAATACCGTTATCCAATTTTAGGCCAATTGCATGTAAAGTAGGATAGAGTACGGTAATGGTACAATCTGCTGGGGCAATTACTTCACCAGTTTTAGGATAAATCGCTATTCCTTTACCCATTGCTCCTGAAGCAAACACTTCATCTTTAACTTGATTTAACGCAATAACCTTGCCGGCAACTGGCGATAGAATGGTTGTATCATTTGTTAATGGTTGGCTAGATGATTTTTGAATTGTCTTTGACTCTTCTTCATTTTCTATATCGTTAAAGCCAACAAGCATCGTCATAATGCATGAGCCAAAAAATGCGAAACCTATACCAATTATGTAACATAGGAAAGCTTTGGTTCCAGCTTCAGCATAAACCGGGATTGTCAGTACTCCTTGGTTGGCAAAAGCAGTACCATAAGAACCTCCCCATCCCATTAAACCACCAGCGAGTGCACCGCATACAACTGCACAAACCATTGGTCTTTTCAATCTAAGATTTGCACCATAAATAGCAGGTTCGGTAATACCGAACAAGGCGGTTATTGTTGCTGAAGCGGCAACTGTTTTTAGATTCTTATTTTTAGTTTTAAAAAATACGCCTAAAGCAGCGCCGGCTTGTGAAAAGTTAGCTGCACCAGCAAAAGCTAGTAAACTTTGACGTCCTGTTTGGGCAACATCATTAATGCCGATTGGTACAATAGCACGGTGGGCGCCAAAGATGACTAAAATACACCATACACCACCAATAAATGCACCTAATAAGATAGGGCTTACCCCCATAATGTAGTAATAGATCCAGTTTATAAATTCGCCGATATAGATACCAATTGGGCCAAAAATAAGTAATGTAGCTGGAATCATGATGAGCAATGAGAATGTAGGAACCATGATGATCTTTAACACGTCTGGAATAATATATTCTAGAAATCTTTGTACATAACTTAAAATAAACACCGCTAATATAATAGGGATAACACTTGATGTGTAACTAGCTTTAGTTAGTTCGATAGCAAACAGCGTTACTTCGGTTTTACTGCTCATTAAATTGACGATTGATGGATAACATAAAGTTGCGCCAATAATCATAGAAATAAATTCATGAGCTTTGAAGACTTTGGCCGCAGTGTAACCTAATATTATTGGCATAAAATAGAAAACTGCATCCGATGCGGCATGTAAAATCGTATAGGTGTTATAGCTTTTAATATCAGTCTGATAGTAATAGTTACCAATCATAACGGCTATAGCTAAAATTCCTTTTAACATACCTGAAGCAGCAATAGCCGGGATTATTGGTGTAAAAATAGCGGCGAAGGCATTTAAAATTTTTACCCCTAAAGATACTTTGGGTTCTGTTAGTTTGTTTTGCGTTAGCTCACCGATTAAAGGCAGTAATTGATCATAAATTTTGGTGACTTTGTTGCCTAGTACGACTTGGTATTGCCCACTACTTTCAACAACCGAAATCACTCCTTCTGTATGTAATAATTTTTCGCGATCGGCCTGTTTACTGTCATTTAATTGGAACCGTAAGCGAGTAAAACAGTGTGTTAAACTAATAATATTCTCTTTACCGCCGACCAACTCAAGTATTTGACGTGCAATTTTTTGATAGTCCATTATTTTCTCCATTACTTAAAGAATGGTTTTACATTGATAAAAAAGACTAAATACACTAAAAATTATCATCATAAGATCTATTATAACGTTGTGATTAGTATTACTTTAGTGAGATTAATTTTTATCACTTCATTTATCTGTTTCAAGCTAGCATAGTTTAAAAAAATAGACAAGTTAGCCTTAATTATTGCTAAATAACTTATTTAGATATATTTTTAGAAGTAATAATTATACCTATTAAAATTGTGAATAAATGAAATCAGCCCAAAAAAAGTCTTTTTTACTATTGTGTATAGTGTTTTTTTTCTGGTATGCACAATATATCTATATTCCTTATCAAACCCCGTATCTTGCTGCAATAAATTTATCGACCAATGTAATCGGGGTGGTAGTTAGTGCTTATGGTTTGTCACAATTATTTTTAAGATTACCTATAGGATTATTAGCCAATGTAAAAGAAAAGCACAAAATCTTTATTATAATAGGAGCTTTTTTTGCTGGAATAGCTTCAGTAATTCGTATTATTGAACCGAACGGTTCCGGTTTTTTGATTGGTAACATAATTTCTGGTTTCGCAAGTGCAATGTGGATATCTTTTATGGTACTTTTTTTAGGTTTTTATCCTAAATCTAAAAAAGGTTATGCAACCAGTTTAATTATAATGGTAAATAATCTAGGTGTATTTTTAGCTTTTCTAACCAGTACATTATTATATGATTACATTCACATGGGGGGAATCTGTTTGCTTAGCTGCTTAAGTGGCTTAGTGGCGTTTATCTTAGCAATAAAACTTAAATATCCAGAAAAGATCCATCATGATTTTAATTATCATCTTTTATTCAGCGCTTTATGTAATCGAAAATTATTATTTTTTTCATTTCTTGCTTTAATTCAGCAAGGAATTCAAATGTCTACCACAATGTCTTTTACCAATCAGATACTGAGTGATTTAGGGGGCAATGCCTCTTTAATTGGGATCTCCTCAATGGTCTATATGTTATCTTCAGTTTTATTTTCCAAATTAGCAGCAACCAAATGGATCAATTTATTAAGTACATCAGGCTGGGTAATTTTTTCTTTTTTATTATTAGCACTTTATTGTATTTTGGTACCTCAAGTATCTTATGTTTATAGTATTTTACTCTTACAAATTATTCCTGGTATAGGAACAGGTATTTTATTTTCATTTTTAAATTTTGAAGCGATGATAGATGTACCATCGTATGCTCGTTCAGCGGCAATGGGATTGTTTCAAGCTATTTATGCATTAGGTATGACACTATTTCCCATTATTTTTGGCATGATCAGTTTGCGATGGTCGATGACTATTGCTTATTTCAGTTTAGCCGGCATAGCAATGATTGCTGCAATTTTATCAATAATCTATTGTTTAAAATTTAAAAGCGACATTTGCTAAAATTTTTCAGTATTAGAAGGATAAATATTATTTTGAATAGTTAGATAAAAACCAAGTAACGGCAATTAGATCCGCTGATCCACCTGGGCTTAAATGACGTTTTATCAGTTCGTCATCTAATTTAGCAATCATTTCCAGTCCATTTGGATGCATAACGCCGCCTTCCTGAATTAAATTTCTTGCTTCATTTTGCACGAATTCTAATCCGGCCAATCCTCCTCTGGAAACTAGGTTTGTGTCTTGATTGTAAGCTAGTAAATATAGCATTGCTTGTAATAGGGCTGATTCTTCATTATAGCCACTATTCAACATTTCTTGATAAATTGGGAGTGATATCTCACGTGCGGTTGTATATCCTGATTCAGCTTCGCCTCTTGCTCCGGTAAGATTATGTTGTTTAAAAAGCCGTTCTCCTACTGAGTGGCTGCGGTTATTTTGTGATAATTCGTTATTAACCATACGGTGGCAAATATTGGCTACTTCATTACAGATCATCGGAATAGTTGTTTGTAATTTAAGTTGCTCTAATTTACCAATGGCACTTAGTAATAGACCAAAGGCAAATATTCCACCTTTATGAGTATTAATCTGTTTAGTTGCACTAAACATCGCTGTTTCACATTCAAGACCAATTGGTCGAATATTTGCTAAAAAATCAGGTGCTGCAACGTTGGCATTATGTTTACCATATTGATAGAAACGTTCAAACCAATTTGAAATAGCGTTAATACTTGTTATGAATGTTTGAAAATTCATATCGTGATGTGAACCATTATTGTTCATATCAACCAATCCAGGTTTGGGTGATAAGCAGATCTCTCTAATTAACGCTTGTACCGCCAATATTGTCGGTGAGCTCAAAACATTGTGACTTATCAATTTCGATTCTAAGCTAATTACTTGGGCTAAATAATTACTCATGGAATAGGCTGCCTTTACAATTAAGCTTAATAATCATTATGAGATGCTTGAGCAAGTACTTCTCGATTACCATTATGGGCAGGTGCACTTATAATGCCTTCCATTTCCATTTGTTCCACAATTCGTGCGGCTCGGTTATAACCAATTCTAAATTTACGTTGAACACTGGATATTGATGCTCTACGAGTTTCAATGACGAAAGAAACCACTTGATCAAACAATGGATCAAGTTCTTCATCAATAGTATCAAAGCTACCACTTTCGCTATCGTCGGTTGAGACTGTTACATTTTCAATATATTTAGGCTTACCACGCGCTTTCCAATCTTGTACGACGGCATGAACTTCTTCATCACGGACAAAAGCGCCATGAACACGAACAGGAATAGAGCTATTAGGCGCTAAATAGAGCATATCACCCATACCAAGCAGAGATTCCGCACCCATTTGATCTAAAATGGTTCGTGAGTCAATTTTACTTGAAACTGTAAATGCAATTCGGGTTGGTATATTGGCTTTAATTAAACCGGTAATAACATCAACAGAAGGTCTTTGGGTAGCTAGTACCAAATGAATACCTGCAGCTCGGGCTTTTTGGGCAAGTCGAGCAATTAACTCTTCTACTTTTTTACCAACAGCCATAATTAAATCGGCAAATTCATCAACCATAACCACAATATATGGAAGTTTTTCAAGCGTCGGCATTTCTAGATCCATACTATCGGTTGGTTTCCAGAGTGGATCTGGAATTGGTCGTCCCATCTCTTCCGCAAGCTTGATTTTCTCATTAAAACCAGCAATGTTACGAACGCCCAAAGCTGACATTAATCGATAGCGTTTTTCCATTTCATTCACACACCAGTTAAGAGCATTTGCCGCATCTTTCATATCGGTGACGACTTGAGTTAACAGATGTGGTATTCCTTCATAGATAGAGAGTTCTAACATTTTAGGATCAATCATGATGAACCTAACATCTTCCGGTTGTGATTTGTATAAAATACTTAATATCATGGCATTAACACCAACTGATTTACCTGAACCAGTTGTTCCTGCAACTAATAAATGTGGCATTTTAGCTAAATCGGCAACCACCGATTGTCCAGCAATGTCTTTTCCTAAAACGACCGTCAGTGGAGATTGAGCGTTTTTGAATTGTGGGCTGTCTAATACTTCTCTGAAATAAACGGTTTGGCGATTTTGATTAGGTAATTCAATACCGACATAAGGTTTACCTGGTATTACTTCTACAACCCTCACTGATGGCATAGATAAGGAACGAGCTAAATCACGATCCAGTGTTGATATTCTGGCAGCTTTAATACCCGGGGCCAATTCAATTTCAAAACGCGTAATCACAGGACCTGGTAAATAATCAACAACGCGAGCTTTTACTCGATAATCAGATAAACTTTTTTCAATTTGCTGTGCCATTGCATTTAACGCAACATGATCAACCTCAATTCTTGTTGTTGGTGGTGGCGTTAATAAACTCAACGAAGGTAGTGGAGTAGTTGGCTTGGGTAATGGTTTATCATTCCGTTGTAATAACGGATGAATTAGGCTTTCTCCCTCATCTTCATTATCTTCTTCTGTATCTTCATAGATAATCGGTGCCGTTTGAGTTAAAGAGGTTAGTGGTTGTGTCGTTTCTTCGATAGCAACATCATTTAAATAAATATCATCTATAGTAGGATTTTCTTGTTTAAGAAATGAGATATCAACATCCTCAGGTATCTCAAAGTTGTCTGGAATATCATTCGATTGATAGTTATTATATTCTTGAGTAATACTTGGTGATATTTCATCCTCAACTGGTTGGATCACAGTTGGTTCAATCACACTCTCGCTATTAAAAGTAGGATGATTTATATTTATTTCAGGTTCATGATGTTCCAAAATAAATAATGGTTTACTTGGCGAATCGGCTATTGTGTATTTATCTTCTTCGAATGGTTGGATAATTTCTTGACTATCCGTTTGGTCATTAGATTCTGCCAAATTAGTAGAATTAGTTGCACCACCTTCATTCATATTTTTTAATATGGTTTCCATTCGCGCTAATATTGCGTCAGGATTAAGGTCTTTTTTGGCTACCTTTTCAGTTACATCATGAGTTTCTTCTGTAGTTGCAGTGTTAGCTTCGATAGTTTGTAATAATTGTGCTGCCGTTTTTATGAATTTTTCATCTTCTAATGAAGTAGGATTTGGTTTGGTTGTATCAAATTCAGGCGATACTGTTGCAGTATTTACCGTTATTTTTTGTAAATTATCATCTTCATTCGCCCTACTATCACCATCGAGAGGCAGATCAAACTGTGGATGTTTTTCTATTACTAATTCACTACCTTGATTGGAAAACGTAGATTGAGGAACTTTATCTGGCGTAAATAACCATTTTATTGGCGATAGAATTAACATAACCAATGCGCCAATCTTTTCGAATAGATATGGCCATGAGAACCCCGTCAATAGCGTTACACAAGCTAACGTTGTTGCAAGTAAAACTAATGAGGTGACTAAGCTGCTCATAACAGGTAAGAGACTTTCGATGACTATTGAGCCTAGATAACCACCAGCTTGAAATTGTTCTGGGTCACGAATATTAAGAGTGAAAAAACCGCAACAACTAAGAATAAAAGCTAAAATACCGATTATTCGGAACGAGACACTGAAATAATTAACTGGATCATTAGCATAGCGGTAAAAATACCTCATTAATTGTAAACAAAAGAAGATAATAATTGCGGGTAGACTATGAGCGACTAATCCAAAAAATTGAAATAAAATATCAGAAATATATGCTCCTATATAACCGCCGAAATTGCTAATAGGGTAATGCCAAGCAGTACGTGACCAACCCGGATCCGATGGGTTGTAAGTAAAAAGTGATAAAAATAAACAAATAGACAATCCTATTAATGTTAATAGAATTAATTGAATAATAATTTGTCTACTAGTAATTTTAGATTTTTTCAAACAAGTACCTAAAAGCTATCTTAATTAAAATTTTAGCTATTTTATCATAAATTAAACCTACTCATAACTTGAATGGAGTATAAAAACTGATTTATTAGCAAGTATTAGTCTAGTAGGACTAAGGTTTGATTAAACCTTTTTGCATTCAAGACATAATTTTGAGCATTTTTAATATTGGCTTGAATTTCTTTCTCAGTCAATTTACGAATAATTTTAGCTGGTGACCCCATAATTAAACAACCATCCTCATAAGTTAAGCTGTGAGTAACCAGCGAGTTAGCGCCTACTAAGCAATTTTTGGCAATTTTAGCATTATTTAAAATTGTGCTGCCCATACCAATTAAAACATTATCTTCGACCGTACAGCTATGTAAAATGACGTTATGGCCAATTGTCACGTTTTCACCAATAATACATGAGACATCAGTTTCAATATGAATAGTAGTATTATCTTGGACATTACTATTTTTACCAACATGTATCTTGGCGATATCGCCACGTAAAACTGCATTAAACCAGATAGATACATTTTCATCTAAAACCACATCACCAATAATATCGGCAGATTTGGCAATAAAGCAAGTTGGATTAATTTGTGGTTTCAAGTTACCTAGTTGATAAATCATGTTTTTTCCTTGTTATATTTCTAACATTCAAAAATAAACCGACGGCTAAGAAGTTACAGATCACCATTGAACCAACCATTAACGATTCAGTCAAACTATTAGTAACTGAGGTTGTGGTATGTATTGAAACGAGTGTAGAAAGTATAACACCAATGGCGCCGGCAACAGCAAAGCGAATCGTGCCGGCAAGTGAGGAGGCGGTACCGGCGATATGAGAATAGCTATCAAGTATTACCGCCATACAATTACCGCCAATTGTTGGTATGCAACCGATATAACCGGAAATGAAGATAACTAAAAAGAAAAATCCTAAGTTAAATATACTGGTAATTGCCATTCCAATTGTCATTACAAACTGAATTAATAATCCCAATTGCATCATTTTTATCGAGCCAACTCGTCGTACCAAACGGCTATTTAGGGTGTTCATAAATATCATAACTAAAATATTTATAGCAAAATAATAACCAAAATTGATTGAAGCAACGCCATGTAAATTAATATAAACAAATGGCCCCAGACTGAGAAACGAGAATAATCCTGCTCCAGAAAATGCACCAATCATCATATAAGTAAATACTTGCCTATGTCTAAATAACGCAATGAAATTACTTAAAATTCTAATTATGCTGAATTTATCACGTTTCGATTTAGCTAAGGTTTCAGGAATATTGATTGTTACCAAACCAAGGCAGATGAGAGCCATTAAACTAAGCACATAAAAGTTCGCTTGCCAGTCAAACCAAAATAAAATAAAACCGCCAATAATTGGTGCAAGTAGTGGGGCAACATTGGAGATGAGCATGACAAAAGACATCATTTTTGAAAACTCATCACGATCACGATAAATATCTTTCATTAATGCATTAATGACAATTGTAGTTGCTGATGCCGCTATGCCATGAAAAAAGCGGGCAGTAATTAATTGATTTATATTGGCAGCTAGACCACAACATAATGCAGCAATGATGAAGATAATTAGCCCAAAAGTTAAAACTTTTCGTCGTCCATAGCTATCGGTTAGGGGCCCAAATAAAAGTTGGCCTAGTGAAAATCCTAATAAATAACAACTTATCGTTAATTGTACAGTGGAGTCGGCAACATTAAATTTTTCGGCAATAGTTGGCATACTTGGCAAATACATATCAATGGATAATGGCATCAACATTGAAATTAAACCAAGAATAAAAATGAGTGCTTGTTTAGAAACTTTGATTTCTATTTGCGGATCTTGTGTTTGCACTTCGTTATTCCTTTAGAGCTAAAATTTAGCAAAAAAATAATTATTTATTCAATCTAATCAAAAATACTAATTAAACGAATTGATCTCGTCCTGAGTAAGCGGCCGATATTCGCCTTCAGGTATATCAAGAACAATATTGCCGATCTGTTTGCGATGTAATTGGGTGACATGGTTATTTACCGCTGCGAACATTCGTTTTACTTGGTGATATCGCCCTTCGCTTATAGTGAGTTCTGCATGATAATCGTCAATGATAATCAATTTAGCTGGTTCGGTCAGAGTTTTTTCACTTTTTAACTGAATGCCTTGTTTAAATATATCAATAAGATTAGCAGTAAGTGGTTGTTCAACCGTCACTTGATAGACTTTCTCACAATGATGTTTAGGTGAAGTTATTCGATGTGACCACTTACCATCATCGGTTAATAAAACCAAACCAGTGGTATCAAGATCCAGTCTGCCTGCGGAATGCAGTTTTTCTGCCATAGGTTCATCAATAAAATAGAGGATAGTTGGATGATCTGGATCATCAGTAGAGCAGACATAACCTTGTGGTTTATTGAGCATAAAGTAGCGATTTTCGGTAATAGGGACGATTTCGAAACCATCATATTCTACAATGTGATCTGGTGAGATATGATAAGCACCTGATTTGACAATATCACCATTAACGGTAACTTTTTGGGCTTTAAGTTCTTTATTGACTATTGTTCGACTCACACCTAAATGGTGAGCAAGAAATTTATCCAGTCGCATATTTAAATACTGTTCCTATATACAATCTAATGGTGTATAAATATCAAAACGATGATTTTTAGTTTTAATTTCAGCCGTTGGTTTTTGATTGGCTAAAAATGGTGCATAATCAGGCCGTTTGACAACAACTCGTTTTTTGGCTAATCGCCTTGCCGGTTCGAGCAAACTTTCGGCATCAAGATCACTACCGACTAATTGTTGAAAAATACGCATCTCTTTTTTGACTAATGCACTTTTTTGTCGATGTGGAAACATCGGATCAAGATACACAACATCAGGTTTATCGTGATATAAGCTGAGTCCATGTAAGCTTGAATTATAAATTAAACGTAACTGTTTTTGTAATAATTGACCAATAGTCGGATCTTGATAAGCACGATCAAGTCCATCAGCGAGTAAGGCTGCTACCACCGGATGACGCTCAAACATTGTAACCTGACAGCCAATAGAAGCTAATACGAAGGCATCTCGTCCTAATCCAGCAGTGGCATCTATAACGGTTGGTAAGTAATTACCTTTAACGCCAACGGCTTTAGCGATTGCTTCACCACGACCACCACCAAATTGACGACGATGTGCCATTGTGCCTGACACAAAATTAACTGCGACTGCACCTAATTTTGGCTCATCGGTTTTTTGTAACTCAAATTGATGAGCTTGACTAACTAAAACAAATGGAAGTTCGATATGATCAGATAACCACTGCTCAGCTAATTGTTTTAGCTGAGCAGTATTGACATTAGTGGATTCCATAGTGACGAAGTAATGCCTCAAGTTGTGGCTCACGACCACGGAAATTTTTAAACAATGTCATAGGTTCATCACTGCCACCCTGAGACAAAATATGATCAAGAAATGCATTACCGGTTGATTCATTAAAAATCCCTTCTTCTTCAAAACGAGAAAATGCATCTGCTGATAAAACTTCCGCCCAAAGATAACTATAATAACCAGCCGCATAACCACCGGCAAAAATATGGCTAAACGCATGTGGGAAGCGTCCCCAATCAACAGTTGGTACTACTGCAACTTGTTGTCTGACCTGTTTTAATGTCTCTAAAATATCAGGTGTTTTGCTACTATGTAGTTTAAAATCAAATAAACCAAATTCTAATTGACGTAAAATAAATAATGCTGCTTGGAAGTTTTTGGCATCTAGCATTTTATCTAACATCTCTTTAGGTAAAGGTTCTCCAGTTTGATAATGACCGGAGATAAATTCTAAAGCCTCAGGTTGCCAGCACCAATTCTCTAAAAATTGACTTGGTAATTCAACGGCATCCCATGGCACACCATTAATACCTGCTACCGATGACACCTCAATTTCAGTCAACATATGATGTAATCCATGACCAAATTCATGGAATAACGTGGTGACTTCATTGTGGGTGAATAATGCTGGTTTATCACCAATTGGGCGATTAAAGTTACAGGTTAAATAAGCTACAGGTTTTTGCAAGTGACCATCGGCAAAACGCATTTGGCCAATACAATCATCCATCCAAGCTCCACAACGTTTATGTTCACGAGCATATAAGTCGAGATAAAAACTACCTTTTAATTCTCCATTGGCAGCATAAAGATCATAAAATTTTACTTCTGGTGCCCAAACTTCTACGTCATGGCGTTGTTTAGCGGTAATACCAAAAATACGACGCACGACTTCAAATAATCCACTAACGACACGTTGTTCAGGGAAATAGGGACGAAGCTCTTCATCATTGATAGTATATAGATGTTGTTTTTGTTTTTCGCTGTAATAAGAGATATCCCAAGGTTTAATATCGCTAGCTCCAAAGAACTCATAAGCATATCTTTTTAAATCGGCTAACTCTTTTTCACCTTGTGGTTTGGCTTTGCTGGCTAAATCAGTTAAAAAGGCAGTAACTTGCGAGGTTGTTTCAGCCATTTTGGTCGCTAATGATTTGTCAGCATAAGTTTCAAAACCGAGTAATTTAGCGAGCTCATCACGAAGTGATAAAATTTGTTTAATAATATCGGTATTATCCCATTTACCTGCATTAGGCCCTTGATCGGATGCGCGAGTATTATATGCTTGATAAAGTTCAAAGCGTAAGTCTCGATTATCACAGTAAGTCATAATCGGTAAATAACTTGGCATATCTAAAGTCAGTAACCAACCTTCTTGATTTTTAGCTTTTGCCTGTTCTTTTGCTGCGGCTAAGGCACTTTCAGGTAATCCAGACAAGTCGTCAACATTAGTAATTAGTTTAGACCATCCCATTGTTGCATCTAATACATTATTACTATATTGCGATGATAATTCTGACAGTTTAGCAACAATTTCACCATAACGTTTTTGTTTATCATCTGATAAACCGATTCCAGATAATTCAAAATCACGTAATGCATTGTCGATCACTTTTTTCTGTGCCTTACTTAAATTTTCATAATGCTTGCTATCTTTAAGTTGTTTGTAAGCTTGATATAATGGTTTATGTTGTCCAACCCAAGTGCTGTATTCCGAGAGTAATGGTAAACAAGCTTCATAAGCTTCACGCAATTCAGGACTATTTTTCACTGAATTAAGATGACTAACTGGTGACCACGCTCGGCTAAATTTTTCATCCATTTCATCAATGGGTTGTATTAGGTTATCCCAAGTGTATTCACTATTTTGTTCCAATACTGATTCGATTGTTTTACGACAGTTGTTTAATGTCTCTTGAATAGCAGGCAGAACATGCTCAGGTTTAATTTTTGAAAATTGGGGTAATGATGAATTGCTTAATAGTGGGTTAGTCATACTGCGATACCTTATGCGAATGATTATGGTTCTTAATAAAACATTATGTTGTGGCTAAAAACCTTAATTCAAGTCAAAATGCTGATTGGGTTTAATTATAAACCCATTAATTTACGCTCACGTTGCCATTCAGTCGGTGTATAGGTTTTGATTGATAATGCATGGATCCGATTATCATTAATAAATTCGGCTAAAGGTGCATATATAGCTTGTTGTTTTTTTACTCGACTTAATTCGGCAAAGATTTCACTAACTGCAATAACTTGAAAGTGGCTTCCATCATCCGTCATTACATGAACATCATCAAGGTCGAGTGAATTTTTTAATTTAGCTATAATTTCTTGCTTATCCATTATTTAAACTCTTATTATTTATATTCAGTTTATTAAAAAAATTTTGAGGAAAGGGGTTTTTTATTATGAATTTGCATTAACAGTTACTGATTAATAACCGTTTGCAAATCATAAAGTTCAATTAATGTTTGTAACTGGGGGCTGATCCCGGTTAATTTGATATTATATTGGTTACAAAAATAGACCAGTGTCGCGAGCCCAGAAGAGTCAACTCGGGTAACTTGAGTTACATTAATATCCGTTACACCATTTAAAAGTGTATTTTGTGTTGACCATAAATCATTTAATGAGTGAGCATCAAGCTCACCGATTAAATTAAGTGTATTTTGTTGTTTTTCTGCTTGGATTCGCGACATGATGAACTAACCTTTTTGTTTAGCGTTTGGATCAATATTGCGATTAGCTAGATCATTTAACTGTTTAGTTAATGCATCAATTCCATCTTGGCGTAAAATTGTTGACCATTCATTTTGTTTGGTTGTAATCATACTTACGCCTTCAGCTATTAAATCATAAGCTTTCCATTCACCAGTTACGGTATTTTTCCGCCATTGGAAATCAATTCGTAACGGTTGTTGATTTTTATCTGGTTGATTTAATAATACCCGGATAGAAATTAATGATTTACCGGTTAAATCTTTTGGGGCTTCAACTTGATAAGATTGACCGTTATACATTGAAAGCGCTTGGGCAAAAGCTTGAACTAGATAGTTTTCGAAAGCTTTAAAATAAGCCGTACGTTGTGTATCTGTTGCCGTTTTATACGCATTACCTAAGATCAGTGCACCAGCATATTTAACTTGTACATAAGGTAGTAACTCAGTTCTGACAATATCTTTAAGTTTATTTGGATTTGATTTAAGCGTCGCTGATTGCGCTTTCATAGTGCTAAAAATTTTGTCTGCTGAAACTTGCATATCTTTATATGGGTCATTTTCTGCAAACGCTGCTGTACTTATCATTAATGCAAGTATTAAAAATAAGCTTTGTTTCAATCTGGTTAACATAATTACTCCTTACTTTCGTTAGTATCTTGTTTTTTGTCTTTATCTGACGATCCACCAGCACTATATAAAAACTGTCCAATTAAATCTTCGATAACCATTGCTGGTTTAGTATTGTTAATCACATAACCGTCTATAAGATAAACAGGTTTCTTGTTGACATTATTATTGGTTGGTGTAGAGGCTTCGTCTGCATCTAAAGCATCTAATTCCTGTTCAATGTTTTGATCTAATCCAAAATTAATATCAATGAATTGTTCACCTAATAGGCCTGAAGTTTTGATAGAAAGTGAACTAGAACTCGGAATTTTATCGTATTGGGCATCTAGATCCATCGTAACATAAGGTTTATAAACATCACCATTATCTGATTTTAAACTAATATTACTGACACGACCAATGACTACTCCACCAATTTTAATTGGTGATCTTACCTTTAATCCACCAATATTATCAAATACTGCATAAACACGGTAAGAATTATGGCTAGCAAAAGATGTTGGATCAGTAACTCTAAAGCATAAAAAGAGTACTGAGCAGATCACCAGTACCATAAATAATCCTACTGTAATTTCAACTTTACGACTCATGTTTAATGACCTCAATTACTAAACATTAATGCGGTTAAAATAAAATCTAACCCCAAAATAACTAATGATGAATAGACAACAGTGTTGGTTGTTGCCCGACTGATTCCTTCTGATGTTGGCACGCAATCATAACCATTAAATAATGCAATCCATGTACTAGCGATTGCAAAAGCAAAGCTTTTTATAAAACAATTGCCTAAATCGTGCCACCAATCGACATTACTTTGAATAGAAGACCAAAAAAATCCAGCATCAATACCTTTCCAATCAACACCGACTAATACACCACCTAAAATACCAACAGCGACAAAAATTGCGGTTAAAAATGGCATACAGAAAAATCCCGCCCAAAAACGTGGAGCAATAATTCTTCTTAATGGATCGATCGCCATCATCTCCATACTTGATAATTGTTCAGTGGCTTTCATCAATCCAATTTCGGCAGTTAGGGCTGAACCAGCTCGGCCGGCAAAAAGTAATCCCGCAACCACAGGGCCAAGCTCCCGTAATAGAGCAAGCGCAACTAACATACCTAAGCTCGCTTCGGCACCAAAGGTAGTTAAAATAAAGTAACCTTGTAATGCCAATACCATACCTATAAATAGACCCGATACGATAATAATGGAAAGTGATTGTACACCGACAAAATAAAATTGTTTAACAAGTAATGGAAATTGTTTGCTAAATTGAGGTTTACCAATAAGTGCACCAAATAGCATAAGACCTGAGCGGCCTAACATGGCAATAATATTAATTGTTGATTGCCCAAGTTTTGCAATTAAGTTCAACATTAGTTTACACCTCTAGTTAGGTCTAATTTGTAATCAATAGCCGGATAGTGAAATGGTACTGGACCATCGGCTAAACCTTCAAGGAATTGCTTAACGCGCAAATCATCGTTATTACGCAATTCTTGAGATGTTCCTCCGGCAATAATATGTTGTTCAGCAACAATATATGCATAGTCAGCAATACTTAACACTTCATTAACATCATGGCTAACAACAATACAGGTTAAGCCCAGCGATTGATTGAGTTCTGCAATGAGCTTAACGATCACCCCCATTGATATAGGATCCTGTCCAGCGAATGGTTCATCAAACATAATGAGATCTGGATCAAGAGCGATAGCTCTGGCTAACGCTGCACGTCGAGCCATACCACCAGATAATTCGGAAGGCATCATATTGGCTGCGCCACGAAGGCCTACTGATTGTAGCTTCATCAAGACTAAATTATGTAAAACTGGCTCAGGTAAATTTAGATGCTCACGTAATGGATAAGCAACATTATCAAATACCGATAAGTCAGTAAATAATGCACCTGATTGAAATAGCATGCTCATGCGTTTACGGACCTCATATAGCCGTGAGCGTGTCATACTAGGCACATCTTCACCATCAAATAAAATTTGACCAGCTTGTGGTTTTAATTGTCCACCAATAAGTCTTAATAGCGTAGTTTTACCTATGCCTGATGGCCCCATGATAGCGGTGACTTTGCCTTTGGGTACCGTTAGGTTCATATTTTTGTAAATAGGCCGAGTACCACGATAAAAAGACATATCGTGAATTTCGACCAAATTTTGCTGTAATGTGTCAGTCACAATGAGTTCCTACACTACTATAATTGAATTTTGTGTATTCTACTTGATTATTGTAAATAAACAAATGCGTTAAATGAATTGGTAATTTTAGCAATAATAAGTATAAAACATAAGGAATTTTATTGTTCATCTTTTTATGCTAATACTTTATCTTAAAAACTTAATGTTAGTTTACGTAATTGGAGCTTTATTGAAATTTCATAGTGGTACTGTTAATCGAGTACCACTATATATTAATTTAATATAGTTTATTGCTGTTACTCGTGTCGAGCTTTACGAGCTAAATAATTACCAGTGCTTTGTACAAATTGAATAGCAATAACTAAAATCACAACACAAATGTAGGTAACCGTTGTATCAAAACGTTGATAACCGTATGAAACAGCTAGATCGCCAATACCACCAGCACCGATGGCCCCAGCCATCGCCGTTGCTCCAATTAAACCAATTGTCGCAGTAGTTAGAGTTAAAATTAAAGAGCTAAATGCTTCTGGTAGCATAAAATGCCAAATAATTTGTATTGGTGTTGCGCCCATAGATTCGGCAGCTTCAATAATACCACTATTTACATCGAGTAATGAGTTTTCGACTAATCGAGAAATGTATGGTGCTACATAGAAGGTTAATGGCACAATTGCTGCTGTTGTACCTATTGAACTACCAACTATTAATTTGGTTAATGGTAGAATTGCTACTAGTAAGATAATAAAAGGTAATGAGCGAACTAGATTGATAATTGGATTAATTATCTGATAAATCTTTTTATTTTCAAGCAATCCAGACGGTCGAGTAGTGACTAAACAAATACCTAATGGAACGCCAATTAATGATCCTAATGTTAAAGCAAAAACTACCATATACAAAGTTTCATAAGATGCCTGAGCAAATTGTGCACTAGTTACGTTGGTTGCAAAAGTTGTGCTTAAATAATTTATAATATCATTTACTATTTCCATTAATTGCTCTCCCAATGTTGGATTTCTGTAACGTTTACCCCATGCTCACGAAGAAAATGTACCGATTGTTCGATATTACTATCACTACCTTTTAGTTGAACAAACATGCTGCCCAATACAGTTTTTTCAATTTCTGACATATGAGCAAACAAAATATTGACGACAACTTTTTGTTGTAATATTAACGAATTCATAACAGGTTCAGAGGCTGAACGACCCAGAAATTCAAGCTTAAACAATTTTATATTGTTTTTATCTCCTTCTATCTCTAAGAGATTTTCAACCACTCCCGCTGGGATTTGATCATTAATTACTGAGCTAACAAAATTTTGTGTGGTTTTATGTTTGGGATGACCAAACACATCAAGTACATTGCCATGTTCGATAATTTTACCTTTTTCCATCACCGCGACTTTATGACAAACCTGTTCTATAACATGCATTTCATGGGTAATTAATACCACGGTAATTTTATATTGATCATTAATTTTTTTGATTAACTCCAAAATCGATTGCGTGGTTTGCGGATCGAGTGCTGATGTAGCTTCATCACAAAGTAAAATATCGGGATCATTAGCCAAAGCTCGGGCAATGCCAATACGTTGTTTTTGGCCTCCTGATAACTCTTTAGGGTAGCTATGAGCTTTATCACTTAAGCCAACAAACTCAAGCAGTTCGTAGACTTTTTGTTTAATCACTTGTTTGTCTTTTTTGATTAATACTAAAGGGATAGCAATGTTTTCATATACAGTTTTCGATTCAAGTAGATTGAAATGCTGAAAAATCATACCAATTTTACGACGTACTTGCCGTAGTTGTGGATTTGATAATTGATTTAATGATTGGTTTTGAATAATAACATTGCCTTGTGTCGGTTTTTCCAGAAAATTTATAAGACGTACTAATGTACTTTTTCCTGCGCCACTATAGCCAATAATGCCGTAAATATCGCCTTTTTGGATGGTTAAATTGATGTTTTGTAATGCTTGAGTCGTAATTCCATTGCGTTCATATTGTTTCGATACATTTTCAAATTTTATCATTATGTTATACCTATCAATGTTTGGCTAATTCAATCAATCCGAGTTGCGCAAGATTTGCGAGATAATTAGCTGCTGGCATTATCATATTGCGATTAACTAAAAATTTAGGATGGTGTAGTGCATAGGGGCTTTGCGAGCCAAGATTGATAAATGCACCGGGAACATGATGTAAGTAGTGAGCAAAATCTTCACCGCCGAGTTGTGGTTGAAAGTCAACAACCTCATAACCTTCCTGTTTTGCAATGTTTTGGCAAAAATCGACCCATTTAGCCACGTTTATGATTGATGGTGGTCCATCAAACCATCTTAACTCGGCTTCAGCGCCCATACTAAAGGCAATATTTTCGACAATGCTGGTTAGTTGTTGCTTGACCTTTAGCCTTATATCGGGGGTAAGTGTCCTTACGGTACCTTCCATTTCAACTGTTTCAGGGATCACATTCCAAGTGTTTCCACCTAAGAATTTGGTAATGCTAACCACTACGGGGTCGAGCCCACTTATGGTACGACTGGAAATTGTTTGTATCGCATTAACAATCTGTGCACTAATGACAATTGGATCAATACCTGATTCAGGTCTTGCAGCGTGTGCTCCAATTCCCTTTACCGTAATTTCAATACGATCTACATTAGCTGAAAAAGGGCCTGCTCGTGAAGCCATTTGGTTAATGGTTAAGTTAGGATTATTATGCATACCAAAAATGGCATCAACCCCATTGAGTGCACCAATTTCGATAAAATGTAACGCGCCGCTAAAATTTTCTTCGGCGGGCTGAAAAAGTAACCGGACTGTTCCTTTTAGTTGCTGTTCATTAGCTTTTAATAAATAAGCAGCTCCCATTAACACTGATGTATGCAAGTCATGACCACAAGCATGCATAACGCCTTGTTTGGTTGAACGGTATTGACAATCAGATTGTTCATCTATGGGTAGGGCATCAATATCTGCTCGTAAGGCAACAACAGGGCTTCCTGAGCCAATTTCGGCGATAACGCCTGTTTTTGCCCCCAGTTCTAAAATAAGAATATTAGCTTGTTCTAAGCAATTTCTTAACTTTTTTGTTGTTTCAAATTCTTGATTGGAAAGTTCTGGATTTTTATGTAAATCCAGAAAAAGTTGCTCAATAATAGGGGCAATCGTGTCAGTCATGGCATATCCAATAGATATCAATTTTTGATACTTTTACGGTAGCACAGCTGATTTTTTTGCTCTAATAATCGTTTTTTATAACTTATTCCAAAAAGTTATAAGATAGAAGTACATGGAATAAATGAATTGTTATTTCTATGTTAGAGTGTTTGTTAAATTTACATTTCACTGAGGATAGTTCAAATGAAAATAAGTTTTATCAAACAAAAATTTGTTAACAATGTTGCACTATTAGCATTATTTAGTTCTATTTTTTTAATTACTGCATGTGATAACTCATCATCTAAGGTTGATAATCAAACTAAAAAAGAGATCAGTATGGGCGTATCACCAGGGCCGTATAATGATCTGTTCAAAGATGCTGTTAAACCAATACTTGAAGCTGAAGGTTATAAAGTTAAATTAGTTAATTTTCCTCATTTATTAGAATCTGATGTAGCATTAAGCGAAGGAAGTATTGATTTAACTGTTGCTCAACATACTGCTTATATGGATGTCTTTAATAGTCAACGTAAAGCAAATTTAAAACCGGTAGTGCATGTACCTTCAGTGCCTGCGGCAATATTTTCTAATAAATATACTTCAATCAAAAATGTCTTTTCTGGTGCTAAAATTGGTATCCCTCAAGATGCCTCAAATGCGGCTCGCTCATATAATTTATTGGAAAAAGCCGGTTGGATTAAGTTAAAACCAAATACTAATCCAATTATTGTTAGCAAAAATGATATTGCAGAAAATATTGCTGGTGTGGATATTGTTGAAATGGATTCTGCCAATATTCCTAGAGTCTTAAATGAGTTAGACTTTGCTGTTATTCCTGGAAGTATCGTTTATTCTGCTAATATAGATTCGAAAAGAGCGCTGTTATCAGAAACAATTATCCCTGATTTAGAAATCATGGTGGTGGTTAATGGTGGTAATGAAAATAGCCAGTGGGCAAAAGATATAAAACGTATTTATCAGTCGCAGCAATTTAAAGATTATATGAAAGAACATAACCAAAATGGTTATTGGGTCATGCCACAAGAATAATAAGTTTGCCCGTTTAAATACGGGCTATTTAATATTTAGGCATACTGGTATCAATGAGTTGTGCCCATGCGTCAATGCCACCAGTTAAATTATATAGAAAATCACTATCAAAACCATTTTCGACCAAATAGTTAGCTACATTGAGGCTTCTTACGCCATGATGACAATAAATCACAATATCTACTTCGTCAGGAATTTTATCTAAATAAAGTGGTATTAAATTCATTGGAATATGATTGGCGCCGTTAAGCATACAAATAGCGACTTCATTAGCTTCTCGGACATCAAGTAAATAGAGCGGTGCTTTACTTTCGATTTTTTGTTTTAGTTGTAATGGGCTAATTTCTTTTATCATTGTCATTTTTCAAACTCATTTTAATTTCGGCAAAAATTTTGAGGAACGGGGTTTTTGGTAGCAAATTTGCTGTTGTTTAATTAAAAATCCCACCTTAACTAAATCTTATTGATCAATAACAAGGTGGGATTTTGCTCCTTATAATGCTGTTAATTTATTATGCAGCTAACGCTTTAGTGATTTTTTCATACAGATCTTTAGATAAGTTATCTAGTTTTAATAAGCTTTCTAAAGCAGCTGTCATTTTTTTCTGACGATTTTCGTCATAACGTTTTAATCGAATAAGTGGATCAATAAGTCTGGATGCTACTTGTGGGTTTTTCTGGTTTAGTTCCATTAATATTTCAACTAAGAAATGGTAGCCACTGCCATCTTCAGCATGAAAAGCAACAGGGTTATTGTTAACAAAAGCACCAATTAGACTTCTTATTCGATTTGGATTATTGAGTGAAAAAGAGCGATGATTAAGCAGTTTTTTCACTGTTGATAATACATTTTGCTCTGGACTTGTCGCATTTAAAGCCAACCACTTATCCATTACTAAACCATCTTGATACCATTTATCATCGAAATCGGAGAGTAATGTATGTCGACATGTTAATTGCGCTTTTACTGCTGTGGTAAGCGCCGCTAATGAATCTGTCATATTATTGGCTTGTTGATATTGTTGTTCAACTAAAGTATTCGCTAGCGATTTATCGTCAGCATAAGCTAATAATGATAAACAGCAGTTTTTCAACATGCGTTTACCAATGTCAGCATGTTCAATCTGATATTGTGCAGTTTGATTATGATGATAAACCGCAGTTAGTTCATCATAGAGTTCATTAGCAAAGATACCTAATAAGAATTGACGAACTTGATAAATAGCCATCGGATCAACGATATCAAATAGATTTGCCAATTCATTTTCCGAAGGTAAAGTCAGTATTTGTGCTATAAGTGCTGGTTCAGCGGTATCTGATAGTAATATTCCTCTAAAAGCATCTAATACTGGCTCAGGAATTGTCATTGATAAATTCTGATGATAATTATTTACATTCATACGCACATATTTTGCTAATAACATTTGCGCTGCATCGTAACGACTAAAAGCATTAGTGGCATGTTGCATTAAGAATATAAGATCGTGATCTTGATAATTGTAATTGAGTTTTACTGGAGCTGAAAAATCTCTTAATAGTGAAACAATTGGTTTTTCTGAAACATGATCAAAAACAAATTCTTGTTTGGATTGGGTTACATTTAGTACGTGATGAATAGGTTTATTTTGATATTGCAATGCAATCACATCACCATTTTGCTGATAAAGTTCGATATCTAATGGAATATGTAGCGCCTGTTTTTGGCTTTGATCTTGCGTTGCCGGCGTATGTTGCTCAACAGTTAATGTATATTGTTGATTTTGTGAATTGTAACTGTCAGTCACTGTTAACACTGGTGTGCCTGACTGACTATACCATAATTTAAACTGAGTTAAATCAATTCCCGATGCATCTTGCATAGCTGCAACAAAATCATCACAAGTTGCTGCACTACCATCATGGCGTTCAAAATAAAGTTTCATACCAGCCTGAAAGTTAGCTTCACCTAATAATGTATGCATCATACGAATCACTTCTGCACCTTTTTCGTATACGGTAACAGTATAAAAATTATTCATTTCAATTACTTGTTCAGGACGAATAGGATGAGACATCGGGCTTGCATCTTCAGCAAATTGTACTGTGCGTAACAGTTTGACATCAGCAATGCGTTTTACCGATCTGAGTCCTTGATCAGAAGTGAATTCTTGATCTCTAAATACTGTTAATCCTTCTTTTAGGCTAAGTTGGAACCAATCACGACAAGTGACTCGATTACCGGTCCAATTATGAAAATATTCGTGACCAATTACTGATTCAATACCGATATAATCATCATCAGTGGCAGTTTGTGGTTTAGCAAGGACATATTTAGAATTGAAAATGTTAAGGCCTTTATTTTCCATTGCTCCCATGTTGAAAAAATCAACTGCTACAATCATAAAGATATCTAAATCATATTCTAAATCAAAACGGCTTTCATCCCAGTGCATGGCATTTTTTAAACTGGTCATTGCCCATTGTGAGCGATCTAAATTACCTTTATCTACATAAATTTCTAGGTCAATTTTTCGATTAGAACGAGTGATAAAGCGATCTTTTAAAATATCAAAATCACCGGCTACTAATGCGAATAAATAAGCTGGTTTAGGAAATGGATCTTGCCATTGCACCCAGTGTCTACCATCGGAAAGTTCCCCTTGTGCAATGCGATTACCATTGGATAATAAGTAAGGATATTGTTGTTTATTAGCGGTAATTCTAGTTGAAAATCGTGCTAGAACATCTGGTCTATCGAGGTAGTAAGTAATGTGGCGGAAACCTTCAGCTTCACATTGCGTGCATAGTGCATCACCAGAAACATATAATCCTTCAAGTGCTGTATTATCGATAGGCTTAATTTGATTAACAATAGTTAAGGTAAATTCAGAAGGAACATTATTAATCGTTAATCCCGTTTTTGTGATTTGATAATCAGACCATGGTTGTTCATCAATATTTACTGAAACTAATTTAAGTTCTTCGCCATCTAATACTAAATCGTTAACTTGAGAATTTTTTTTGATGATATGACTACGGGCGATAACTGTCGTTGTTTCTGCCGCTAAATCGAAATCAAGATCGATGTCAGTAATAGTAAAGTCTGGAGTTTTATAGTCATGACGATATTTAGCAGTCGGTTGTATATCAGTTGTCGTTGTACTCATGTTTATATACCTTTGTAAGTGGTGTGCTAATTATGTATTCAAATTAATCAAAACGGGGTTAATACCCATCAGTATCTATGATTATTCTTCTAAAATAGAATGAATTATATTTATTTATCATTTTGGAATGAATTTCGATTAATTTTACCAAAATGTCTATATGAACTATTATAGCCTATTAAAAATAATCTTATTAGATAATTAATTTATATCTTAATTATTATTCTGCTATAATCATCAGAATTTTCTTTAAAGAACTGATAATAGATAGACATGTTACCCGCAATAATTACATCAATATTAGATACTGATGCTTATAAGTTGCATATGCAGCAGGCCGTTTTTCATCATTATCCTGACGCGACTGTCGTTGCACAGTTTCGCTGTCGTAGTGATGATCTACTTGGTCAATATGCCGATCAAATCGCTCATCAAGTTAAATTAATGGAGTCTTTAACACTTACTGATGATGAGTTCGCCTATTTATCTGGTATTACCTTTTTTAAATCTGATTATTTAAACTGGCTAAAAAAATGGCGTTTTAATAGTCAGTTATTAACGATTAAAAACGAAGATGGTTTGCTGGTGATTCAAATTGAAGGCAAATGGGTTGATGTTATTTTGTGGGAAGTGCCATTGCTAGCGGTTATTAGCGAAATTGTTCATAAAGATCGTTCGCCAAATATCGGTGTTGAACAAGCATTAGCAAGACTTAAAGATAAATTAGCCAGATTTGATGAACAAACTAATGATCTTGATATGTCTGGTTTTAATTTGCTGGATTTTGGTACACGAAGACGTTACTCTTTTGCTGTCCAAGAGGCTGTTGTAAGTTATTTGCAAAACCATTTCCGCAATTTTCATAGTACTAGTAATTATTTATTGGCATATCGTCTAGGGTTAACTCCAGTTGGCACTCAAGCCCATGAATGGTTCCAAGCCCATCAGCGTTTAAGCCCTAACTTGCATGATTGCCAAAAAACGGCCTTGCAAGTTTGGTTAGATGAATATCCTGATGAGCTGGGTGTTGCGTTAACAGATTGTATTACTATGGATGCTTTTTTACGTGATTTTGACTATTATTTCGCATCTCATTATCAAGGACTACGCCATGATTCAGGCGATCCGATTGAATGGGGTGAAAAAGCGATTAGCCATTATCAGCAATTAGGAATTGATCCTGAAACAAAATTACTTGTGTTCTCTGATAGTCTAAACTTTGATAAAGCGCTGAAAATTTATCGGCACTTTAATCATCGAGTGAAATTATCCTTTGGTATCGGTGGTTTTCTTGCTTGTGATATTCCGTCTTCAGAAGTAAATACCAAATCTTTAAACATTGTATTAAAACTAACGGAATGCAATAATCAAGCTGTAGCTAAATTATCTGATAGTCCTGGTAAAACAATTTCACAAGATTTGGCTTTTATTGACGAATTAAAAAGAACATTTAAAGTCAATCATTAATAATCATATTGATGATTAATATTAATAATTAAACAAAGTGATATAGTCTTATAAATAATCTGTACTATCAATTTTTGATAATACTTAAATGAATATTAAAACTCAGCTTATATATTACTTTTAAGATTACTTACTATATAAATAATAAATAGAGATGGATAATTAAAATGAATTCTGTTGCTCCTATTGTTGACGTGCTACAAGGTAAAATTGCTGTTGGTAGCACCATTTCAGTTCAAGGTTGGGTAAGAACTCGCCGTGATTCTAAAGCCGGTATCTCATTTTTGGCTGTGTATGATGGTTCTTGTTTTGATCCAATTCAAGCGGTAATTGAAAAAGACTTACCAAATTATGAACAAGATATTTTGCGTTTAACTGCGGGCTGTTCAGTAAAAGTGACTGGTAAAGTTGTTGAATCTCCAGGTCAAGGACAAAAATATGAACTACAAGCAACGCAAGTTGAAGTATATGGTTTTGTTGATGATCCTGAAACTTATCCAATGGCCGCTAAACGTCACTCAATAGAATATCTTCGCGAAGTTGCTCATTTACGCGCAAGAACCAATATTGTTGGTGCGATTACTCGTGTACGACACACCTTAGCGCAAGCTATTCACCAGTTTTTTGATGAAAGAGGTTTTTTCTGGCTTTCAACACCAATTATTACTGCCTCTGATACTGAAGGTGCCGGTGAAATGTTCCGCGTTTCAACGCTGGATATGTTAAATTTACCTAAAACAGATAATGGTAAGGTTGATTTTGATAAAGACTTTTTTGGTAAAGAAGCTTTTTTAACTGTTTCTGGACAACTTAATGCAGAAACTTATGCATGTGCACTTTCAAAAGTCTATACCTTTGGTCCCACTTTTAGAGCTGAAAACTCAAATACTACACGCCATTTAGCTGAATTTTGGATGATGGAGCCAGAAGTGGCGTTTGCTGATCTTAACGATAATGCCAAACTTGCTGAAGATATGTTGAAATATGTCTTTAAAACAGTACTTGAAAAACGAGCTGATGATATGCAGTTTTTCGCACAGCACATTGATAAAGATGCCATTAATCGTCTTGAAAGCTTTATTAATGCTGATTTTGCCCAAGTGGACTACACTGATGCTATTACTATCTTACAAAACTGTGATGCTAAATTTGAAAATCCAGTAAGTTGGGGTATTGATTTAGCGTCTGAACATGAACGTTATTTAGCTGAGCAGCATTTTAAAGCGCCAGTGGTGGTTAAAAACTATCCTAAAGATATCAAAGCATTCTATATGCGAATGAATGATGATGGTAAAACTGTTGCGGCAATGGATGTATTAGCACCGGGCATTGGTGAAATCATTGGTGGTTCGCAACGTGAAGAACGTCTAGATATGTTAGATAAAAGGATGGATGAATTAGGCCTTAAAAAAGAGGATTATTGGTGGTACCGTGATTTACGTCGTTATGGTACTGTACCTCACTCAGGTTTTGGATTAGGTTTTGAGCGTCTAATTGTTTACGTCACAGGCGTGCAAAATGTTCGTGATGTGATTCCTTTCCCTAGAACTCCACGTAATGCAAATTTCTAAAATTTAATAAATTATCAACTGACTTTTTGGTCAGTTGATATCAAATTAATCGTTAATAAATCTTTACAATTGGTTATAAAATAATCAAATAGATACTATTTTATGCTTAGACATCATGTTTAACGAAAAGTTCACTTGATTTTAATAATTTTTTATACATAATTTACAGTACTGTAATAAGTAAGATGAAAATAGTAGTTAAGAATATTATTTTCGGATGAATAATTATTGTAAGAAAATTGACATAATCCTAAAGATGTGTCTTTTGATAAAAATAACCATGAGGGTAAGAAATGAAACGTAATCTATTAGCAATCGCTATCCCTGCTCTTTTAGTAGCTGCCGGTGCAAATGCTTCTATCGAAGTGTGGAATAAAGATGGTAATAAAGTTGATTTTTATGGTCGAGTAAAAGCAGCTAACAATATTACTGATCGCGGTCAAAAAGGTGAAGGTGATGATACTAATGCTCGTCTAGGTATGTCTGGTCAAACTCAAATTACTGACGGCATTACTGGGTATGGTCGTTGGGAATATCAAGCTGATGCTGGTAAGGACTCAGATAATGAAGTTCGTTATGCATTTGCTGGTTTAAACTTTGGTGATTTAGGTTCATTTGATTATGGACGTAATGATGGTGTGATAAAAGCAATCACTGCTTATACTGACGTATTACCACAATTTGGTGGTGACGCTGCGAACAACTATTGGCATGTTCTTTCAGCGCGTACAAAAGCTGTTGCAACTTATCGTAACAATAACTTTTTTGGTTTGACTGATGATTTAAGTTTTGCATTACAATATGCTGATAATGGCGATAATTCAAATTCAACTGATCGTTACAAAAGTTTTCTTTCGGAAAATAAATCACGCGAAGCTTGGGGTGCTAACATCCAATGGAATATCTTTGACACAGGCTTGACAGCAGGTGCAGGTTATGCTCAAACATCTTCTAGCGATCATCGTCATAACACTTGGACGGCTGGACTTAAATATGATAACAATAATTTATATTTAGCTGCTAACTACTTCCAAAGTAAACTAAAAAGCCGAGATCAATGGGGACATATAGAAAAAGCTGGTACTATAATAACTGGTATCGTTGGTTCTGCTGATGAGAAAATTAAAGGTGTTGAATTAGTTGCTCAATATGGTTTCGATTTGCCTGTTGGGCGTTTAACTCCTTCTCTTGCATATGTTCAACATAAACAAAGAGCTGATTCATTTTACTCAAATATCAATAAAGCGCACTATTCTGCAGATAGTTCACCTTTAGTTAAGTATGTATCTTTAGGTGCAACTTATGATTTAAATAAAAACTTCAGTGCAATTGTTGAATATAAATTCAATCTACTTGATAGAAAAGATGTTGGTGCTGCACAAAATACAAAAGTACAACGTAATAAACACACCAATAAACCAGGTACTAAAGATGTGTTAGGTGTTGGTTTAATTTACCAATTCTAATCTCTTGACATCCTGAATATCAATAAAAGGCACTTAGGTGCCTTTTTTTTCATCTCTTGAACGTCATATTATTAAAAAAACATTTTATGCTTAAAAAAATATTACTTTAAGTCATAAAATAGCCCTAATTCGCAGAATAATATCTTACAAACATTATTAATCCATAATGTTTGCAATAAAAATCTAGTATTTAATAATAGATATCCCAGTAATAATTTAGTTGTTAATTAACAGCAGCTATTTATTAAATCAAGAACAAAATATTTTGTATCTTTAATAATAAAATACCTAAGAGGGTAACTAAATGAAACGTAATCTATTAGCAATCGCTATTCCTGCTCTATTAGTTGCAGGTACAGCAAGCGCTTCAATTGAAGTATGGAACAAAGATGGTAATAAAGTTGACTTTTATGGTCGAGTTTATGCCTTAAACTATATTACTGATCGTAATAATCAAACTGGTGAAGGTGACAAAACCACTGCTCGTTTAGGGATGTCAGGACAAACACAAATCACTGATGGTTTGAGTGGTTATGGTCGCTGGGAATATGAAGCTAAAACAGGAGCTGATGCTGATAACGAAACTCGTTATGCTTATGCAGGTCTAAATTTTGGTGATTTTGGTTCGTTTGATTATGGTCGTAACGACGGTGTATTAAAAACCTTAACTTCATATACTGATGTTCTACCTGAGTTTGGCGGCGATGCATCAAATAATGACATCTATGCATTAACAGCAAGAACCAAAGCAGTGGCTACTTATCGTAACTCAGACTTCTTTGGTTTAGTTAACGGTTTACGTTTTGCTGTTCAATATGCTGATAATGGTGATAATAGCTCAACTCAATATCTAAATAATCACGACCGTACTGGCCATGATAGTGCTGAAGCTTGGGGTTCAGTAATTGATTGGGACGTGCTTGATACAGGTTTATCAATTGGTGCCGGCTATGCACAAACAGGTGGTCATAAAGATGCTAAAGCATGGTCAGCTGGTGTTAAATATGATAATGATAATCTATATTTGGCTGCGCTTTATATTCAAGGTAAACAAAAATACGGTTGGGAAAAAGCATCAACTACAGATAATACCTCTGATTTGAAAACTAAAGGTTTTGAATTAGTTGCTCAATACGGTATTGACTTTGAAGTGGGTCGTTTAACTCCTTCTGTTGCTTATATTCAACATAAAGTACAAGATGCATCAAACTTCTCAAGAAGTGGTGATGCGGGTCTTAAAGGTAATGATTTAGCTAAATATGTCGATGTTGGTTTAACCTATGACTTTAATAAAAATTTATCAGCAATTGTTGATTATAAAATTAACTTGTTAGATAAAGATGATATTGGTGCACGTCGAGCTTTATACGAAGATGGTACATTCACTAAATCACAAATTAAAGCAACAGCTAAAGATACTGTAGCATTAGGATTAATTTATCAATTCTAATTATCTTTATCTTTAGATTTAGATTAAATAAAAGGCACTTAGGTGCCTTTTTTGTTATCTATTTTTCAATAAATACCGCTTGCGCTTTAATAAATAGTCTGATAAAAATAATGAAATAATAATCAATTAGGACTATATTGATGCAGTACATTACTCGAAAATTACCTGCAAAAAAAAATATTGCTTTAGTGGCACATGATCACTTAAAAGAAGCATTATTAAATTGGTGCAAAAAAAATCGACAAGAACTTTCGCATCACAACCTGTGTGGTACAGGAACAACCGGAACATTAATTAAGAAAGAAACGGGATTAACTATAACGCCTATGCTCAGTGGTCCAATGGGTGGGGATCAACAAATCGGAGCTTTAATTGCTGAAGGTAAAATTGATATTCTGATCTTTTTCTGGGATCCACTTAATGCTGTACCACATGATCCAGATGTAAAAGCTCTATTACGCTTATCAACAGTTTGGAATATTCCAGTAGCCACTAATCAAGCTACCGCTAACGCTTTAATACAATCCTCAATATTTACTCAAGAAGTGGAAATTGAAATTCCTGATTATCAAGGTTATTTAAACGAAAGAGTAAAATAGATGCCAATTACTTCACAAGTTCGCAAAACAGGTCGATACATATTATTGTTAGATAATTTGTTTATTGTGTTGGGATTTTATGTAGTATTTCCATTGGTCTCTACCCACTTTGTTAGTCAAGTTGGGTGGAGTGCGTTATTTGTTGGTTTTGCTTTAGGTTTTCGTCAATTTGTTCAGCAAGGATTTGGTTTGATTGGTGGGGCAATCGCAGATCGCTTTGGTGCTAAACCAATGATAATAACTGGTATGTTTTTGCGCTCAATTGGATTTATCTCAATGGCACTAGCAACAGAACATTGGTTATTATTAATATCTTGTTTACTTTCGGCATTGGGCGGTTTGCTATTTGATCCCCCTAGAATGGGATTAACTATCAAATTTACTCGTCCTCATGAACGAGGCAAGTTTATTTCTCTACTAATGATACAAGATAATGCAGGCGCAGTTATTGGCGCTCTTATCGGCGGCATTCTAATCGATTACGATTTTCAATTAGTGTGTTGGTGTGGTGCTTTTATCTTCTTCTTATGTGGTATTTTTAATCTGATGTACTTACCGGCCTATCATATCGCAATTGGTAAAGCTCCGATTATTAACGGCATGAAAATGGTTCTTAAAGATAGAAAATTTACTCATTATGTACTTACTTTAACAGGTTATTATGTGCTGTGGGTGCAAATCATGTTGATGTTACCTTTAACCATTACCAATGTGTCAGGTAGTCCAAGCTATGTAAAATGGATGTATGCTATCCAAGCAACAATATCGTTATGTTTGCTTTATCCTCTTGCTCGAATAAGTGAAAAATATTTTAGATTAGATCAACGCCTTAAATTTGGATTATTGTTGATGTCTTTTGCTTTTATTATTATTGGCTTTACATCACAATTATCGATTTTACTTTCTCTTATAGCGTTGTTTTATTTTGGGGCTATTATTGCTGAACCAGCTAGAGAAACATTAGCAACTGTTTTAACAAACCCTAAAGCTAAAGGTAGCTATATGGGATTTAGTCGGTTGGGATTGGCGTTGGGTGGTTTTATTGGTTATACCGGTGCTGGCTGGCTTTATGATGTGGCCATCCAAATCGGTTTACCGCATTTACCATGGGTAATCTTAACTTTAGTCGGTCTATTAACTTTAGGATATTTAGAATATTTATTCAAAAACGAGCCACCTATGACTAAAGTCAAGATGAGAAAGATTGGCTAATTTCGCCATTTTTAAATAAAATTGCTTCACCACTAGCTAATTTAGTCCATATTTCGTTCGAAGTTAACGGCATGGTTGAAATTATTGTTACAACATCATTTGGTGTCGTATGTTTTTGAAAATCTATCTCAACATCTTCGTCAATTAACTTGGCCTTTCCAAATGGTGCTTTTCGGGTGATCCAGTGTAGATTGGTTGAACAGTAAGCAAAGACATATTCACCATCAGACAGTAGCATATTAAAAATACCTAATTGGGTTAATTTAATAGCACACTCTCTAATATATTCAAAAAGTTCAATATTATTAGTTGGTTGCTGTGGGTATTTTTTATGTAATTCATTTATTAAATAGCAAAACGCATATTCACTATCAGTTAATCCAACTGGTTGAAATATTCCTGTATCTAATTTTTCATAATCAGTTAATTGTCCATTGTGTGCAAAAGTCCAATTTTTACCCCATAGTTCTCGAGTAAAAGGATGAGTGTTTTCAAGTGCAACACCACCGCGATTAGCTTGGCGAATATGAGCAATAACAGCAGTTGATTTTATTGGGTATTGTTGAACCAATTTAGCAATGGGTGAAAAACTACATGGTTGCGGATCTTTAAACGTTCGACATCCTTTACCTTCATAGAAGGTTATGCCCCAGCCATCTTTATGAGGACCTTTATCGCCCCCACGTTTGATTAAGCTGGTAAAACTAAAACAAATATCGGTCGGTACATTGGCACTCATACCCAATAATTCGCACATATTAAGCCATCTCTTTTTCAATAAGTAGAATTAAAATATGAATTACTTTGATATGGATTTCTTGTACACGATCTGCATAGCCAAAATGTGGTACACGAATATCAACATCAGCTAATCCATTCATTTTCCCACCATCTTTACCTGTCAGTGTGATAATTTTCATACCTTTTTGTTTAGCTGCTTCAATTGCTTTAAGTACATTAGCTGAATTCCCTGAAGTTGAAATGCCTAATAAAACATCACCTTTTTGTCCAACGCCTTCAACGTAACGAGAAAATATGTAATCAAAACCATAATCATTGCCCACGCACGAGATGTGACTAACATCAGATATGGCAATTGCTGGATATGAAGGACGATTATCACGGAAACGTCCGGTTAATTCTTCAGCAAAATGCATCGCATCACAATGCGATCCACCATTACCACATGAAAGTACTTTTCCATCTTGTTTAAATGAGTCTGCAATTAAAACGGCTGCTTGTTGGATTTTTTTTAAATTTTCATCGTTTGCAACGAAATTGCCCAATACGTCAATTGCCTGATTTAATTCATCACGAATGGTGTTAATGTACATTAATAATACCTCTTTAATAAAAAGCTTTTCCATAACCATTGTAATTCGTTAATAACAGCTTGCAAGTAATAACAATAAATTTTTTATAATATGTAAAATATTTCAATTGATTATAAGCACATAATAGAATAGTTATCTAAAAAAATAATTATTAATAAATGAAAAAAATAACCTTTGATAAATTAACTATTTTCATACAATAAATAGTCAATAACTATTTTAATTAAAGCTAGTATTAAAAAGATTAAATCCTCTTTTGCTAATAGGATAAGCCTTTAATTTGTGGTATAATTGCCTGATAATTTAATCTCTGAAAGAGATTATAAAATTGCATCTAGAATCAATCGGTAAGGAATGAATATGCAAACAATTAAAGGTAAAGTTGCTGCACCTGAAGCCAAAGTAGCGATTATCGTGGCGCGTTTTAACCAATTTATTAATGAAAGTTTAGTTAATGGTGCCGTAGATGCACTCACTCGTATCGGTGAAGTAGACGATAACAATATTACCGTTATTTGGGTACCGGGCGCTTATGAAATTCCTTTAGCAGCTAAAGTTGCTGCACAGTCAAAAAAATATGATGCAATTGTTGCATTGGGCACGGTTATCCGTGGTAGTACCGCTCATTTTGATTTTGTCGCTGGTGAATCAAGTTCAGGACTATTAAATGCGAGTTTAGACTTTTCGATACCAGTTGGTTTTGGTATTTTAACTACTGAAAGTATTGAACAGGCCATTGAGCGAGCTGGAACAAAAGCGGGCAATAAAGGTGCTGAAGCGGCACTAACCGCACTTGAAATGTTAAATGTGATTAAAACAATTAAGGAGTAATTTAGTGGCGTTAGTTAATCCTCGTCGTCGAGCAAGAGAGTGTGCAGTTCAAGCTATTTACTCTTGGCAAATTTCTAGAAATGATCTTGCTGATGTTGAGAGCAGCTTCATGGCTGAACAAGATATGAAAGGTGTCGACACCAAATATTTTAGAGAATTACTGCATGGTGTTGCTAAAAATACTGCAGAATTAGATGAGAAAATGACTCCTTATTTAACAGAAAGAACTGTTGATGAACTAGGTCAAGTTGAATTAGCCGTATTAAGAATTGCTCTATATGAATTAATGAAGCGACATGATGTCCCTTATAAAGTTGTTATCAATGAAGCTATCGATCTTACTAAAACCTTTGGCGCAGAAGATAGCCATAAATTTGTTAATGGTGTATTAGATAAAGTTGCACCAACCATTCGTACACGATAACTGCCTTTAATTGGGAATAATATGAACGATACTAGTGAAAAAAGTAAGCCCACTATTTTTTATGCTAAAAATAGCGAAGCAAGAGTGAAAAACCGTTCAGCCAAAGAACGTGGTGGTGATTATAAAAATAAACGTAATAATGATGGTTTTCAGTCTAATTCAAAAGCAAAACATGACCGGATCGAAACCTTTAAACCAAAAAAATTTAATAAAACGGTAAAACCAGCTAAAGCACAGTTTGATTTAGCAGATGAGCATGATTCCCCATGGCAAAAAAAAGTTCGAGATAATGAACAAGTACCTACATTCGGTTATGATGGCTATCGTCAAAAAAAGGAAGAGACATTAGTTTACAGCGAAAACAGTTGTAAAGCGGTATTTAAGCATCGACGTTTGGCTATTGTTAAATTATTTATTACCCAAGAAATGACTTATCAATTTAAAGAATTAATTAATTGGTTAGTCAAACAACGTCTTGGTTATGATGTTGTCTCAACAGAGCAAATTACTAAAATCACACAAACTCCTCATCATGGTGGTGTTTGTTTAATTGTTAAAAAACGTATTCCACTCACTTTGCTTGATTATTTAGATGAATATGATGATCAGGTTCAGGATTGCATTATTGCTGTTGATGATGTGAATAATCCGCATAACTTAGGTGGGTTAATGCGTAGTGCAGCTTTTTTTGGTGTTAATGGCGTAATTTTACGGCAAACAAACTTACTCGATAGTGGTGCCGCAATGCGTGTTGCTGAAGGTGGCATTGAAGCAATTGAATCTATTAAAAGTGATGATTTTATAGCATCTATTGATCTGTTAAAACAACATGGTTATCAAGTTATTGCGTTATTACCATGTCAATTAAAATCGATTTCATCAACAGAGTTATCACAACTCAAATTTACCAAGAAAATTGCCTTAGTTATATTTCAACAAATTAATAACAAATTAATTAACTGTGCTGATAACATTGTCCATTTGCAAGGCAATGATAATATGTCGGCTTTAAATATTTCTGTAGCAACAGGGATTGTGTTATCTGCTATAAAATATCAATCTTAATTGGTATGATTCTAACAATTGATGAATTTAATTGATGAAGTTAACACTTTTGTAATTTTATTATATTAAATAGCATCAATTGGTTAGAAAATGGTTGTTTTTTCTGTACATTAGTATCCAGTTTTGAAATTGATTGGTAATGATTATGTCATCTAAACATCGAGTTGGTTTAATTTTTGGTAAGTTCTATCCGTTACATAGTGGTCATATTTATCTTATTGAAAAAGCATTGACCCAAGTTGATGAACTGCATGTCATGTTGGGTTGTGAATCAATACGTGATAAACAACTGTTTGAAAAAAGTCGCCTGCCTAGACAGCCTCAAGTAAGTGATCGCTTCTCCTGGTTAAAAGAAACCTTTAAAGATAGACATAATATTCACATCCATATCTCTGATGAAGCTGGTATTAACTATTATCCCAATGGTTGGCAAGATTGGAGTGATAGTATAAAACGTATTTTATTGGAACATAAAATCGAACCTACTGTGGTATTTACTAGCGAATCACAAGATGTAAAACAGCATGAACGCTATTTTGGTTGCCCTGTGGTTATTGTTGATGCTGATCGTGATTTTGTTAATATTAGTGCGACACAAATTCGAGAAAAACCTTATCAAAACTGGTCTTATATTGCTAAGGTAGCGAAACCTTTTTTTGTTAAAAAAGTAGCGATTATAGGACATGATAAATTTAATGAATTGCCGGTACAATTAGCTAATATTTATAACACACAATATGTTTCAAATGGTTATATTAACTACATTAAACGAGAAATATCAACAACAGAAAATAAACGTTATTTAAGTGAAAATGATTATCTTAGGATAGCTATGTTGCAAGTAGAACGGATGTCCAAAGCTGTTGAAGATGCCAATAAATTAATCTTTACATCGATTGATTTTGATACATTGGCTAATTACTATAATCAAATTTTTGCTAAATCTAATGAAGTATTAAATGGTTTAAAAAATAGTTATCAGTTTGATTTGGTCATTCACGAAAATGACTTACCAGCAAACTCCACATCATTACAACATTTCGAAATTGTTTCTCAAATGGTTGAATCGTTATTAATTTAGTCCATCACATTTAGGTTAGCTTATGCTAAAATAAGCTAACTATTTATGATAGGTAAATTTTTATGTCTCAATCATCTTCACAGCAAAATGATGAAAATCAAGATAAAATTGATTTTGGTTATACTCAAGTTTTAAAGCAAGATAAAGTAAAACGGGTAGCAGAAGTTTTTCATTCTGTTGCTGATAAATATGATGTTATGAATGACCTTATGTCATTTGGTATTCATCGTATCTGGAAAAAAATCACTATTGAATATAGTAGTGTTCGTAAGGGTCAAAAAGTTTTGGATCTTGCCGGCGGTACTGGCGATTTGACGGCTAAATTCTCGCAAATTGTCGGTGATGATGGTTTAGTTGTATTAGCTGATATCAATGAATCTATGCTAAAAGTTGGTAGAGATAAGCTTCGAGACAAAGGTCTATTTAATAATATTGAATATGTACAAGCTAATGCAGAAGAACTGCCATTTGCTGATAACTATTTCGATTGTATTACTATCTCATTTGGTTTACGTAATGTCACCGATAAGCAAAAAGCATTGCAATCTATGTGGAGAGTATTAAAACCAGGTGGACGTTTATTAATACTTGAGTTTTCTAAACCACAATACCAGCTTTTAAATAAAGCTTATGACCTATACTCATTCACTATGTTACCGTTGATGGGCAAAATTGTCGCTAATGATGCTGATAGTTACCGGTATTTAGCTGAATCCATCAGAATGCACCCAGATCAAAAAACGTTGAAAAAAATGATGGAGGATGCTGGATTTGTCGATGTGAAATATCACAATATGACAGGTGGCATTGTAGCTTTACATACTGGTTTTAAATTTTAATGTGATAAAAAAGAATGACATTTCTTCGAATTTATAAAATATTAACGGTATTTCGAGCTTATCGATTAGATGAACTATTACCAAAACATCGAACCTCAACATGGTTTAAATTGTTGTTGATTAGTCTATTTTGGGTTAGATCTAAAGCAAAACAACAAGATGTTGGTGAAAGATTGCGTCTAGCCTTACAAGAGTTAGGTCCGGTTTGGATAAAGTTTGGACAAATGGTTTCAACAAGGCGAGATGTATTACCAAAACATCTCGCTGATGCATTAGCCAAACTGCAAGATCAAGTAGCTTCTTTTGATGGACAAATTGCCAGACAAATTATTGAATCAGCTCTTGGTTGTTCTATAGATGATTATTTTACTGATTTTGAGGAAAAACCATTAGCTTCAGCTTCCATTGCTCAAGTGCATACTGCAACTTTAAAAAGCAGCCACGCCCAAGTTGTGATTAAAGTCTTACGCCCGAATATTTTACCTATAATTAAATCCGATATTCGCTTGATGTATTGGGCTGCTAATCAATTTACTAAACGGATTAAATTTGGTGAAAAGTTACGTGCGGTTGAAATTGTTAGTAATTATGAAAATACACTTTTGAAAGAACTGGATCTACAAAAAGAAGCTTATAATACTGTCCGTTTACGAGATAATTTCATTAATAGTGATATTTTATATATTCCTTATGTTTATCAAGATCTTTGTCGAACAAATATTTTAGTAGAAGAACGAATATATGGTACACCAATAGCTAATATTGATGAACTTAAACGAAATAATGTCAATATGAAATTGCTCGCCGAACGTGGTGTTCAAGCTTTCTTTACACAGGTGTTTCGGGATAATTTTTTCCATGCTGATATGCATCCAGGTAATATCTTTGTTGATATTTCTGAACCGCAAAATCCCCGTTATATTGGCATAGACTGTGCAATTGTTGGTGTACTAACTGAAGATGATCAGCGTTATTTAGCTGAAAATTTTCTCGCCTTTTTCAATCAAGATTATCGACGAATTGCACAAATTTATATTGCTTCTGGTTGGGTGCCAGAAACAACGGATGCAATGGCATTAGAAATGGCTATGCGTAGTGTGTGTGAACCTGCATTTGCCAAACCATTAGGTGAAATTTCATTTTCTCAAATTTTATTAGCTTTATTTCAAGTTGCTCGTCAATTTGAAATGGATATTCAGCCGCAATTAACATTACTTGAAAAAACCTTATTTTATATAGAAGGATTAGGACGTCAGCTATACCCAGAACTCGACTTATGGCAAACAGCTAAGCCATTTCTGGAAAAATGGTATGAAGATAAGTACAGTGTTAAAACGTTATTCCAGCAAGTATGGACCTCGTTACCAGAGTGGAAAAACATCCTAGTTGATCTGCCAGTAAGATTAGGTGATCAGGCTCGTATGACTAAACAGATGCATAACCAATTAAAACAGATTAATCAAGAATTACAACGAAGCCAAAAACGCTATCGTTGGTCGTTGGCCATTCTTAGTCTAGTTTGTGTTTTATCTATTGTAACGCTGCTAGTACATTGAAATAGTTATTTTTGGGAATATCACCATTTAAGTGTATAATTTGACTACCTAACGCTATTGGAGATAGTTATCATATGCCTAGTTTGCCCAAACTACTGATATTTGTTGCTGTTATCGTACTATTATTCGGAACAAAAAAATTGCGTTCATTGGGCTCTGATCTTGGGGCTTCAATTAAAGGTTTTAAAAAAGCCATGAATGACGATGATGACAAAAAAGAGACTGATGATTCACAAAAAGTTGAACATCTTGACTCATCAGCTAATAACCACGCCGATAAAGAGTAACCCGTGTTCGATATTAGCTTTGGTCAGCTACTATTAGTATTAATTATTGGACTGGTTGTATTAGGACCGGAACGTTTACCTATTGCGATTAAAACTGTTGCCGGATGGATTAAAGTACTCCGTCGCATGTCAGCCACTGTCCAGTTAGAATTGAATAAAGAACTCAAACTGCAGGAATTACAAGATAGCTTAAAAAAAGCCGAACAAAGTGGTTTGAATTCTCTTACCCCAGAATTGCAAGCATCAATTGATGAATTAAAACGGGTAACCGAATCACTGCAAAATGAGATTAATTCAGTCAGTCAAATTGATACAACAATTCATTCAGATAAAGATAAATTATGACAGACGACGCAACCCAACCACTTATTGGACATCTGGTCGAACTTAGAACAAGACTTTTACGCTGTATCATTTGTATATTACTAGTATTAGCATGTTTGCTTTATTTCTCAAATGATATCTATCATATTGTTGCTAATCCGCTTATCAGTCAATTACCTAAAGGTAGCAGTATGATTGCCACCGATATTGCGGCACCTTTTTTTACACCAATTAAACTGACGGCCGTTGTTGCAATATTTATTTCTATTCCTTATCTTTTATATCAAGTTTGGGGATTTATTGCTCCGGCTCTATATCAACATGAAAAACGGCTGATTATGCCATTAATTATTTCTAGTACGGTACTTTTTTATATCGGTATTGCGTTTGCATATTTTGCTGTATTTCCTTTGGCATTTTATTTCTTTATCCATACAGCACCTGTTGATGTCGCGATAAATACTGATATTACAAAATATCTTGATTTTGTCATGACACTATTTATTGTATTTGGTTTTGCATTCGAAGTGCCTGTGGCGATTATTTTGCTTTGTTGGACTGGCGTTACTACTCCTAAAAATTTACGTAAAAAAAGACCTTATATTATTGTCGGTGTGTTTGCTGTAGCGATGTTTGTAACCCCACCGGATGTATTTTCTCAAATTTTATTAGCTGTACCTATCTGTTTATTATTTGAAATTGGGACATTTTTTGCCCGTTTCTATCAACCCAGAAAAAAAATCCAACCAGAAGATGAATCTGTTGGGAATTAATAATAAATTGATAAGTGATTTACTGAATAACAAGTAAAGGATATATAATCATAATGAAAACTTCACTTCCTGAGTTTAATCAAGCAAAAGTTCTGGTAGTTGGCGATATTATGTTAGATCGCTATTGGTATGGTGGTACTAACCGTATATCACCAGAAGCACCAGTACCAATTGTTAAAGTTGATGCTCTAGAAGAACGCGCTGGTGGTGCAGCCAATGTCGCTATGAATATAACCTCTTTAGGGGGGAGCGCAAGATTAATTGGTTTTACCGGTATTGATGAACCAGCCAAAGTGCTTGATGAACAACTGACTAAACGTAATGTCCATTGTGATTTTGTATCAGTCTCAACTCATCCAACAATTACCAAATTAAGAGTTTTATCTAGAAATCAACAACTCATTAGAATTGATTTTGAAGAAGGTTTTAATAATGTTGATCATACACCTATTTTAGAACGTATTGAAAGTGCACTTTCAACCTCTAAAGTATTAGTACTATCTGACTATGCCAAAGGTGCTTTAACCGCTGTACAAGCAATGGTTAAACAAGCTCAAAAAGCAAATGTCCCAATATTGGTTGATCCGAAAGGTACTGATTTTGAGCGTTACCGAGGGGTAACATTATTAACGCCAAATATGTCTGAATTTGAAGCAGTTGTTGGTGTTTGTAAAACAGAGCAAGAAATTATCGAAAAGGGCTATCAACTGATTAAACAATACGATTTCAAAGCACTGCTTGTCACTCGTAGTGAAAAAGGGATGACGTTAATACAGTTAGATAAACCTGTTTATCATCTACCTACGCAAGCCAAAGAGGTATTTGATGTTACTGGTGCTGGTGATACAGTAATAGCGACTTTAGCGGCTTCATTAGCCGCAGGACAATCTCTTGAAGAAAGCTGTTTTTTAGCTAATGCAGCGGCAGGTGTTGTGGTTGGTAAGTTAGGGACATCTACGGTATCTCAAGTTGAATTAAGTAACGCTATCCGTGCTCGTGCTGATGATGGTTTTGGAGTGATGACAGAAGACACACTAAAAGAAGAAATTCGCAAAGCGCGTCTTCGTGGTGAAAAAATTGTCATGACTAATGGTTGTTTTGATATTTTACATGCCGGGCATGTCTCTTATCTTGCCAATGCTCGTAAACTTGGCGATCGTTTGATTGTGGCGGTAAATAGCGATGCTTCGGTAAAACAGCTTAAAGGACCATCACGCCCAATCAATCCATTAATGCAAAGAATGATTGTTTTAGGTGCGCTTGATTCTGTTGATTGGGTTGTTCCTTTTGAGGAAGAAACACCGCAACGATTAATTGCTAGCATATTACCAGATGTACTAGTTAAAGGTGGCGATTATAAACCAGAAGATATCGCTGGTGGCAAAGAGGTTATTGAAGCTGGTGGTGAGGTTAAAGTACTGAATTTTGAAGATGGTTGTTCAACCACGAATATCATTGATAGGATTAAACAACAAGAATAATGTATTTCGGTAATTGGCTATTTAATTGGGTAGCCAATTACTCAAATATACAATAATTGGTGTTCAAATTTTTCATTATTTGATATTTGATATTTAATATTTAATTCACTCAAATAAATAGTTATTTGAGTTTTGAAAAAGAAAATTTTAAATAATTAATAAGGAATAGGATAATGAAAACAAAAGTGACTTTATTGTTAATGGGCTTTATGATTGTCGCTTGTCACCGAGTACCACAACACAAATATCGTTATGAAGCAAATATCAATGATCCTCAACTTGTTTTCACTACAGAAACTGATTATCCAACCTATTTTTCGTTAAATATTTATGATGGTAAAAGTAACACATGTTCTAATTATCAGAGTCTTGGCTATGTTTTTCGCCATAAAATTGTACCATTTAATATTTATCCTAAATATGTTCCTTCGGTAGAAGTGAAAACTCCTAGTAATCAAATCGTTACTGTTATTGGCAAATCAAGAGATGATAAATTCGTCTGTACAACAAAATATCAGCAGTTCACTCCAGAATTGGGGAAAATATATAGTATTCTTTACAAATTTGAAAATAATAAATGTTATCTTGAGATTAGCGAAAAATTGAATTCTAAACCGGTTAATTCTCAGGCTTTAAATAGATGTTTAGAGTAAGTCAGAAACTATTAAAAAAATCATTAATACGATTATATTAATGAATAAGGCCAATCAATAGTTAATAACTATCATTAAATTTCATATTTAATACTTTTTTTATTGTCCGCTTTGTGCAAAGCTATTAACCATTATTTGCTAATTTATTTAAAGGATTTTTTATGACTAAACACTATGACTATATTGCTATCGGTGGTGGTAGTGGTGGTATCGCCTCTATTAATCGTGCTGCATCATATGGTAAAAAATGTGCAATTATTGAAGCTAAGTTACTTGGTGGAACTTGCGTAAATGTTGGTTGTGTGCCGAAAAAAATCATGTGGTATGGTGCACAAATTGCTGAAGCAATTAACCATTATGGCCCTGATTATGGTTTTGATACCACTATTAATCATTTTGATTGGGATAAACTCATTGCAAGCCGAACAGCTTATATTGATCGTGTCCATCAATCTTATGATCGTGTATTAAATAATAATAATGTCGATGTGATCCATGGCTATGGCAAATTTGTTGATGCAAAAACGATTGAAGTTAATGGCGAACACTATAGTGCCGATCACATACTCATTGCTGTAGGTGGAAAGCCAACAATTCCAAATATACCAGGAGCGCAATATGGTATCACTTCTGATGGATTTTTTGAGTTAAAAGCACTCCCTAAACGAGTAGCTGTAGTTGGAGCTGGTTATATAGCTTGTGAAATTGCCAGCGTGTTACATTCACTTGGCGCAGAAACACATCAATTTGTTCGCCAAGGTACACCTTTACGTGCTTTCGATCCACTTATTGTGGAAACATTAATGGAAGTGATAACTAATGAAGGTCAGCATTTGCACACATTTGCAATTCCTTCTTCTGTTATTAAAAATGATGATGAATCATTAACGTTAACATTAGAAAATGGTGAGAGTTATACGGTTGATTGCTTAATATGGGCAATAGGTCGTGAACCAGCAACAAAAGAAATGAATTTATCTGCTGCCGGCATTAAAGTTGATAACAATGGATTTATTATTGTGGATGAGTTTCAAAATACTAATGTCTCTGGTATTTATTCGGTAGGGGATGATACAGGCGCTGCAGCATTAACCCCTGTTGCGGTGGCTGCCGGTCGCCGTTTATCGGAACGACTATTTAACAATAAACCAAATGAACATTTAGATTATTCTAATATTCCAACG
Source organism: Gilliamella sp. N-G2 (assembly GCF_002142215.1). Taxonomy (GTDB): domain Bacteria; phylum Pseudomonadota; class Gammaproteobacteria; order Enterobacterales; family Orbaceae; genus Gilliamella. Next base: position 113,090 of record NZ_NAST01000005.1, read on the forward strand.
GTAGTGTTTACTCACCCACCGATTGGTACAGTTGGTTTAAGTGAACCGCAAGCTATATTGCAATATGGTCCAGAAAACGTCAAAGTTTATAAATCTACTTTTACTGCCATGTATACCGCAGTCACTTCGCATCGACAACCTTGCCGAATGAAATTAGTCTGTGTTGGTGAACAAGGAAAAATAGTTGGTATTCATGGTATTGGTTATGGTATGGACGAAATCTTACAAGGCTTTGCTGTAGCATTGAAAATGGGAGCAACCAAAAAAGACTTTGATAATACCGTTGCAATTCATCCAACAGCAGCGGAAGAATTTGTCACAATGCGCTAATATTTATCATTCATCTTACTTTTTAACGAAAACAGGGCTATGGCCCTGTTTTTTTTTATTAATAGTCTTTAATGATCCGAATTATTTTGCCAGCCATTTTGGGCTAATGAAGTAAAGCCAACTACAACAGCCAGTAAAGCAACAGCTGAAATATAAATACCTGCGCCAAGATAACTAAATTCACCTAATAAGTGATCTGGACTTAACAAATAAATAGTTAACGTTGGGGTAATTGCACTAAATAGTGCGTAGGCTAAATTATAAGAGAATGATAATCCAGAATAACGAATTGCCGGTGGAAACGTTCTAGTGCCGATAATTGGAGTCATGGCGATCGATCCAATAAATAGGCCAAATAGTGCCCAAATCGAATAAAGTTTTGTTAATGACATATCTGGCGCTAATGAACTGTAAAAATAGATACTTACTACAGCTAATCCGCCCCAAGTCAGGATTACTGTTTTAGCTGTACCTAATTTATCATCTAACCAACCAGCAATAACACAACCAATAGATAAGGTTAAAGCAGCAATACAACCACCGATACGCCAATCAAGATTTGCAAAATGGTACATACCACCAACAATGCGTCCAGGAGTAATTAAAATACCGACCATAATAGCGGTGGATAAAGACCAAGTTAATAATGCGACAATCAAACATGCCGTTTTATGTTTTTTTAATACGGTAACCACAGGTATACTTTTTTCTAAAGCTTTACGTGCAGCTAACTCTTTAAAAATTGGCGTTTCAGATAAAAATTTGCGTAAATATACTGAAATAACCCCAAAAATACCGCCAATAATAAAAGGAATACGCCATGCATAATCCAAAATATTTTGGTTAGTAAAATAGAGATCAATAATAATTGTGACGAAAAAGCCAAGTAAGATACCACCAGTAATGCCTGAGGTTAAAGTACCGACACCTAAACCATAACGTTGTTTTGGGGTATGTTCTGCGATAAATACCCATGCGCCAGGCATTTCACCACCGATAGCCGCACCTTGTAGCATCCGCATCAATAACAATAATAATGGTGCTACAATACCAATTGTTTCATAAGTAGGCAAAATACCAATGATAAAAGTAGGTAAAGCCATCATCGCCACACTTAAGGTAAACATTCTTTTACGACCAACTTTATCACCAAAGTGCGCCATAATAATGCCACCAACAGGGCGAACCAAGTAGCCGGCTGCAAAAATTCCCCACGCAAATAAATCTAACGTTAACGGCGATAATGTATGGGGTAAAAATAACGGTTTGACAATGGTATCAATATAGAGTGCATAGATAACAAAATCATAAAATTCTAATGTTCCTCCTAAAGAGGATAATATCAATGTTTTTAAATCTTTGCTGTTCAATGGACGTGCCAGTGGTTGCCATTCAGCATTAATCTCGGACTGACTCATGAAAAAACCTTATTGTTATAGTTAAACTAATATAGTCAATTAAGAAAATAATTATATATTGACTAAATCTTAATAGTGAATGGTCATTCTGCCATAAAAAATAGATTTTTTTTTAATCATAAAAAAATTTAATCAACAGTAATTATCTGCAGGTTAGATTTATAATCTAAATTTATGGATGATTTAAATAAACACTCAATTTATTTATCAAGTATAATAATCTCAAAATATTAAGTTAGAATAACTATGAAAAATAACCAACCAAAACGTTGTAGTTGGGTTAGCAATGACCCGTTATATATTGATTACCACGATAATGAATGGGGGCATCCACAATATGATAGTTTAAAACTATTTGAAAAAATCTGTCTTGAAGGTCAACAAGCAGGGTTATCGTGGATTACTGTTCTAAAAAAACGAGATGAATATCGTCGATGCTTTTTCAATTTTGAACCACAAAAAATTATCCAATTAACGGCGACTGATATAGAATCATTACTTGAAAATGAAGGCTTAATTCGTAATCGTCTAAAACTTAACAGCATTGTAAAAAATGCTCATGCTTACTTAGCAATGCAGAACAATAATGAGGATTTTTCTCAATTTATTTGGTCCTTTGTTAATGGTAAACCTATAATTAACCACTTTAATGACATAAGTGAAGTTCCAGTTAGCACCGAAATATCAGATAGAATGTCAAAAGCATTAAAAAAGAGAGGATTTTCTTTTGTTGGATCAACGATCTGTTATGCATTTATGCAATCGATGGGATTAGTTGATGACCATTTTGAAACTTGTTTTAAAAAATGAGAGGCATTAGATGATAATCATTAAATTAATTAGATGGTTACTGATATTAATACTATTTTATTTTATTATTTGTAATATTATTATTTTTATTTTTGCTCATCAAAAACCAGCAGCGAATGCTGATACTCTAGTGGTATTAGGTTCACAAGTCGTGGGCACTCCAGCACAAGCTCCTTTAACGTTACAAATTCGCTTGAATACTGCGATCAATTATTTACAAGCTAATCCCAATACAAAAGTGATTGTATGTGGGGGGCAGGGTAGTGATGAATCGGCGACTGAAGCTAGCGTGATGGCTGATTATTTAATCCAAAAAGGTATTGAACCTTCAAGGGTCTATTTAGAAGATAGATCAAGGCGAACAGCACAACAATTTGTGTATGCTAATCAAGTTTTGCCATTAGGAAAGACCGTTGTGGTAACTAATGATTTCCATATTTTACGTTCAATCATGTTAGCTAAACGATCCAATATTGGTGATATTTCAGGTTTGTCAGCACCATTAAGTTATAGTAATTTTGATAAATATATTGCCATGATAAGAGAACCATTAGCTTTACTTAACTCATGGCTATTTGATCATCCCTTAGATTATGTTGAAACTAAACTTGATAATTAATTAGTCTTATTGCTTCAGACTATTTCACTTTACAGATTTTTAATGGTTGTCGTGGTATGATTAACCATTGCTATTTAAATTAAAATTGATAAATATGAATACAGATACAATTGTTGCGCAAGCAACGCCACCCGGTCGTGGCGGTGTTGGAATATTGCGTGTTTCGGGCCCTAAAGCACAAGATGTTGCTAAAGCCGTTTTAGGTATTTTACCTAAGCCTCGCTATGCCCATTATTTACCTTTCTTAGCATCGGATGGGACAACCTTAGATGAAGGTATTGCTTTATTCTTTCCCAATCCACATTCATTTACTGGTGAAGATGTGCTTGAACTACAAGGGCATGGTGGTCCAGTTATTTTAGATCTATTATTAAAACGTATTTTAGATATTTCTGATGTGCGGATTGCAAGACCGGGCGAATTTTCAGAGCGAGCTTTTTTAAATGATAAATTGGATCTAGCCCAAGCCGAAGCGATTGCAGACTTAATTGACGCTAGCTCGGAGCAAGCAGCAAAATCAGCCTTATCTTCTTTACAAGGGGTATTTTCTAAAAAAATTAATACACTGGTTGAAGCATTAATTCATCTACGTATTTTTACTGAAGCGGCTATTGATTTTCCGGAGGAAGAGATAGACTTTTTATCTGATGGAAAAATAGAGGCAGAACTTGAGCAAGTTATACAACGATTAAACGAAGTCCGTCAAGAAGCTAAACAAGGTTCATTATTGCGTGAAGGCATGAAAGTCGTCATAGCGGGTAGACCTAACGCCGGTAAATCAAGTTTACTTAATGCATTAGCTGGACGAGATGCAGCTATCGTAACGGATATAGCTGGAACAACACGCGATGTTTTACGTGAACATATCCATATTGATGGAATGCCTTTACATATAATCGATACAGCCGGCTTACGTGAAGCTAGCGATGAAGTTGAACGTATTGGTATTGAGCGAGCATGGCAAGAAATTGATCAAGCCGATCGAGTGTTATTTATGGTCGACAGTACAACAACTAATGAGACAAATCCTGAAAAACTCTGGCCAGAATTTATTGAACGTTTACCGAAAAACATGCCAGTTACAGTTATTCGCAACAAAGCTGATTTAACTGGTGAACCATTAGGTTATAGTGAACAAAATGGCTATTGTCTTATTCAATTATCAGCAAGAACCGGTGAAGGTATTACATTATTACGTGATCATCTCAAACAAGTTATGGGCTTTACTAGTAGCACCGAAGGTGGTTTTTTGGCTCGTCGTCGACATCTACAAGCACTTGAGAAAGCAGCAGAGCATTTAAATAATGGTCAATATCAACTTACCACCTTCCATGCTGGCGAACTATTGGCGGAAGAACTAAGATTAGCTCAAGAAGCGCTAAGTGAAATTACTGGTGAATTTACTTCTGATGATTTATTAGGACGAATATTCAGTTCATTCTGTATTGGCAAATAAGTTTTATCTATAGATAACTAAATATTTTAAACAGATCTTTCTATTTCAAAACCCATATAATTTTTAAGTTATATGGGTTTATTTTTCAGAGTTGTAAAAATTGTTTTTTTAAAGGTGTTAATTAAAAAATAGGGATAGATGCGAAAAGATTTATCCCTAATTTAAAATGATAAAAAAGTTATGCTGACTTATTTATTTTTGCCGGCATTATTGGGTACTAAAATTAAAATTGAAATAAAACATAACAGACAAAAGCCAACATTAATCCACAGTCCAATTGCTGCTGCTGTCGCTATACTTTGCCCATTAGCAATAATTGCAGCATAAGTTGATGCCGAAATCGCCACACCGAATGCACCACCTAATGAACTTGCCATTTTATATATTCCTGATGCAACACCAACTTTATCTTCCGGAGCACTAGCTATTGCGGTATCAATTGATGGTGTGGCATAAAAGCCTAAGCCAAGACCCAATAAAATATAGCCGGCAAACACCGAAATAATATAAAACATATCAGGTAACAAAGTCAGCGTCATCAAGGCAATACCCGAACCTGTAATTAAAGGCCCGAGTAGCATTGGTTTTTTCGCTCCGACTTTTTGTAAGATCTTTTCACCTACTCGAATCATACATAAAACCGAAACTAAATAACCAATGGTCAATAATCCATTTTCGAAAGGGGTAAAGCCTCGTCCTTGTTGGGTATAAGTACTGGCAACAATTAATGTACCGGCAACAGAATTGAGCAGAAAGTTAGATAAGGTAGCACCACGATAAGGGACGTTTTTAAACAGTGAAAAATCTATAAATGCGCCATTCGCTTTGCGATTTTCAATAACAAAAAATAAAATCAGAAAAACCAAACAGATCATAGCGAGTGATAATGTCGTTACACTAGTCCAACCAAAAGTAGATCCTTTGGTGATGACAAGGTTTAACGTAACTAAAGTGATAACAAAAACGAATAGTCCAACATAATCAAATTTAGGCAAACTTGATGGATCGTCAATCTTAGTTTCTGGTGTCCCTTTCAATAACAGCATACCTAACACAGCACAGATGATTGAGATAATAAAAATCCATTGCCAACCTAAATAAGTGGCTATTGCCCCGCCGGCAAGTACACAAGTTCCTGAACCACCCCAAGAGCCAATTGACCAAAAACTCAATGCTCGTTGACGATCTTTACCTTGATAATAGGTTTTCACTAATGACAACGTCGATGGCATAATACAAGCAGCAGACAAACCTTGAATAATCCGACCAATGGTAAAAAGTACTTCACCTTGTGCTAAGATCAAACAAAGACAACCAATAATACTTAAAATAAAACCTAAATAGGTAAAACGAACACGGCCAAAGCGATCAGCTAATCCGCCAGCAACGACAATAAAACAACCTGAAAATAGAGCGGTTAAACTGACAGCTAGATTGAACGATGCAGGTGTAATACCGATACTATGTTGTACAGCCGGCCCGACATTGACAATAGACTGAGCAAAAAGCCAAAAAGTAATCACCCCTAATACAATGCCGAATGTTAACCGGTTATGACTTTTAAACTGCTCTATGGCTGAATTTTGAGCATTTAACATATTTAAATTTGACATAGCTGCACATTAATCCTTATCTGTTTAAATAGCTTTCAGTTAATGCCACCCAATATGATGCAGCGGTAACAATACAGTTATCATTAAAATCATATCCAGGATTATGCACACTACAAAAACCCGGTTCATCGCCATTACCTATAATCATATAGCAGCCATTGGGGTTACTTTCTAACATAAAAGCAAAATCTTCACTGCCCATAAAAGGATGACAATTATCATGCACGCGATCTTCACCAACTAATTTTTGGGCAACATCAAAGGCAAATTTTGTTGCATCCCTACCATTATGTAAAACCGGACTACCATTGACATGCTCAATTTCTACTGAGGCACCAAAACTTTCAGCTTGTGAAGTGGCAACTTCGCTAATACGCTTAAGTAGTAACGCTCGGGTATCATTATCCAGTGCTCTAACCGTTAGCTTCATTAGTGCATCGCTATTAACAACATTTGGCGCTTCACCTGATTGAATACAACCAATCGTGATAACTGCTTGCTCAAAGGGTGATACATTACGAGAAACAATACTTTGTAAGGCAGTGCCGATATAACAAGCAACAAGCGTGGCATCAATTCCTCGTTCTGGCATTGCGCCATGGGCACCTTTACCTTTAATATGGATATGGATCGTATCGGATGAAGCCATAAGTGCGCCGGCTTTGAAATAGAAATGACCTTCTTTAAAACCTGGCATGTTGTGGATACCGAAAATAACATCACAAGGAAATTGTTTGAATAAACCGTCGTCAACCATTACTTTACCACCATATAACAACTCTTCGGCTGGTTGAAAAATGACATGTAACGTGCCATTAAAGTGACGGGTTTCGGCAAGATATTTAGCTGCGCACAGTAAAATAGTCGTATGTCCATCATGACCACAACCATGGAATTTGCCATGGGTTTGGCTGCTCCACGGTTTTCCTGATCCTTCAATAATAGGTAGCGCATCCATGTCGGCTCTAATACCAATTTTTTTATCACTAGTGCCATTTTTTAAAACACCAACTACACCGGTTTTAGCTAAACCACGATGTACTTCATAGCCCCATTCAGCCAATTTACTTGCCACTAAATCGCTGGTTTTATGTTCTTCAAAACCTAATTCAGGATATTGATGAATTTGATGGCGAATATCAATAAACTCTTGCTCTGTTTTTCTAATCGTTTCCATAATATGCTGCATTTTAGGCTCCTAATTAACCTGAATATCGTTATGAAAAAAATAAAAAGAAGGGAACTATACATCTAAACTAAGATTAAAATTATGATTAAATTTAAAACCTGCAAACAACTTAATCAGTAAAACAGCTTAGATGAATAAATATACAATAACCGCTATTCTTATGAATGTCGATGATTTCTATAAGGTAATATTTGAAAATTGTTATGTTGAACTAGCATTGAGATATGATTTGATCGAAAGAATGAGCAAAGAATACGTTAAACTAATTATTTTATTATCGATTTTTAAAAGTAGTTTTAACTAACAGCGATGTTTTCATTAATTTAGTTAATTAATCTGAATGTCAGTAATGCTCTAATTAACTCTTTTTATACCATGGGCCGGAAATTATTTTTTCAATGATGCCGATTTAATTTAAATAACTTCTATAAATTGGCTTGGTACATTCTCCGTTAACCAAACGCCATTATCGGCTAAATAAAACTTAATACCTTGTTGATACATAGTTAAAGCACTAACTCTTAATACAACTGGTTTTCCATGACGTTTACCAACGGCTACCGCTGTTTTATTATCAATTGAAAGATGAACATAGTGACGTTCGCCTGCAATCAAACCTTGTTTAATGATTGAATCAAGAAAACGGGTTGCTGTACCATGATATAAATATTCAGGAGGGATTTTTTCTACATGTACTATATTTACTTGATTAGTCGAATGTCCTTGAGCTGCACGTATTTTTAAACCATCTTCGGACATAGTAAAGCGTTTTTTATCACTAGTTATAACGACTTGATTAATTAAATCTTGCGACAGTTGTTGACGGTGTTTATTCGCTTGCCGAATTAAAACATCTATTCCAACCCAACCATTACTATCTAATGTGATTCCTATCGATTCTGGTTTATGCCTTAAAACATAGCTTAAAAACTTACTAATGTTCTCTAAATCTTTACTCGTGCGCTTAATATTTGACTTCTTGCTCATGTGCTAAATATTTTTAATATCAAATCATAAGTTGGATTCTATCTTTTATTAAAAGGAATACAAGGTATATTGATAAAAATCTTAAATAGTAATAAAGAAATGATCTCTGTAGATTCCATAATTGAATATGAATCTAATTTCAGTTTTGTAGCTTTTGATGATCTTAATAATGCTACATAATACATTGCAGATAATTTAGACAAGATGGTTTTTTAAGTATTCTTTCTTATAATAAATTCCGGATATTCCTTCAACGGTTAAATTGGCATAGTAGATGTAATAGAATGTAAACTTATTTTCATAAAACTGAAGTTAAGCGTAATGGTTTATTAAATAATAATTACTATTATTTAATTCCAAAAAGGTAAAAAGGATTATTTTAAATAATAAATATCCTAGCTTCATCATCAATATATCCTCGTCATTTTACTGTTACTCATCTAACCATACTGTACTAAAAATAAACATTAAAT
>NZ_NAST01000050.1 GCF_002142215.1 Gilliamella sp. N-G2
GGTTACAGTGATGAAGAAGCTAAAGTAATGGCTGGTAGAACCATTGGAATAATGATGATGATTAATGGTTTTGAAGGGCATTTTACTTTACCTATAATAAATAGAGCATTAAAAGGAAGTAAATTATTAACGGCCAATAAAAGTAAAACTAGTAATATAACGGGAAAATTAGATAAAGATTATTTTGAATCAGTATATGGAAAAGAAAATGTTCAACAAGGTGGTGGAAATTATAAAGAAACAAAGGATAATATAAATAATAATCAGGCAGCAAATCAACAGGCTAATAAAAATAGTAATTTTGATGAGCATGTAGTAAATGAGAAAGGCTTGGGGAATGCCGGAAAGGGGACTGATGGTGTTTCAACTCAGACAGGAACTGTTGTATATAGTCCTAATGTCAGCCAACAGAAACAAATGAGACATATTCAAGGTACAGCTCCAGCAAATAAAAGCTATTTAAACTCCCTTGATGATGCTCAAAAAGTATTGGATGCTTATAACTCAGGGAATTATAGACTTATAAGCGAAAATGCTAAACAAAGTACGGTTGTTATTGAGGTAAAAGGAGTTACAGGAAGATATATTAATACTGGAAACCCTAATGGTCTCCCTGATGTTAATAAACCAACAAACATATTTATGATTCAATCAAGCGGATCGCCGAAGATTGTACCCGTGAATCCAAATAAAGGATGGCAATAAAATGAATGATGTACAGTTATTACTATCTGCACAAAGAGCTATGTTATTTAATATATCGCCTAAATTTAGAATGATATCTATAGACGTCGATCGTGCTGGGGTGCTACAAGTGCTGGTTATTATTTCAAGTGAAGTCGATGAAGAAGAAAAAGATCTTATGTACTCATTCGCAGGGGAAATAGAAGGCGATTACTCAGAAATATTATCAACAAATGTAGAATTTCTTGTCAATTGTGATGATATTAATCTTATTCCTCGATTACCTAAAATAGTATTTTCACTTTATCAGTAAGCAAAAATCCCCACCTAACCGTGGGGATTTTATTTTACCTTTTAGCTCAGCCCCTCAATCCCTCAACCCTGATAATCAACACCCCTTGCTGCGCATCGATGATGACAGGCTGACAGGTAGTAAAGCCGAAGGCTTCCAGCCAGTGGCCTTTAGTGTCAGTTGTGGTCTGGGGTTGGGTTGCCCGCCGTTGATGCTATAACCAACTGAGAAAAGCAGATCAAACCGTGGCAAACGCCGTAAATGCGATCATTAACGGCCAAGCATGGGATGCAATTAAAGATAATTTTGTTAAAGCTGCTAATGGTGATCAGATAGCCCTTGAGAATTCAGCGGCATTGTTAATTGGTATAATTACAGCGTCTAAAGGATTTGGTGATTATAAAGAAACAAAGGATAATATAAATAATAATCAGGCAGCAAATACCATTATTACCATATAGATGTAAAACCTGATAATTTAACTTGGAATCAAGCTAAAAGACAAAATGCAATTCAGAAAATAAAACCTGAAGATTATAAGCCAGGACATGGGACAGGATTTTTACCAAATGAGAGACATCCAGGAAAATAGTTATGCAGCTTAATGAATTACAAATATCAGATGGAAAAATATTAAGGTTCACTTCTGATCTACAAGGTTTAAATGTAGTATTTCAGGATTGGAAAGAACAAAAGTGGTCATTGTTGTTTTATGAGGTACTTGCTATCCAATCATTTAGTGTTGAGGGTGAGGAATTATCGCATTTAACGATTTCTAAAGATGATGCGTTTAAAACCATGACTCTAGACTATTTTTCAGATGAAGATCCTAAAAATTTTAATTGTTACAGTTTTAGTGGTGTTTGGAATAATAATGTAATATTCAAAATTGTTGCTAAAGATCATTATGTAATAGAAGCAATTAATGAATAGATATGGCTTAAAAATTTAGGATCCTAACCTAAAAACTAGGATCCTTTTATTATTTTCTAGATCTGTATAGCAAGCCTGATAATCATTTGGTCTTGTTCAACTTTAACCAATACAACCTGACCTGCATAAAAGCCTTATCGGCTAAAAGCAGAGGATTCTAAAAGTATTATTTATTATTACGAAAAAAGTAACATATTTAAAAATAAAGATTATAGAATCATTTCGATAAAGGTGGTAAGTCTATAATTGATTGGATTTTAGATAAATAATACTAAAAAGGAGAGTTAATATGTCTAGCATTGTTTATGGCTATATAGAACCAATATTAAGTCAGAATAAATTAAAAAGCTCTTCTGACTATATAAAAAATAGCAAATTGGGAATAGAAAAAATCTCCAAAGATTGGTTAGTTCATTACCCTGACTATTTAATTCCCAATGATAATATATTTACTTTTTTAATTGGCGATGCTCCCAATTATCCTAATTCTACTTATTTAACAGATTATGGTGAATATGCACCAGATGCTGATATTGGTTTCCCTACAGACCCTAAAGAGCGTTTAGATATTCTTATTAATACATTAATTGACATGATCAATATTACAAATACGTCAAAAATGGTTGTCTCAATAACTCAGTGCAATCAAATAGAAACCATAAAAAAATAAAGTTTGCTGAAATGCGAGACGTTATTCATGCTGATTTTGCAAAATATCAAAATCTACCTAATACACTTTATGAAATCATCTGTGAATAAAATTATAATTAAATTTTTAAGCACTTGATAATTTAGCTTGTTATAAAATATAAAGCAGTTTATCAACTTGAGTGAAAAATTTTCAAAAGTCTACTTAGAAAGATCTGCTATCAAATGGGCACCTTTTTCATCATAGCGTTAAAATAATCATGAGACGGTATATACTTTTCAATTATTTTTACAAAAAATATAGATCAAAATAAATTCTTAACTTATGAAGCATGGTTTGAACTATATCGCTAAGCGTTAATTTTTAAATTCCAATTATGATAATTAATTGTATAACTGGATGATGTGTTTAACTTAATCTAGGCAAGTCTATTAAAATTAGGTTAATTTATTTTTTAAGTAGGCTTGGTTTTAGTTTGTTTTGGCGTAATATAAGGATTAAATTTTATTTAATTAATGGCAATAGCTAGCAAATTTGTTTTATTTAAAGAATAATCTGATTTTGCTTTTTGTTGGCATTGATAGTTTACCGATAAATGATTAAATAACCAAAAGGGGTTAATGATGAAATTAATAGTTGATAATATGAGTTGCCAACATTGTGTTAAAACCATTACTAAAGCAATTAATGATATTGATCCTAAAGCGAAAGTTACCGTTGATTTAGCTAAGCATGAAGTTGATATTGACGGAGGTACTATCTCGCAAGAAGCGGCAATTGCGGCAATTAATGAAGCGGGATTTGAGTTTGTCGGTATTGCTTATTAACAGTATTTAGAGTTATTAAATTTTAGACGATTATGATCGTCCTCTAAACCTTAGAGAGTATTTTTATCAAATCATCTATTAACAGTTTTTGTATACTTCATCGACTTGGATTGTTGATGAAGTATATCTATGTATCAATTTAGTATATCCTTCATCTAAAAAACATTTGCTCGCTTTTCGTATTTATAAAAAGTGAATTTAGATTAATATTTATAGCTTATAAAAAAACTATTACCAAACATTTTAGTATTAAGTGGCTCATCAAAATTTAGCTAGATCACAGTTATATTTAAGCAACAATTAATCAAAATCTTTATCAAGTTCATTTTCGTTAATACAAAAATTCATTTCTTTTTGAGAACATTGACGGGAAATTTTAAAAGATTGTCCTTGAACACCTCTAAAAGACTCATATTCTTTATAAGTACAGGTTGAATTCGTTAAAGTATAGTTGCTGTTTTCTGCTTTGAATCGATAAGTTTCATTTAAAATAACTGCAGAATAGTTATTTATTTCGCAAACTTTTTTCCTTTTTGCTATTTTTTTGCTGGGATCAAAATCGATGTAACGACCATCTAAATTGAGATAAATAAACTCTTTTTTCTTCTCATCATAAGAATAGTAACGATAAATGATAGGTCCATCTTCCATATCATCAACGGCTCTGGCTATATAAAAATCATTATAATTACCATCAAAATTGTAGTCTATTTCTATGCCATTGTGATCAAAAAAATCTGGTGCAAAACGATAGCTATCATCTATATGGTTAACCGCACCTACTGAATATTCTCCTAAAAAGTCAAATCCTTGCAAATTATCTATAGTTTGAAATAATTGGTCATTTTTTTTACTATAAATATTTAAACCTGTTGGTTTCAATCCTTGACCTTTTTTATAGGAAAGTATCATTTTAAAGTAAAAATCAACTGTCGATCTTTTTTGTAATAACTCTATATTGTTAATTTCTTCATTCTCAATAAGAATATCGAGATCACCGCCATCTTTAAAATTCAATTCAACATCATATTTATCAATGTTCGCCTTAAAAACATCTAAGTCAATTGCTAAAACTAAACAAGGGAAAAACAAAATAACAGAGATAAGATATTTTATATAAATCATATTATAACCAACTAATTCCATTTAATGTTTCTTCCCA
>NZ_NAST01000051.1 GCF_002142215.1 Gilliamella sp. N-G2
AAGTTCTAATGCTTCTATCGGAAAAGTAATATCCGGTAGATTAAATTCATTTTCATTCTGAGTATAATTAGCTTTATTTTTTGTTCTAGTAATCATGGATAAAAATTGGTCAAATGAGTCTGCTACTGGCATTAAATATGTACATTGAGTCAAATACCCGTATCTAAACATCATATCAAAATGTAAGTCATTGACTTTACGATCCCAATAATAAATTTTGCCATAGTAACCCAAACAAAGTAAATTTCCATGATTTAATCTTACTATTGCAAAATAGTTCTTTGGTATTCTGTTTAAGCACATCTCATTAAGAGCAATTAAATCTTCACCTGCTTTTTCTGAGAACCCCAAAATCACTTCCAAGGGCAATTTTTTCCCTTCAAGGTCAATATAATAACTATAATCTAATCCATAAAAATCAATTACGTTATATTGTTTTAAAAAATTAACATAAGACTGGTAAGGTCTTCTTTTTAATTTTAGTTGTGAAATCAGTTTATTAATGTTTTTTGGCACAGGATATTTTGATTGAATCATTTTATCTTCTTTAATGTTACATGATTCAAAAATACAGGCTTGATTTTCTATTCTATCTGAGGTTAATGAATTGAGTTCTAGATCAGTGCTGTTGTCAAACTGATATTCATTCTCATCAGGTTTATTGCTATTTATTTTTTTTCTTCTTCTATAAATATCTAACTCCAATTCTTCCGGTGAAAGATCCTCAATATATCCTATGACCGATATATGCGTTTTCTCCTCTACTTCTCTTAGCCAGTTACAAAAATTCTCAAATATAACATCATCACTTTCTTCTACACTTAAAAATCCATAACCGCATGTATGAGAAATATCTAAGGTATTTAATGCTTCAATAAATTCGTCCTCATTTTTAATCAGCCAATCCATTGGTAACTTCATCATAATATCTATTAGTTTAAGTTCATCCTCATAAGTAAGATAAATTGGTTTGTTTTCCAAAAAATTATTAAGTATATTTTCATTCTCATTCATACGTTAATATCCTTATTGAATTACTAAAGTATCGAAAAAATTAAGATATTTGATGTTACCATCACTTCTTATTGTTCTTATGGTAATTAAAATTTAACTTTTCATTCAAAAATGCCGTCTGCCAAAAGTCCTTCTTCTTTTAATCTTGCTACTACTTCCTGCTGTTCTTCAGTAAGTGTCAATGTTTTAAATTTTTCTATTATTGCACGCCCTCTTTCAGATGCTTCCAATTTTTCTATATAAATCGGTATATCTCCTTCTGACACTCTAAAAATCCTTTTAGGATTTTCTTCCCAAAGTTCTAATGCTTCTATCGGAAAAGTAATATCCGGTAGATTAAATTCATTTTCATTCTGAGTATAATTAGCTTTATTTTTTGTTCTAGTAATCATGGATAAAAATTGGTCAAATGAGTCTGCTACTAGCATTAAAGCTGTATTTCGCATCAAATATCCATATTTTACTTTCATATCAAAATGCAAGTCATTGACTTTACGATTCCAATAATAAATTGAACGACTTGCCATACAAAGTAAATCTCCATGATTTACTCTTGCTATAGCAAAATAGTTCTTTGGTATTCTGTTTAAACACATCTTATTAAGAGCAATTAAATCTTCACCTGCTTTTTCTGAGAATCCCAGAATCACTTCTAGGGACAATTTCTTCCCTTTATAGTCAATATAATAACTATAATCTAAACCATAAAAATCAATTACGTTATATTGTTTTAAAAAATTAACATAAGACTGGTAAGGTCTTCTTTTTAATTCTAATTGTGAAATCAGTTTATTAATGTTTTTTGGCACAGGATATTTTGATTGAATCATTTTATCTTCTTTAATGTTACATGATTCAAAAATACAGGCTTGATTTTCTATTCTATCTGAGGTTAATGAATTGAGTTCTAGATCAGTGCTGTTGTCAAACTGATATTCATTCTCATCAGATTTATTGCTATTTATTTTTTTTCCTCTTCTGTAATTATCTAACTCCAGTTCTTCCGGTGAAAGATCATCAATATATCCTATGACCGATATATGCGTTTTCTCCTCTACTTCTCTTAGCCAGTTACAAAAGTTCTCAAATATAATGTCGTCACTTTCTTCTACAGATAAAAATCCGAAACCTAATGTATGACAATAAACTAAAGCATTTAGTGCGTTAAAAAATTCGTCCTCATTTTTAATCAGCCAATCCATTGGTAACTTCATCATAATATCTATTAGTTTAAGTTCATCCTCATAAGCAAGATAAGTTGGTTTATTTTCTAAAAAATTATTAAGTATATTTTCATTCTCATTCATACGTTAATATCCTTATTGAATTAAAAAGGTATCGGAAAAATTAAGATATTTGTTAAGTTTTCACTAATTCCATCAGTTCGATAAATTTTTATACCTTCCTTATCAGTGCTTCTAGAAGTTAAGCCGAACTGCATCATTGGCGTATTAGTTTAATTGTACTTTATGATATATATATCATCATCTCCATGCACTTAAAATCTATTTATTTAAACTATCATCTGGAAAACAATTGAGATCAAACTCCTAAATATCTGGTATTTTTTACTGTTTGGGCTCTGCCTCTGTATTTGTCATCTTGATGTTTCTTTTATTAACTAGTTCAGAAGGAGCAGTTGGAAGTTTAGTAAAACGGCTAGTTTCATTATTATGCTAACGATTCGATTTGCTATTGTAACTACAACTCAATCCAAGTGGATCTAACAAGTTAAGCGAGTTAGGCACATATTGATAAAGACTGTATCCGCCTCTTAGTCCTATCGGATCCAGCTGGGTAAAGCGGCCTATATCCGGATCGTAGTACCTAAAAGTATTGTAGTGCAGCCTGATTTCTCTGTCTAAATATTGTCCCTGATACATCTGGTTCTGTTGAATCTGTGTATGAGCAATCTCCTATATCGGTTTACCTCACAACTGGTATGAGCACTCCCTGACGATACCACCAGCTTCATCCTTCAGCATCTCTGGCATACCGTTTACAATAGATATGGAGGTAGTAGATGTGCTGTTCTTGATTAGCATTTCTGTCTATTCGCGCCACCGATTCATAGCTGTTGGTGTCACTATATAGGTACGGGCTTTGCGATGGGTCAGTTTGATTCACTCAATCATTATTAAACCATTAAACATAAAGCGGGTACGGTTATAAGGTTGGCTGTCTTTGTCCAGTCGATGTTTTTTAAAACGTCCCCTAATGCATCAAAGACATAGCACTCTAACGATGGGAGCGTTCCAGTTCTTCGATACATAATTCGATGAGATAGTGTTCGGCATCGTAGTGGTAATACTGGGTACCGCTGGCGGTTTGTTTGCTGCGGGTTCGTCCGTGTTCGTCGTAGCTGTATTTCAGTCCGCGGAAGCTGAGCTGCTGATTAAAGCGGATCAGGTTCTGATTGCTTTCTTCTTCGCCGCATCTTCTGTCCAGCAGATTGGCCGCAGCATCGTATTGTAATGTTTCCCAGTAGGATTCGTTGCGGTAGCTTTCGATGCGTCCGGTCACATCGTAGCAGTAATCACTCTATCCTTGATGTAGGAATTAGTGGATGGAACGAGAGTTAAATAAAAAAGCTGGTAAGATTTGATTTTTTTACCCAGCTTTCTTTATCATCTAAAAAGGTAATGTCCTTTTAATAGGAGCAAATTTTCTAATATCCACACCTTGTAATTTAAAGTAATAAAAAGCATCTTCTATATTGGAAAACTCACTAAATTCTTCAGTTGCATAATCTTCGTATATTTCCATTTTATTTTCAGGTATGTGGAAAAGATAAGTATTATATTTTTCATTCTCTTTTTTAATAGCATATTCAAATAAATAATTTTCACCATTTATATCCTTTATCTCATCAAAACCTCTAACCTTACCATTCTCTATGGCAGTGATTAGTTTTTTTATATACAAATCAGCCATCTATATCAATCCTCACCATTGTCCTATCAGAACGTTTAATATTTATATGAGGCAAAGAAGCATTCTATTTCCTCTATGGTTGTATTAATATTTTTCAATTATTTTTATTTAAAACTATCTAACCAGTCGAATATCTAAAATTATTAACAATATAATTTACAATTTAATTTTTTATAAAAATTTATATTTATAATTACAATAAATGATTATATCTATATTTTTTATGTAAATCATGTGTTTAATAAATTATTATATATTATTTTACGATTGTTTGAATTGTTATACTTTACAAATATTTATCAATTGTAATTATGCCGATTGATCTAAAGTAGTATATTTCTGAGTATGTACGTCCCAAAAAATGTATAAATAACTTGTATCA
>NZ_NAST01000052.1 GCF_002142215.1 Gilliamella sp. N-G2
GTTTTATTATATAGAGTTTAAGCGCTATAAATTAAAAATTAGCTCATCAAGAGGAAAAAATATACGCAATCCATATAATGATTATAGATAATACGTATATAATCTATTAAAAATTTGGCAATTCAATTCAAAGAGAAAAAACAATGTCATAAAAATACTAATTGTACATTTTTTGATTTTTAGACAACGTTGTTGGCTGAAGTTATAAAAAATATTATGCAAACTTATTAGATTATTTTATCGATAAAATCTTTAGAATAAAGCTCAGCTTTTACTGAATCAATTAACCTTGAATAAACCAAATTGCCAATTTTATTATTACTGAATAAGTTATCAGTCTGTAACAATAAAAGTAATTCAGTCCTTTCTTCTTTAAGTTTGTTCATGATGTTTATAACATCATCTGGAATTTTTCTGCTTCCGCTTTCCCAATATTGCCATGCTCGCTTTGAGCACTTACCTATATATGTTGCGGCATCAGCAACATCAAGAAAAAATAAACGCCTAAGTGCTTTCAATTCGATATTAGTCATATAAATCCTATTTTCAACTATTAGCTAATGAAGAGGATTTATATCATAATTTTTGTCATAAAACTATTGAATAAAATCCATAATATTTATCACAATAAGAATCGATTCAAATCAAATATTGATTATTCTATAATGCCTTAATAAATATAAAATTATAAACAATTATTGATAATTAATAAAAGATCATTAGTTGAGTGCTGCTATAATGATTTTTGTTATTAATAATAAATAAATTATTATTTTGGGAGTTATTAGAGGAATAATATAACCCCCTTTTCTTTTGAAATAATTTCATTATAAATCAATTTGTTAAAGTTAGAATAATGTATATTATGTTAAATATAGTTCATTATTACGAACTATATTCTTCTTTTAAAAAGAACTGAGTTATTCTGTAAATTTCGATTCTTTGACTGTAATTATTTATTGGTTAATAAAATCAGTTCACTTCCTGGTAATGGCATTTTTAAAATGTGATTTTTGATTTTACCCCAAACTTGCATTTCACAGGCTTTACAATTAAATTTCAGTATTAATTCTTCATTATTATTTTGTACTAATTTCATTGGTGTTACTTTTGTTTTCACACCTTGAATACCTTTAGCTTGTTTAGGACATAAATTAAACGCAAATCTCAAACAATGTTTTGTAATCATTAATGGCGCATCATCTTTAACTTCATGTGCTTCAAAAGCACTTTCAATTAGTTTAACGCCATGCTGTGCATAAAATTCTCTAGCCTTATGATTATAAATATTTGCTAAAAAACTTAGCTGCTCCTCTGGATAAATTGGCACAGGTTCCGCTTGTGGTTTTCGTAACTTTCTTTGGTAATGAGTTAGCCGTTCCAATGTTAACTTATCAATAATATCTCTTCGTAATTGATTTAATTGGCTACTTGGAATAAAAAATATCTCGGTCAAATTAACATTCAAATCAGTAAGGTAATATATCGTTTGACCAAGTTTTGATAAGCTATCTTTTATATTTTTGAGTGCTTTATCAGATTGTTCAGCTAATTCAAACTCACCTTTTATAGCAATTTTTACACTACAGCCCTCTTCACTTGTTGCTATCAATTGAACAACATTCGATTGATTTATCAATTCAAATGCTACACCAATTCGACGACTACTCGATTCTTTTAATAAAGCTTGTTGCCAATTGTGATCAAGGTTACGATTAATTTGATAAGGTAATTTTAAGGAATGAAATACCTTAGGTAATTCATTAGGAAACACTCGATAATGATTATTAGCAACTTTTTCAACTTTATCCGCTCTGAATCCTACGATTTCACGCTTTACCAAGACGTTTAATCCATCACCATTCGTTAAAAATTTTTCAGATTTAATATCAATTGTTTGGTTAGAAACTTTCGTCATCTCACCGATAGGTAAGCCAATAAATTTAGGTGAATCAAAAGCGCCAATATTAGCTTGTCTACCCCGAACAAAATAATCAGTAGCACCTCGATGAAATGTTCTATTGGGATCTGGAGTGAATGAGTGTTGAGTTCTACCACTTGATGCACTTACAAAATCATCCGATTTTTCTAAAATTTCATCGAGTTTTTTTCGGTAAAATGCCGTTATATTTTTTACATAGCTTAAATCTTTATAACGTCCTTCTATTTTAAATGACCTAACTCCAGCTTGTATCAATTCGATTAAGTTTTCAGATTGATTATTATCTTTCATTGATAAAAGATGTTTTTCATAAGCAACAACACGGCCTTTATCATCCTTTAATGTGAATGGTAAACGGCATGCTTGCGAACAATCACCTCGATTGGCACTTCTACCCGTTTGAGCATGAGAAATATAACATTGACCTGAAAATGCAACACATAAAGCCCCATGAATAAAAAATTCGATATTGGCATCTATTTGTTGATGAATATTCGCTATTTCAGGTAAGTTTAATTCTCGAGCTAGAACTATTTGTGAAAAACCAACATCTGAAAGAAATTTAGCTTTTTGCGGGGTTCGAATATCCATTTGCGTGCTAGCATGTAAATCTATCGGCGGAATATCCATGGCTAATATGCCCATATCTTGAACAATTAAAGCATCAACTCCTGCATCATATAATTGCCAGATCAATTGCCGAGCTATCTCAAGTTCATTATCGTGCAAAATAGTATTTAATGTGACAAAAACTTTGGCATAAAAACGATGGGCAAACTCAACTAATTCGGCGATATCACTGACTGAATTACCGGCATTATGACGGGCACCAAAATGCGGGCCTCCAATATAAACTGCATCAGCCCCATGTAAGATTGCTTGTTTGGCAATGTCTATATTTTTCGCAGGACTAAGTAATTCAAGTTTATTATTGTTGGTTCGCAGGTACATATTAAATCTCTAGAAATATTATCGATTGATAAAGTAAATGGCAAATATTATTACTATTTGCCATTAAGGTTTTATTTGTTTATTAAGCCAATATTTAAAGTTTTATTAACCAATAATTGATTGATTTCTTAAAGCTTCAATTCGTTTTTCTAAAGGTGGATGTGATAAGAATAGTTGGGAAAATCTGGCTTTCTTCTCACCATTAATGCAAAAAGCTAAAATTGACGCTTCTTCATTTGGTTCATGGCTTACTTTTAGTTTTTCTAATGCGGCAATCATTTTTGCAGAACCTACCAATTTTGCAGAACCTGCATCGGCATGAAATTCGCGGTAACGCGAGAACCACATTGCAACCATACTTGCTAAAATTCCAAAGATAGTTTCGAATATCATTGCTATTACATAATAGGCTATATCTGCTAATGCTTCACTACGATCTTCTATCACTTTAGCAAACATTGACGCTATAATTCGTGAAATGAAGATAACGAAGGTATTTAATACACCTTGTAATAGTGCCATGGTCACCATATCACCATTTGCTACGTGACTCATTTCATGACCAATTACCGCTTCTGCTTCATCTTGAGTCATTGCTGATAATAATCCAGTACTTACCGCAACTAAAGAACGGTTTTTGGTCGCCCCTGTTGCAAAAGCATTAATATCATCTGCTTCATAAATTGCTACCGCCGGCATCTTTAATTTAAGTTGATCTGATTGGCGACGCACTACATCAAGTAACCACTGTTCTTGAGCATTACGAGGTTCTTTGATCACTTCGCCACCAACAGAACGTAGTGCCATTCTTTTTGATAAAAAAAGTGAAATAAATGAACCACCAAAACCAAAAATAGCTGCAAAAATAAGTAGTCCTAAGATACTATGGGCGTTAACCCCCAAAATACTCAAAATTATACCAAATACAAACATAACAGCTAAGTTAGTTAGAAGAAATAATCCAACTCGCATCATATATAAATTCCTCATTACTATGCTTAATTTAAATAATTTTATTTAAGAAAAAAAATAAAATTTGATATATTTTCGCAAAAATGCTGTTTTACTACAACCTGTTTTAATTTCCAAATTTATTATTTATAATTAATTATGATTATTGAAATTTCTAATTTTTTTAAAATTTATTAGGATGAAACATAAAGTATTCTACTTGAAACAAATAATTCTAATAATTTAAATGAATCTTGACTAATTATTAAAAATAACCTTATGTTCTTTAAAATTCTCAAAAATATATAATTTAGGAAATAAATTGGCAC
>NZ_NAST01000053.1 GCF_002142215.1 Gilliamella sp. N-G2
CATTGTATTTATAAATATCTTTATACTATGAAAGCATACAATGTCCACCTAGATAATAAATAACATACTGCAATTAACCTTTTTAATTAAAGTGTCAGATGGATATATTTAAGATGTTAAATTTGATAATTAACATTTTCATCTTTAATGTATTGCTCTATATATTGTTTAAATATTTTTACTCTATTAGGGATATAGCATCTATCTCTAACCATCACATAAACTGGACGAGGGATACCAACCCACTCGGTTAAAATTGGAATTAACTCTCCATTCTGAATCTCATCATGAACAAATTGCTCAGAAACAAAACAAATACCTAAATCCTGCTTAGATGCATTTATCATCAACTGTATATCATCAACAATAAAATTAAATGGCATATCTGCAATATATAACTCTTGTGTCTGAGTATTTTGTAATTTCCATCCATTACTGACGTTAGAACAGATTAGTCTATGATTTTTCAAATCTACTGGATGTAAAGGAACCGAATTTGATACCAAGTATTTAGGTGATGCACATAAAATGTTTTTTGAAAAGAATAATTTTTTTGCTACCCAGTTACTATCATCTAAATTTCCGACGCGAATTGCAACATCGATGCTCAACGCAGTTAAATCAACAATACGGTTAGTTACCATCAGATCAATCTTAATATCTGGATATTGCTTCATAAAAGAAAAAATGCAGTTCGATAACCATTTGTGAGTTAAATTAATTGGAGCTGTTACTTTTATGGTTCCTGATAGCTGATAATGGGTGTCATTTAGATGCTTAACAGCCATCATACATTCTGTTAAAGGATTAACACATTGATCAAAATACATCTGCCCTAGGGAAGTCATTGATACAGATCTAGTGCTACGATTTAACAGATGTTCCCCTATCGATTCTTCTAATTGTGTTAAACGCCGGCTTATAGTCGCCATAGGGATCGAGAGCAGTTCAGAGGCTTTGGTAAGGCTACCAGCCTGAACAACATTTACAAAAAGATTAAGGTCATTTAAGGAAATTGATTTTTTCATTTTTGGAATTCTATATTTAAAATACATTAATTGTATTATAAATGGGACAATAATAATATTATTTTACTTAATAACATTATCTAAATAAGAATATTATCTATGAAAGGATCAATCGACGACACTACGACTGGAAACTGTAATACAATAGTCGTCAGATTATTACAGCAAGAAAATGCAAATAGGTTTTCTGGCTCATTATCAAAATTTGCTAATCAAGGCAGTAATAATAATTTACCAGTATTTTCTCTTCCACTCGACATCAATAGCTGCAATATCATCTTTAATAAAATTAACATCGATTCTAGCGACAATGTGACAGAAAAATTTAACTCTTCTAACGGTCAAAAAGATTTCATGATTAAACCTTCTAAATTTACTGAATCTATAAATAATTTGTTAAATAGTTGGCAAAATTTCCCTGTATTTTTGTTTAACGTTGATCCATTTTATGGAGATAAAGATCATGTTAAAAAATAGATTTTTAGTGTTAATAGCAGTCATTCTTGCAACTTTTTTCTGGGGATCAAACTTTAATGCTGGATCATCTGTGGTAGCGGAAGCTTCTCCTTTTGTGGTCGCAACCGAAAGGTTTACTATTGCGACGATAATTATCATGATTTTCATGGTATTAAAAGATAAAAATAATATTGTGGCATTACAAAAGAACTGGATTGCATTTATAGCTCTCGGCTTATTAGGTATAACAGGCTTTAATTTAGCATTTTTTATTGGTTTAAAAACTACCTCAGCTATTAATGGAGCATTAATAATGGCAACATCTCCGATAACCACAGCATTATTGGCGGCAATGATTGATAAACATAAAATTACTGTTGTACAAAGCGTTGGTATGTTGACTAGTTTATTGGGTGTGGTTATTGTGGTAAGTAACGGTTCAATAAACAATTTAGTTTCGCTAAATTTCAGTTCCGGTGATCTCATTATTATGTTGGGTAATTTGGCTTGGGCTACCTATACTGTTGGTTCACGAAAATATATATCTAACTCGACACCATTACAAACTACAACTTATACCATGTTATTTGGCACCATCGGCATTGTATTATTTACTTTTTATAACAACAATTTACTTATATCACTTAATAATATAACCATAAAAAACCATTTATTATTAGTCTACATGGCTGTATGTGGTTCGGTATTGGCATATTTATTCTGGAATCTCGGTATAAAAGAAATTGGAGCAGCCAATACAGCCGTATTTTTTAATTTAGTACCTGTATTTACGATGATTTTATCCTTATGCTCTGGATTACAGCCTAATCCATTACAAATCAGTGGCGCATTAATTGTTATTTGTGGTGTAATTCTTGCTACAGGTTCATATAAAACCATACATGCTAAATTGAAAACTAAATCATTCAAGAATCATTAATATATCCCGCCCTTATGGGCGGTTCTATTTTTATACTACCCTATTGAACAGTGCTGATAGTGCTGATATCAAATTGAAAAACACCTGAAATTTATATGTTTACTATCAATCTTCCTTATCTAATCAGATAATTCATTAGCCTATTTATCTATGTATATTACTAAAACTTTAACGTAAGATTTATAGTGGTATCTAAATTTATTCGTTTATACAAAATGTTACTACTTATCTAAAAAAACAGTTTAGGATAAAATTGTGATTGGAATGTAATTTAACAACTTCCTTCAGACACTTTTCTATACGATGATTTATCTTGAAAATTATCTGTTTGCAATGTTAACCACAACACTAAAAATGATATTTCATTTAATTTTTCCTAAATAAAGAAAAATATGAATAAATAGACATGATAGAGACTACGCCAAAAGTAATACCCCATAATTTTTGATAGCTAGAAATATTTTCTAAAGGGGATATATTTGTTTCTAATAACATTAAAGAACATGCTGAGCCAATAATAAATCCTCCATTTTGAAAAAGCCTTAATAAGCCTCCAATCGTTGATTGTTTATCTTTTTTGGAGGCCATCGCGATCTGAATTAATGAACTTTGTAACAGTCCGCCACCTAAACCGTAGCACAAAGCAGCTATAACATAATTAAAGACTGAAATATTAAAACTCATAAAGAAAAGTAAGGCGAAAGCAAATTGCATCAGAGGTAAAGCATAAATTAGTATTATTTTATTACAACTTGAATTTATTACTTTTTTGACAAACACACTTAAAATGACCCCAATGGGTGCCGCAGTACAAATTAATCCTATATAGTCAATTGAATAACTAGTTTCTTTTATAAATATGAGAGGTGATACTGAAAAGAGCATGCCTGCAGTCAATCCAAATAGCATGCTACCAATTGAAATGTATCTAATTGACGGGGTTAATAATAATTTAACAGGAAAAAAAGGATTGGCGCTTTTTAATTCTATTCTCCAAAAAAATAAAAATATGATTAAAATAAAAATACCAATGAAATTTTTTTCAACCAAAGATAGATTTATATTATTAGAATAAAGAAGAAAAACACAACCGACTGACATCATGAAAAATAGTATCATTCCTTTTAGATCGAAAGTCTTTTTCTTTAGTATTGTTACTGATTTATTTATTCTCAAACAAAAGAGACATCCCATAATACACAATGGGACATTAATAAGAAATAAGACTTGCCATCCCCATAATTTTAAAATAACACCGCCAAAAGAAGGCCCTAAAATTGGTCCTAAACTTATCGCCAACATTATGAAAGAATTTAATCTTATTTTCTGTTTACTTGATTGTAAACCAGCCAATCCCAAGCAATTTGCTTGCAATAATGCAGCACCGATTCCTTGTCCACATCTAGATAAAATAAGTTGATTTGCAGAATCTGAAAATCCAGCAATCAATGAAGTTAGACCAAACAGAGAGAAGCCTACTATTAATGCTATTTTTTGCTCCCAAAAGTCACCAAGCCAACCGCCGGGAACAAGAAAAATAATTAGGAATAATAAATATAAAGTAACTGATAATCCGATATATTCTAAAGAAACATCAAAATCGACAGAAAATGAATTTAACGCTAAGTTTATAATACCAGTATCTAATGTTGATAAGAATAATCCTAAAAAACATATAATATAAATAGAATATAT
>NZ_NAST01000054.1 GCF_002142215.1 Gilliamella sp. N-G2
TTTCTTCATCTGTTAATATGCCTTTTCTTTCTTTGTATTCTAAACCTTTTTTGGTTTGATGCTCATCTGAGTTTAAATAATTATTCTCAACCGCATTTTTACTGCTACTAATAGCCGCACTGGCATCACCAAAATTACCACCGCCGGCGGCTACCGCAAGGCCGGAGGCTAGTTGAGATAGTGCGCTGATGGTTTGTTTTTCTTCTTCGGTTAAATCTTTGACTTCTTTGCCATACAGTTGTTTGCGGATGATATCTGCTGCAACTTCACCGGCCACTGCACCGGCTCCACCGGCAAGTCCTGAGTTGCCTTGTAGTTCAGCGACTACTGCACCAAGTATTGCATGAGAGATTAAGTTACCGGCAAGGTTATCAGTGACCCATTCACCATCCTTGTCTAGGTGCCCAGTGTGCAGTTTTATCTGTTCAGCTAGCCATGGTGCACTGGCGCCAGCTAAGCCGCCGGTCATATCGCCGGTGATAATGCCGGTAATAATTGATACAGCTGAGTCAACGCCTTTACTAAAGTCATTGCCCATGGTACCAATATTGTTACCTTTTTGCTTATTTGCTTCTAACTGTGTATCAACAGCCGCGTAATACCAATAATCCTGATTATCCGTATAAAATTCTTCAAAAGAAATTTTTGCCTTGTCTTCATCGCTTAAATCATTATATTGTTTCAATGCTTCTGCTTTGGATAGAAGTTCCTTATTGTTTTCGATATCTTTTTGTGCCTGTATTCGGTCATACTTTTGTGTGATGCTTTTTGCTTGTTGGGCGATATCTTTTATTAGCTCAACGGTTTCTATTTTATCCAGCTCTTTTTGCTTATCAAAAATCTGTTTTAATGGATTATTGGCACTTTCGGTATCCCGACTTAAATCAGCAATATTTTGTTGTTGTTCATCTTGATTACGGATGATTAATTGACCTTGCTCTACCGCGGATTTGGTAGTGCTCGATGCTGAATCACTGTTTTGGTAAGCTGTCGGAATGCCCGGACCGACGGTACCGCCACTGACCGATACATGCGTAACGTTAAAGTCGGCTTTGTTTTCGATATCACTAAAGCTTATTGTGCCGGTATCGAGCCTGTTTTTGCTGGTATCGTCTGCTTCAGAGGCAATCACCGCACCTTTTAAGTCAGTGTTATTGCCCACCGTGATATCATATCCACCTTTGCCGGCAACATCCCTAATTGGTAATTATATTTTTTAGATAATGGTTATTTTGAGTTGTTTTATTGAAGTGTATTTGTAAAGATAAATGGAAAGATGCCAATTTGATGGTGCATCTTTCCATATGAACATTTTAAATTTTTCAATTTAAGTTGATAAAACTGCTTTATATTTTATAACAAGCTAAATTATCAAGTTCTGAAAAACTTAATTATAATTTTATTCACAGATGATTTCATAAAGTGTATCTGGTGGGGCTTGATATTTTGCAAAATCAGCATGAATAATGTCTCGCATTTCAGCGAACTTTATTTTTTTTATGGTTTCTATTTGATCGCATTCATTTATAGAAACTACCATTTTTGATGCATGGGTAATTTTAATCATGTCAATCAATGTATTAATGAGTATATCTAAGCGTTCCTTAGGATCTGGAGGAAAAGCAATATCAGTATCCGGAGCATATTCACAATAATCTATTAAGTAAGTAGCATTAGGATAACCGGGAACATCGCCGATTAAAAAAGTAAATATACTATCATTGGGAATTAAATAGTTGGGATAATTAATCAACCAATCTTTAGAGATTTTTTCTATTCCCAATTGACTATTTTTTATATAGTTAGATAAGTTATTTAGTTTATTCTCACTTAATATTGGTTCTATATAACCACAAACAAAACTAGACATATTAACTCTCCTTTTTAGTATTATTTATCTAAAATCCAATCACCAATAGGCTTACCATCTTTATCAATTCTTCTATAATAGTCTTTATCTTTATATATGTTACCATTGTAATTCTTATATGTCCGTTTATGTTCATGAGATACAACCCGTCCATCTGAACCTATTCTCATTTCTCCGTGAGGATTGAGTTGACCATAATCTTCTCTTGAAAACCAATTACCTTTTTCATCATAATAAGTAATACTTCTAGAGCCATCTGCCCTTGATACCTCATAAATGGAATTTGGTGTTGATGTTTGAGGTGCTTTACCTGATGATACAATTATATGGTCAGTAACAGGTTTATTGGTTGCTGGATTAATAATTGGAGTTGACGACGTATTTTCTGTTTGTCTGCTAGCATTTACCTCTCGTTCTTTATTAACATGCTCTCTAAAGTTAGAAGATTCTCGAGCTTTTCCACTAGCATCAACATTAGCCTCGACATTACCTTTAACCTTATTGGTATTTGGTTGCGTAAAATTTACTCCTTCATACAAACCAGCCAATGAAGATACAATTCCATGTGCAGCCATAACATATTTATACTGTTGAGCAACATCTTTTACATCTCTACCTGTCTCTTTTGCAATTGCTTCAATTGAAATTAAATGAATAATGCTGTTGGGATCTAAACCGACTAATGCTTCGTTAAGATTTTTTGAGTCTTCTCTATATAAATCAGCATTTGTTAAACTTCTAGCAACCTCTTTTTCATATTCATTCTGCATTTCCCATGCTTCTTGCAGCAATCCTTTACAAGCTGAGCTTGAGATGTTACCCAATGAACAATTATCCTGTAAAATTTGATCTCGTTCTTTATCTAGTTTATTGAGATTTTCTAATTCTTTCTTTTCATCTTCTGTTAATTCCTCACCTAGATAGTTTGGCTTTATCCAAGTCAAATAAGCTTTTCGCTTAGCTTCATTTACACTCAAATAATTATTCTCAACCGCATTTTTACTACTATTAATAGCAGCGCCAGCATCACCAACACTACCACCACCGGCAGCTACTGCCAGACCTGCTGCTAATTGCGATAGTGCACTGATGGTTTGTTTTTCTTCTTCGGTTAAATCTTTGACTTCTTTGCCATACAGTTGTTTGCGGATGATATCTGCTGCAACTTCACCAACCACTGCACCCGCTCCACCAGATAATGCTGAGTTGCCTTGTAGCTCAGCCACTACCGCACCAAGTATTGCATGAGCAACTAACCTCGCGGTTTCGTTATCACCGGCTTGTATCTTTATCTGCTCAGCTAGCCATGGTGCACTGGCGCCAGCAAGACCGCCGGTCATATCACCGGTGATAATGCCGGTAATAATTGATACAGCAGAGTCAACGCCTTTACTAAAGTCATTGCCCATTTTGCCATCTTGTGAGTCTTTACCGGCATCTTTATGAATAGTGCGTTCGAGCTCTTTAACCTGTTCGCCTAACTCTTTTAAGCTAGTAACAATGTTTAGTCTGGTCTGCTCATCCTCTTTATTAAAGATTGGTTTGAGTTTGCTATGGGCATTTTCGGTATCATGACTGAGTTCATTAATATCTTGTGTTTGTTTATATTTGGTATGTATAATAA
>NZ_NAST01000055.1 GCF_002142215.1 Gilliamella sp. N-G2
TTAAAAGTCTGGCGGCACCCTACTCTCACATGGGTAATACCCACACTACCATCGGCACTACGGCGTTTCACTTCTGAGTTCGGCATGGGGTCAGGTGGGACCACCGCGCTATTACCGCCAGACATATCCTGTCTTCTCTTCTCTCAATTGCTGTGCATTATCTCATATCCACATCAATCGCTCAATCCGGAACAAACTGTTCGATTATCTATTAATCTATCTTTATCTTCGCGTACCCAAAACAACTCCGAGTTGTAAGGTTAAGACTCTCGGTTCATTAGTATCAGTTAGCTCAATGTATCACTACACTTACACACCTGACCTATCTACGTCTTAGTCTCAAACGGACCTTACTGATTCTCATCAGGGAAAACTCATCTCGAGGCTAGTTTCGTACTTAGATGCTTTCAGCACTTATCTATTCCGCACGTAGCTACCGGGCAATGCAATTGGCATCACAACCCGAACACCAGCGGTGCGTTCACTTCGGTCCTCTCGTACTAGAAGCAAACCCTCTCAATTTTCCTACGCCCATGGCAGATAGGGACCGAACTGTCTCACGACGTTCTAAACCCAGCTCGCGTACCACTTTAAACGGCGAACAGCCGTACCCTTGGGACCTACTTCAGCCCCAGGATGTGATGAGCCGACATCGAGGTGCCAAACACCGCCGTCGATATGAACTCTTGGGCGGTATCAGCCTGTTATCCCCGGAGTACCTTTTATCCGTTGAGCGATGGCCCTTCCATTCAGAACCACCGGATCACTATGACCTACTTTCGTACCTGCTCGAGCCGTCACTCTCGCAGTCAAGCTAGCTTTTGCCATTGCACTAACCTCCTGATGTCCGACCAGGATTAGCTAACCTTCGTGCTCCTCCGTTACTCTTTGGGAGGAGACCGCCCCAGTCAAACTACCCACCAGACAGTGTCCCTTACCTCGATTCAGAAGTATAGGTTAGAACATCAAACATTAAAGGGTGGTATTTCAAGGTCGACTCCATGCATACTGGCGTACACACTTCTTAGTCTCCCACCTATCCTACACATTAAGGCTCAATGTTCACTGTCAAGCTATAGTAAAGGTTCACGGGGTCTTTCCGTCTTGCCACGGGTACACCGCATCTTCACGGCAATTTCAATTTCACTGAGTCTCGGGTGGAGACAGCCTGGCCATCATTACGCCATTCGTGCAGGTCGGAACTTACCCGACAAGGAATTTCGCTACCTTAGGACCGTTATAGTTACGGCCGCCGTTTACTGGGGCTTCGATCAAGAGCTTCTGCTTACGCATAACCCCATCAATTAACCTTCCAGCACCGGGCAGGCGTCACACCGTATACGTCCACTTTCGTGTTTGCACAGTGCTGTGTTTTTATTAAACAGTTGCAGCCAGCTGGTATCTTCGACTGATTTCACCTCCATCCGCATGGGACTTCAATTACCATCAGCGTGCCTTCTCCCGAAGTTACGGCACCATTTTGCCTAGTTCCTTCACCCGAGTTCTCTCAAGCGCCTTAGTATTCTCTACCTGACCACCTGTGTCGGTTTCGGGTACGATTAACTATAACCTGAAGCTTAGAGGATTTTCCTGGAAGCAGGGCATCAATTACTTCAGCACCTTAGTGCCTCGTCATCACGCCTCAGAGTCTTAGTGACCGGATTTGCCTAATCACACCCCTACACGCTTAACCCACCATCCAATAGGTGGTAAACCTAGCCTTCTTCGTCCCCCCATCGCAGTTATAGCCAGTACGGGAATATTAACCCGTTTCCCATCAGATACGCCCTTCGGCCTCTCCTTAGGGGTCGACTCACCCTGCCCCGATTAACGTTGGACAGGAACCCTTGGTCTTCCGGCGAGCGGGCTTTTCACCCGCTTTATCGTTACTTATGTCAGCATTCGCACTTCTGATACCTCCAGCATACCTCACAATACACCTTCTACGGCTTACAGAACGCTCCCCTACCCAACACACTTACGTGCGCTGCCGCAGCTTCGGTGCATAGTTTTAGCCCCGTTACATCTTCCGCGCAGGCCGACTCGACTAGTGAGCTATTACGCTTTCTTTAAATGATGGCTGCTTCTAAGCCAACATCCTAGCTGTCTAAGCCTTCCCACTTCGTTTCCCACTTAACTATGACTTTGGGACCTTAGCTGGCGGTCTGGGTTGTTTCCCTCTTCACGACGAACGTTAGCACCCGCCGTGTGTCTCCCATGATTAAACTTGTCAGTATTCGGAGTTTGCATCGGGTTGGTAAGCCGGGATGGCCCCCTAGCCGAAACAGTGCTCTACCCCCAACAGTTACTCATGAGGCGCTACCTAAATAGCTTTCGGGGAGAACCAGCTATCTCCCGGTTTGATTGGCCTTTCACCCCCAGCCACAGGTCATCCGCTAATTTTTCAACATTAGTCGGTTCGGTCCTCCAGTTAGTGTTAACCAACCTTCAACCTGCCCATGGCTAGATCACCGGGTTTCGGGTCTATACCCTGCAACTTAACGCACAGTTAATACTCGGTTTCCCTTCGGCTCCCCTATTCGGTTAACCTTGCTACAGAATATAAGTCGCTGACCCATTATACAAAAGGTACGCAGTCACTATTACCCAATGGTAACAGCTCCCACTGATTGTACGTACACGGTTTCAGGGTCTATTTCACTCCCCTCCCGGGGTTCTTTTCGCCTTTCCCTCACGGTACTGGTTCACTATCGGTCAATCAGGAGTATTTAGCCTTGGAGGATGGTCCCCCCATCTTCAGACAGGATATCACGTGTCCCGCCCTACTCTATAAGCTTCCACATCATGCATTTTCATGTACGGGACTTTCACCCTCTATCGTGCGACTTTCCAGACGCTTCCATTAATACATCATGCTACCCGCTTGGGCTCCTCCCTTTTCGCTCGCCGCTACTTAGGGAATCTCGGTTGATTTCTTTTCCTCGGGGTACTTAGATGTTTCAGTTCTCCCGGTTCGCCTCATCTGACTATGTATTCATCAGATGATAATGTAGTCACCTACACTGGGTTTCCCCATTCGGACATCAACGGCTATAGCGCCTTTTATCGGCTTACCGTCGCTTTTCGCAGATTAACACGTCCTTCATCGCCTCTGATTGCCTAGGCATCCACCGTGTACGCTTAATTTCTTAACCTTACAACTCACAGTTGTCTTGGTTTCAATTACGCTTTTTTCTCTTTCTTATCTCAATCCAATATATTTTCATACATCAGCTTGCGATAAAAACGAGAACTCGTTTCTTTCAGCTTGTTCCTAATTGTTAAAGAGCTTTATCTTTCTATTCATTCGAATATCAAATAAATACAAAAATAATTTTTT
>NZ_NAST01000056.1 GCF_002142215.1 Gilliamella sp. N-G2
AAACCGGCTCGAATCACCCCACCAGCCTGTATATCTATACCGACCAGAACAGCTACGAACCACGGTTTCGCATAGAAGCAAGCGGCAACCAAGAACAACATATCCGCTACTTCCACACCGACCTGAATGGCTGTCCGGAAGAACTTACCGATGCAAACGGTAAAATACTGTGGGAATGTAGCTTTCAGTTATGGGGAAAGCGGATTCATGAAATCGAACACGAACCCATAGAGCAAAACCTCAGATATCAGGGACAATATTTAGACAGAGAAACCGGCTTACATTACAATACTTTCAGGTATTATGATCCGGATATAGGTAGATTTACCCAGCCAGACCCGATTGGGCTGCTGGGTGGCTTGAATCTGTATCAGTATGCGCCTAATGGGTTTACTTGGATTGATCCGTTTGGTTTGAGCTGTAGTTTTGATAGTAAGTCGAATCGTTGGCGTAATAATGAAACAGGACGTTTTAACAAACGTCCGACTGAACCGTCAGAATTAGTTCATAATGGTCAGATTAAATATAATGACGTTACTAAATGGGTTAACCCAGGTGGTATTTCTAATCAGTGGATGTCTTCATCACAATTCCCATCAGGAGGTTTTAAATATCAAACAAACTCCAATGGAATTACATATTCAGTACATGGACATGGTACAAACCCTAATGCTGTAGCTAGATATCCGAGTTCAAATGCTGCAAAAGGCCCCTCAGCTTCAATTACGACACGTCCTACTGGTGGGGCTCATTCGGCACAAACCAATACATTATCTAATGGAACAAAAGTGAATAGTAGAGAAAGAGATGATGTGCAAATGAACCAGTCACATATTCCATTAATAAATTCTCCATTTTAATTTTTAGGTAAATAGCAATGATTCGAAAAATATTAAATGACATAAAAAAAGGCCCAACCATTTTAACACTATCTCAAATAGTAGATATAATAAAGTCTCTTCAATTACTTAAAGTTGAGGAAATATTAAAAAATGACAAAGATTTTTTGGAAATATTAGATTTATTAGTTGAGTCTTATTCTGATTCTGCAATATTTGAAGTTAATAATAATAATAAATTTTTTTTAGAAAAATTTAGTGATTGGCTACTTAAATTAGGAAAAAAATATCCAATTGGTAGAAATAAAGATGATTTAAGCTCATATTCAGATATTTTTTTAAAAGAAATGTAAAATAAAAGCAGAAGTGATACTAAAAATCTTCTTGATATTTTTAAATTTATTTTTTTACATATTTTCTAGACCGAAGAGGGACAGAAGAATACAACTACAACCTGATTCGCTGTAACCAGCTCCTGCATTTCAGAGGACACCACTACCGCTACGACGAGCACGGCAGAACTCAGACCAAACAGACCATCGGCACAACCCAGCACTACCACTACGATGCTGAACACCGCCTGAGCGAAGTACGCATTGAGCAAACAGGCCGCAGCCAGCGTTACGGCTACGTCTACGACGCCCTTGGCCGGCGTATCGAAAAACATCAGATAGACCGCGAAGGCCAACCCTACAACCGTACCCGCTTCCTGTGGGACGGCTTAAGAATGATTCAGGAAACCGGCTCGAATCACCCCACCAGCCTGTATATCTATACCGACCAGAACAGCTACGAACCACTGGCGCGGATAGACACAGACGGCAACCAAGAACAACATATCCGCTACTTCCACACCGACCTGAATGGCTGTCCGGAAGAACTTACCGATGCAAACGGTAAAATACTGTGGGAATGTAGCTTTCAGTTATGGGGAAAGCGGATTCATGAAATCGAACACAAACCCATAGAGCAAAACCTCAGATATCAGGGACAATATTTAGACAGAGAAACCGGCTTACATTACAATACTTTCAGGTACTATGATCCGGATATAGGACGCTTTACCCAGCCAGACCCGATTGGGCTGCTGGGTGGGTTTAATCTGTATCAGTATGCGCCTAATGGGTTGACTTGGATTGATCCGTGGGGGTGGAGTTGTGGAAATTTTAAATGGGGCAACCCAAAAAGTAAACCAACCTATGGTCATACTTTTTCAGATCATGGACAAAAGGTAAAATCTAATCAATTAAAAGATCGTGCAAGAAGTAAAGGGCATCAAATAGGTCAATATGATGACGATAAATTAGCCGCTGAATTTATTGCTAATGTCGCTAAAAAAGGATCTGGTGTACATGATGTACCGTTACCCCAAAATATAAAGGGTCGGGGTTATTTACCCGATGGGACATAAATATTTTCTGATATGGCAAGGGTAGTTGTAAAACCCGATGGTTCGGTACGAACATCATTTCCATTTAATTCATCGTATCCAAATTAATAGGGATGAATATGCAAAAAAATAAAAGACTATGTGATGATCTTGGTTTACCACTTGGTGATCGATTTACTCAGGATTGGGCTTATGAATTACCCGATGAATATCGAACGAAAGAATGGCTAAATAAATATATTTCTGCTTATTTACAAAATAAATATTCATCGGAAGAAAAAAAAGAATTAATGATTTTATCTCTTGATGTCATTAACGATTTATTGTCTTTTGGATTAAGTCCAAGTGATGAAATTATTACCAAGGCATTAAATATTCTTTTCGATAATTATAAAGAATATATAGATTTGATAAGCTACTGGTCATTAGATGGAGAACCAATAGAGGATTGTTTTGCATTGACACCTGAAATTAGGAAGTTGAAAAAAAGAATAGAATAGTTCAAATGTATATATATTTTTCCATTTGATAATTGTAAATATCCCATACTTAGTACAAAAATCATATAGAAAATTATGCTATATATTCCATATTATTTAACAGTTCCGGCCAGCTACTGACCTATACCGACCCTGCCGGACGGGCGCACCATCAGCAAACTGTATTATGGTTCCGGCCATCTGCACCAGATTAACATCGACGGCCACATCATCAGCGACATCGAACGTGACAACCTGCACCGCGAAATATTACGCACCCAGGGACGCCTGAACACCCAGTTCAAATACGACCGCAACAGCCGGCTGCAACGCAAACAGATACAGCGCAATCAGAATCCCATCCTGCCTGATATCCTCATCGAACGCAGCTACCAGTACGACAACCTCGACCGATTGGTAAGCAAAAAGCACAGCAAACACGGGCAGACCGATTACCGCTATGATCACACCGGCAGAATCGAAGGCTGTCGCAACCAGAGATACTGGGAAACCCTGCAATATGATGCCGCTGCCAACCTGCTGGACAGCAAATACAGAGAGGACTACAGCAACTACAACCTGATTCGCTGTAACCAGCTCCTGCATTTCAGA
>NZ_NAST01000057.1 GCF_002142215.1 Gilliamella sp. N-G2
ATATATCTAATGGTGCTTCATTTGAAATTAAATAAACACAATTCCTTACCTTAAAGGTATATGTACTATTACATATATTTAAATGTGTTAAATAATTATTTAAAATAATGATATATTTTACATTTCAATTCCTTTTATTGAAACAATGTTAATAGGATTTTTTAAATCTAAGATTATTCTATAATTAGCACTAGATTCTACTTCAAGAAATTTATCTGGTAATTCAATTGCATTTATAAAAGGATTAGATTCTTCAAAATATATTACCCAATTTAGCTTTTCATCAGATGAAATATATGCGATAAAACCTTCGGAACCGTGGCTACCTTCTCCTAATAAGCATGTTCCTCCCTTTTGTATTTTAATTTTCTGAAAAATATCTATAGTAGTTATGCAATCAGGGTTTTTATTTAAAAAATCAACAAGATTAAATGATCCCCCTTTTTTTATAAATACATGGGGATAAAATTTTGCTAAAAATGAAAAAGATTCTCCATTTGCAAAATAAATACCATCTTTAGTTGGTAATTTTTCTTTATTCCATAACTCGTTTATTTTTGACATTTAATAATCCTAACATTTTGCAGATCTTATTTTCAATCACGTTTTTCGAGACTTAATCGCTGTTTTTTTTATTTTTTCTATCATTACATCATTGCTGAAATTATAAAACGGAAACTATACCAAAAGAAGAATTAAGATGATAAAAGAGAGGTGTGATTGCATAGAATGGTTTACCGTCCCGATCCAGCCGGTGGTTTCAATTCAAATGCCTAGAGCATTGTATATGTAGCCATAATGTTTGCTATGGTTCTGCAGTTCATAAACTACTTATTTTTTGTAGTGTTAAATTTAAACCAACAAGTGCTAAACAAAATCAATCGAATTAGTAATCCAAACCAGCAATTTATTTATACCAGATTTTATAAACAGCATACTAATAATCATTAATATTAAGTATGATTAAAAAATGTCTAAACGAGAAGTTAATCTATATTCAAATTAATTCTGGCAGATAAATATTCATCGTTTGTGTTCTTAATTAAATTTCATCTTCCTTTAAGGGGTAAAGATCATTTATAAACTTAGTGAAAGACTGATTAATATAATAAACATTTTCCATATTAGGTGTTTCACCTTCATCTGCTTCAAGTTCATGATCCCAAAAATAAATTCTATTACTATTAGATTTCAATTCCATTATAATAAGATTACCCCCAGCATCATGAGCTATAGGAATGAATTCTAAAGGAATTCTATCCTTATAAAGATCATAATAACTTAATAAATTACTATATTTTTCTCTGCCTAAACTAAGAAATTGATCAACCATAGATCCATCATTTCTATCAGAAAAAAATCTAAATGAATTAGGCTGAGGTTGTCCTCAATTATATTTCATTAAAAAATCTTTATAATCATTTGGTAAATTACCTTTAATAATTTTCTCAAAATTGGAAATATCTTCTAAAGTTGCGGAATTTTTAGAATAAATAATAGTAGCCATAAATTATTTTTTACCTTCACTTGTTGAAATTCCTTTTTTGTATCTTAGTGTATCATAAATATCAGAAGGTATTAGTTGCCTATATCCAAAATCCTGATGATACCAAATGTATTCTACTAGTCGTGAATTTTCCGAATTATATTCTATAGTTTAATCTGTCATATTAATTATATAGTCCTTAAAAAGCACAAATTAATACGAACAATAGAATTCGGAATTTAGTTTTTTTTAAAATCTATCAAAACGTTATTGACTAAATTTATTAGTTCATCTGTCTTGAGTTAAACTTTAGAGAATTTACTAAAATTGTTTAAATTTAATTAAAAAACCTATTTATATTTTAGTTTTTGGTAGTCCATATAACTTACTAATTATTAAATGAATATTAAGTTATTTTATAATAAAATAGCTCCTTTGCTTTCTGGCAGGAAAAATTTTGGCCATATAGTATCTTTATCATAAACTGCATTTATAAAACTAGCTTCTTCTATTCTTGTTGCTTGTAAATTTACACCTTTTAAATTAGTACAATTAAAATTTGCGCCAAATAAATCTGCACCAAATAAATTAGCATTTTTCAAATCAGCGTTTAATAAAAATGCCCCGATTAATTTGCTTCTAGTCATATTTACATTAACTAGTGAACAATTCATTAAATTGCAATTCATCATAGATGCATCAGTAAAATTTGAGTAATTTAAATTACAATATGCAAAGTTTACATTACGTAAATCTGTATAATTAAAATTTACATTGCGCAAAGAATATCCTTCAAATATAGCTGTATTAAGTTTTAAATTACTTAGATCAGAACCATCAAATGTAGTTAGATTAAACTCTTTAGATTCACCAGATTCAAATTTAATTTTGATCATTAATAATTTCCCCAATCAACAGTATCAATTAATATTTCAGACATAGATTTATTTCTTTAACGATCAGTTTGCACAATTGTTCCGGGTGTTATAGAAAGTAATTTACTTACAACCTTTCAAGATTAGATATTTAATAAATGTATTTATAATCAATAAATTAAATTTTAGATAATTATTATACACTTATAGTATTATTTCATTTTTACTAATAAATCTCCTGGATATAATCTAATTTTATTATTTTCGTATATATATTCTATCCATAATTCTTTGTTATCAGA
>NZ_NAST01000058.1 GCF_002142215.1 Gilliamella sp. N-G2
GATCTTTTCTCAAGAAAAATATCAAACGTTCTTGCACCGTCATTCAGATTTTTTTTTGAAGAATATGTAAACTTACGGACGTAAATTAAGACTGTCGCAACCAGAGATACTGGGAAACCCTGCAATATGATGCCGCTGCCAACCTGCTGGACAGCAAATACAGAGAGGACTACAGCAACTACAACCTGATTCGCTGTAACCAGCTCCTGCATTTCAGAGGACACCACTACCGCTACGACGAGTACGGCAGAACCCAAACCAAACAGACCATCGGCACAACCCAGCACTACCACTACGATGCTGAACACCGCCTGAGCGAAGTACGCATCGAACAAACAGGCCGCAGTCAGCGTTACGGCTACGTCTACGACGCCCTCGGCCGGCGGATTGAAAAACACCGGCTGGACCGAGATGGCAAACCATGCAACCGCACCACCTTCCTGTGGGACGGGTTAAGAATGATTCAGGAAACCGGCCCGAATCACCCCACCAGCCTGTATATCTATACCGACCAGAACAGCTATGAACCACTGGCACGTATAGACACAGACGGCAACCAAGAACAACATATCCGCTACTTCCACACCGACCTGAATGGCTGTCCGGAAGAGCTTACCGATGCCAACGGCGAAATACTGTGGGAATGTAGCTTTCAGTTATGGGGAAAGCGGATTCATGAAATTGAGCACGAACCCATAGAGCAAAACCTCAGATATCAGGGACAATATTTAGACAGAGAAACTGGCTTACATTACAATACGTTCAGGTATTATGATCCGGATATAGGTAGATTTACTCAGCCAGACCCGATTGGGTTGCTGGGTGGGTTTAATCTGTATCAGTATGCGCCTAATGGGTTGACTTGGGTCGATCCGTGGGGATTGACTGACACCCTTCTAGAAAAGGGCTTACCACTTTCTGATGCTACTAAAATTTATAGGATTAGTACTAATGGTCATTATGGATTTGATTTCAATCCTCGAGAAATAGAAGCTATTAATAAAGGAAAATTAGCTCCACCAGGTGTTTCTGTTATTAGGGCTAATAGTGTCGATGAAGCCACTAAAATATGGAATGGAGCTTTTCCTAATAGGCCTACGACAAGTGTGGGTGAAGCAAAAGTCGTAGATCTTAGAAAAATTGGATTTGATGTTATTCATGATCCATCTAAAGGTAAGTTGGGAGTAAACCATGCAAGATTAATTCAATCAGAAGGTATTAATGGTTTTAATACTAATAAAAGTAAACTATTTGGCATTTTCAAAGGATGTAAAGGGTAATGATGAAAGACTATATTGTTTCATTTAGAGATAAACAGAGATATGCTCTTATAGAATATAAAAAAATTGAAAAGTTTGATCATTATTATGAAGGAGTGATTATTGAATCTAATTTTCCGAAAGAAGTAATTTTTTTTATTAATGAATGTAATTCGATTATTAATGATATGGCGATATCTCTTTTGGATGAGATTGAAGAAAAATTATATTCTTATGATATTGGTTTGGAAAAAAATTGTTCTAGAATTTTTGATATTGAATTTATTGATAAAAATAAAATTTCTTTTTTTACAAAATACCCATCAAGTCAAGGTTATTTAGATAAATATCCGAATAGTTAATTAATATAAAAATCGTAATATTTATGAGTCACTGGCGCGGATAGATAAACGAGGTAATGAGCCCGAAAGGGTAATGTACTTCCACACTGACCTGAATGGTTGCCCGGAAAAGCTTACCGATACAAACGGTGAATTACTCTGGGAATGCAGCTTTCAGTTATGGGGGAAACGGATTCATGAAATCGAACATGAATCAGTAGAGCAAAACCTCAGATATCAGGGACAGTATTTAGACAGAGAAACCGGCTTACATTACAATACTTTCAGGTATTATGATCCGGATATAGGTAGATTTACTCAGCCTGATCCGATTGGGCTGCTGGGTGGCTTGAATCTGTATCAGTATGCGCCTAATGGGTTGACTTGGATTGACCCGTTTGGTTTGATGTGTAGTAATACAAGTTTCAAAGCAGCCTTTAGAGAAGCAAAACGGAGATTAAGAATTCCTCGTAATACAAATACTCCAAAACCAGTAAAGGTTTATGATAATAAGTATGAAAACAGAACGGTTTGGGAGTATAAAGTTGATGGAAATAAGAAATACATTATTTTACACGAGGAAGATAAATTTGGTCGCGGCCCTCATTTTCATACTGCTGATGATTTGCACGGTGATCCTCTCCAACCAAAAGTAAGATATAATCAACATGGTGGACATATTCCTGAAAATATGACAGGAATTACAAACGCTAAAGGCAGAAAATAATGTCATTATCTTTAAAAGAAAAATTGAAATTATCAGTTATTAAAAAAGAAAAAAAAGTAATTCTTCAAAATATCTCAAATAAATTACGGATTGATAATAACAGCAACTCGATAACGTTTGAGTCGCATGATTATAATGTCTTTTTGTCAAAATTTATTGATAATATTGAATATCAGCCAGTAGATTTATCAGTAAATGAAAATTTATTATTTAACCGATTTTGTGATTTTTTGAGTAGTATTGATAATAATGATTTAGTAG
>NZ_NAST01000059.1 GCF_002142215.1 Gilliamella sp. N-G2
ATTAAAGATTGGTTTGAGTTTGCTATGGGCATTTTCGGTATCATGACTGAGTTCATTAATATCTTGTGTTTGTTTATCTTGGTCACGAATGATTAACTCACCGTCACTGATTGCCGCATGGGTAATATTCGAGGCTTCATCGTTATGGTCATAAATGGTTGGTTGGCCACTGGTTGGTGAAAAACCGCCACTACCCAGTCCTTTACTTACCCCAACCGAGCCAGAGATGCTGCTGACATCATATTCCGCTTTGTTCTCAATATCAGTAAAGCCAATAGTGCCGGTATCTAAGCGATTTTTTGACGGGTCAGCTTTTGAGGCTATCACCGCGCCATTTAATTGGGTATGTTCGCCCACGGTAATATCATAACCACCACTGCCGGCAAATATGCCCGATTGCTCGTTAACCGATTCATAATCACTTTTCATTTTATCTTGGGCAAAATTAGCACTAGCACTACTTGCTCCATAGCAAAATGGCGGTACGCAGATGCTGGCACTTGCACCAACAGAGGTGTGTTTAGCATCGTATTTTTCTTTATCTTGTTCACTACTGATGGTTAAGTTGCGACCAATATCAGCAATGACTTGCTCACCTGATAACTCCGCTCCCGTTAAAATAACATCACGACCACTCTGAATGTTAAGCGTATTACTGGCGGTAATGGTGCTGTTGTGATTGATATCACTGGTACCGTTTTCTTTACCTTTGGATTTACTGGCGGCTAACTCAATTGAAAAACCATTTTGCCCACCCACTAATCCAAAGCCAACACCGGCACCATAGTGACTGCCTGAATCGGTGCTTTTCAATTTTTCAGTACTGTGGGCTGCATCAAATTTGATATCATTCCCCGCATTGAGATTGATGTTTTGCCCGGTAATATCAACGCCTTTCCCTTCAATGTTCTCTTCTGCATTGATATTCACATTTTGACCCGCATGGATCACCGTGCCAGTTTGAGCATTGTTGTGATACTCTGTTTTTTGTTTTGAGTTATCTGCCGTTACACTTACATTGACTTTAATTAAAGAGGCAGAACCACCATCATTAGCATTAGCATTATTTTCAGCATTTACTGTTGGTTGATTTATTTCCGCTGAGGAATCAGCCGCCGTTAAATTAGCTTGTGCTGCATTCACCCCAGCTTGTGCCATATAAATCGCCGCTAAACGTTTGTCTTCCTTATTTTCAATTGCTTTGGCGGCCTTTTCAATTGACTGTGCCGCTGTAACCGCATAGCCGGAGGTGGAAACCGTGACACCATATTGTTTATTACTGCTCTGCGTTTTTTGGTGCAGACTGTCTTCACTGGTTTCCATAATGACATTTTTACCCGTGAGGTTGACAGATTTACCGGCACTAATATCAACACCCGCCAGTTTGACATCATCACCTGCAACAACATTAACATTGCCTTTCGTACTGTTAAGTCCACTGCGGATATTACTTTGTGTTGCTTTATCTTCTAACTCTTTATATCGTGAATGTTGGTAACCAACTGTGCCACTATAGCCATCGCCACCAAGCTCACCAATCACTTTATGGTAACCTTTATTTTCACTATGTGATTGATTGGTGCTGGCGCTAATATCTACATGGCCTTTTGCTGCATGTAAATTAATATCATATTGTGAGTTTAATAGACTTCCTTTTATGTCGATATTGCCTTCACGGCTATTGATGGCAATGTTATTTGCCGTGAGAGTGGATGCATTTTGACCCACTACATCACTATTACTTCGATTACCAGAGCTTTCACTACCATAAGGTAAGATACCCGTACCATGATTTGGGCTGCCGTTGATAAATCGTACCGATGAACCCGCTGTCGGTGCCGCTGTCGTTGCACTCCAATTTTTACTCGTTGTTTTACTGTGCTCCGATTGAGTATCTGCCGAGGTTTCAATAGCAACATGACGATTAGCATCGATAATAATTGCTTCTCCTGCGGTTAAGTCACTTCCTTTAATGACGACATCGCCATGCGTTAGCTGCCCTTGTGCATCCCTTTCCTGACTATTAGTGGCATGAAGCTGTATATTGCCGGCAGCGGTTAATGTACTACCGCTACTGTATTCACCGTGTAAGCTTGATTGACTTTTCGTTGATGATTTATGGTACGAAATTGGTGATGAGACCGGGTTACCTATATCCATAGCTAATGCAGCCAGTTCACCGGTAAATTGTTTGGCTTTTTCAACTTTACCGCCCGAGGATTTGAAAATATCTCGCATATTTTGCACACTATCCGTTATTGGATTGCTAAACGAAATACCAACTCCCGAAGATTTTGATTTGAAAGTCTGTTTTCTATCAACAATATCATGGCCAGGGATAATCGAAATATCTTCACCACTGATGTCTATATGACCGGTGGCGCGTTTATCATCACCTTCTGCTCGACCGGCAATAATGTCACTGCCACTAATGGTTACTTGTTTATTGGCCGAGATAATCACATTACCACCGGAGGTACCGACTAAACTGCCTGCTTGAGATTGATTAACTTCATT
>NZ_NAST01000006.1 GCF_002142215.1 Gilliamella sp. N-G2
GATTTATAATATATTATATTGAATAATAATAAATTATTTTTAATTTAGGTGATTATTATCTAAATTTATATCGTAATAAATAAAACTGAAAAAAAACCCAGCTTGTGCTGGGTTTTGAAACAAATTTGTAACGTAGCAATTAACGTTTGCTGAATTGTGGACGACGACGAGCTTTGCGTAGCCCCACTTTTTTACGTTCAACTTGACGTGCATCACGAGTAACAAAGCCCGCTTGACGTAATGAAGAGCGTAAAGTTTCATCATATTCCATTAATGCACGAGTAATACCGTGACGAATCGCACCAGCTTGACCTGAAATACCACCACCTTTAACAGTGATGTAAAGATCAAGTTTGTCAGTCATTTCAACTAACTCAAGTGGTTGCATAACAACCATACGAGCTGTATCACGACCAAAATATTGCTCTAATGAACGTTTATTAATAACGATATTTCCACTACCTGGTTTGATAAACACTCGAGCAGCGGAACTTTTGCGGCGACCTGTACCGTAATATTGATTATCAGCCATCTTCTATCCCCTTAAATATCTAATACTTGCGGTTGTTGTGCCGCATGATTGTGCTCA
Organism: Gilliamella sp. N-G2; assembly: GCF_002142215.1. Lineage (GTDB taxonomy): Bacteria > Pseudomonadota > Gammaproteobacteria > Enterobacterales > Orbaceae > Gilliamella. The sequence goes on from NZ_NAST01000006.1 coordinate 590, forward strand.
CTACCTGCATAAACTTTTAGTTTACGGTACATTGCACGACCAAGAGGACCTTTCGGTAACATGCCTTTTACAGCAATTTCGATGACTTGTTCAGGATGACGTTCAATCATTTCTTTAAAAGTCGCTTCTTTAAGTCCACCGATGTAACCAGTATGACGATAATAGATCTTATCAGTGCGTTTTTTGCCTGTTACAGCAACTTTTTCTGCATTGATAACGATAATATAGTCACCTGTATCAACATGTGGTGTATATTCTGCTTTGTGTTTACCACGCAAACGGCTTGCGATTTCAGTAGCTAAACGACCTAACGTTTTACCTGCTGCATCAACAACATACCAGTCGCGTTTAACTGTTTCTGGTTTAGCTGAAAAAGTACTCATTCGTATTTATCCAAATTTTAATTAATCTCACGTTAATAAATCATTTGATTTATTTACACTTTTTGATTGCTACTATTAACTAACTAACCCCTTCGAGTTGCTATACTAATTTTGACAATCGAAAACAGCGTTGGGAAGAACACTGTTGTAACGTGGGTGGCAATATTATACAGAAATATTATAAAAGCGCTAGAACTTATAATAAAAAAACCATAGCGATAAAAAAAACTAACTGCTACACTTTCAGTTAACCTTTAATTACACAATATCAATTGATGAAAAATTTAATTCAACTTACCGAAAAAGATTATATAAGCAAAGGATTACATAGAAAATGCTATCATCATCCAGATGATCCAAATAAATGTATCAAAGTGAATTATAATGATGGTGCCGAAGAGGAAACAAACCGTGAAATTGCTTATTATAAACATCTTATAAAACGCAAAATATCGTGGGATGTTTTGGCAAAATATTATGGCCCAGTAACAACTAATTTTGGACAAGGACATGTTTTTGAATTAATTCGGGACTATGATGGGAAAATTGCTAAACCGTTAGAAAAATATCTCTACGACGAACAATTAACTGAGCAATATTATAGTGCGTTAGTTGTATCACTTAAAGCACTAAAAACAGCGTTATTAAAAGATCGCATTATTACCATGACAATCAAAAGTAAAAATATTTTATTTCAGCATTTGTCATCTGAAAAAAATCGCTTAATCATTATTGATAATATAGGTAATTCGACCTTTATTCCAATTGCTAATTATGTCGGATTTTTTGCTAAAGCAAAAATAGAACGCACTTGGCAACGTTTTTTATCATCGCTCATTAAAGAAAATCAACATAACAGTTTAATAACTAAGTTAATTGATGAAGTGAATCATTAAGTCTAACTTCGGCGATGGTACCGGTTTGGTGGCACTGCCGATTTCTTAATGTAAATTGCCCATGATGTAATTTAGTAATGCGATTAACTATACTTAAGCCAAGTCCTATTCCATTATGTTTACGATCCATTCGGAAAAAGGCTTGGGTTAAATTTTCAGTCTTTGATTCATCAATACCACAACCTTCATCTTGAACAGCAATAATAATATCTTGAATGTCTTTATAAAAACATATCGTAATTTTACTTTTAGTCGGACTATATCGATAACTGTTTTCAACCAGATTGCGAATCAGTAAACGAATCAGAGTAGCATCGCCACTAAAAGTAATCTTATTAGTAATTTGCCATTCAATCGTTTGTTGTTTCTGTTCTGTTAATTCAGTTAACTCATCAAAAAGCGGTATTTGAATATCATCATAAAAATTAATTTTTTGATACTGACCTAACGTAAATTTTTGACTAGCCCTAGCAAGCATTAAAAGTTGTTCTACGGTATTGACTAAACGATCTATACGTTCAATTAATTCACGACAATCAATTTTATTTTTTGCTTCAAGTAATTCTAAATGCAGACGAATACCAGCCAATGGTGTTCGCATTTCATGAGCAACATCGGCAGTGAATAGACGTTCTTGCGAAAGAGTATTATTGAGTCTTTCAAATAAATTATTTAATACCAATGTAATCGATTTGATTTCACGCATATTACTAATTGGCTTTATCGGCTTAAGATTATCCGCGGTTCTTTGATTTAGATCCTTTTCCAGAATCTCTAAAGGTTTAGTAATCCATTTAATAGCTTTATAAGCTAAAAATAATGTCACAGCCATCATAGAAAAAGCTGAACAAAACAGAGCAAAAATAGCCTCTAACTCCTCGTGCTCAACTACTTCGTCGATTTTATTTTTACTTAATGTTAGATTAACTAGAACATCAATTTGCTCTTTACTTTCATGCCATAACCAAAATACCGTAATAATTTGGCAAATTAACATAATAGCGCCTAAAGTAAAAAAAAGATTCCAACGAATACTATGACGTATCTTGGTCAAGGATTTTTCAATCATAAATTTATCATTCACTAAATTTAGAATAATAGCTAATTATCAATATTGAGTTGATAACCATATCCACGTACAGTTTTGATTAAATGTTTACCTAATTTATTTCGTAACGCATGAATATAAACCTCAAGCACATTTGAACTAGGATCACTTTGCCAATCATATAAATCATTTTGCAATAAATTACGATGTACTTTTTCTCCAGCTTTTAACATCAATCTAGACAATAAAATAAACTCTTTAGGTGTTAATATAACTTCTTGTCCATTTAATGTCGCTGTTTGTCGTTTAATATCAATGCTAATCGGACCATAATTAATAACATTATCAGCTGTTCCTTGATTTCGACGAATCAATGCCCTGACTCTTGCTAGTAATTCAGTTAAAGCAAAAGGCTTAATTAAATAATCATCAGCACCAAGATCTAAACCTTCTACTCTATCTTCAATAGTATCGCGGGCAGTTAAAATAAGAACAGGAACCTCAATTTGTTTTTTACGCCAACGAGTGAGTAAATCTAAACCATCGCAATCTGGCAGTCCCAAATCAAGAATAATTAAACTGAATTGCGAAAACTCTATATGTTCTTCCGCTTGCTTACCATTAGATGCCACTTCACAAACATAGCCATCAGACGTTATACCATCGTATAACCCTTTTTGTAATAAACTATCGTCTTCGACTATAAGTATTTTCATTATAGTTCAACCTTAAGTAGATTTGAAAAATACCCTAACTAGCATAGTTAACTAGTATATGCCTAACCTTGAACAACTTAAATTTTTAATCATTTATAAATTTTGTAATATAGAAACCAAAATTTTTTAATTAAATAAACTGATATAAAACTTAATAACATGCCAACTAGAATATCTAGTGGCCAATGAACCCCTAAGTAGATACGACTCCAACAAACAAGCAAAGCAACTACAGTAGATAAATAAGCAAACGATTTAAATTGCTTTTTATAATTTAAATAAATAGAAAAACAGATAGTCCAAATAAAAACAGCATGCTGACTCGGTAACGAACTCGTTTTATCATGAGTTAAAAAATTAGTACCAACATTAAGTACAAATGGCCGTGGCGAATAAAATAGATGCCTTATAATAAAAGTAACAGTTAGCACCAATGCTAAACTTATTAAAATTTTTATCACCAATGTTCTATATACTGGTTTGTATATACAGTATATTCCTAATAAGCCAATAGGTAGTAATATTAAGTAATTAGCACAAAACACAGCAAAAAGAATAAACAACTTCGAAGCGTGTTCTTGAGCATTGATTAATAAAAAAAGATGAGTGTTCATATTAAGTAACATATCAAAACCAATATTGATAATATTTACTTATAATTTAGCAAACAAAGCTTAAAAGAACCTTAATAACCTTTTTGACTTTTTTAGAGATGTTTTGCTCAATACTATTAAAACAAACCATCTAGCTATTTTTTGCGAGAAAATAAATGATATTTTGGTAATACTGATACGGTAAAATCAAGTGTGGCACAAATAATAAAATAAACCATAATAACAAACAAAAAAATCTCTGTAGTATAAACCATACTACGATTATTAATTTGGGTAGCAATAAAGGTAAACTCTGCAACACCAACGATATAAGCTAGAGAGGTATCTTTAATTAATGATACCCACTGATTAACAAAGGAAGGTAACATCATTTTTAATGCTTGTGGCAAGATAATAAAAATAATGACTTGGGTTTTCGTGAAACCTAATGAAAAAGCTGCTTGCCATTGTTCTTTGCCAATAGCTACCATTCCTGCATGAACAGAATGACCAATGTATGCACCACCAATTAATGATAAAGCAAAAATCACAGTAGTGATAGCTGGCACATCAATATTTAATAAAACTGGCAATAAAAAATAAGTCCAAAATATGAGCATAATAACGGGAATCGCTCTTAAAAAACCTAATACAATAACTAAAAGTTTACGTAAAATTCCGTCACAAACCGTTAAACCGACTCCCGCGAAAATACCCAAAATGGTCGAAAAAACAATAGCAGCAAAACTCATTAACAATGTTAATACTATGCCACCAGGGAAATTACCAAAAATAAGATAATCGAGATTATGCCAAATAATTTCAAAACCCTTAAAATCCATAACGTATTAGACCTTGCCTATTTGTAAATATTTTGATTGATAAATATTGCCTAGGGTACCCACAATAACAATAGCTAAAATATATAAAAAAGTTGCTACTGCAAAATCCTGAAATGTTTTTAACGATTCGGTTTCTACTTGACGAGAAACATAAGATAGTTCTAACACACCTATTGCCATGGTTAGCGATGAGTTTTTGATAATATTCATATATTGACCGATCAATGGAGGAAACGCGATACGAAAGCTTTGCGGTAAAATAATAAATCGCATACTCTGCCAACGAGTGAGACCTAACGCTAATGAGGCTTGTTCTTGTCCATTACTCACCCCCATAATACCAGCCCGGAATTCTTCAGCAATAAAAGCACTGGAATAACATGTTAAACCAATTAAACCAATAATAAATTCAAAAGATGGCATTTTTAGAGTGAACAAAAACAGTTGAATTTCTGGTTCATCAAATAACCATAATTTAAACTCAATCGGTAACAAATTACCAATACCAAAATACCAGAAAAAAAGTTGCGGTAGTAATGGCGAATAACGAAAAATGGCGTTATATCCAATAACAACGCCTTTGATAATTTTAATATGACTTTGCTGAGCAATAACTAATAAAAATCCTAATGTGGTAGAAAAGATAATTGTTAAAAAAGAGATAGCCATAGTGACTAAAAAACCATCCCACAACCACCACAAATAACGTGGTTCTAGTAATTGCTCATACATATAATTTATTGACCTTTACCTATTTTGAAATCGCCACGAGGCATCGCAGAATTTGTATCTGGACCAAACCAACGGTTATAAATAGTCAATGCTTCACCATCATTTTCAAGTTTTAATAATATTTGATTAACTTTTTCTTTTAAACGAGTTTCACCTTTTGGAATACCAACAGCTTGATATTCTTCAGTAATACTAAATGGTGAAATTTCAAAAACAGCACGTTGTTCTTCTGGGACATTTGCAAGTAAACCAATTAACTTAGCATCATCTTGAGTAATAGCTTGTACCACTCCATTACGTAATGCGGCAAAAGCAAAAGGCGTATCATCATAAGAAATCACTTTAGCGGTTGGGAACTTTTCACGTAACGTAATTTCCATTACAGTCCCTTTATCAGCCCCTATACGAAGATTTTTAAGATCATCAGCTGTTTTTAACAATCCTTTTTTAGCCACAAACTTCTGACCAGTGGCAAAATAAGGCAAACTAAAATCAACTGTTTTAGCTCGTTCATCAGTAACCGTAAAGTTGGCAACGATCAAATCCGCTTTTTGCGAGGTAAGTAATGGAATACGATTAGCTGGATTAGTTGGAACAAGTTCCACTTTTACATTTAATGCTTTAGCTATTTCATTAGCATAATCAACATCTAGCCCGGCAATTTTATTGGTTTTTTCATCAATAAATCCAAACGGAGGATTACTATCAAATACAGCAATCTTGATCTCACCTCGTTTTTCAATATCGTCTAAACGATCTGCATAAGCAGTGTTCACGCCTAATAGTGTGCTAATTAAAGCTACAGCTGTTAACGATTTAGTTAGAAATTTCATGACACATCCTCAATAAGGTAATTTGGTTTTCACATAAAAAGTCTAACAATAAATAGTCTTTAGGATAAATAACAAATATTTACATCTATATAACTATTGGTTATATAGATTCTCAAATTTATATTAAAAAAGCCCCAAGAAGGGGCAATAGACATCTAAATAAATGAAAGGCAAAATTATGAATCTATAGGTTTTACTTTACCTAATAAGAAAATATAGTTAAACATTCCTAATATGAGTAGGCCGGCTGAAAAAATTAGTGCCCATGTAAAAGAACCTGTTGCTGCAACAAGAGCTCCCGTAATAATTGGACCAAATGCTCCACCAAAATTTGAAATAGTATTTTGTAAACCGGCAACAGTAGAAACCATATTTTTAGGCGCCACATCGCCAGGTAAAGACCAAACTTGTGAAGCAGCTACAGCTGTACCTGATCTAGCTATACACAACAATACCACAGTCAGAACAACAGAATCTGTTAATGGAGCAAAACCAACACATAAAGCCATACACATACCAATCAATAAAATTGATTTACGAGTAAAAGATAATGAAAACTTTTTACTACTATGCATACGATCCGAAATCCATCCAGCTGTCATTTCAGCGGCCATACCACAAAGCAATGGAAGTGTAGCAACAAATCCCATTTTAATTAATCCCATACCTTTTTCTTGTACTAAATAAGTTGGTAACCAAGTGATAAAGAAATATGAAGTATAGTTAATAGTAAAGAATCCTAAACACATTGCCCAAATTGGTTTGTATCTAAGTAATTGATACCACTTCATCGCAGCACCTTGCTCAATGCCGTGTTTTTGAGCTTGACCTTCACGAATATAATTGATTTCAGCTTGATTAATCATTCGATGTTTTTCTGGTGAATCTGAATAATAAATCATCCAAAATAAAGCCCAAATAATACCGATACTACCAAAAATACAAAATGTAATTCTCCAATCAAATAAGTACATTAACCAAACAATTAGTGGCATAGCTACCGCACCACCAAATTTTGATGCACTATCAAATAACGCTGACACAAATGAACGTTCTTTATCTGGAAACCATCTAGATGCGATACCTGCGTTACTTGGATATGCAGCAGCTTCTCCAGCACCTAAAATAAAACGCATACATAACAATGATTTAAATCCCGTAGCAATACCCATACACATAGTTGCTACAGACCACCAACCTACAGCCCATCCTAATGTTTTCTTTTGTCCTACTTTGTCCGCTAGCCAACCAGCAGGAATTTGTAAAAGAGCATAGGTCCAGAAAAATGCTGACATAATCCATCCCATTTCACTTGGTGTTAAACTAAACTCCTTAATTAAATGGGGACTTGCAGCTGCTATAATTGCTCTATCTAAATAATTTACTGCAATCGCAGCCCACATTAACCCAGCAATAATCCAACGAATATTTGATTTTTTTTGTGGTACTAAATCCATAATAGACCTCACTATATTTTTAAAATATAGACTTAAAGCTCATTAACTATATTTACTGGTCTTTGACCATGAACAATAGAATTAATAATATTTTCGACACAACTTTTCCCTATTTCACTTACTGCACCATCGGTATAACCGGCTATATGAGCGGTTCCAATAAAGTTTTCGAGTGAAAATAATGGGTGTGTAATTAAAGGTTCTTGAACGAATACATCGGATGCTGCGCCTGCAATAATATTTTCAGACAATGCAGTATAGAGATCATCCTCATTAACAATTCCGCCACGAGATAAATTTAAGAGAAAAGCACTTGATTTCATTTTGCGAATAAGTGAAAGATTAAATAAATTATTGGTGGATTCGATTAAAGGCATATGAATTGAAATAAAATCACTTTGTTGTACAAGCTCATCTAAACTGACATATTTAACACCATTTTCCTTGGCGAAATTTTCATCAGGATAAGGATCATAAGCTAATATATTCATATTAAATCCCTTGGCCCTTAACGCTACTTGCTTGCCAATATTACCTAATCCCAAAATACCTATTGTCTTTCCATAAGCATCGGTAGCAAATATTCTAGGCCACTCACCTTTTACTGTTTTACTCACTGCTTGAGGTAATTGACGAGCGGCACCAAGTAGAAGAGTGAAAGTAAAATCAGCAACAGCATGTTTATTTGCATTGGGAACATTAACTGCCCAAATATTTCTTCTTTTAGTAGCTTGTAAATCGATATTGTCAACACCAACCCCATGTTTACAAACAATTTTTAAGTTAGGCGCCAATGATAGTAGCTCTTCATCAATTTGTGTGAACGCAACAATCATTGCTACTGTATCTTTTAAATGAGGTTTTAACTCTTCCAAAGTAACATCTGCAGGAAAAGCCAAAAATTCAAAGCCATTTTTTTTAAGATTATCTATCGGCGTAGAATCATACTTGGCAAATGAAGGCGATGTAGAAATAACTTTCATACTAAATATCCTTATTAATACTTCAATACTTGAAAGTAAAAGCTGTTATTTCTCTAAAAATGACAGCTTTTAATTGCAAAGATTACAATTTGCTAACAATCTCTTTGATAGCGTTAATGTGTTCATCCGTAAACTCAATCGGATAGCGACTTACACCAACTTCTTCTCCCATTAGTGTTAACGCTTTTTTCACTGCTGCCGGAGAGAATACAGTTGCATATAAATTTTTCCTTAAATCACCTACAGCATCCTGAGCTGCTTTAGATTTATCAAGGTCACCTGCTTTAAAGTTTTTCCAGATAGCATTGATATAACCCGGTGCAACATTAGCAAGCCCCGAAATTGAACCAACTGCACCACCAACAAATCCTTGATATATCAATGAATCAGGACCGGTTAATACATCAAAGTTATCTAAGCTTTTTGCTACATCAAGAAAGGCTTGCAAACTTTCGGCACTTCCTGCACTGTCCTTGATACCAGCAATATTAGGATGTTCAGCAAGTTTGGCGGCGGTTTCAGGTAAAATAGTGTTACCTGTTCTTGCAGGAATGTTATATAGATAAACAGGAACAGTTAGTGCATCAGCAATTGTTGAATAATGATAGATTAGCTCTTCTTGTTTCAATGGGATGAAATATGGCGCAATTACTGATACCGCATCAACACCTAATTTTGCTATTTCTTTGCCAAGTTTTATTGTTTCTCGTGTTGAAATTTCACCAATGTGAGCCATTACTGGTGATCGTCCAGATATTTCATCTACACAAACTTCGGTAACTTTGATCTTTTCTTGCTGTGTTAAAACAAAAAATTCACCATTAGTACCATTACAAAAAACACTATTACCATTATTTAATTGGCGTTGAACCTGTTTGCGCATTCTTTTTGGGCAAAAATCACCATTTTCATCAAACGTTGTGACAATGGCGGTTAAAATTCCTTCAATTTTCTTACTCATATGTTTACTCCTTTAGGATAGGTTTCTTAGAACAGAGATTGATAAATAGCTAGAACATCTTGTTTGGAGACTTGTTTAGGAACGTTATTCATGAGGCGTTTTACGTCTAAAGCAGATTCAACAAGATATGGTAAATGTTCTGGCGAAATATTAAGTTCTTGTAATTTTGTAGGTAGGGCTAAACGCTTTACTAATTCTTTAAAATAACTGACCAGTGCATGCGATTTTTCTTCATCAGTTAAATTTAGGTTTGCATCTGGTAATAAGTCATAAGCTTGAGCAAATTTTTCAACCACCGCATCACGTACAAACTCCATGCAAGGAACAAGTAAAATGGCATTTGCCACACCATGAGGAATATGATATTTACCGCCTAGAGGATATGACATAGCGTGAACTAGATGTGTACCAGAATGAGCAATCGCAGCACCACCATAGTATGAAGCCCAAAGCATATTCAGTTTTGCTTCTAAATCAGTTTTGTCATTTACTGATCTCTCAAGAAACTTAAATAATTTATCCATACCAATTAAGGCATAATTATCACCAACAGGATTGGCTATACTAGCTGTAAAGCATTCAATTAAATGACACAAAGCATCAATACCTGTAGAGGCAGCAATATGATTTGGCATAGAAATAGTTAATTCTGGAATCAAACACACATAATCAGGCAACATAACTGGTGAAATGATGCCTTGTTTAGTAGATTTCTCAGGAATAGCCAAAATAGCATTTGGAGTTGCTTCTGAACCTGTTCCAGCTGTAGTTGGGATAAGGATAGAAGTACATCTTTTAATTGGTTTCACACCTAACAATAATTGTTCAAGAGTCAATTGATTCTCTTTAGCACATAACACTGAAATTAATTTAGCAACATCAAGAACACTGCCTCCACCGACACCAACAATTAGATCAGCATTAGCTATTTTCATTCGGTTTAATAAATTTGTGACATCATGATGACTAGGTTCTGGCGGAATATCATCAATGAGAGTGAAATGAGGAACTGTATCTACAATTGTTTTTATTAATTTAGTTACCACTGGTAAATTAATAATATTTTTATCCGTCATAAATATGATATGACGATGTTGTTTAAATAGAAAATTAAGATCATTTAATACACCTTGTCCACTTAAGACAGTACTGTTAATGTGCATAGTTAACTCCAATCGATTGCAATATAAATGAGTATTAAAAATCATATTGATTTAATTTAATCATTTAATGTTATTTTAAGTTTGCGTATTGATCAATTTTAATATTATAAAACTATGATCCAGATCACATTATGATTAAAATGATTTATTTTAATCATTTTAATTGTTTTTTTGATTAAATAATCGGTATAATCCTAAAAATAGTTTTTTTTGAGTAAAATTAATCAATGATAAAATTAATAATTGCAGACGATTTCACCGGTTCTAATGACGCTGGTGTACAACTTGTTAACAAAGGGTTTATTGTAAATGTCGTTTTTGATTGGCGATCTAAACAGCCTTTAAAAACTCATCTTAATGATAAGAAAATTACGGTTGTTAATACTGAAAGTAGAGCAATCGAATATCACGAAGCCCAAGATAGAATTAAACAAGTTATTTCAAATAATCCACACTTACGACCTATTTATAAAAAAATTGATTCAACTCTACGTGGTAATATAGGTGGGGAAATAGAAACATTACTAGCGACGACTCAAGTTAAATTTGCTTTAGTTATACCTGCTTTTCCTAATATGAATCGTATAACTAAGAATGGGAAATGCTATGTTAACGGTATTGAATTAATCGATACCGAATTTGCTACTGATCCTAAAACACCTATTTGTTCATCTCATATTAAAACAATTATAAAACAGCAAACAGATTACCCATGTGAAGAAATCAATCTAAATCAAGTAAGAACGCATCAAGTAACAAAACTTATTGAAAACTTTGTAACTCAAGGAACTAAGATCATCGTCATCGATGCAGAAACAAATCATGACTTAGAAACAATTATTGAGGAAATTCAGGGATTACTAGATAACATTTTGCTAGTTGGCTCGGCAGGATTGGTTGATTTTCTTTCGCCATCTATAACAGAAAAAACACCAAAAATTGAAAGAGTAAGCATAAAGCCAATGTTAGTCATTGCTGGATCAATGAGCGAAATTACTCAACTACAAATAAATTATACCATTCGAAATGATAACAAATGGAATATCGTTGATCTAAAAATATCGGATTTATTACCAGAACTATCAGCAACTACATTAGTAACATATAAGAATAAAATTCAAGAAATACTTAACGATAATCAACATTGTATTGTCAGAACCAGTACCAATAAACAAGAACGAGAAAAAATCGATTTATACTGCCAACAATATCAATTATCAAGAACCGAATTAGGTGAAAAAATCTGTAGTGGTTTAGGATTATTAGTTAAAAACTTAAAGTTTAGTAATTTATTTTTAACTGGTGGTGATGTAGCTATTTCCGTTGCTAAATCATTAGGAGCAATAGGCTTTATAATCGAAGGACAAGTTTGTGAAGGTGTTCCTTATGGTAGATTATTAAGCCATGAAAATTTAGATTATCGTGTATTTACTAAAGCTGGTGGATTTGGAACAAAGGATATTTTTTTAAAATCATTAAGATTTATTTAAAGGAGATAAATTGTGTCAAAAATCATAGCGATAACTATGGGAGATCCAGCAGGAATCGGGCCGGAAATTATTGTCAAAGCACTACAATCAGATATTGTAAAAAATATAAATTCGGTTGTAATTGGTTCGGCTGATTTATTAAAAAAACAATTAAAAATGGGATTATTTAAGAACATTAATCTTAATATAATCAATAGCGTTAGCGAAGCTGATTTCTCAAAAAATGTGATTAATATAATTGATATAAAATTGGAAGATATCGATTCATTGCAACCAGGAAAAATTCAACCACAAGCGGGAGATCTAGCTTATCGATGTGTAAAAAAAGCAACAGAATTAGCTCTTGCGGGCGAAGTTACGGCAATTGCAACAGCACCACTAAACAAAGAGGCACTACACTCAGCCGGACACATGTATCCAGGACATACTGAATTATTAGCTAAACTCACTAATAGTAAAGATGTCGCAATGGTACTTTATACTGATTCACTAAAAGTGATTCATGTTACCACACACGTTTCACTACGAAACTTTTTGGATAAATTAAGTAGTGATAGAATTGAAAAAGTAATTAAAATTGCTGATGACTTTCTTAAAAAAGTAGGAATTTCTGATCCCAAAATTGCTGTAGCTGGTGTTAACCCCCATGCAGGAGAACATGGCCTATTTGGTGATGAAGAAATAAAATTTGTTACACCTGCTATTGAAAAAATGCGGCTTTGTGGCATTGATGCTATTGGTCCATGTGCACCTGATACAGTATTTTTACAAGCCCATCAAGGTAAATTTGATATGGTTGTCGCAATGTACCATGACCAAGGTCATATCCCACTTAAATTATTAGGCTTTTATGATGGGGTAAATATCGCAGCCGGACTACCATTTATTAGAACATCAGCCGATCATGGCACCGCATTTGATATTGCATGGCAAGGTATTGCAAAAGCCGATAGTATGATAGAATCAATCCGATTAGCGGAACTGTTATCATAGTGAACAATATTAATAAACATAGCAAAATAAAAAGGAGAATTTTCAGTGGGTAAATACAATCGACTTGATCAAATCATGGATTATCTTAAGATTCATAACTTAGTCACAGTCGAAGAGTTAGTTATAGCTACTGAAGCCTCTCCTGCCACAATTCGTCGTGATTTAATTAAATTAGATCAACAAGGAGTAATTAGTCGAACTCATGGGGGGGTTACTCTAAATCGTTTTATTCCTAGTCAACCAACTACATCTGAAAAAATTCATAAAAATTTTAATGAAAAACAACTTATTGCAGATGTTGCAGCCGAACTAATAAAAGCTGGAGACTCAATAGCGCTTGATGCCGGGACAACAACTTTGGAAATTGCTAAAAGAATTACCCAAATGCCTGTCAGAGTTATTACATCAGATTTGCATATTGCTCTTTTTTTATCTGAGTTTAAACAGATTGAAGTGACCATCATTGGCGGTAAAATTGATGATAGTAGTCAATCATGCATCGGTGAACATGGACGTTCATTGTTACTACAAATTAATCCTGATATTGCATTTGTAAGTTGTAATTCATGGAGTTTAAGTAAAGGCGTAACTGCACCAACTGAAGACAAAGCATTAATTAAAGCAGGATTTGCTCAAAAGGCGGATAAAGTAGTACTTGTCGCAGATAGCAGTAAATACAATTCTTATTCTTTATTTACCTCTATACCACTCAATCGTTTTACCGATATTATTACCGATAACCATTTAGATACTGAAACAGTACAAAATCTTCAAAGCCAACCATTTAAGTTACATATTGCCAGTTAATATATTTCACAGATAAATCAATAAAAAATAAAATTCATTTATCTGTGATATTTGCCTTATTCTACAATTATCCAACTATTTCACTATCTACAAAAAAATAGGCAATTTCTCTTTCGGCGGATGAAATAGAGTCTGAACCATGTACTGCATTTTCTGTGGTGTTATCGGCAAAATCAGCTCTTAATGTTCCTTGTTCAGCGTTACTTAAATCGGTAGGTCCCATTAATTGGCGATATTGGTAGATGGCATCTTCACCTTCAAGCACTTGTACAACTATTGGACCTGAAATCATAAAATTAACTAATTTATCAAAAAAAGGCTTATTTTGATGTTCAGTATAAAAGCCTTCAGCTTGAGACTTTGTCAGCTTAATCATTTTCATAGCAATGATTTTGAGTTTTGCTTTTGATATTCGAGTTTCAATCTCACCTATGACTTGTTTGTTAACTGCATTGGGCTTAATGATTGATAATGTGCGTTGTATAGCCATATGAGAATTCCTTTATTAATCTGATGTAAAAGTTAATCGAACAATTTGACCACTTTCATCTAATAATAATAAACGATGTATCCCCTTTTTGGTCACTGTTAAAGCAATTTTTTCATTATTATGGGAATTAGCTACTAAATCCCCATCTAAAAACCACCATTTTTCACCATAACCACCTTCTGGAATTAGATCAACAGTCACTTGATTAAATCCTGGTAAAGCTCTAATCAGTTGTTTATCACGTAGCCCAACAATATTGAGAGAAGAAAAGATATCCTTACCCATTACAGGACATGTTTTATCGATAGGCGGTAATATTGATTTCCTTCGTTCTTTAGTTAGTAACCAATTTTCTAATGAAACAGGCCATAATGCTACCTGTTTTTTTTGTGCACCTAAACAATCAGCTGCGACACGTTCACCTCGTTCATTTACCCAAATAGTTATCCAACCAGAACGGTAAATGTTGTTTTTCAATTCGCTATAAGTACTTAATGTTGGTGGTACCATTTTATCCAATACCCATGCTGTTTTTTGCCGATGACAATTTGCATCCGATTCTGGAAGAGGTTGTCCTAATGGCCAGCAGATTTTCATAGAAGAAACTGATTTAGGCATTTCATTATCAATAATAGGTCGATTCAAACGAGTTTCTCTGTTTAATAATATTGAATTCACTTGCTGTAAAATTGGCATTGCTGACATTGAACCATATTGTCCAGGAACAGGAGTACCGTCTGGTCGCCCTACCCAAACACCGATTAAGTACCTTGGATTGATTCCAATTGCCCAAGCATCCCGATAACCATAACTGGTACCAGTTTTATATGCTAATAAATTACTATTAATTAGCATTTGTCTTGTTATCCAAGCGCTACCATCAGAAATAAGTGGTTTATTTATTAAAGGTTCTTTTTGAGTAAATCGTAACGGACTCACCTCACCATGCCGAGCAAAGGCACTGTAAGCACTAACAAGATTATCCATTCTTAATGAAGCTCCACCTAATATATAAGAAATATTTGGTTCGTTAGCTATAGAAGATAAAGTCAAACCAATACCGGCCAGTTTGGCTGTGAATCGCTTTGGACCATATAACTCAATTAATTGAACTGCGGGTAAGTTTAGTGATTTACTTAATGCCTCTGATGCACTAACTGGACCATAAAAACCTTCATCGAAATTAGTAGGTCGATAATCAGAGGAAATACGAGGAACATCTTGCAATAAAGATTCAGAATGAATCATACCCTCATCAATAGCAAAGGCATAAATAAACGGTTTTAAAGTAGAACCAGGAGAACGTAATGCACTAATCATATCAATCTGTCCAAAACGTTCTTTATCATTAAAATCAGCCGAGCCTACATAGCCTTTTACAGTCATATCAGTATGATCAACGACTAAAATAGCCAATGATGTTTTGGGTGGCAACTGCTTTTTACGGTTAATTGCTAAATCTTCCAAATTGTATTGAATTGATGCATCAATAGTGGAATGAATAATATCATCATTAGGATATTGCTGTTTTAATCGATAAGCTAATAAAGGGGCTAACTGAGGGGCTTTCCGTGGATATACCCAAACCTCGTCACGACGTACTTGTTCAATCAAGTCTTTTGACCACACTTGATATTCAACCAATCTATCAAGTACTTTATCTCGGGCTTGCTTAGCTCTTTCAGGAAATCGATCTGGTCGCAATCGACTTGGTGCTTGGGGCAAGACGGCTAATAAAATTGCTTCACTTCTTGTTAATTCTTTCGGTTGTTTACCAAAATAAGACCAACTTGCAGCACCTATACCTTCGATTGTGCCACCATAAGGTGCGTGATTAATATATAAAGTTAGAATTTCTTTTTTATTATAATGTAATTCTAGTTGAAAAGTGCGAAAGATCTGTTTTAATTTACCAAATAATGTTCGATCATGAGGATATAATAATCGAGCAACTTGCATGGAAATGGTACTGCCACCAGAAACAATTCTATCATTTGATATATTTTGCCAAGCAGCACGCAGTAAAGAAATTGGATTAATACCAATATGATCGAAAAAATAACGATCTTCATAATTTAATAAAGCGTCAAGATAATAGTCAGGGACTTCGTCAAGACTAACTGAATAACGCCAAATACCATTTTTATCAGCAAATCGCCATAATAGCGTTTCATCTTCAGCGATAACAGTCTGTGTAGTTTTATTTTGTGAAACAGATAATGGAAAAAGATAATCAGCAACAAAAAAGCTACCAACAAATAAAACTAGTAATATCAATAAGAATTTAAATAGTTTATAACAGAACTTTTTCATTATCGTTATTATAATATCCAGCTAAATTTATCCAGAAATAAAAAATTCCGCCAAATATATTGGCGGAATAATCGTTTCATAAAATGTACAGGTGAGTTTAATTATCACCTTCTTCATTATTATCTTTTTTACTAGGACTAGATATTGTCATCAAATCAAGTGATTTCCCTATAGCAAACCTGTCTGGTCGATACATTGACTCAACATAAGGATAAGGAATCATGTAATCACCAGTAGTCACTGCTCTAACTAAATAAGCAACGCGTTTACGATATTTATTTTCATTGATATAGGTATTGATATTCACCGCAGCAACATATCTATCATCTCTAAATTCCTGATATTTAATCTCGTTAACATCATCACTTTTTAATAAATCAGCAACCCATGGAATTGTTGATAAATTTACACTGCTATTGGCAAGATTTTGGTTTTCCAGTTCCAAACCTGCAGGTAAGAAATCAACAATCAAGGCATCATGAACAGCTTTTTTAGCTGTTACATCCAAAACGACAACCATCATTGAACCTACTTCTATATTCGATGGTGTTATCTCTTTCCCATGTAAATCATAATAAGTTCGATTAATAGTTAAGAAATCATCTTGCGATGTTGGTGCAGCTGGTGTTTTTGCATAGCCTGTAACAGAAAATTTAATATAAAGTGGCTGATCATAAGCGGAATTATTAATAGATAATCCTTGAGCTAATCCCTCATAATCATAGGAATGTGAAACAATTGAATCAATATCATCAATTTTGCCATTTATTGAAACTTTAAATTGATTACCACTTTTATGTTGTTCTAATGTCCAACCAGCAATAAATAACGCATTTAACTCCTGTGTTGAGAAATAACGTTGATCATTTAATAATTCTGACAAATTATATAGATAACTTGCCTGATTATTCTTAGCCATATTATTTTCTATCAGTAAAGAAAGAATTAATGACTGATCACGAACTGCGCTACCATAATTACCTAACCACCTATCATTATATTTATATGGGGTAGTAAAAACCAACGGCAGTAATTTGTCATAGGTTTCCTGATAACCATTTAATTTTGCAGTAACCGCTAAATGGGCTAAAGGTAATGGAGAATAGATAAATGATGTATCACTGTTCATTATTTTATCGGTTAACTGATTAATTTCATTACGCATTGCAGAAGTGATTTTCTCTTGTTTAGAAAGTATCATTAAGGCATAAGCTTTAACAGACAATTTATTAAATTCAAGCACATCTAAATCACCGTAATAACTAAGATTATTAAATGCCGAAGAATCATAAATATATTGCCCAATACGTGTCATTGCAGCATCAAGCGCTTTATCATTAACCTGATATCCGCGTTCTTTAGCTTGCAATAAAAAGTCTGTTGCATAAACTGTTAGCCAATGTTCTTCTTCACTATAGTTGCTCCATAATCCAAAACTTCCGTTACTACGTTGCATTGATAAAATACGTGAAATACCTGTTTGAACTTTTTCACGGCGCTTTTCATCAGAATCAGTTTTAATACCTAACTGTGCCAATTGTTCACTGTTAGCATATAAAGATGGGAACAAACCACTCGTAGTTTGTTCTAAACAACCATAAGGGTAAGCAAATAAACTTTTAATATATTGTGAAATGTTTAGTGGTGGCTGGTTAGAGACCACTAACTGCCCTTCAACAGTATTTTCGATCAAACCAGTTAAAGCTTGGTCTGATAATTGCCAGCTTTCATTTGCATCCAATGCTGCGACATAAGATCTTGAAGTTGCGGCATAAGCAGGTCTTACACCAATTGTCCAAGAACGACTAATATTAAAATCAGAATTATCTTCAAGCAAAATGCCTTTTACATCTATCTTTATTGTTCCTTTACCATAACCGTAATCGGCAGCAACAGGAATCTTAATAATATCTTTCTGTTTACTATCTAGTTTTACAGTAACTGATTTTGTTTCATTTTGATGAAGCAAACCACTAGTTGATACCTCAACTTGCATGTTTTGCGTACTACCAGTCAAATTATGTAAATCTAACGCTAAAATCGCCTGATCACCACCAGATAAGAATCGAGGTGTTGTTAATTCAGCAATAACAGGAGCAGCAACTTTCATCGTTTTTTCAGCTTTACCAAAACGATTGTTATCCCATGCTTGCGCCATTATTCGTAGTTCACCATTAAAATCAGGCAATGGTAAGTTAATTATCCCTTCGCCTTCATCATTTAACTGAATAGTTTCAAGTTGTTGTGCTACAATTAGGACGTCATTTAATGGTTTTTTACCACCAGCACCCATCGCATCACCACCAAAGCTCATATTAACATTACGACCTGAAGCTTCAATCAATTTACCATAAACATCGTAAATACTGGTATCATAGCGTTTACGACCTAAAAATCCTGTATATGGATCGGGTGTAACAAAATCAGTTATATTTAATACACCGGAATCAACTGCAGAAACCAAAACGGTGACTTTTTTATCCTTTTGAATAAACTGTTTATCCATTTTGATTTTTATTGGTACAGTAGTTTCTGGTTCAACTTGAGCTGGTGCATTGATTGCAACATTTAACTGACGGTCTGTTGTGTCAATTGGTAAATATAATAACCCAATTGCTCGTTTAACTGTTTGTACAGCAGCATCTGTTGATGGACGAACTATCATAGTACTAATATAGATATCATGTCGTCCCCAGTTTTCAATAGGTATATCAACATCTAAACCATTTTCATCAATAGTTATTGATTTTTTCCAAATGGTACCACCATTGCTTTCTAAAGAGATATAACCGGAGCCAGCAACTGGTGCCTGCACATTCACTCTGGCTATATCGCCAACTTTATAAGATGGTTTATCAATAGTTAACTTAACTTGATCTGGCCGTACAGATTTTGTGCCACGAGTATTATCTTCCCAATCATAACCAGCCCAAAAACGGAAACTTGTCATAACGTTAGTTTGAGGATCAACAACTTCAACGCGATAAGAGCCATAATCAGTTGGTTGGAAACTTATTTTTGTTGTACTACCTGCATCAATAGATAATTGATTTTCTGAAACCATATATTCATTAGAATTATAGTTTAATTGCCAACCATCCTCATCTGACCAAGTCCAATAATAATTACGACGTTCGCGAATCAACCGAGCTTTTAGTGAATTTGTAGCTAACTTTTCACCTTCAAGGTTAATGTAAGCAATTTCAAATTCGGCATTATGGTCAATGTCAACGGTAGGACGATCATAATATTCATCCTGATTCCAATCATAATATGGTGAATCTTCAAATAGTGCTCGAATTGCAGGTAATTTATCTGCCGGCCATATGGTTTGTGACGCATAACGTGTAACCGGTCGACCGCCTGAATCAAGTAGACTTGCTTGTAAAACAACTTTAATAGGAGACTCTGTTCCAGACCAATTATCTTTGCTAACCTCAATTTGAGTTAAACCATCATCATTCAACTCAACCTCAAGAGAATCAAGCTCACGATATAGGCTTTCGTCTGTCACTTTTCCAATTTTGAAGTCAGCTAGACCAGTAACTGAATCGACGTTCTTTAAATAGAGATTAGCTTCTAAACTGTTACCTATTGCTGGTTCACCATATAAATACCAACCTTTAACATTAAAGTTAATATCTTCGTTATTAAGAACCGCCCCGCTTGTAGTACTTTTTATTTCCATTGCCATACGTTCAGGCAAAAACTCTTCAACTTTAAAGTTCCAGTAACGATAATCATCATCGCCTAAATTAAAACGAATTGCCCATTTACCTGTTGCGGCATCATAAGGAATATCAAATGTTTCTTGATATAAACCATTTAAATCAGCATTACTTTTTAATTGGTAATTTTTAATCACTCGACTATCAGGAGAAAGAATATCAACAATAATAGGTTGATCTGGTAATGATTGCCCATCAGCATTACGTAATAATGCATTAAAATAGACGGTTTCTTCTGGACGATAGAGGTCACGAGGTCCGAAAACAAACAATTGTTTTTGATAAAAAGGACTACCGGACAAATTGAAATCAGTCAAATTAAGCGCATTACGATCAATATTAACAAACGAAGTTTGCTGGCCATCACTGGCTGTTAATAACGAATAGTCATAATTATTACCTAGGTCAAATTCAGCATAACCATCTTGATCTGTTACTGCTGAAATTGTATGACATTTTTTACTATTTTCATCTTTACGACACATTAATGATAAATCAATATTTGCTAATGGTTTACCATTATCTAAACCATGAGTCATTACTGCTATCTTAGCATTTTTATAACGATGAACTGACACACCAATATTACTAATTGAAAACAAAGTTGCTGGATTCGATTCGTTATAAATACCTGCTTCATTCATCACAGCAATATAAACACCTTCTTGATTAAGTTCAGCAATATTAGCAAGGTTTACTAAAACTGTTTCTTGTGCATTAGGTTTTGGATGAAGATCGAATCTTGATGAATAAACTAAATCAGCATATTTAGTCAATTCTTTTGAACGCCAAATCGAAAGCAAATCAATAAAACCAAAATCATCCACTAATTTAGATAATTTTTCTGGTTTAATTTTAAAAAAGTTAATATCAATTTTATTTACATTCAGCGTTGTGACAGGTAATCCGCTCATAGATTTGCTTGGTAGTAATATACCCGAACTTGCAAAACCTACTGTAGGTTGGCGGTCTTGAGTCGTAATTTCTTTTTGGTAAACAGATTCTAAATGACTGTCGTTGATAGCTGATAATAATTTATCAATGGTTAAAACCAGTTGTCGATCTGGTTGAAGATAACGATGTTTTAGCTCTAAACCATTATCAGATAATTCCCATGCTCCATCAACATTACCTGTTTTTCTATCAACTAATCTGAGTAAATTAGAAAAATTCAACTTAGGATTAAGAGGTACCGAAAAAGTCACTACTAAAGTACTTGAACCATCAATAATAACTTCAGAACTATCAATGACAGTTAATTGTTTACCTTTATACTTTTCAATTAACTCTGGAGTTGGATTGAAGACATTATGAGATTCAGACTCAGATACAACCTTAGCTTCAGTTAAAGTTTCTGTTGCAACAGCATCGGTTTTGCTGTCAATGACATCTGTTGCCACCTCAGTTTTATCAGTTTGTTGTGACTCTATTGTTTTATCTTTCTGATCATCACAAGCGCATAGCATTAAAAATAAACTTAACACCGCTAAGTGTTTTATAAATCTCATTATTTCACCTAATCCCTTATTGTTACAATAAATGTACTGGCTGTTTTTTTAACAATATTATGCACTTTCAAACAAGGTTTGGCAAAACTTCTTTAATCAAATTTTGAAATTTTTTTATAATTAAGTTATGAAGTTAGTTAAATTTTTGAGGAACGGTCTTTTTTGAGAGAGAAAAATAGGCAGTTAGAATTGCCAATGAACTTTAACTGCCAGATAAGTAATAAACGTTACATGAATTTAAAGTCAATTTATTGGGATTTGATAACTAATTTCTTTAAGATAAAGTTTAAAATAATTCCATATAATGGTAAAAAGAATAGACCACAGATTATAATTTTAAAACTATAATCGATAGTGGCGATTTCGACCCAATGCGTAGCCATAAATTCATCGTTTGTTTTATAAAAGGCGATCGCAAAAAAGACAATGGTATCAATACCATTGCCTAATATTGCCGATGCTGAAGGCGCTACCCACCATGCTCTATTTTTACGTAGATAATTAAACACCGTAATATCCATCAATTGACCTACTAAGTAAGCGGCAAAACTCGCTAAAGCGATGCGAAAAACAAAGCTATTAAACTCGGCTAACGCAGAAAATCCCATCCAGTGGGTTTCAAAAAACAATACTGAGATAGAATAAGAAAATAGTAAAGCGGGAATCATCACCACAAAAATAATCTTTCTCGCTAAACTCGCGCCAAAGACCCGAATAGTTAAATCAGTAGTCAAGAAGATAAATGGAAAGGTAAACGCTCCCCAAGTGGTATGGAAACCAAAAATATCAAAAGGGATTTGTACCAGGTAATTGCTTGAAGCAATAACCAAAATATGAAAAAACGAAAGCCAACCAAGAGCTTTCATTTGTTGTGCGTAAGTAAATTGGCAAGTTTGTTCTGAATTAGTGTTCAGATACATAAATTTTTCCTTTTTTAATGGCGTAAGTGAACCCAGTGTTACAATTAATTTGAATGATTAAGATACTCATTTAAACCTTTTTCGCGAAGAATACAGCTAGGACATTGGCCACATCCACCATCTACACCATAATAACAAGTATGCGTATGCTTTCGGACATAAGCCAAACAGCCAAGTTTATCGGCAATTTCCCATGTTTGGGCTTTGGTTAGATACATCAGTGGCGTGATTAGATTAAAGTTGTAATCCATAGCCAGATTCATCGATACATTCATTGATTTGATAAAGATATCTCGACAATCAGGATAACCACTAAAATCGGTTTCACAGACACCAATAATAACATTAGGTATACCTTGTTGCTTGGCATAACAACCTGCTAGAAGTAAGAACAGCATATTACGACCGTCTACAAAAGTATTCGGGTAATCCCCTTCTTTGGCCGCTTTGATTTCTTGCGAGTCATCAATCAAAGCATTATTAGTGGTCTGTTTAATCACCGAAGTATCGATCACCGTTTGTTTAACGCCAAGATCTTCAGCAATCCATTTAGCTTTTTCAAGTTCAATAACATGCCGTTGCCCATATTGAAAACTAATGGTTTCCACATTTTCGCGTCCATAATCAGCAATGGCTTGCAGTAAACAGGTGGTAGAGTCTTGCCCACCAGAAAATATCACTAGTGCTTTACGATTTTGCATGTTTCTTTATTCCAATTTAACTATTTCGTAATACTGTTGGGTTGAAAAGATTAACGATTATCAACTTTTTCAGGATAAAGATCGTGATTAGCTAAACGATTCATCGCTATTTGCTGCCAATTGGTGCCAGCTTTACCATAATTGGCATATGGATCAATTGAGATTCCACCGCGCGGCGTGAATTTGCCCCAAACTTCAATATATTTAGGATCCATTAACTTAATTAGATCTTTCATAATAATGTTGATGCAATCTTCATGATAATCACCATGATTACGGAAACTGAATAGATATAGCTTGAGTGATTTACTTTCTACCATTTTTATATTTGGCACATACGAAATATAAATAGTCGCAAAATCGGGTTGGCCAGTAATTGGACAAAGACTGGTAAATTCAGGACAATTAAATTTTACAAAATAATCGTTTCCTGGATGTTTATTATCAAATGTTTCTAAAATTTCTGGACAATAGTCAGTAGGATAGCGAACGGATTGATCGCCAAGTAGTGTTATATTACTCATTTTTTTCCTTAGTTTTTTAGCGTGGGAGGTTCACGAACCACGTAATTAGGCGCCCACCATACTCTTTTTAAATAAAAAAGTCCAGTTTAAGCAACGTTGCGTGTCTTAACAAAAAGCACCATTAATCCTAGATCAAAGGTGCTTATTTATTGAGAACTTAGATAAAAAATGTGAGGAAAGCACTTTTTAAGTCAAATATAACTTATTTGCTGGTCAATTGCTTGTAATAATCAGCAAGTTTATCTTTAGCATCAGCTAATTCTTTTTCGGCATCATTTAATTTCGCTTTTAATGCATCGATTGTATCTTGATGAGCATTAACTTTATCTTTTGCATACTCTTTAGTTTTTTCAGCTAATTCTTTGGTTTTATCTGTAACATCTTTAGTTTTTTCAACTATTAATCTTTTATATTTTTGTTCTAAAGTTTCATCAGTACAATTGGTATTAACTTCTTGCAACGCTTTTTCAAGACCATTCACTTCATTACTATTATTTGCTTTTTTAGCTTGTTCTATTTTCGTTTCAATTGCTTGCTTTTTAGCATCGCAATTTAATCCTTGGTTTTCGTCATTGCTTGATGCATAACTATTTACCGAAAATGCAGTAACTAAAGTGATAATGCTTAATTTACTTAATAACCTTATTGCTGATTTCATATTGATTCCCCTTAAGTTTATTTTCTTAATTGAACACAATCTACTTTATGATCTTTACCTTTGGTTAAAATTAAACTTGCTCGTTCCCGTGTTGGTAGGATATTTTCAATCAAATTTAATTCATTGATATCTCGCCAAAGGCGGTTAGCAATATTCACGGCCTCTTCCTCTGGAAGCATTGAATAGTGGTTAAAGTAAGAGTTAGGATCACTAAATGCCCCAGCTCTAAATTTTAAAAATCGGTTAACATACCAATCGTGTAATAGCGGTAATTGTGCGTCGACATAGATCGAAAAATCGACATAATCAGAAACAAATACACGATTATTAGCTTGAGTATAGTTTATGGTGCCTTGTAAAACATTTAATCCTTCAAGAATTAAAATATCTGGACTATCAACAACAATATGTTCATCTTCAACAATATCGTAAACTAAATGAGAATAAACCGGTGCTTTAACTTCTGACTGCCCTGATTTTACATCAGCAACAAAATTAATCAATTTTTTGATATCATAAGATTGAGGAAATCCTTTCTTATTCATGATACCACGTTCTTCAAGATAACGATTCGGATATAAAAAACCGTCGGTCGTCACTAACGCAACTTTACGATGCTCTGGCCAACGAGTTAATAATGCTTGTAAGACACGGGCTGTAGTGCTTTTACCTACAGCAACACTACCAGCAATACCGATAACATAAGGTATTTTTTGGCTTTTACCTAGAAATTTTGATAAGACTGCCTGACGGCTAAAACTGTTATTAATATAATAATTGAGTAATCGAGATAAAGGCAAGTAAATTTCACTTACTTCATCCATTGATAAGTCTTCATTAATTCCTTGTAGTGAAGTTAGCTCCTCGGCTGTTAAAGTCATCGGTACCGCATTACGCAAGCCTGCCCACTCTTGTCGGGTAAATTGCATATAGGGGCTCAAATGATTTTTCATGTTTTATTCTCTATTGCTCAGTAATTAAAAAATTATTTGGCTCAGATTATACTAAATCTATTTTTTTACAATCATAAATTCGCATTACCTTCTGCTCATAGCTATATTAACCAGTTACTGGTAAAATAGGTTTAATGCATTAATAACTAGATATCAAATTGAGATTGTATGTTAAAAAATAAATCGAAACTAAAACCTAAAAAAAACCGTCAAGAGATTAATGAAGAGTCACGCGAACTCAAGCGCAAACGTAAACATAAAGGTTTACCTAGTGGTTCTCGTTTTAATGGAACAGATAACAATCAAAATAAAAAATCCACCAATACAATTAAAGATCCTCGCATTGGCAGCAAAAAAGCAATTTCATTGCTACAAACCAATGATTCATCGATAAAGAATAAAGTTAATCAACCGCCAAAAATTAAATTAACACCACAACAAGAGTTAGAACAACTTGAAAATGATACTAAACTAGATCATTTACTTGATTTGGTTGAGCAAGGCAAAACATTGACTGATCCTCAACAATCTTATCTCGATAATAAATTAGATCGCATTGATCAACTGATGAAACAGTTAGGTATTGAAGATGACGATTTTGAAGACGATGAGGAGTTAGA
The DNA here is from genome assembly GCF_002142215.1 of Gilliamella sp. N-G2. Classification (GTDB taxonomy): domain Bacteria; phylum Pseudomonadota; class Gammaproteobacteria; order Enterobacterales; family Orbaceae; genus Gilliamella. The sequence continues at coordinate 26,902 of NZ_NAST01000006.1, forward strand.
CGAGGCTAAAGAAGATATCGTCGGCCTACTTAAGCGTAAGTAAGTTAATTTGATTCAATATCAATGCCAAATCAATAATTTTATACAAATCACCATAAAGAGCCATCTATCATGCCAATATTTATTATGCTAGGTTTGTACTTGGGATTATTTATTTGCACATTATTATATTTGAAAAAAATAAATCGACTTAAAATTAAAACGCAATTAAAGATCAAACAGCCTAATACAGCAAAACGTTATGGAAGTGGCAATGTCAAAAGTAGAATTAAAAAATAATAATATGCTTCAATCGCAACTCTGGGATCAAGAGTTAATTGAAAAATATAACTATTCAGGTCCAAGATATACCTCTTATCCAACAGCACTTGAATTTAACGAACAGTTTACTGAGCAAGACTTTATTTCAGCCGCTTCTTGTTATCCTCATAGACCATTATCACTTTATATTCATATTCCGTTTTGTCACAAACTCTGTTATTTCTGCGGATGTAATAAACTGGTAACCCGGCAAACTCATAAAGTTACCCGATATCTTGATATATTAGATATTGAAATAACCAAACGAGCTGAATTGTTCAAAGATCGAATTGTCACTCAAATGCATTGGGGGGGTGGTACACCAACTTTTTTGACTGACGATGAAATAAGCCGATTAATTACCTCTATAAAGCAACACTTTAACTTTGCTCAAGATGCCGAGCTATCCATTGAAATTGATCCCAGAGAAATCAGCCCACAAACTATCGATCATCTTGCCAAACTTGGCTTTAATCGGTTAAGTATGGGGATTCAAGATTTCAATCATGAAATTCAAAACCTTATTAATCGTGAGCAAGATGAGAATTTGATCCGCTCATTAATTGCCCAAGCACGAAAAAATCATTTTCGATCGATTAGTCTTGATTTAATTTATGGATTACCTAAGCAAACCGTTGAAAGTTTTACCGAGACATTAAATAAAGTTATTGATATTTCTCCTGATAGATTAAGTGTGTTTAATTATGCACACTTACCTAGCCGTTTTGCTGCTCAACGTAAAATTAAAGACCATGATCTACCCAGTGCTAACCAAAAACTAAAGATCTTACAAACCAGTATCGAAAAATTAACCCAAGCTGGTTATCAATTTATCGGCATGGATCACTTTGCCAAACCAACCGATGAGTTAGCTATAGCTCAACAGCAAAATCAGCTGCATCGTAACTTTCAAGGTTACACCACTAAAGGCGATGCGGATTTAGTGGGGCTTGGAGTATCAGCAATTAGCATGCTGGGTGATAGTTATGCGCAAAATCAGAAAGATCTAAAATCATATCAAACTTTGGTTGAACAAAAAGGTCATGGTCTATGGAAAGGCTTTACCTTAAACCAAGATGATAAAATACGCAGAGATGTGATTAAGCAGCTAATTTGTCATTTCCATCTTGATAAAAAAACGATTGAACAACTTTATCACATTAAATTTGATGACTATTTTGCTGACGATTTAAAACTACTTGCACCATTAGCCCAAGATGGACTAGTAATCGTTAATCAAGATAGCATCGTTGTTCAACCTAAAGGTCATTTGCTAATACGCAATATTTGTATGTGCTTTGATATCTATATGCGTCGCTTAGTCCGACAACATCAGTTTTCACGCGTGATTTGATTGATTTAACTCACGCATGAATATTTGATTATCTTTAATGATTAATGACTGGCTAGATAGACTTTAAATTTGGTTGTTTGCGCAATAACGTCAACCTGTTTAAAGGTCTCATCCAAAATCGATTGATAAGGCAAAAATGAATTTGCCACAATACAAAAATAGCCATTTAATTTTAAGTACTTTTTAGCTTCTTTAATCAGTTTGTTCACTGCCGTGTAACTGGTCTCCTTACCATCGTGAAAAGGAGGATTAGAGATAATTAAGTGATACTTGTCATTGATATCTGAAAATACATCACTAGCAATAACTTTTCCTGCAATGTGATTGCCAGCTAAAGTAGCTTTACTAGATTCTAACGCGGCGCTATTAACATCGGTTAATGTTAAGTTTAGATCTTGATATAACTTACCTAAAACTGTCGATAAAATACCTGAGCCACAACCTACATCGAGAACGTTGCCTTTAATAATATCACTCTGCTCCATCAATGCATTCAATAATAATTCACTTCCTGCATCCAAACCTTTTTGGCTAAATACACCTGGCAAGCTCTTAATTTCGATAGCTTGGTTTTCAATCGTTAAATGATAACTTAACCACCACTCTTTTAAATCAAAAGCCAAACGGCTATCTGCACGAAAATGATATAAACCACACCGTCTGGCACTATCTATTTTTTGGATGGTGCCAAAATCCGCTAATAACCCTTCAACACTTTTTACCCCAGTACGATTTTCACCTATTATAAAAATATCACTCTCTTTGGGCATATTGTTTAATAAAAACGATAATTGAAATTGTGCTTCACTCTTAGTCTTAGGCCAATAATAAATGAGGGTATTTATATCACTATAAAAAGATGTATCAGGATAGAGCGAAAATATAGTGCTATTCATTCGTTTACTATTTTTAAAGTTTAAAAAAGTATGATATTGGGAACAATGAATCTTAACAAGATTTGCTGAAATGACCGCAGGATAATTATCTTGAATATCACCAGCAATAAGGATATTTTTATCATCAAAAAATGACTGATGACGTTCAAGTACTTGGCTAGCTGGAGTAAAAACAGATGTTGCCATAATGCCTCAATGAAAAACCTTTATAAATTGAAGCGAAGATTATACAATTAACTTCCTTTAATCCCTAGTAAAACCGTAATCTGACAATGACACAAACTGATTGGTATCTTAAACAGTGTAATATTACTCAATATGTTTTACGCAATACAACCGTTTTTCAGGGTGAACTTGCGACTCATATAGACGATAAAATTCGTTTAATTGTTGTTGCTAAACAAAAACCAACACAAAAAATATATTACGATATTTTAAAAGCCATTCGTTTAACAGAAGAACAAGTGTTATTTCTTACCCCTTCGCAATTAATTATTTCGGCGGATGAAGTAAAAATAGTGACATGGTTTATAGATGTGCTTAGCAATGAACCATGGCAAAATAGTTTAACCATTAATACCTGTGATTTAGATTCGCTAGCTAAAGATCCATACCAAAAACGTAAACTTTGGCAGCTGTTATGTGAATATGAAAACAATTTCCATCCTGAATGAACATGATTTAACGGAAGCATATGAGTTAGAACTCATATGCCACCCTATCCATTGGTCCAAAGAAACTTTTTTTTCAAATCAAGGTGAACGTTATATCAATCTTAAAATAACTGTTGGTAATAAGCTAGTCGGCTTTTGTATTTGCCAACAAGTTGCCGACGAAGCAACTTTATTTAATATTGCAATACATCCTGCATACAGACAACAGGGATTAGCTAAAGCATTATTAAATCATTTAATTGATAACTTAATAGCCATTAACTCACCGCAGGCTATTTCAACTTTATGGTTGGAAGTTAGAAAATCTAACACGCCAGCAATTGAGTTATATCATTCAATGGGTTTTAACCAAATAACAGTGAGAAAAAATTATTATCCAACAGTTGATGGTCATCAAGAGGATGCAATTATTATGGCATATACATTAATGTTATAAATTAATTTAATGGAAATAATCATGCAAAAAACAGCACTACTATTTGTCAATGGTGAACCACCAAAAGATATTCCGAGTAATATAAAAGATTATACTTATATTGCCTGTACTGATGGTGCCTATCATAGTTATTTATTTACATCAGCCATTGAACCTGATTTCATTATCGGTGATTTAGATAGCATCGACTCTACTAGGGCGATACCGTTAAAAACACAAATTATTCATACTCCAGATCAATCTAAACCTGATTTTGAAAAAGCATTACTATTTTTAAATAGTAAAGGTGTTACATCATTTTCAATATATGGTGCATCAGGAGGAGCCAGTGATCATTTCTTAGGTAACTTATCTATAGCAATGCAATACTATCACCAATTTAACATGATGTTTTATGACAATTATTGCCATTTTTTCTTCGCTGATCATCATCAGATCATCCACCACGTGAAAAATCGTATAATTTCGTTAATGCCATTGTCTACAGTAACTAGTTTGACTATAACAGGCTTTAAATACCCTTTAACTAACCAAACACTAGTTCTTGGTGGCTACATTAGTTTGCGTAACAAAGCTATAGATGATAGAGTAGAAATCTCTTTTAAAAACGGCGATTTACTAATTTTGGTCCAAAATAATTTCAATTAGATTGACATAAATATTTACATTACTTTACAATACTATTACAAACAATTAGCGTGATTTTGATGAAAGGAACCGCTCTATGATAATAAAAAAACTTACTGTGCTTGTTTGTTCTTCTCTCGTTTCTTGCATGGTTTTCGCGCAAAATAATGAAGTAAACATTACAGACAAGGTAGTAGATAGTTTTCTTACTTGTGATAATCATTTTTTTGAAAAATTAGCTGAAAATAAACAATTAATTAGTCAGTATGTTGATTTAATAACAACCGATAATGTCACTTATATTCCTGTAGAATCAATTCATCAACAAAATAAAGATAAAGTTAATTTCAAAAAACCTATTAAATACCATGGATTAACGATAACTGGTTATCAAAACATCTATATTTCAACAAATTTATCTGGACAATATTATTATTGGGGATTTATTTTTGATAATAGCCAAGATGAAATTATCAACACACTTAATAAGTTAAAATGGTTGAAATATAATGAAACCGTATATATTGCTAATTCCAAAATTTATGATCTCAATGCTAAACAATCTAATTGGCAGGATAATCCTTATTCAATCGATAATGTAGTACCCAAACTAGGTACCATTGAAAAATCACTTTATTTAGAGAATGTTTCTAATAAACAAAATCGTGTACTTTGCTCAATTCAAGGAGATGTAAAGAAAGATATTCTTTATAAAGATCGTCCGGATATGAAACCACTTGATGAACAAATGGATAAAGAGCGTCAAGAAAAGATCAAAGCCTATAAATTAAAAAAACAAAAAGAAAAAGAACAAAAAGAAGCTCAAGAAAAACAATCTCATACTCAACAAGATAAACCAATTGAAAATAGCGAAAAAGAGGGAGATAAAATTTAAATGAAAAAATTATGTTTATGTTTAATGCTCTTTTCTTTTATTACTATCACTCATGCAGAAGAAAAGAAAGCCTTTACTCAAGATGAATTAGCAGCTCAAGCTAAAGAAGTTGAGGTAATGCTAAGTAATCCTAAAATAGGTGAACAATTTATACCCCTATCTAAAACTGACGAGGATAACACCATTGGTTATACTTACCTTGATAAAAAATCCATAAAATCACATCCTTATAACGATAAAATTCGAATTTTTAAAGAAGTTACCAATTACATTCCAGCATTAGTTCAAAATATTGATAATGTAAAAACACCATATCACACAATAGTTGTTAATCACTATGCTAATTGTGATAAAAAAGAAATTGCTAAAGGTAAAATTGAACTTATCGAGAACTATTTTGCCGAAGGTAAATTAGTAAATACTATTGATATTCCAAATCGCTGGACGAGAGCAGATAAAGGCGATGAAAAGCATAAATTACTCGTTATTGCTTGTTCGTTACCATTAAATAATTAATTCGATTTTCATTTGTTTTTACTCTTGCCACCTAGCGGTGGCGGAGTATTTTTTTTTATGTTAATATCAATTTATTAACTGTATAATTTTAATCACATCAATATGAATATCACGCAATTCCATGCCTTAACCGATCAACTTTTTTACCAAATCGAATTATACCTAGATAAATACGCTGACGAACACGATATAGACTTAGATTATGAAACTAATGGCAACGTTATTACCATTAGTTTTCCAAACAATAGTAAAATTATTGTTAATACTCAAGAACCACTTTTTCAAGTTTGGTTAGCAACACAAAAACAAGGCTATCATTTTGATTTAATTAATGAAAAATGGATATGTAATCGAACAGATCAACCATTTGAAGAGATATTTGCTTCGTCAGTGCAAGAGCAATCTTAGCAATAATTATAATGTTCAATAAAGGATACTAAGCTAAAACTTAGTATCCTTTGATTGTTTAGTATTTTATTATTTACATTAAGGTAAGATTTGCCAGCTTCACAACTAACCATTTAACCCCTTCATTAACAAAAGCAATTTGCACTCGTCTATGCTCACCTTCGCCATCTAAATTAACAATGGTACCTTCACCAAAACGATTATGCTTAACTTTCCTACCTAATGTGTATCCATCGCTTTCTTTTTTCTTCTTAATATATGAATTTTTACGATCTTGATAGAATTGCTCATCTTTAGTGAAAGTATCATCATCATTATTAAATGATGTTAAATTAGCTCGATAACTGATTTCTTGTAAATTTTCAACTGGTAATTCAGCTAAAAAACGTGATGGCAAATTACGCTCATCACGCCCATAAAGTCGCCTTAATTCAGACAAAGAAAGCGTTAAAAACTTACGTGCTCGGGTAATACCGACATAGGCTAAGCGTCTTTCTTCTTCCATTTTGTCTCGTTCTTGAGAGGAACGTTGTGCAGGAAAAATACCCTCTTCCAATCCAACAATAAAAACATTGTCAAATTCTAATCCTTTCGCTGAATGTAAAGTCATTAATTGCACCGAGTCCTGTTGATTTGCTACGTCACGGCTTTCAAGAGAGGTAAATGCTAAAAATGATTCTAAAACAGTTAAGGTTTTGCCTGTTTCATTGTCTTGAATTACATTATCTTGGTTAACTCTAAAAAATTGCTCTGCAGATGAAACAAGCTCCTCTAGATTATCCAATCGTGCTTGTCCTTTGATGCCTGGTTCTTGTTCATACATTTGCAATACGCCAGATAATTTAATAATTGCATCTAGTTGTTTATAAAATGGTAATTCATTAACTTCGACATGAATAGATTCCATTAATTCTAAAAAACGACTAATACCTGAGCGTTGCCTTTCAGTTAAAGCATTTTTTTGGATCAGCATTAAACATGCATTCCATAACGAAATATTATTCTGCTTAGCACATAATCTAACTTTGTCTAAAGTAACATTACCAATTCCACGAGTTGGAGTATTTATCGTAGTTTCAAATGCCATATCATTATCATGGTCATGCAATAATCGTAGATAGGCTAAAGCTAATTTAACCTCTTGCCTTTCATAGAATCTTATCGAACCATAAATTTGGTAAGGTACGCCAGCTTGTAATAAGGTATCTTCAAAAATACGTGATTGCACATTATTACGATATAAAATGGCACAGCTAGCATAATTATGACCATCGTCATGATATTTTTTGATTTGGCCTACAACAAATCTTGCTTCATCAATATCGTTGAAACCGATATATAGTGAAATTTTTTCTCCGTCACCACTGTCGGTCCATAAATTTTTACCTAACCGATTTTGATTGTTAGCAATCAATTTATTTGCAGTATCTAAAATAATGCCTGTCGATCGATAATTTTGCTCTAGGCGAATAATTTCAGTTTCTGGATAATCATTGATAAACATTTGTAAATTATCGGCATTAGCTCCACGCCAACTATAAATTGACTGATCATCATCACCAACAATCATTACATTTGCGGTGTCTCCAGCTAATTTTTTCACCAGCCAATATTGGATTTTGTTAGTATCTTGAAATTCATCTATTAATATATTTGAAAAACGATGGCGACAATAATTTAAAACATTGTCATTACTACAAAGCAACTCATATGCTCTCAAAATTAATTCTGAGAAATCAACATAACCAACTCTGTCGCAAATTGCTTGATAATCACGATAAATTGTTTGCCACATTATTTGTTTCGGATCTTCTGGTTTTAGATTATCTGCTCTAAGCCCTTTTTCTTTTTGTGCGGAAATAAAATTAGCACACTCTTTCGGTGACCATTGCTTTTCATCAATTTTCAGTTCACGAAAAATTCGTTTAATAAGACGGATCTGATCTTCACTATCAATAAGTTGAAAATTTTCGGGTAATTTAGCTTGTTGAGAAAACATACGCAATAAACGGTGGGTTAAACCATGAAAAGTTCCTACCCACATACCATTTAGGTATCCTTCACCGACTAAAGCTTGTATTCGCTCTTGCATTTCAGCTGCCGCTTTATTGGTAAAGGTGACAGCAAAAATAGAGTTAGGGGAATAATTTTTTTCAACACACAACCAAGCAATTCTATGAACTAATACACGTGTTTTACCACTTCCCGCACCAGCAAGAACAATAGTATATTGACTATCAGTTATAACAGCATTTTTTTGTTCTGCGTTTAAGTCGGTTAATAACGACTGTTTATTTTCCATGATGTGTTAACCCATCGCAATTATAGCAACCATTAATTAGTATTAATGTTGTAAATTTTTTAAATTTTTTCATTGTATTTATAATTATTGTAAGTAGGAGGATAAAAGAATAAAGACAGCTATTAAATGCAAATTACATTTAACTTCACTGTCTTTTTATACATATATGAACTAAATTATAACAGATTATCTAATTCTGGCAATTGCGTTATTTCAATATGCGGTAAACATCTAGCATCTGAGAGATGATAAATATCCTGTCCAAAAATATTAATCCAACAAGCTAAAAAACCATTATTAATCGCACCATTGACATCTGTCTCCAAATTATCACCAACATGCAAAATATAATTATTAGGAATAGCTAATTTTTGTGCGGCTAAAGCAAAAATTTCGGGAAATGGTTTTGAACGACCGTCAGGACCACCTCTTAGCGAAAATTGAAAATAATCGCCTAAACCTATTCTATTTACATCAACATTACCATTAGTAATTACCCCTAATGGATACTTATTGGCTAATTTAGTTAATAACATATGTGTTGATTTAGGGACAACCATTTTATGACGCCAAAAATTAAAACAATCAATAGCTTCATCAATAATCTTGCTATATTGAGATAAAGATATATTCGTTTTATTTAATAACGATTTAATTGTCTCAACTCGCCAATCAATAACATCATGATATATTTGTGGATTTATAGTGAGCACCAACTTTTTTTCTTGATAGTACAAATCTAATGTCAAATAATGTAATGGCTCATATTGTTGTAAATTTTTTATCACTTCCTCTTCAGCTTTATCAACAATCATACTATTGTCATATAAAGTGTCGTCGAGATCGAATGTGATTGCTTTAATGCAGTTAATTGAACGATAAAAATGCATTATTTTCTTCCTCTTTTAGCTCTCGGATGAGCCGAATCATAAACTTCTGATAAATGTGAAAAATCCAAATGGGTATAAACTTGAGTAGTAGATAAATCAGCATGACCTAGTAATTCTTGTACTGCTCGTAAATCACCGCTTGATTCAAGCATATGAGTAGCAAATGAATGACGTAGTTTATGCGGATGAATATGTGAACTTAATCCTTGTTTTATTCCCCATTGTGCAAAGCGTTTTTCAACATTTCGTGGTGAAATTCGCTTACCCAGTTTAGAGATAAAAACAGCATCATCTTGCGGTTTTAAATCATTTCGCATAGTTAACCATTGCTCAATCCATCTAATTGACTCTCGGCCTAAAGGCAATTTCCGCTCTTTATTACCCTTTCCAGTTACTCGGACTTCACCTTCAGTTAAATTTAATTCCCGACAATTGAGACTTACTAATTCAGAAAGGCGTAATCCTGAACCATACATCACCTCCAACATTGCTCTATCACGTACAGAAAGCGGATCACTATACTCAATATCAAGTAGTTGATTGATCTCATCGATATCAATATTTTTTGGAAGATGTTGACCCAATTTAGGGTTTAATACACCACGGGCTGGATTGGCTGAGATCTGATCGTTTTTAACCATCCAATCAAAAAAACTGCGTAATGCAGATAATCTTAATGATAAACTACGAGCTTGTAGGCCGGTTTGTCGACTGCGACTAATAAGTAACCTCACAGCAGATGAATCAATATCCTGCCATTTAGTAATATCTAAGCCTTCAGTTAAATCAATAAGCGCATAAAGTTGACGACGATAGTTAATTTGAGTATTTATACTAAGTTGTTTTTCAGATTTCAAATAATTTAAAAAATGCTCAACAGGCTCGGTTAAAAAAGAAGAGTAATTAGGATTAATTTTAACCATCATATTTCCTTACTTTTTTCGCATAATCCATTTTTCAATAAGAATTGGCAATATTTCACTGATCTTTTCTAACAACAAGGTTCCTTGTCCAGTCTGATAATGCTGAGGATCTGCACTCGTAAACATTAATAAACCAAGATCACCAAATTGCCCCAATAGTGATAAAGCTACAGAGCCAACATAACCATGTTTAGGTAATAAAAAATCTAATTCAGTTGTATTTAATGACCCCAAATAAAATTGGCTATACTGTAAATGTCTTACACGAATAAAATCAAACTGCGAGGAGTTTAAAGCTAAATAATGATAATTTGATGGTGCACTAAGTAACCATTTATCATCAAATAAATATAAATAGGCACCACTAAGTCCTAAATCTTTGGCCCAAATTTTTAAAGAATCTAATAATTCGTTTATATCTTTTGCTTTTATTAATTGAAATTGCAATTTTATTAACTGATTAAAGAGTAATTCGTTAGCACTTGCGTGCTCCATCAGTAATGTGATTTCCGACTCAAGTTGACTAATTTTATTACGTTGCCTTGCCATATGCCATTCAGGTAGTGAAATCATACCTCGCACAGGGTGTGGTACGCGCATGCGTTCAATATGAGTCGCATTTCGAATAAAAAAATCTGGGTTATCAATAATATATTGGCTAACCATTTCATCATTTAATTTAACAAATGATTTTTTTCGTCGCGGCTGTTTTAACTTCAATGTTTGTGTTTTTTTTACGACCATAATTTATTTCATTGTCTTTATGTAATCAGTTAATAAAATTCATAAAGTTTAGCGTAATTAAATAGCAATATAACCATCATATACATGTGTAGCTGGTCCAGTCATATAAAGCGGCGACTGATTACCTTTCCAATCTATTATTAATTTTCCTCCGGGTAGATTAACATTCACCCGCTGGTTCAATAATCCTTGATTAATGCCAACAGCAACAGCGGCGCAAGCTCCTGTTCCACAAGCTTGAGTTTCACCCACGCCTCTTTCATAAACACGCAAATTAATATTATCTCGATCAATAATATGCATAAAACCAATATTCGCTTTTTCAGGAAAGCGTTCGTGTTGCTCTAATAGCGGACCTAAAGTTAATACTTGAGCAGTTAGCACATCTTCAACTTGAATTACACAATGCGGGTTCCCCATTGAAGCGACACCACATAAAACTGTTTGTTCTTGTGCTCGAATAATATAAGTTTTTTCTTCTTTAATTGCTTTGAAAGGAATTTTATTAGGCTCAAAAATTGGTGTTCCCATATTAACCCGAACGGTTTCATCATCATTTACCGTCAAAACAATATTACCTTTCATAGTACTGACTTTTAACACTCTTTTTTTAGTCAATCCTTTCAATCTTACAAAACGGGCAAAGCAACGAGCACCATTACCACATTGCTCAACCTCGGAACCATCAGCATTAAATATACGATAATGAAAATCACTTTCAGGAGAATAAGGCGGCTCAACAATTAGTAACTGATCAAACCCAATTCCTGTATATCGATCTGATATACGTTTGATCATTTCACTTGAAAGATGAACATTTTGCGTTACTGCATCAATAACCATAAAATCATTACCCAGTCCATGCATTTTTGAAAAGTTCATCTCTAGTTACCTTTTATTGTAAATCGTCAGTATTTATTACTTTTTCATCATATTTGTTTGATTAGATGGATTTATCAAACAAAATAAACATAATTATTAGCTTAATAATGAATTATAATACTAATTCACCCCGCCATAAATCATCAAAAGTTTCACGTTCTCGAATCAATTTATGCTGATTACCATTTTCAAGCATGACTTCTGCTGGTCGAGGATGACTATTATAATTAGATGCCATACTAAAGCCATAAGCACCTGCACTACAAATAACTAACAGATCATCTTGTTCAACTGAAAGTTCACGTTGATAAGCTAATACATCACTAGATTCGCAAATTGGCCCAACAACATTATAAATCTTTTTGGTATTTGAATCTGTTGATTCTTTAACAGATAGGACTTGCATCCACGCTTGATAAAGTGCTGGTCGAATCAGATCATTCATTCCGGCATCAACAATCGCAAAATGATTGCCATCTTGATGCTTAGTATATTCAACTTTAGTAATTAGTAATCCAGCATTGGCAACGATTGATCTACCTGGTTCGAAAACAATTTCAAGTTCAGGATAATTTTTTAACTTTTCAATTAGTTTTGATACCAGTAATGTCGCTGATGGTGGCTGTTCATCATCATAACAAACACCTAACCCTCCACCCAAATCAATATGCTCAAGATGAATATTTTCTGCTGCTAGTTGGTCAACTAATGCCAATATACGATCAGCTGCGTCAAGAAAAGGCGACAACTCAGTTAATTGAGAGCCAATATGACAATCAATACCGACTATTTTAATATTATTTAATGATGCTACTTTACGATAAGTATCTAAAGCTAATTGATAACTTATACCAAATTTGTTTTCACGTAATCCAGTTGAAATATACGGATGTGTTTTTGCATCTACATCAGGATTAATCCGTAAAGAAATGTTAGCTATTTTCCCTAATTGATGAGCAATATCATTAATACGATATAATTCAGGTTCTGATTCAACATTAAAACATTTAATTCCTACTTCAAGTGCACGTCTAATCTCAACAACAGATTTTGCAACTCCTGAAAATACAATTTTTTTAGGATCAGCACCAGCTTTTAAAGCTCTCTCTAATTCACCTTGTGAAACAATATCAAAACCGGCACCAAGTTTAGCTAATAAGTTTAAAACAGATAAATTGCTATTCGCTTTTGCAGCATAACAAATCAAATGCTTCTTATTTTTTAAAGATTCTTGATAAGAAAGAAATTGCTTAGTTATATGATCAGCAGAATAAACATATAAAGGAGTACCATATTGATTAGCTAAATCGCAAATAGCAACGTTATCCGCCAATAAATAGCCATTTTGGTAATGTAAAAAATCCATCATATTATTCCTTTAAGCTAATTTATTTGTATCATTAGATTCAATAATTGCATTTGACTGTTCTGCTGGATGATAAAGAGGTCCTTTTAAACCACAGCCTAATAAGGTGAAAATAACTAAAAAAAGAGAAAAGAGTTTTAGAGCGGATTTCATAAAATATTCGCAATTTAATCAGATTTATAATGCAGACTATATTACACGATAGCTATATTCGTGCAAAGATCAAATCATTAAGTTTTCTAAGCAAGATACAAAAAAATTTGAATAATTTTATACTATTGATAATAAAAAGTTATATAAAAATTGAATATAAATTACAACGCTTACATCATAGTATCGCTGAAATTTAGTTCAATTAATCATAATTATTTTATTATTGAGAATCAGAGAGTCTAAAAATAAAATTATAATAGCAACTAATAAATCTAAAGTTACCATAATTGGATTAACTATATATCTTCAAATGATTTATAAAGTATATCAATGCTCCATTTTTAGAATTCATAAAAGATGGAACATTGATAATTTATGATTAGATAAAAATTAACTAAAGAGGACAAATTCGGCATTTTCGGCTATGGTTTTGAGTCGTTTTTGAGCTGTTATAATGTTTTCTCTCCATTTATGATCTTTTGCCCACATTTCAATAACAAGCGGAGCAGTATAATTTATCTGTTTTAGTATTTTAAATATAGCAAGAAAATCAACCTCCCCTTCGCCAATAGTTAAATCTCTAAACTGACCAGAATAATTAGCTTTAACCTTATAAGTATCTTTTAGATGTATTTGAACAATGTGCTCTCGACTTAACATAAGCTCTGTACAGACATCATAATTCCAACCAGAAATATTCCCTACATCTGGATAAGCCATAAAATAAGGAGAATTGACCTCTTTTTTTAGAATTTCAAACTTACTGAGTGAATTGAGATAACTAGTATCCATGATTTCAACGGCAAGCATTATCCCCATTTTTTCAGCTTGTTTCGCTGACCACTGCATTCCCGCAATAAATCGCTGGTGAGTCTGTAAATTGGCTGGTTCATAATAAACATCATATCCTGCTAATTGAATTACCCTTATTCCTAGTTTATAGGCGAGCATCAGTGCTTTATTCATAATAACTTTGGCTTGCTGACGTATACTTTTATCTGCAGATCCAAATGGAAATTTACGATGAGCACTTAAACACATAGAATGCAATGGTAGTCCATATTGTTCACATAATCGCTTTAATCGATAAATCTCATCATCTGACCAATTAAGTCTTGCTCTTCGCTGTTCTGATTCATCAATTGATATCTCGATAAAATTAAATCCTAATGTTTTCGCTTCGTGCAGCTTTTCTTGCCAAGTAAGTTCATTAGGTAATGCCTTTTCATAAATACCAATATAATTAGATTGATTGGTCGGATTAATTGCAAATTTTGCCATAATAAAACCTAATAATATTTATTTGAACATCAAATATGCAGTCATTTTACTGACTGCATCGCATCTATTACCAATATTTAGCTATTTGCTCTCTTAAAGCTTGAGCAGTTTGTTTACCATTTTCACTAGCAAGAGCTCGACCAGCAATAAAGGCTTTGGTTTTAATTCCTGCAAATAGGTGAATATCCTCAGGGATAATTCCGCCCGTTATGGAAAGTTCAAGACCTAAATCTGACAATTGTCGCATTCTAACCAAATCATCCTCTCCCCATCCAATACCAGCTAATTCAGCATCACGAGAACGATGATAAATAGCCTGTTTAATCCCCAATTTTCGCCATGCTTTGGCATCTTCTAGTGTCCAATGACCATATAATTCGATCTGAATTTCGCCATTAAATTCGTCAGCCACTTTTTTACATGCTTCAATGGTAGCGATATGGGCTGCAGCCGAAACCGTTAACCAGTTAGCCCCAGCTGAGAAAGCCATTTTAGCTAATATCGCTCCACCATCAGTCGTTTTTAAATCACAGACTAATATATGATTAGGATATAATTTTCTTAGATTTTTAACGCTTTCTATTCCTGCACCAAAGGCGAGAATAGTGCCAACTTCAATAATATCAACAAATCCTGAAACATTTTTTGCCACCTCCAATGCTGAGGTTAGTTCTGTTTGATCTAAAGCAATTTGTAATTTTGGTGTTGTCATGTTGGTTTCCTTATCTAATTTGATTTTTGGCCATAATAAGCATTAGCGCCATGTTTGCGAAAATAGTGCTTATCGGATAATGTTTGTTGAATTTTGATGGTTTGATTAAGTTGTCGAGTTGAAATTGCCATCATTGCGACTTCTTCAAGTACCACAGCATTGTGCACCGCATTTAAGGCATTTTTACCCCAACAAAATGGTGCATGACCAGAAACAATAACCCCAGGCATTGCAATAGGATCAATACCGCGATGTTTAAATTCCTCGATAATAACTAATCCAGTATTTTTTTCGTAATCTGTCGCAATTTCACTATCAGTTAGTCGCCGGGTACAAGGTACATCACCATAAAAATAGTCAGCATGAGTGGTACCTAATGCAGGAATATCCAATTCTGCCTGTGCCCAAACGGTTGCATAACGAGAATGGGTATGCACAATTCCGCCAATATTTGCAAAGGCTTTATAGAGTTCGAGATGAGTTGCGGTATCACTAGAGGGATTTAGTTTGCCTTCGACAATTTCGCCGGTTAATGAAACCACAACAATATCATCTATGGTCATATCACAGTACTCAACCCCTGATGGTTTGATGGCCATGACTCCCTTTGCACGATCCACTTCTGATACATTTCCCCATGTAAAGGTGACTAAATTATATTGTGGTAGCAATAAATTAGCCTGTAGTACGCGTTGTTTTAATGCTTGAAACATCATTTAGCCTCCATTTAGCGCGCGATCGATAACCGCATAAACATCTTCTTTGCTGTTACAACGTCTTAATTTATCCAGATCAACACCTGTCTCACTATTTTCATCATCTAAAATTTGAGTCACTTCCATTAATCCTTCCATATGCTGATCAGAAGTACTGCCGGCGAGGGTAACTAGTACATCAACAGGATCGATCTCTCCCTCAAAATAAACAGGTTTTTTCAAAGTTACTAATGCAAAAGCCGTACGGTTTACGCCATCTTCTGGTCTCGCATGTGGCATAGCCAAATTAGGGGCAATAATGATATAAGGCCCCATGGTTTTAACGCATTGAATGATGGCATCATAATAACGAGGCTCAATCGCTTTAGACGCAACCAGCATATCTGTTCCTAACTTAACAGCTTCTTGCCAACTTTTAGCTTCTGCTTTGAGTAAAATAGAGTTATTTTCAATTAATGATTCTTTGAAAGCCATTGTTGAACTCCTTTAAATATTCTGCCTATTTACCATTCACTTTATTGATAAGCTCAATAAGTTCATCGCCGAAAGTTTGAGGATTTAACATGTTTTGGACACCTAATGCATGTTGTCCTTCATTAACCTCGATTTCATGAATCAAATGTTTAGAAGCAACGATAATGTCGACATTAGGTAGTTTTGATTTGTAATCCGTGACTGCGCATGAATCCATGACATTTGCGATACCTTTTTTATCTAAATAATTGGCAATTTTCATCTTCATCATCATTGATGATCCCTGACCACTACCACAAACAGCAAGAATACGAATCGGTTGACCTTCACTAATTGCCACTTCGTCCATTTTTTCAACTACTGCTTCATTAACATCATCATGAATATCATTGGTTGGTTGTTGTTTTTGTAAGGCTTCTTCGGCTCGTAGTGATTTAGCCGCAAAGAACATATAGACCAGAGATAACGCAATCAAGACATAGATAAATAGATGAGAGAAAGATAAACCTTGTAAAATCGGTGGGAATAAAATTGCCCAATCAGCCATTCCCATCCAGGAATCAATTGGCGTACCATTTTGGGCGAAGATATTAATTACCCAAGCAGAGCCTAGAACCTCAACCATTCCCATAACGAAACAGAGTTTCATTACCGCTTTCCATCCACCATAATGATTGGCAAATACGCCAATAGTGGCATTAGAGAAAAACATAGGAATAAAACCAGGAATAATCATGATTGGTGATTTAAATACCAGTAATAACGCTATTGCTAAAAATTGACCTAATGCCCCCCAAATAAAACCAAATACCATGGCGTTAGGTGAAAAAGCATAGATAGCCGCACAATCGATAGCCAATACCGCATTTGGTATTAATTTTTCAGAAATGCCCTTAAATGCTTCAGATAACTCCGCCACAAACATTCTTACACCACCAACAATAACTTGGATGGCTACGGCAAATTTAAGTCCGGTTTCGAAAATGTAGATAGTCCAGTGGGTCGACCCCGCCATTGTTTGTAAATTATCCAAACCAAATGAAAGAAGGATGATACCAAAAAAGAACGTCATCACAATCGTTGTGGCGGCAATACTATCATGGAAAATATGTAACCATTTTGGTAATTTTAAATTATCTACTGAATCATTTTTATCACCCAATTTTGGCGCTAATTTTACTGCAATCCATGAACCAAGCTGCTGTTGGTGGCCAATTGAAAAACCCGCACCACCAGTTACCGCTTCAGTCGGTTTAAACATCATATTTGAAAAAATTCCCCAATATAATGCCGTAATTATTGCTGAGTAAGTAATAGTTTCCCACATGCTATAACCAAATAGGAAGTAGAAAAGTGAAATTAAACCAACTTGTTGAAACATAATATGGCCAGTTAACATAATCGTTCTAATACCAGTTAAACGACGAAAAATAACAAGTAGGATATTAATAGCTAATGCCAATAAAACAGCATAACCAACCCATGAATACTGTTCACCCATCCCTTTTTCAACAGCAACCATTGAGGCATAAGTATCGATAATTGATCCAGTTATACCATGATATTCAGAAAGTTTAGCAATAACAGGTTTAAATGTTGAAACTAATACGCCTGAACCAACTTGTAACAGCATGAAGCCGACAATGGTTTTGATAGTGCCTTTTAAGATAGTTGTAATATCTTTTCTTAAAAGACAATAACCTAGCAATGTAACTAAGCCAAGCAATAACGGTGCCTTCGTCATAACTTGACTATAAAAGATATAAAATATGTTATAAATTACTTCCATATGTCCCTCTCATTGATTGTTAACAACTTTAGATAGCATCAGTGCTATAACATGGAGACATCAACCCCACTTATATGTCATTTGTATAATTATTCATCTCGCAAAACGAATTGATGGAACTTTTGCTCATTTATCGTTATCCAAATCGAAGAAATGAATAACTACTGCTATATTCTACAATCACAAATAATCACACAATGATTGTTTGTGATTATTTTGATCGAGATCACTTTTCTTACACTATTATCTAAACAAATGTGATTTCTGTCACATTTTGATAAAAAACCACAAGTAAAAACCAAAAATATAATTATTATTATCAATACATTGTAGTGAAAAATTAAGATTATTGATTTAAACGATTGACAAATTACTAAACGAAAATTAATATCATTTTCAATCATAAAAAATCATATTTACTTAATAAGAGGCAATAATGAACGAAATATCACGGCATAATGAAATTGTAGCGATGGTTAATGATCGAGGAATGGTAAGAGTAACCGAATTAGTCTCCTATTTTTCAATATCACCAGCCACGGCTCGTCGAGATATTACTAAACTCGATCAAGATGGAAGAGTAAAAAAAGTTCGTAATGGAATTATACGAATTGAAGTCGAAAAACCCATTTGGGCGCCGATAGGCAATAACAATACTGATCATTATCATGAAAAAGCACGCATTGCGATTAGAGCAGCCAAATTATGTGGAAGTGATGAAAATATCGTGATTAATTGTGGTTCTACAGCATTTTTGTTAGGTCGTGAACTGTGTGGTAAGAATGTTTCAATCATCACCAACTATTTTCCATTAGCGTGCTACTTGATTGAACATGATCATGAGAACGTCATCATCATGGGAGGATTATATAACAAAACACAAAATATTATTCTCAACCCAATCGCTAACATAACTGATTCTTATGCAGGTAAATGGATGTTTACCAGTGGTAAAACTTTAACGCCTAATGGACTATATAAAAATGAAATATTAGGTGCGGTAGCAGAACAACAAATACTTGAGAAAATAGAGAAATTAGTCGTTGTTGTTGATAGTTCTAAGATAAATACCAAAGCAAATTCTGGCATGCTTTTTTGTCCGATTACTAAAATTGATATTTTAATAACTGGCAAACAGGCAAATAAGGAAGTGATTGAAAGCATAAAGGAACAAGGCACAGAAGTGATTTTAGTTTAATAATTAAATTGTAAAAGGAACAAAGTATGAGTAAAGTAAACGAAATTACCAGAGAATCTTGGATATTGAATACCTTTCCTGAATGGGGAACGTGGCTTAATGAAGAAATAGAAACAACAGAGGTCAAACCTAATACGTTTACCATGTGGTGGCTTGCTTGTACTGGGATTTGGTTAAAATCAGCAGGTAATACTAATATCTCTGTCGATTTTTGGTGTGGTACAGGTAAAAAAACTCACGCCAATCCATTGATGAATAAACAACATCAAATGATGCGAATGGGTGGCGTGCGTGAATTACAACCAAATCTTAGAACCAGCCCATTTGTTCTAGATCCTTTTGCAATCAAAGAGATTGATGCTGTTATGGCAACCCATGATCATGCTGATCATATTGATGTCAATGTTGCGGCGGCAGTCATTCAAAACTGCTCACCAAAAGTAAAATTTATTGGCCCTAAAGCCTGTGTTGAATTATGGAAAAGCTGGGGAGTTCCTGAAGATCGCTGTATCGTTGCTAAAGTAGGCGAAACTATCCAAGTTGGTGATATTACCATTCGCGTTTTAGACTCTTTTGATAGAACTTCATTAGTTACTTTACCGAAAGGTGTTTCATCCACCGATAAATCCATTTTAGATGGAATGGATGATCGTGCGGTTAACTATTTATTCGAAACTTCTGGCGGATCACTTTATCATTCTGGAGATTCTCACTACTCTAATTATTATGCCAAACATGGTAATGATCATAAAATTGACGTTGCTTTGTTATCTTATGGAGAGAATCCGCGCGGCGTAACCGATAAAATGACTTCATCAGACATTTTACGGGCTGCGGAATCGTTAAATACTAAAGTAGTGATTCCATTCCACCACGATATATGGGCGAATTTCCAAAGTGACCCGCGTGAAATTGAAGTTCTTTGGCAAATGAAAAAGGATCGTCTGGAGTATCAATTTACGCCATTCTTCTGGCAAGTTGGTGGTAAATATACTTATCCAACCGATAAAAAGAAAATGCACTATCAACACTATCGTGGATTTAGAGATATCTTTACCGATGAACCTGAACTCCCATACCGTTCATTCTTATAAAGTAAAAAGATAAAGTAAGCGGACTTTGAATAATCTTAAAGTCCGTTTTTTGGTTGTAATGCAATCCATTATTTGATCTTCAGCCAAATTAAGCAATTAGTTATACAGCTAGGCATTTATATATTTCTGTCTTTCTGGCAACCAACATTCAATAAGTTGTTGCGCAGACTCTGGATAATCTTGTTGAATATAATATGAGGCTTGTTGAACATCGCTAATTAAATGTTGATCACGAATTAAATCAACCACTTTAAAGTTGGCGACACCCATTTGTTTGGTGCCTAGAATTTCGCCGCTTCCTCTAATTTCAAGGTCTTTTTGCGCGATAACAAAACCATCACTACTTTCGCGCATCACTTTCATCCGTTGTTGTGCGACTTTGCTCAATGGCGCTTGATACATTAAGACGCAATATGAAATTGCACTACCCCGACCAACGCGTCCTCGTAATTGATGTAATTGCGAAAGCCCTAATCGTTCAGCATTCTCAATAATCATTAAACTTGCGTTTGGCACATCAACCCCGACTTCAATAACGGTTGTTGCAACTAGAAGTTGTGTTTCACCTGATTTAAACGCTTTCATGACGGCTTGTTTTTCGTCCGATTTCATTTTGCCATGAACTAAAGCGATCTTTAGATGAGGCAATAACAGTCGTAGCTCTTCAACCAACATTTCAGCAGCTTGCGCATCTAGTGTTTCAGACTCTTCAACTAATGTACAAACCCAATAAACCTGACGATTATTAAGACAAGCATTATTCACTTTTTCAATAATCTCATCGCGACGTGAATTAGGTATAACAATAGTTGTTACTGGGGTTCGTCCGGGAGGTAATTCATCAATAATTGATACATCTAAATCAGCATAAACCGTCATTGCTAAGGTTCTTGGAATTGGCGTTGCCGTCATGATTAATTGATGCGGATGAAATTCATCTTTAACACCTTTTTCCCAAAGACTTAATCGTTGATTTACCCCAAACCGATGTTGTTCATCAATAATAACTAATCCTAAATGGCTAAACTTAACTTTATCAACGAACACCGCATGAGTACCGATTAACATTGAAATTTCACCCAATTCGATATCATTATAGCGTAGTCGTTTATTTTTAGTGGTTAAACGACCTGTGATTAGCTCAACCTTAATCCCTAGTGGCTCAAACCATTGGCAAAAATTATGAAAATGTTGTTCTGCTAATATTTCAGTTGGTGCCATTAAGACGACTTGTTGCTTATTTTCAATAGCATTTAAAGCGGCTAACGCGGCAACTAAGGTTTTACCCGACCCTACATCGCCTTGGACTAATCGCATCATTGGCACTGATTTTGCCATATCTTGATAAATATCCTGCACCACTCTTTTTTGCGCCTTGGTCGGTTCAAATGGTAATGCCGCAAGAAAAGGCTGAATATAATTTTGAGTAATATGCATTGGGTAAGAATGTTGTCTTTGATTATCACATTTAATTAGCAACATACTTAAATGATAAGCAAGCAACTCTTCTAAAATAAATCGTTTTATTGCCAGATGCTCGCCAGCAATTAACTGCTCAACATCGGTAGATAATGAAGGATTATGAACAATGTCTAATGATTCAATGACAGGCAAATATCTAGAACTCAATGTAGCTGGTAAAATTTCATCGGGGGGATTGCGTTTTAACAATATTAATGCCGATTGTATTGCCTTACGAATGACATTTTGAGTTAATCCATGGGTAGTAGAATAAATTGGTGTAAATCGCTCTTCATTGGCATCAGCAAAAGCGCTATGCGCTTCTTTTTGGGTTTGAATTTTAAATTGTGGATGAATAATTTCCGGATAATGACTGCCACTTTTTATCTCACCGTAAGCACTCACCCATTTACCAAGAGCTAGGGAAGCCTTCATCCCCATATTGAAATGAAGAAAACGTAAAATTGCGATACCCGAATCATCCTGAATATGACACAACAACATTTTACGTTTGGTAATGATAATTTCACTTTTAATGATACAACCTTGAATAGTGGTTGTTTCGCCAATTGCTACCTCACCAATAGCTGAAGATGTAGAACGGTCTTCATAACGAAGCGGAAAATGTAATAACAGATCTTGAACAGATTTAATGCCAAGAGAAAAGAATTTTCTTTCTAAACTAGGCCCAATTCCTGCTAATTTTGCAAGCGGTATTTGGTTTAGCAAACGATTGGCCATAAGAACTAATTAATATTACGAATTACACTCACTACATCTTGTTGTAGTGATAATTTTCTTATTAACTCATTGAGTTGTTGTGTATTTTTAACTTCAATCTGCAAAATAATGGTATAAATTTGTCTATCTTTTTCTTCGGTATTCAACCATTGAATATGGGCTTTCTCATCATTGATGATAGAAAGAACATGTCCTAAAGAACCTTGATTGTTGATAATATCTATCCAGATTTCTGCAACAAAAAACTGCTCAATATTAGGAGCCCATTTAAGTGGAATATATTTTTCTGGGTTATTTTGGTAACCACTGATGTTGCGACAAGATTCATGATGTACAGATAAACCTTTTTCCGGACTAACATGACCTATAATTGGATCATTAGGAATAGGGTGACAACATTTTGAAAAAGTAACTAATACGCCTTCACTTCCTGTTATAACTAATGTTTTATTTGCTTCAGATTGATTTGATAAAAGTGCTTTATGTTCAAGACTTTTGACAATAAAATGGCTCATAACATTGCCTAGTCCTATTTCAGCTAAAACATCATCAAACGAAGTCAACTTAGTCAGCTCAACAATACGAGCTTTTTGTTTATCAGTTAGTGACTCAATTCCACTTGATTTAATTAAAGCCAGATTAAGTAATTTACGTCCTAAGAAAATGGCATCTTCTCGTTTCAAAGCTTTTAATGCTTGTCGAATACGTGATCTGGCTTTTGCACTTACTACAAAATTTAACCAACTTGCATTAGGACGACTTTCAGGAGAAGTAATAATTTCAACAGTTTGACCATTACTTAAAGGTTGAGAAAGCGGATAAGGTTTACGATCAACTAACGCACCAATACATTGGGAACCGATATCAGAATGCACCGCATAAGCTAAATCAACCGCTGTTGAACCTTCAGGTAATTGTACAATTCGACCTTTTGGTGTAAAAACATAAATCTCTTTTGGAAAAAGATCAGATTTAACATTTTCAATAAATTCGAATGAATTACCAACACTTTGTTGCAGTTCTAACAAACTCTGCATCCATCGTTGGGTTTTAATTTGAGTAGTGGTATTGTTTAACTCATCATTCTCATTATAAATCCAATGTGCAGCAACTCCCATTTCTGCCATTTGATCCATATCTTCAGTTCGAATTTGTACTTCTACCGGTGTACCATGAGGACCAATTAATGAAGAATGTAATGATTGATAACCATTGGCTTTAGGAATAGCAATATAATCTTTGAAACGATTGAGTCGAGGTTTATACAAATTATGCACTAAACCAAGTGCCCGATAGCAAGTATCAACATCTTCAACTACAATCCGGAAAACATAAATATCCATAATCGAACGGAAATGCTGTTCACGAAGTTGCATCTTTTGATAAATAGCATAAATATTCTTTTCAAGTGCTTCCACTTGAGCATCAATTTTCGCTTCAGCTAAACGCCCACTAATCTCAGATAAAATTTGTTGGATAAGTTCTTTTCTTGTGCCTCGAGCAATTTTGACCACTTTTTCAAGAACTTTAGCTCGATTAGGGTGCATCGCAGTAAAACCAAGTATTTCAAGTTCTGTTTTAATATGATGAATACCTAAACGATGAGCTAGAGGTGCATAAATTTCTAAGGTTTCTTTAGCAATACGACGACGCTTATCAGGTCTTAAAGCACCAAGCGTACGCATGTTATGAGTTCTATCAGCTAACTTAATTAGAATCACTCGTACATCTTCGGTCATGGCTAAAACCATTTTGCGAAAATTTTCAGCTTGAGCTTCTTGTCGATTTCTAAATTTTAACTTATCAAGTTTTGAGACACCTTCAACTAACACTGCAACATGTTTACCAAACTTTTGAGTGATGTCTTGAAAGGTGACCGGAGTATCTTCGATGGTGTCATGTAACAGTGCCGCGGTAACGGTTTCATAATCTAACCGCATTTCGGCTAAAATGGTTGCTACCGCAACCGGATGAGTAATATAAGGTTCACCGCTGGAACGGAATTGTCCATCATGTGCTTGCTTCGCAAAGAAATAGGCATCTTGAATAAATTCAACTTGTTTCGCTGGAAGATAAGATGCAACAACCTCTTTTAAGCTTTCAAAATATTGCATGGACAATCCTCTGCAATGTTTATTCGTATGAAGGAGTGTTTTCTAAAAGTACCGATTCATGAAGAGCATTACGCACTTCAGATTCTTCATCTTGACGAGCTTGAAATTCAGCTGTATCGAGAATTTGTTTATTTACAAGACCATTCTCAATTTCGCGTAAAGCAACTACAGTTTCTTTATCATGTTCTTCAGGAATTAATGGTGTTTTATTTTCAACTTGTAATTGGCGAGCGCGTCTTGCTGCAACTAAAACGAGATCAAAGCGATTACCAATTTTTTCTACTGCATCTTGGACAGTTACACGAGCCATTTTTACCTCTAATATATTAACTTATAAGCTTCAATTGAAAGATCCGTTATTCTACTTAATTTTGTAGGGAATTGTCCATAACTAATATAAGTAACAAGTTAAAAACCTTTGTTAAATTATTCGAAAAGATAAAACTATACAATTAGCTCTAACCAAACATTAGGCCCGACGATAGGCATATTTAAAAGATAACGTCGTAAACCATCCAACGCAATTGCAGCCAAAACTTGTTGCTGAGTTCTTTTACTTTGACTTCGGCCAATATACTTTAAGTTGAAATGCAATACTTTTTTTAATGTTGCAATAATTAAAGTAAATTGACTATTCTTTTCTTGAAAATTGATAATACCGATTGCAATATTAGCACCTTGTTCTTTTAATAATTTTGTGAAATAACTGCTCGGGTCATCCAATAATAAAGATACAATCTCTGATTTGATGACAGGAGCATCAGCTTCGAGCAATTGATAACTAATCATCCCCGCTGATTGTTGTTCAATAATAACGATAGATTGATTAGTATCGTGCAATAATTTTGATACCACATGAGCCAATCCTGATTCATCTAATTCATTTAATACACCTTCATAAAGCAAATTAGCATTAACAATCGATTTAATTTGTTGCCATAGCTTATCCATTTCACTTCTTTGGCTTTCTGGACCCGTTGCTTTTAATTCAATAATAGGCATTGCTGCACGATAACCAATCGTGATATTTTCTGGAATCTTAAGTGTGGCGTCAATTTCTTGTGCTAAATCGCTTTCAGTTCGGCCCATTGTTGTTAATCGATAACAAAGTTTGCTTTCAGTCAGCGGATAGTTTAACTTGATCTCGGGGAGAATCTCATTTTTAATCATTTGTTTAAATTCAGAAGGCACACCTGGAGTAAAAAATAATAAACAATTATTCAGCTTCATTTTAAAACCGCATGCGGTACCAATAGGATTATCAATTAACGTCGCACTTTGAGGTAACATGGCTTGTTTAATATTACTTGCAGGCATCGTTCTACCACGATTAAGAAAATAACGCTCAAGTGACTTAAGCCATTCTTCGTGTAAAACTAACGATTCATTATTGGCCAGTGCAGCTGCTTGAGCACTAAGATCATCACTAGTCGGCCCTAATCCACCATTGACAATTAAAATATCATTTTGCAAACTACGCTCTTTTAAAGTTTCAATCAGCATTGATAAATTATCCCCTATTGTATGACGAGAGGTAATAGTAATACCTTCTTGAAACAGAAAATCAGATAACCATGCAGCATTAGTATCAATAATTTGACCATATAAAACTTCATCACCGGTACTAATCATTTCAATTTTAATACGATCTTTGATGTTACTCATAATTACCCTTAGTTAATTAAAAATGATTATTCAATATTTAGTTAATAACTTCTTCATCCACTTTATTGTCCATATGCTCCTTACTTTGCACTAATCGCACAGCAAAATAGAGGTCATAAGCAAATTCAATATAATCACTATCTAATTTAAGATTCATCTGTTTAAACCAATTTTTTAGTGTTTTGCGTCGACCAGCCAAAATTAGCACGACATTTCTAACTTTTAATGAATTTACCAATTCATCAATCCCCGTCAACACACTAACATCTTTATAAGTAAAACAAGGTATCGCATCAACAATAACATAATTAATCGGATCAGCAGAATCATCAATATAATTGATGATTCTACGCTTAAAATAAGCAATATTAAAATAAGTAAGTGGCGAATTAAATCGATAAATCATAGTATTACTCAATGGGTTAACATCAGAACCAATTGAATGAATTCGACCACTATCATCGACACCTAATAGCTGATCATTCGGTCTAAAAACACGACGCAAAAATAAAAATAATCCTAATAAAACCGCTAGCGCCATCCCCGGAATGATACCAATAATTAAAACCGAAATAAGTGTAGTTAAACTTAAATAAAATGCATCGCGATCAAATTTAAAAAACCGAATAATTGTTTGAAAATTAATAAGTGATAACGAAGAATAAATTAAAATCACGCCTAATACACAGGTAGGTATGTATTGTAATGGAGATAAAAAGAACAACACCACAAAGCCAATTAAAACAGCTGCTATGATTGACACTAACTGAGTTTTACCTCCATTAGCATCATTAACAGCTGTTCGAGATGAGGTACCACTAACAACAAATCCTTGAGATAACCCAGCAACTATGTTGGCCATACCCAATGCTTTAAATTCCACATCGGCATTGGTTTCATAATTATTTTTAGAAGCAAAACTTCGTACCGTTATCATCATACTAACAAAACAGATAACGGCAATATTAAGAGAAGGAACGACTAAATTTCGCATTAAGCCTTTATCAAAATCTAACCATGACTCTGCTGGAATGAAATCACTGGTCACACTACCAATAATCCGTACGTTATATTGTTCAAAATTAAACAGCCATGAAAAAAAAGTCATAATAATGACCGCAAACAGTGGTGCTGGATAACGTGGTTTAAATTTTTTTAAAGCCACCAATGTCACTAAAGTAAAAAATGACACTAACGCAGTTAATACATGAATCTGCGATATCTTTAAAGGGAAATAAACAATGCGCTCAATCAAATAAGAGTAGTCATACTTAAATCCCAATGTTTTGGCTAGCTGATCAACCATAATCGTAATTGAAATACCATTTAAAAGACCAATTAAAATTGGTTGGCTTAATAAATCAGCTAAAGCTCCTAGGTGAAGTTTTCCGGCAATTAGACACCAAATACCAATCATAATGGTTAATAATACAACTAATTGCCAACGTAAAACGGGATCATTAGCGGCTAAAGGGAAAACTACAGCGGCTACAACTGCGCAAGTTGCTGTATCTGGCCCAACGATTAATTGCTTAGAAGAACCAAATAGTGCATACACAATCAGTGGCAAGATCGTCGAATATAAGCCAGCAATTGCTCCTACACCGGTGAGTTCAGCATATGCTATTGAAACAGGTAACGATACCGCTGCTACTGACAATCCAGCTTTAATATCAAAATTGAGATATTCTCGTTTATAATGCAATAAACTCATCAGCCCAGGCATCCAAAAAATGATTTTTTGGAATAATGCGCTATTAGTAAACTTTCCCATGTTTAATTACTTTCCTGCTATACTCATTTTTTCAATCAATATTGAACCACATTGTATATTACTTCTTGTTTCAATATCATTACCTATCGCTACAATATTTTGATACATTTCTTTAAGATTACCGGCAACGGTAATTTCATTAATTGGATATTGGATTTTACCATTTTCAACCCAAAAACCCGTAGCTCCACGCGAATAATCACCGGTCACATTGTTAACACCTTGTCCCATTAATGACGTAATAACAACACCTTTATCTAGTTTTCTTAACATTGCAGTGAAATCAGCATCAGTTTGGCTTGGTGAGACTAACCAATTATGTGTACCACCTGCATGTCCGGTAGATTTCAAACCTAATTTTTTGGCTGAATAATTACTTAATAAATAAGTTTGCAAAATACCTTGTTCAATAATATTGCGCTTAACAGTTCTCGTCCCTTCACTGTCGAATGGTGAAGACCCTACTCCTCTTAAAATATATGGGTCTTCCAAAATTGTCAGCCAAGCGGGAAAAATTGCTTTTCCTACACTATCCAACAAAAAAGAAGACTTTCGGTAAATCGAACCACCACTAATTGCGGCAACTAAATGCCTTATTAAACCAACTGCTACTTCAGAACAAAAAAGGACAGGTACTTGCATGGTTGGAATTTGTTTAGCACCTAAATGTGCAACAGCTTTCTCAGTGGCGAGTTTTCCTACCCAAGCTGGTGATTGCATCTCATTAACGTCTCGAGATGAAGTATAGGCATAATTACGCTCCATTTGCCCATTTTGCTCAGCAATAACCGAGCAAGAAAGCGAATGTGAACTGGCGCAGTAGCCTTGTAACATTCCTAAACTATTACCATAAACATATACACCATAACGACTATTAAAATAACCACCATCACAGCTTATTAATGAAGATTCTGCAAGCGCTGTTAGTTCCGTCTGTTTTGCTTGTTCTATTGCATTATCAACATTTAAATCACTTGGATGAAAAAGATCTAAATCAGGAATATCAAATGCCATTAACTCACGATCGCCTAAACCAGAACATGGGTCAGGTGAAGTATATTGCATAATATTGATAGCCATATCCACTGTTTGGCTGATCGCCTGTGGCGACAAGTCACTGGTAGACGCGCTGCCTTTACGTTGATTTTGATAGACGGTTATACCTAATGCACCATCACTATTAAATTCAACATTTTCAGTATCCCCTTCTCTAGTACTGACACTAATACCAGTAGATTGATTAATCGACACCTCTACTGAATCGACCCGAGCTTGTGCTTGTTTGATAGCATCGGCAACAATAGCGGATAGATGTTGTTGTTGGCTTATCGCATCTTTTTTAATTTGTTCAATACTCATTTTATTATTTTCTACAATTCTGCTAGTGATACGTTATAATATGCCAGAATTTAATTTTAGTTAACAAAAGAAATAGCATGAATAACAATCAAGAGCCAAATCTAGAACCCGACTTCAATATAAATCAAGAAGATGATGAAATTATTTACGTTAGTAAAAGTGAAATCAAAAGAGATGCCGAGGTGCTTAAAAAATTAGGTGTCGAACTTGTCAATTTAAGCAAAAATGAAATAAGTAAAATCCCACTTGATGAAGACTTATTATATGCTATTGAATTAGCTCAAAAAATAAAAAAAGAAGGCTATCGTAGACAAATTCAATACATAGGTAAATTACTTAGAAATCGTGATATTGAACCGATTACACAGGCATTGGATAAACTCAAAAATCGTCATAATCAGCAAGTTTCCATGTTTCACCGATTAGAGAAACTACGTGATGAATTGATCGAAACTGGCGATGCTGAATCAATTATGGAGTTATTTCCTACCGCAGATAGACAGCAATTACGCACACTTGCGCGTTCAGCTAAAAAAGAACTAGCTGCAAATAAACCGCCAAAAACAGCCAGACAAATTTTTCAATATTTAAAAGAATTGAGCGAAACAGAGTAAGTTTTTATAATGTTCGCTTTATATTTATGATTAAACACTACTAACTAATAAAAGATAGAGGATACAAAAATGGGACTATTAAACGTACCAGCCGGTAAAGAATTACCTGATGACATCTATGTTGTGATTGAAATCCCAGCGAATGCTGACCCAATTAAATATGAAGTCGATAAAGATACAGGTGCAGTATTTGTTGATAGATTTATGGCAACTGCAATGTTTTATCCATGTAATTACGGTTATATTAATCACACTTTATCACTTGATGGAGATCCAGTTGACGTATTAGTTCCAACTCCATACCCATTACAACCAGGTTCTGTAATTCGTTGTCGTCCAGTTGGCGTATTAAAAATGACCGACGAAGCTGGTTCTGATGCAAAATTAGTAGCGGTTCCTCATACTAAACTGTCAAAAGAATATGATCACATTAAAGATGTTGATGACTTACCAGAATTATTAAAATCTCAAATCCAACATTTCTTTGAACAATATAAAGCCCTTGAAAAAGGTAAATGGGTGAAAGTTGACGGTTGGGATAATGCCGAAGCAGCTCGCAAAGAAATTATCGAATCTTTTGAACGCGCAAAACAAAAGTAATTTGCAATATACAAAAAAGTAATTTTTTGTCTGAGTCATAAAAAATTTTTATGACTCTTTTTTTTATGTTTATTTTAACTTTCGAAATAACCTCAAGTAGTTATAATATCAGTAATTTATCATAGATCAAAAAACAATCAATTACAGAAAAATTATAAAAAAAACTTCACTCTAAGATGAAAAAAATGTCATGAAACTCTTGCTTTCGATTATAATTTATGAGGTAATAGTAATGGGCAAACGAAAGAAACATTTTTATGGAAACGATTAACTTTTTAATTTAGTGGTAAACTGGTTAGATTAGTTTTTGAGTGGATGTAAATAATGTTTAGTTAAGCCTAAACAGCCGATAAGGCAAATTATTAATTATTGTTAGGATGTCTAGTCAATGAATAAAAAAACAGGCCAAGTAAAATGGTTCAACGAAAGTAAAGGTTTCGGTTTTATTACCCCAACCGATGGAAGCAAAGATGTATTTGTTCACTTCTCTGCTATATCAGGTGATGGATTTAAAACCCTAGCTGAAGGACAACAAGTCGAATTTGCTATCCAAGATAGCCCTCGTGGACCAGCAGCGGCTGAAGTTGTTGTTATCTAATTAAATTTAATTAAATAATATAAGCAAAACGCCTATTTTTAGAAATAGGCGTTTTTTATGCGTACAAATAATGATTTCAAGCAGAAGTTAAAAAAGCGACACCAAGGTCGCCTTTTTAATTACAATAGATTCTTATTTTTTAGAAACAACTGCGATTAAGTCTAATACTTTATTTGAATAACCAACTTCGTTATCGTACCAAGATACTAATTTAACAAAGTTATCGCTTAATTGGATACCCGCTTTAGCATCAAATACAGAAGTACAAACTTCACCTAAGAAATCTGTAGACACAACGTCATCTTCAGTATAACCAAGAACGCCTTTCATTGGACCTTCTGCAGCAGCTTTGATTGCTTTACAGATATCTTCATATTTAGCTGGTTTTGCTAAACGAGCTGTTAAGTCAACAACAGAAACGTCTGGAGTTGGAACACGGAAAGCCATACCAGTTAATTTACCATTTAATTCAGGAATAACTTTACCTACCGCTTTAGCCGCACCAGTTGATGAAGGGATGATATTTTGAGCTGCACCACGACCACCACGCCAATCTTTATGAGATGGACCGTCAACAGTTTTTTGAGTTGCTGTAGTTGCGTGAACAGTAGTCATTAATGCTTCAACGATACCGAAGTTATCATTAACTACTTTAGCTAAAGGCGCTAAACAGTTAGTAGTACAAGAAGCATTAGAAACGATATCTTGACCTGCATATTCTTTATCATTAACACCCATAACAAACATTGGAGTATTGTCTTTAGATGGGCCAGTTAAAACAACTTTTTTAGCACCAGCTTGAATGTGTTTACGAGCAGTTTCATCAGTTAAGAATAAACCAGTTGCTTCAGCTACAACATCAACACCTACTTCATTCCATTTTAAGTTCGCAGGATCTCTTTCAGCAGTAACGCGGATTGTTTTACCGTTAACAATTAATTTACCGTCTTTAACTTCAACAGTACCGTCAAAACGACCGTGAGTTGAGTCATATTTAAGCATATAAGCCATATAATCAACGTCTAATAAATCATTGATAGCAACGATTTCGATGTCAGAGCGTTTTTGAGCAGCACGGAAAACAATACGACCGATACGGCCAAAACCATTAATACCTACTTTGATTGTCATAACAATTACCTTCTTTTTGTTTTAAATGATAAAAATAACTTGCAGTAAACTACCAAATTTTGGGGGCTTATTCAAGACCATTACACATAATTAGGCACGAATTAATCAAATAGTTTTTAATCATAAAAGAAATTACAAACTATACTCAATAAAATCATATAATTAATGTGATAAAAAATTTTACTCTAAGCATAAAAATAACCACTGCATTAAGTAAAAATAATTCGTTATAATAAGTTGGATTATAAGAATAATACCGCTCCAAATTAAGTAACAATTACATAGCGAAGATTTTATCGACCATAAACTTAATATATATTATCCTAGCAATAATTTATGCTAGCTTAGTTACAAATTTTTACTATCATAAGGCATTTGGCTGTCTAACTACTAGATTCTGCGATAGAAGTTGAAATTGTAATAGATTTGATAAATTGAATTTTAAATATTAAAGAAATAACACTATGACTGATAACCAAGATTTTACCGACCACACACCAATGATGCGCCAGTATCTAAAGTTGAAAGCTGAAAATCCTGATATTTTGCTATTTTATCGTATGGGGGATTTTTATGAGATGTTTTATGAAGATGCTAAACGTGGTTCACAGCTCTTGGATATTTCACTAACCAAACGAGGCTCATCTAATGGTCAACCTATTCCGATGGCAGGAGTACCTTACCATGCGGTTGAAAGTTATTTAGCCAAACTCATTTCACTTGGTGAATCAGTCGCAATTTGCGAACAAATTGGTGATCCAGCAACAAGTAAAGGACCGGTTGAACGTAAAATTGTCCGTATTGTTACTCCAGGTACTGTAAGTGATGAATTATTGTTAGAAGATCGCAAAGACAATTTGCTTGCTTGTATTTGGCAACAAAAAGAGCACTTTGGTTATGCAACTTTAGACATGAGTTCTGGACGTTTCTTTGTATTTGAATGTGATAATCCTGAAGCAATACAAGCAGAATTGCAACGGACCGCCCCTGTCGAATTACTCTATCCAGAAAATTTCGAATCGATGTCTATGATTGAACATCGCCATGGTTTAAGACGAAGACCAATATGGGATTTCGATCTTGAAACGGCAAAACAACAACTTAATTTACAATTTGGTACTAATGATTTAGTTGGTTACGGAGTTGAGAATTGTCATTATGCATTATGTGCAGCAGGTTGCTTATTGCAATATGTCAAAGATACCCAACGCACAGCTATGCCTCATATTCGATCAATAATTAAAGAATCGCCTGTTGATTTTGTAGTCTTAGATGCAGCTACCAGAAAAAACTTAGAAATTACTGAAAATTTATCGGGTGGCACTGAACATACCGTTGCCGACATTTTAGATAAAACACAAACCGCTATGGGTAGTCGAATGCTCAAAAGATGGTTGCATTCACCAATACGCAATCTATCTATCTTACACAATCGGCAACAGGCAATAAGTGAATTACAAAATAATATTATCGATTTACAACCGTTATTAAAACAAATCGGTGATCTTGAACGAATTTTGGCAAGATTAGCCTTAAGAAGTGCACGTCCGCGCGATTTTGCTCGATTACGTGATGCCTACAACCTTTTACCACAACTTCAGCAATCATTGTCTGAATTTAAGGCACCTGCACTCATTGCATTGCGTGCTAAAATCAATCAATTTGATCAAATAGCCGATCTATTAAATCGAGCAATTATTGAATCACCACCAGTAATTATTCGTGATGGAGGTGTCATTGCTAGCGGTTATAATCAAGAGCTGGACGAACTACGCGATTTAGCAGATGGTGCAACCAACTATTTAGAACAGCTCGAAATTCGCGAGCGTGAAACTTTAGGCATTGATACATTGAAAGTTGGTTTTAATGCGGTTCATGGTTATTACATCCAAATTAGCCGCGGGCAAAGTCATTTAGCACCAATCCATTATACACGAAGACAAACACTGAAAAATGTCGAACGCTATATTATTCCTGAGTTAAAAGAGTATGAAGATAAAGTTTTAACATCTAAAGGTCGAGCTTTAGCTCTAGAAAAACAACTTTATGAACAACTATTCGATCAACTGTTACCATCATTAGCCGATATGCAAATCAGTGCTGATGCAATTGCGGAACTTGACGTACTGACCAACCTTGCTGAAAGAGCCTTGACGCTTAATTATTATTGTCCAACCTTAACCAATCAAGCTGGTATTGAAATCAAGGATGGCCGACATATTGTAATAGAACAGGTATTGCAAAAGCCATTTATCGCCAACTCATTATCATTATCACCGAATAGAAGAATGCTAATTATAACGGGTCCAAATATGGGTGGT
Source organism: Gilliamella sp. N-G2 (assembly GCF_002142215.1). Taxonomy (GTDB): domain Bacteria; phylum Pseudomonadota; class Gammaproteobacteria; order Enterobacterales; family Orbaceae; genus Gilliamella. The sequence continues at coordinate 61,910 of NZ_NAST01000006.1, forward strand.
AAAAGTACCTATATGCGTCAAGCCGCGTTAATTGTTCTACTTGCTTATATTGGTAGTTTCGTTCCTGCCTCTAAAGCAATCATCGGCCCTGTTGATCGCATTTTTACACGGATTGGGGCATCAGATGACCTAGCTTCGGGACGGTCTACCTTTATGGTCGAAATGACTGAAACAGCTAATATTATGCATAATGCAACAACAAATAGTTTAGTTTTAATGGACGAAATTGGACGTGGAACTTCAACTTATGATGGTCTTTCATTAGCATGGGCTTGTGCTGAAAATTTGGCTAACCAAATCAAAGCGATGACTCTATTTGCTACCCACTATTTTGAACTAACTCAATTACCAGAACAGATGCAAGGTGTTTATAACATCCATTTTGATGCAATAGAACATGACAATACCGTCGCCTTTATTCATGAAGTCTCAGAAGGTGCAGCAAGCAAGAGTTTCGGTATAGCGGTAGCAGGACTTGCAGGAGTACCTAAAACCATCTTAAAACGTGCCAACCAAAAATTAAAAGAGCTAGAAGTCATTTCTAAACAATCAGCTAATAGCCATGTTGAAAGCTCACAACTTACCTTTATTGGCGATGCAGAACCATCAGAAGTCGAACTAGCCCTACAACAGATCGATCCTGATGCATTAACGCCAAAACAAGCGTTAGAAACCATTTACCAATTAAAAAAATTACTTTAACCAATCGTCAATAAAAGTAAATTAATAAAAAAACCGCTATTAAATCAATAATGGCGGTGTTAATTTTAAAATTTTGGTTTGAATTATTTCCAAAATTTCTTCTTAGAGGTTTTACCAATACCAGGATTAAAACTATTAGTTGGATCTAACTCATGATAGAAGTTTTTCAAATCTGAATTAGCATGATACAAATGACCAACATTATGTTCAGCTGGATATTGCGCTCCACGCTGATCGAGTATTACCAACATTTCATCCTCCACTTTAGCACAATCAGTACCTTTTTTTGCCAAATAGTCTTGATGGAACACCGAACAGAAAAAATGACCATAATATAACTTATGAATAAAATGCTGACTAATACTTTCAGGCAAGGTTTCGAACCAATCTTTATCATTACGTCGCAAAGCGATATCCAATGCGACTAAATCCTCAACCGTTTTAGTATGCACATTACGATAAACTGTCGCAGCACCCGCAACGGCAAAACGGTGCAACATTGCAGCTTCTGCTTCTTTATCATTACAACGAAAATAACTGCCATTACGTTTTTCAGTTGAACTGGTAGCAAAATAGTCCTGCAAAAATGTCTCAGCTTCAGCTATGCCATCATCAGACATTTTTAAAATCAAATGATGTTCATAACGATCACGATAATCACGCATCGATTTTGGCAAATGATTTGGCCATAATTTACAAACAGCCACGGCAAATTTATCGGAAAAACTGCCCGAAATAAAAGGGATTTTACTCATTATTCGATCAACAAAATTCTTCAAAGAATACATACGAGGTATGTTATCGGTGCCCAATTTTTGGATCGCTAAAAATAGATGTTTACCATATACTGCAGCTATATCAAACGCATCTCGATGAATATACTCACCAGATACAGGTAAATTTTTAAATTGTCCTAAAATATGACGACGAATATCATCAAGTTCATTGGTATTATTCGTGCCAATATAAAACACTGCAGTGTTTTCTTCTAATGGAAATGTATCTAATCGCACCGCAAATACCATTAACCGCCCTGCACTACCAGACGCTTCGTAGTGACGTGCTGGATCTGCATTATATCTGGCCGGCGTATTAGCATCGATTTGTCGCACATGATCACAATAATGGTGATCGTGCCCTAAACCAGCGTTCGGATTAACATCTTTATCGGTATAAACCCGATTTTGTAGATTTTGTAAAATATCCTCAGGCGTATCGCCTAACTCAATACCTAAATGATTAACCAAATGTAACTGCCCTTGCTCATCCAATTGAGCAAATACTGCCATTTGAGTATAAGCTGGCCCCCGTTGAATTAACGCACCACCCGAATTATTACATACGCCACCTAATACTGAAGCACCAATACAAGACGAGCCAATCACTGAATGTGGTCCACGATGATATTTTTTTAGTTCTTTTTCTAAATGAAATAACGTACTACCCGGCAAACAGACAACCTGATCGCCATTTTCAATTACTTGAATGCCATCTAATCGACGGGTACTTACAATAACTATCGGTCTATCATAATCATTACCATCTGGCGTTGAACCACCTGTTAAACCAGTGTTAGCTGATTGAGTTATTACAATAACATCAGCTTCAACACAAGCTTTTAAAACTTGCCACTGCTCTAATAGTGTGCCAGGTATAACCACCGCTAATGCATCCCCTAGGCCAAAACGTGCACCTTGACGATAAGGTAAAGTACGACTTGGATCAGTTAAGATATATTTATCACCAACAATACTTTTTAACTTTTCAACAAGGCCTGATGTACTATTATTCACTGTCATTTTGGTTCCCTTATTTAAATTAGAATTAGACAAATATTCAACTCTTCCTGATCATATTATAACCAATTAAATTTATTGAAAAGAGCACATTACACTTTACAGAGATAAAGAACAAAACTGACACAAAAAGCTAAAAGGAATAAAAATAATAGATAATTATTAGAGTATAGAGATATAAAGAATTAAGATTAAAGTTTTATCGAATCATGCATACAATTTTGAGTTGTAACAATAGAGTTCCTCAACTTTTTTTGCTAAAAAATTCTTTTAGTCGATAAAAATACTTTCCTAAAAAAATAAATATACGGTGTTGGTTATTATTCTTTTTTAGTTTTTTAAATTCTTGGACTGATTTTATTAATGGTACATCTGTTTTGAATATTTTTTTCGGTTTCTTTGGCTTTCTAATATTTTTATTTTGTATTCGATTTTCAATAACGCCAACAATACTAATCATAATAACAAATAATATGATTAAAAATTCAGAAAAAACAAAGAAAAATACCTGTTCACTTTTGCCCCCAATAGTATAAAATCTTGTAGATACTACAGCTGCATAGCTATCTGTGATAGTTAGCAAAAATAGCATGAGAAATAAAAAAACACTTTTCAAATTTAACATTCCTTTGTCACTATATTCTTAAGTGATGACTGAAAATAAGCATACAACAAAGTATAAAATTTGCATATAAATTAGATAATTTTAGATTGTATTTCATTAGAAAATCATTTAATTTTTTCCAATTATACTATTTAGGTTATGCAAATAATCTAAACATTGTTGTGTTATAGATTTCATAAATTCATAATTAAAAAATATAGTTTAATCGCTTTTATCAATAGACAAGCTATCATTTCAAACTAATCTTCTTGATTTTTCAACTTCACTTAATAAATATCAGACGAGAAAATTACAATTCCCTGATTTTAAAGAAGATAGAAAAGGGGTGAAGATAGAATGAAAGTTTAATTGCTTCAATATCTCGTTCGTTTCCTATTTGTGTTTTAATGACCTTATATATCGGCGGACAAGTAGGATTTAAACCCCGAGTAATTGAAGGAATCCCTGAAAAAGCAAAATTTGAATCGCCACTGTCATTATTATTAGACGGTCAACAACGAATTACTTCAATTTATCAAGTAACTCTTCGCAAACAAATTGTTAAAACAAGTACACCTAAAAATAAAAAGTTAAATACAAATTTATATCAATATAAAAAAGCCTCAAATTCTAATTTAGATAGAGAAGAAGCAATTATAAATATTGCTGAAGATAAAAATTTGACAAGAACAAGAAGATTAACTTTGATTTGATTCTTTGTACATTAACTATTTAATATATTAAAATTTAAAATAAATATTGAATGGTTGGGAATATAATAACTAAATTTTATATTAATATGATAAAAAAACTTTATTTATTGATTATTTTCTTTTTTCTATTTTATGGTAGTAAGTCTGCAATTTCCGAACAAAAAGCTATTGATGTAAATCCTATTAAAGAAACATCAGTAGTAAAAGAAAAAAATACTCAATCTCAATATATTTCTTATGAAATGGTGAAAAATTTATCTTTAGATGATGCACTAGGAAAATTTCCTTCCTATAAAAAAGAAACATATATTTTAGGAACTAATGAAGGTCTAATAACAGAATTTAGGATAGGGCTGCTTAATATTTTCAAACAAGACGAAATTAAACAGGGGAAAATTAAAATAACCGAAATAACTTGGCAAATTAATGCTGTAGAAAATTTAACAGTTTGGTATCACCTACAAAAGGAACAATGGCTACCTATAGATCATTATATTTGGCATAAAGATTCGCTGTTTTAATCTGTTAAAAAATAGTTTGCCACCAACGACGACCACTATCTACAATTTAATAAGAGATCCATTTTATTAGTAAATGGATCTTAACGCTAAATTATAGAATCAAAAATCAAGTATAATAAATACTAGAACAACGTAGTTTCTCTTATAATCCGAAATGCTTCATAAAGCGAATAGAACACACCATCACTTTCAATTTCATCTTAATAAAATTGAATTATTCATTTTCAATAACGAGTTTGTAATCTTTTGCAATAATATCAAAAACATAATCATATGTTTGTAATACATAGTGTTTATGATCTTCGCTTATCTTAGAGGATATGCTGCCGTTTTTTAACTCTTGAATTAAACTAGAATTGCAAACTAAATCAAAAGATGAGTCTAATTTTTTTTCATTTATATAAAGATCTAATTCACAACACTGATAATAAATAACATCCGAAAAAGAAAATGTATATGGAATAAAATCTTTTCCCGAAGTTATTTCAGTTAATATGGAATTGAATTCACCTTTAAAAATACAATTATATTTTGAATCAAATATCTGCTTGAATTCATCTAAATAGATCGCATCTCTTCCGCTTATAACTCCAACCGCTTCAGTTTTAATCGCTTGATATTTCATATTGGTTAATCTTTCTTGATAATATTTCTAGGGATTAATTTGTTTATAAATTATTATTTCATGCTTTCATCAAAAACAATACTCTTTCTAGTTAACTTAGTACACAAACTATATTTGCTCATTAAATTTGGGGGTGGTTATTTTTTTGAATGAGAAAAAACAACTATGATTATATTTACTATAAAAACGTATATTTAACACAGTAAATCATTTTCTCTATATTCCTAATAAAGTTGAATAAAAAGAGGAATTAATTTTTAAAAGAACTAATTTTTTAGATAAATAATGATTGTATTATTTATCTAAACTATTTTTATTATCACTAGCAATAGTGATGTTTATCAAAGTAAAAGCCTAATCCAACTTGGGATGTTGATCAACAAGTTCCTGTCGTTTAGTTTGTAGTTCTTCGATCTGTTCATCGATATCTTCCACTTCATCTTCAATTGAATCAAAATGTTCAGAAAGGAGTGATTCAGCTTCGTTGCGATTAGCGGCTGTTGGCGTGGTACCATGTAACGGTTTTTTTGCGGTTTCGTGCATGGCAAAACCGGTAACAACACCAATAAATCCCACCAACATCAAATAATAGGCTGGCATATATAAGTTACCGGTTGATTCAACAAGCCATGCTACTAAAGTTGGCGTTACCCCAGCAACAATAATCGCAAGATTGAAAATGCTGGCAATGGCGCTATAGCGGATATTTGTAGGAAACATGGCGGGCAATATTGAGGTAATAATCCCGGTAAAACAGTTAATAAAGAGTGCTAAGATAAATACCCCTAAAAAAACTAAGGGAATATGCTGACTGTTAATTAACATAAACGCTGGATAAGATAATAGCAATAGACCGATACTACCAATTAATATAAATGGTTTACGTCCTACTTTGTCACTTAGTAGCCCAATTATGGGTTGAATAATTAACATTCCGACCATTATCGCTATAATTATGAGTAAACCATGCTCAGTGTCATAATTTAAGTTATGCGCTAAATAGCTTGGCATATAAGTTAATAACAAATAGAACGATACGTTTGTCACAATAACTAATCCTGCGCAAACCAAAATATGTCGCCAATATTTGCTGATAATATTTTTTAGCGCTGATTTGGTTTCAGCTATTTCTTCTGATTCTCTAGCTTCGAGGTGTTGTTGGAAAGTTGGAGTCTCTTCGGAAATATGATGTAAGATAAAACTAATTATACCCAACGGTAAGGCAATTAAAAATGGGACACGCCACCCCCAACTATAGAGCGCCGATTGACTAAGTAGCATGGATAAGAACACCACTAAACCTGCTCCAATAATAAACCCGACCATTGAACCAAAATCAAGCCAACCACCAATAAAACCGCGTTTACGATCGGGTGAATATTCGGCCACCACCGTTGCGGAACCTGAGTATTCACCACCAATTGAAAAACCTTGCGCTAATTTAACCATTAACAGTAATACTGGTGAGGTAATGCCAATTGTTTCATAAGTTGGTATCAGTCCAATACAAAATGTACTTAATGACATGATTATTAACGTAATAGATAGTACTTTTTGTCGACCGATATTATCACCAATTAAACCAAAAATTATCCCTCCTAATGGACGAATAAAAAAGGGAATAGAAAAAGTCGATAACGCTGCAATAATCTGCACACTAGGCGATACATGAGGAAAAAACACCTGACCAATAATATACGCCAAAAAACTATATACACCAAAGTCATACCACTCAATAGCATTACTGAAAGCCGATGCCCAAGTGGCTTTCTTTAATTGGTTATCATTAATAATGGGAATGTCATTAATGTCTAGAGGTTTATGATTCGATTTTGCCATGAAATACCGCCTTTTAAATTTATTAATATCAAGATTTAAATCCAAATAATTAATTTCAATCAGCTGCCATGCCAAAGATAAACGATAAGATTAGAGAAATTCGAGATAAAAATTTAAACACACCAATTTTGCTTAATGATTGATGTCAGACAGGAAAGAATTATATACCTAAATTTAACAAAAATAACTCATTTATCACACCAAGCTATTATCTTCATTTTCATCTTGTTGATGGTGACTATTGCTAGTAACCTTATCCATTATCCTTTAGAATGAGATTACCCAAACTGATGAGGTATTCCCTATGCGATGGAGAGACCAAAGAGAGAGTGATAACATTGAAGATCGCCGCTCACAATCAGCAAGTGATATTGGGACACGTATCCCAATTGGTGGTAAAGGTAAAATTATTCTATTTCTTATCGTGTTAGTAGCCGGTTACTACGGCGTTGACTTGACGGGCTTACTAGACAGCAGTGTGATTAATTTAGGCGATAACACATCCACGAGCCAAGTTGATGACGCTCCACTTAACGACAGTGACGCTGCTAAATTTACATCAGTGATTTTAGCTAGCACCGAAGATTTTTGGCAAGAACAATTCCAACAATTAGGCAAAATGTATATTCCTCCTAAACTGGTGCTGTATAGCGGTGCAACCCGAACGCTATGTGGTACTGGCCAAGCTATGATGGGTCCATTTTATTGTAATTTAGATAAAACCGTTTACCTTGATTTATCATTTTATCAAGAGATGAAAAGACGCCTTGGTGGTGGCGGTGACTTTGCCCAAGGCTATGTGATTGCCCACGAAGTTGGACATCACGTACAAAATTTACTTGGCACTTTTGATAAACTCCAGCAATTAGGGCAAAATCAAACGAATCAGCTATCGATTAAACTTGAATTGCAAGCCGATTGTTATGCCGGTTTATGGGGTCATGCTATGCAAAAACAGCATATTTTAGAAGTGGGCGATATAGAACAAGCCCTCAATACCGTGCAAGCGATTGGCGATGATCGTCTGCAACAACAAAATAATGGTTATGTTGTTCCTGATAGTTTTACTCATGGCACCTCAAAACAACGTTATACATGGTTTAAACGTGGCTTTGATAGTGGGTCGATAAATCAGTGCAATACATTTATTCAATAAGGAAATTTAAGTAAAGGAACCAATATGTCAAAAAAATTAGTAAACCGAGTTCTATTAGTCAATGATGATGGCATTGATGCCACGGGGATCCGAATTTTGAAGAGTATCGCGGAAAATATCGCTAACGAAGTTTGGGTGGTTGCGCCGGTGGTCGATCAGAGCGGTGTTTCTTGTTCGGTGAGTCTAAAATCGCCATTTCGGGTACAAAAGCGTAGCCAAACGGAATATGCGGTCTATGGCACACCTGCCGACTGTTCGTTATTTGCTATAAAATCTGTCATGGCCAACCAATTACCTGATTTGGTGCTATCAGGAATTAATAATGGTTCCAATTTAGGATTTGAAACAGTATTATCGGGCACGGTAGGGGCAGCAATGATGGCGATGACGCTAGGTGTACCGGCAATGGCTTTAAGTCAAGTTAGTAGTGAAGATAACATACCAACCGATTGGCACTGCTCAACTCATCTTGCTGAATCGATAATTAGACAACTTTATACGCTATCCACTCCAGATAATATTTGTTTTAATATCAACTTCCCTAATTGCCAAGCTGAGCAAATAAAAGGCGTTAAAATCACCAAACAAGGCAGTCCGGATGTTAGCCAATTTGTAATTGCTGAAACTCAAGATCCTGAAGGTCATGACTATTTTTGGTTTAGAGCCAAACGCAATCAAGGTGTGATTGATGTCGAAAAAGAACTCGATGCCGCCAATGATGGATATATTGCTATCACCCCGCTAAATTATGAACGTACCGATTATGCGTTTTATCAACAGATAAAAGCCACATTTAACGTTTAAATTTTTGTTTGATTGTAACCGTCTTCCTACTTGTTAAATCAAATAAGGAAGACGTTAATTTGCATAAGATAAAATGAGATGAATTGACAACTATTTTTTTACTAACGCACAAAATAGCAAAGAAATCGTCACCATTACTAAGCCAATCCAATAAACCACTTCATGACCGTAAGCTTGAGAGGCAAAACCTTGGATAATACCAGCTAAAATCACGCTACAAATAATGCCGTTATTAAATAAAGTTGAAGCGATACCCATGCGGGTTGGTAATAAGTCTTGAAAATAAATAATACCAATGTTGGCAACAATCCCAATAAACAATCCATTAAAGATTTGTAATATATACAACATGGTTGCATCTTTAAAGAAGATCATCCCTACATAAAACAAAATTCCACAAATGATAGCAATAAAAAATAAATTGCGTTTGCCTAATATTGGTACCAAATAACCAGCTATAATCATAATAGGAATTTCAATTCCTGCCGCTAATCCCATCAAACTACCTGGTAATGAATTAGACAGGTGCAATACCGCTTCCACATAAATCGGCATATCGATGATATACATCATATTTGCAGTCCACATAAAAATGGTGGAGATTAACAAACACATCACATTGCGATTGGTAAAAATCGATTGGTTCGCCGTAGCTAACTCATTTGCAGTAAACGAACTGATTGCCCTTTTTTCAACTGGAGGCAAAAAGATAGTGACGACAATCATCGAAATAATAAACATCGACATGGCACACAAATACATCGCAGTAAAACCGTAATTAATTGCCAACGCAAAAGATAATGGTGGGCCTATCACCCATGCTAATGATAATTGCGCACGAATCAGTGAATTAAAGGCAACTGCATTACGACCGCTCTTTTCGGCATACTCACGCGCCATCGCAAATACCTGTGGCATTGCAGCAGACGCTAATGCGGCAAAAAATACACCTAAGGTAATTAACACATAATAGTTACGTGAATAAGCAAAAATCAGACTATTTGCCAGCCCCATCAAACAACAAAAAATTACAATTTTACGGCGGTCACCCCTGTTATCCGAATACTTGGCTAACAAATAACTACCAATAATACTGGCTAGTGCATTAACCGAATAAAACGCACCGACTAAACGAGGATCAGCTCCAACTTCAAACGATAAGAAGCGACTTAAGGTAGGCGATTGTAAGGCACCCGCTACTCCAATAATAAACGTCGTCACTAAAAAAGCACCAAAAACAACGCCAGATTTTCGAATGAATGAAGAACTCATAAAAGCAGACTAACCATTAAATTAAATGATGTAATTATACCCTTAAAATTAGTGGGAATATAGGCGCTCGTCGGCTAATTTGGAGTCTTTTCAACTTGTCGACAACTTAAATAACCGGTATATAGTAAATTATTTGGTGATGTTTATTATCAAGACTTTATAAATTTGGAAAAATAACCACGTAATATTCTATTAAACTTGATTAATCTAAAATCTACATTATTCTATATTTAAAATTAATGCTATTTAATTGATGATATTATTCAATTAATTTGTCACAAAATATTTGCTCTTATCTTTAAAATATGCACTAATTTCATTGTTCTTTTTCTAAACTACCTACACGGCAGTAATCAATGAAGCTCAAAAATCAGCAGATGAAGCGAGTTTCTAAACTACCTACACGGCAGTAATCTATACAAATTCATTTCCATTTTTACCGCATGATTTCTAAACTACCTACACGGCAGTAATCTCACAGTAACACCAACAATGATGAAACGACTATTTCTAAACTACCTACACGGCAGTAATCTAGAACACGATATAATATAAACATAGTTTGCAAGAAGTAAAAGTGGATTTTTACTTACAAAAACCCTTTTTTTTGACAACTTTATATTTTATTGATTTTTAATCATTTTATTTTTAATTAAAAAAAGGGTTGGCAATAACATGATGTTGGCTGAAAAAAATTTCCTCAACTTTTTTCGAAAATTTGTTTAAAAAAGATTTCTTTTTGTTTTTTTGAGCGTACAATCAAAGTCATCCACAAAAAGAGGTAACGTTATGTTATATAATAACAAATCCGAACAATCTCACCACGATAATCACGATCATTGTCATGGCGATTGTCATAATATTGCTCATAATCATTCACATGATTCTCACCATTCTCAGGAAGCTAGTCACACCGCATGCTGTGATGGGCATGATCATAGCTCATCACAAAAATGTGAGATTGAAGATCCCCCCGAAGAACCTGAGCGGAGTAACCAAGGCATTAAGTTAACTTGGAAAATTCTAGGTATGGATTGCGCTCATTGCGCAAGCAAAATCGAAAACGGTGTTAAAACACTGCCTAATATTAATCAAACCAAAATCATATTCTCAACCGAAAAATTAATCGTTTTTGTTCCTAAGCATGATGATGCAGTAATCAAGATGATTGAAGATAAGGTTACAGAACTAGGTTATACGCCGATTTTTGAGTCGAGCCCTGCTCATCATCATGAACATTCACATAGTTTTGATAAAAAGGCATTTATTCCATTAGCGGTTTTAGGTGCATTGATTGTGGTTAGTTATCTCATTTTGTTGGTGAATAAAACCGCAGGTGAATATGCATTTATTGTGACAGCTGTAGTTGGGATTATCCCAATTTTGAAAGAGGCCATTGTTTTAACCCGTAGTGGTACGCCGTTTGCGATTGAAACACTAATGAGTATTTCGGCAATGGGTGCGCTGTTTATTGGTGCAGCCGAAGAAGCCACCATGGTGATCTTTCTGTTTATGATAGGCGAGATGTTGGAAGGCTTTGCAACCAGTAAGGCAAAAAAAGGTATCTCATCACTGGCCGAGTTAATGCCTGATGAGACGGTGATTATTATTGATGGTAAAAGGAAAACAGTTGCTAGTCATACCTTAAAACCAGATGATATTATCGAAATTTCATCCGGTGGTCGATTACCAGCTGATGTTATTTTGGTTAGCGAACAAGCCAGCATTGATGAAAGTGCGCTAACCGGTGAGTCCATTCCGGTTAATTATTTAAGTGGCGATAAAATTTTAGCCGGGTCGTTAGTGGTCGATAATACCATTCAACTTAAGGTGATTTCAGAATCGGGGCAAAATGCTGTCGATCGTATTTTACAGCTGATTGAAGATGCCGAGGATCGTAAAGCGCCAATAGAGCGGTTTATCGATAAGTTTAGCCGTTATTATACGCCGGCGATTACATTATTTGCGTTTTTAGTGATCCTAATTCCACCATTGTTGACCGGCGCTGATTGGTATACTTGGATATATCGAGGGTTGACGTTGTTGTTAATTGGTTGTCCTTGTGCGTTAGTAATATCAACTCCAGCGGTGATTACCTCGGCCTTGTCTAGCGCGGCTAAATATGGGGTATTAATTAAGGGTGGTGCGGCACTTGAGCGTATTGGTTCGATTAAAATGTTGGCATTTGATAAGACAGGAACATTAACCGAAGGTAAGCCACAAGTGACTGATGTCATTAATCGACACTGTTCTAACGAAGAACTGCTAACGATTGTTGCGGCGGTTGAAAGTGGCTCTCACCATCCTTTAGCTAAAGCGTTAGTCGATTATGTTAAGCAAAAGCCGATCGAGTTTGCCGAAGCAAATAATCGTAAAGCAATTGCTGGTGTTGGGATACAAGGTGAATTAAATCAGCAAACCTATTTTGTTGTGTCACCAAATAAGATCGAGACAGTGTCAACTGCGCTTAATACCGAGGATGCTCATACGATTACTCAGCTTGAAGATGGTGGTAAGACGGTTGTAGTCGTTACCACCAGTCAACAGTTACTGGGGATTATTGCTTTGCAAGATGTTCTGCGTAGCGATGCTTTACCGGCTATCACTGAGCTTAAGCAACTTGGTTTGCAAACCTTGATGTTAACTGGCGATAATCAACGCGCCGCAAAAGCAATTGCCGGTCAATTAGGTATGGAGTATCGTGCTGAGCTATTGCCGGCAGATAAGTTGGCCAAAATCGAAGAGATTGGTCGGCAGACTCCGATTGCGATGATTGGTGATGGCATTAATGATTCCCCAGCAATGAAAGCCGCCACAGTCGGAATTGCCATGGGGAGTGGGACTGATGTTGCACTCGAAACGGCGGATGCGGCGTTGACTAAAAACAATTTGTTAAGTTTGCCAATGTTGATTCGCTTAACTCGCTTTGCTAATCGAAATATTAAGCAAAATATTACCATTGCTTTGGGAATTAAGTTGATATTTTTAATCACTAGTTTATTTGGCGTGACAGGGCTTTGGTTAGCGGTGTTAGCTGATTCTGGTACCACGGCAATCGTTACCGCTAATGCTTTGCGGTTATTGAGAATTAAAAAATAGGTAATAATTTTATCATGCCCCATTTATACTTAAATGGGGCAATTTTGTGACAGCGACTATTGAGTATTTATTCATCACTCCTTAATGAAATTTCGCCACCGATAAACGCCTTGGTTTCGCCATTTTGTTCTAAAAGTAATGCACCCTGCTCATTGATACCTTTAGCAACACCGCGGATCACATTGTCACCAATTAATAATTTAACTGGGCGATTAACAAAATTGTCAAGTCGTTGCCAATCATTAAGAAATGGTGTTAGACCGTGTTGTTCAAAGTCACGAAGTTTGGTTTTGAGGTTTTTAGCTACCTTTGCTACCAGCAAATTGCGATCAACTTTACCTAAATTAGCCCATTTTTGGTTGACGATGTTGGGATCGGGGTTGGTCATCATTAAGTTGACCCCCACACCAATAACAACATGCGCGCAATCACCGGTTTTACCCGCAAGTTCGACTAATATGCCTGCAAGTTTTTGATCATCAAGATACAAATCATTAGGCCATTTAACTTTGATATCTTGATTAGAGATTTCCCGTAATGTATCAGCCATCACAATACCAACCACTAAACTTAGTCCCATAGCAGCTGCAATACCTTGATCAAGTCGCCAATACATCGAAAAGTAAAGATTACTGCCAAACGGTGCGAACCATTGTCGCCCTCGTCTACCTCGAGCTTTAGATTGAAACTCGGCTACACAACTGTCACCTGTTTGTAATTTTTCAATATTATTTAATAGATATTGGTTGGTCGAGTCGATGATCGGCAACACCTCTACATGACTATCCTCACCATAATTTTCGTCGATTTTGACTTTATCGAGTAAGTCAATTGGTGATGCTAAACAGTAACCTTTACCTTGTACGGATGATAAGGTGATGCCCCAATCTCGTAGTACTTTGATATATTTGTTGATGCCAGCACGGGTAATGCCAAATTGGTTGGCAAGCTCCTCACCTGAGTGAAACTGTCCATCAGCTAATATATTGATTAATTTCAATGGATTTTGGTTACTGCGCATTCAATCCTCACTTTTTGAGCAATAATAAAACAACAAAATAGAGTGAAATTATAGCAAAACTAATAAATAAGTAAGTATTGCTTAATGTGTCCATTATAAAAGCTATCACTGCCGGAGCAACTAGACTACCGAGTGTATTGGTTAATAGCATGGATTGGTTCATCGATACAATTTCTTGTTTGCGAACACATGAGCAAGCCCACGCCATGGAGATTGGATAAATGGTGTAAATGGTGGCACCAAGTAGAATAATGGCTAATACACCATAAACGTTGAATATCAGCAAGCCACAGGCGATCATCATGAAAATTGATTCAACTAGCAATACAATACGACGACCAAACCTATCTGCACACCAGTTAGCCGGCATTTGGGCAATCACACCAGAAAGTATTAGTAGTACCATCCAATTGGCGACTTCATTATCGGTATAACCTAAGTGAGAGTAGTAAGCAGGCATTAGTGAATAAAGTGACCCAATTAACATACCTGCGATAGCACAACCAATTAAACCAACTCGAGAAGGTTTGTATAATATCATTGGCATAATATTGAAACTGCTTTTTTTCTTTTTCGGCAATTTATAGTGAGTTAGCAATATAAATAAAATAGCTAATCCCATTAGTACTGCAATCACTAAGCCAAAATAGAGTACCTCTTGCGGAAAATATTGCAGCAGAGCTTGCCCTAATACAGTGCCTAAATAGTAGGTAGTGAGATAGACCGCCAACATTTTGCCGCGGGTACGCACCGTACCGGTAACTAAGATACAACTTTCAATCACCACCCAAGTGACAGCACAAGCGATCCCAATGAAAAATCGCCAGATCGCCCAACTGTAAAAATCCATTGAGAAGCTTAAACCAATAGTCGCAATTGCAAAGATAATACAACTGTAGGTGTAAGTGAATCTAGCATTAAATCGGCTAATAAACCAATTTGCCATAATGGTACCTACTAAGTTACCTGTAAAGTAGCTTGAGCCAACTAAGCCTATCTGCCCTAGCGAAAATTCTTCACGCACAAGCCAGAGTGGCACTTGGGTATTGAGTGCCGATAAAGCGATGGTAACAAATAGTAAACTCGTTAATAAAATAGGAAATGAATACGAATGTTTCATAAGTTTGTAAATAATTTTGTTGTTTTTAGGACGTATTTATAAAAATTTATCCACGTCAATTTCACCTGTCGCTCCCATAAATCGAATTTCAGGCGATAGGTGCACCGAGAATTTTTGCAATACTGCATTGATGATATAACGCGCTAATGCGACAACATCTTGCGCGGTCGCATTATCTTTATTGACTAATACCAAAGCTTGTTGTTGGTGCACTGCTGCACCACCAATTTGGTATCCTTTTAGACCACACTGATCAATTAACCAACCGGCAGCTAATTTTATTTGATCTGCTGTTTGTGGATATATAGGCATTGTTGGGTATTTTTCAAGTAGTTTATCCGCAAGTGTTTTCTCGACTATCGGATTTTTAAAGAAGCTTCCACCATTACCTAGTACATTAGGATCAGGCAATTTGCTTCGACGGATTTCACACACTTTATCAAAGATCATTTTAGGGGTGACACTATTTGCATCAAAATTTCTTAATTCACCATAAGTTAGTACTGGATTCCACTGTTTTGATAATTTGATACCAACATAGACAACTGCATAATCATTAGCATATTTTTGTTTGAAGATGCTTTCACGATAGCCATATTGACCATCAGTGACAGTAATAATTTTACCGGTTGCAAATTCAAGTAATTCAACATAATCCGCCACTTTTTGAAATTCAACCCCATATGCGCCAATATTTTGGATGGGTGCAGAACCAACACAACCAGGTATTAAAGCCAAGTTTTCAAGGCCAGGGATGTTCTGGTTAATAGTGTTGGCAACTAAATCATGCCAATATTCGCCGGCCCCCACTTTTAAATGCCAGTGAGTCGCGGTTTCGGTTATGGTTAATCCTTTAATTCGATTAACTATGATTGTACCAACAAAATTTTCAGTAAATAATGTATTACTGCCTTGTCCAATAATTATAAAAGGTTGATTATCGAGATTGTTTTTCCAAACTTGCATTAGTTGTTCAACAGTTGTGACTGTTTCGACCCGGTTGGCATAAACATCTAGAGCAAATGTATTAGGAATTTTTTGGTTCATTAATGACTACCTTTTATAAAAAATACTTTTAAATTCAATTAAACCAATATTATTTGACGTTTTTGTGCAAATTTAGCTTTTAAAAGTATCAAATCAATGGCTTTATCAATATTTGATAAAGCACTTTATTCAATAATGGTTTACTTATTTGCTATATTAACACAATGCAAAATGATCTTTTATGCATTAAACTATTTTTTACTGATCTTCACTATTTATTTGTTGATAAAAAAGTCAAAAGATTAGACAAATAGTCTACAAATAAAATCATATCCCTTTTTTGTTTTTTTTTATCATGTATTATAACTACGATCTTTTGTATAAATTTATTTATAATCTATTTTACTCAACCTTTATGGTAGATGTTATTTTTTTTAAAAATTCGAGAAATAAGTGATCGATCACGGTTTTAAATGACTTTATGGTTTATATAAGATCATAGCTATATTTAGTAGAGATTTAGAGGAAATTATGAAAAGAGTTTTTATTATGATCCTTGATTCCTTTGGGATCGGTGGTGCAGAAGATGCAAAAAAATATGGCGATGAAGGCTCAAATACTTTAGGTCATATTGCCGAAGCTTGTGCTTTAGGTAAAGCAGATCATGGTCGACAAGGCCCATTAAAATTACCTAATTTAGGAAAATTAGGTCTGATCGAGGCCGCTTATGAATCTACGGGTACATATCCTAAAGGAATGGCTACCGAAGGTGATGTAATTGGTGCTTATGGCTATGCCAGTGAAATTTCATCAGGTAAAGATACACCATCAGGTCACTGGGAAATCGCTGGCGTTCCTGTGCTGTTTGATTGGGGTTACTTTACTAATACTATTAACAGCTTTCCTCAAGAGTTATTAGATAAGATTGTTAAACGTGCTAATTTGCCGGGCTATCTCGGTAATTGCCATTCATCGGGTACTGTGATTCTTGATGAGCTTGGCCTTGAACATATGGCTACGGCTAAACCTATTTTTTATACCTCTGCTGATTCAGTTTTTCAAATTGCCTGCCATGAAGAGACTTTCGGTTTAGATAAGCTTTATGAAGTGTGTGAAATTGCTCGTGATGAACTTAATAAAGGCGACTATAATATCGGCCGCGTTATTGCTCGACCATTTTTAGGTAATAAACCGGGTGAATTTATCCGTACCGGTAATCGCCATGATTTAGCTGTTGAACCACCAGCACCGACGATGATTAAAAAATTGGTTGATGAAAAACAAGGTAACGTTGTGTCCATCGGTAAAATTGCTGATATTTACGCCGAGGTAGGTATAACAAAGAAAGTGAAAGCAACTGGCATTGAAGCACTATTTAATGCTTCACTTGATGAAATTAAACAAGCCAAAGACAATACCATTGTATTTACCAATTTTGTTGATTTTGACTCATCATACGGCCACAGACGTGACGTTGCTGGTTATGCTGCAGCATTAGAATATTTTGACCGCCGTTTACCTGAAATGTTAGAACTGATTCAACCCGGTGATCTATTAATTATTAGTGCCGATCATGGTTGTGATCCTACTTGGACGGGAACAGATCATACTCGTGAACATATTCCTGTTATAGTTTATGGTGATAGCGTTCCTGCTGGGTCATTAGGTCATCGAAAAACATTTGCAGATATAGGACAAAGTGTTGCGGATTATTTTGATTTATCACCGATGGATTATGGTGAATCATTTATTCGCAAATAGTAAACTGTTTTTTTGTTAGTGTAGTAACTTATTTTAGAAATAAATCAGGAGAGTTAAATGCCTACCCCACATATTAACGCCGCCGATGACGCTTTCGCTCAAACGGTTTTGATGCCCGGCGATCCATTACGCGCTAAGTTTATTGCCGAAACTTTTTTAGAGAATGCTAAAGAAGTAACCAATGTTAGAGGAATGTTAGGTTTTACCGGTGACTATAAAGGTAAACAAGTTTCCGTGATGGGGCATGGAATGGGTATTCCATCTTGTTCTATCTATACAACTGAATTGATTAAGTTTTATGGTGTTAAAAACATCATTCGTATCGGTTCCTGTGGCGCCATCAGCCCCGATGTCAATCTTGGTGATGTGGTTATTGGTATGGGTGCCTGCACTGATTCAAAAGTCAATCGGTTACGTTTTAAAGATCATGATTTTGCTGCGATTGCTGATTTTGGTTTAATTTGTAATGCAGTTAATGCTGCTAAACAATTAGATGTTAATGTGAAAGTGGGTAATCTTTTTTCTGCTGATCTATTTTATAGTGTTGAGCCAGATCTTTTCGATATCATGGAAAAATACAATATTCTAGGTGTCGAAATGGAAGCTGCTGGTATTTACGGTGTAGCAGCAGAATACGGAGCTAAAGCATTAGCAATCTGTACAGTTTCAGATCATATTCGCAAAGGCGAAGCTATGTCATCTGAACAGCGCCAGCTGGGTTTTAAAGAGATGATTACTGTTGCTTTAGAGTCGGTATTACTGAATTCAAATTAAATTAATGGCAGAATTTCTGCCATTTTTTTTATTTAAAAAATATATAAATTTTACATTGGCTGTTATTAAACAATTTTAACCGTTAATGTGTTTATCGTTATAACTAGCGTTTTGATAGTCATAACAAATTTTATTTATTCATTAATTTTTATCTTATAGGTTAGAAAAGAGCTCATTTAATAAGGAATCGAAATGAATACCAAGCTACAACTGAAAGTTATATTATTCTTACAATTTTTTATCTGGGGGAGTTGGCTAATTACCTTAGGCTCCTATATGATGATTAAATTAAAATTTACTGGTATTGAAGTTGGCGCCGTATATGGCACTATGGGTATTGCTTCAGTCTTTATGCCTAGTCTGCTTGGTATCGTAGCTGATAGATGGATACCAGCTAATCGCTTATATGTGTTATGCCATCTGATTGGCGCAGTAACCTTATTTATCGCTGCATCTATCACATCGCCATTTTTGATGATGATTGTGATGCTTATACATTGCCTTGCATTTATGCCAACCATTGCAATTTCTAATTCAATTTCCTACTCTTGCTTAGAATCACAAGGATTAGACGTTATCGAACAGTTCCCTGCTATTCGAATCTTCGGCACTATCGGCTTTATCGTAGCAATGTGGATGGTTAGCTTTATGCAGTTAGAACTTAGTAATATGCAACTTTATATTGCAGCTGCTAGTTCAGTTTTATTAAGTCTCTATTCATTAACCTTACCTTTAATTGAAGTTGCAAAAAATGATGGCAAAGAAAAGTCTATTGTAAGTTCATTAGGTTTAGATGCATTTGTATTATTAAAACAACCTAGATTGGCTATCTTCTTTTTATTTGCTGTATTATTAGGTGGGATTTTACAAATTACTAATACTTTTGGTAATCCGTTTCTACATGACTTCGACAAAGTACCAGAATATGCTGATAGCTTAGTGGTTAAATTCCCATCAGTGTTATTATCTATTTCACAAATTTCGGAAGTTGTATTTATCTTATTTGTACCATTTTTTATGAAAAAACTTGGTATTAAATATGTCATGTTAATCAGTATGCTGGCATGGGTTGCTCGTTTTGGTTTATTTGCTTATGGCGATCCATCACCATTCGGCTTTGTGCTATTACTGTTATCGATGATCGTTTATGGTTGTGCCTTTGATTTCTATAATATTTCTGGCTCAATGTATGTTGAAAAAACAGTATCACCTAACATCCGTAACAGTGCTCAAGGTTTATTTATGACAATGACTAACGGTATTGGTGCTTATTTAGGTTCAATGATTAGCGGTATTGTTGTTGATCACTATACTTCAGAAACGGGTATTGATTGGCATAATGTATGGCTTGTTTTTGCAGGTTATTCACTTGTGCTTGCTATTATTTTTGTTTTCATTTTCCAAAATGATACTACTGAGCAAAAAACCGCAACCATTAGCAGTTAACTAAAATAAGATTCAGGTCAAATAACCTTCTTTGACTTGAAATATTCAATTAATATTAAAGTAAATAGTTGAATCAGATTATTAGCTAATAACTTGATAACATCAACAATTAGGCAACCGTTAATTAGTTGCCTAATTCTTAACTAGGCTAAAATGTTACCAGCCTCACAGAAATTTGATAAGTCACACAAAATGTATGGAAAATAAGTGTCTTATCAAGGTAAAATAAAACGCTTGTAAATAGGGCTTCAATTCGGCTTTTATTACTTAAATCAATTACCGAAATATGACTATTACAAGTGCCCTATAAGCACAATTGAACAGATTAGAACTAGATGAATAAACAAATAATCCCAAAAGTTATACTTCATGAGCATGTAGAAGGCAGTATTACTCCCTTTATGGCTAAAAAACTAGCCGATAAAAATCATCTACCTTTTCCTGATTCATTGTGTTATCAAATCGGCGATTATAATGAGATAGAGTATAAAAATGGTCGATATAATTATGATGAATCTGACTTTGTTTCATTTATCCAAACCTATGATACTGTTTCTAATTTTGTGAAAAATCCTGACGATTATTACCTAATTACCTACGATTTTTTAAGTAGAAATGCTAAACAAGGGTTAATTTATTGCGAATTATTTCTGTCACCTTATCATATTTGTGCAACAGAAAACCAAGGTAAAGTTGTTTGGGATCAAGCAAGATTTCAACAAACACTAAATCAAATGGATAAAGCGATTATCGATGTCCAAAAAGAGCATAATATAACGGTACGATATCATGTTATTGGCGTACGCCATCTTGGCGCCGATATAGTATACGAGACATTACAATTTATTGAGAATAATCCGCATCCATTTATTACTGGATTTAATATTGCCGGCAATGAAAAAGCTGGACATTTTGATGATTTTGAAAAAGCTCATCAACTTGCTGAAAAATTAAATTTAAAAAAATCCTACCATGCAGGTGAAATTGATTCGGCTGAAAGTATTATTCAAGCTTTAAAACATGGTGCAAATCGTATCGGGCACGGTATCGCGGCAATTGAAGATGAGAGCTTGATTAAACAATTAGTTGATAACGAAATCACGTTAGAAATAGCTCTCACCAGTAATCGTATTTTAGTCAATAATTTACATGGTGATATTCATAATCACCCAATTCGACAACTTTATGATAAAGGGGTAAGAATTACCCTTAATACCGACGATGCTGGTATTTTTGGTACCGATATCGAAAAAGAGTATCTGCTAGCCGAGCAAGCGTTTCATTTTTCACGTTTGGAATTATTTGATATTACCCTTTGTGGAATTGATGCCGCATTCGTTGAGTCTAACGAAAAAACACGTTTATTAAACGAAGTTTTATCTTGTTTTAACAACAATGATAAACGATCTTTACAACAAGCAATTAATACTAACCAGTATCATCCGGCTATTATTGCCAGATTTAAAAAATACCAAGATTTATTATTACAAAATATTAATGGATAACCGTATCAGAAAAATAGGAAATAAATATGAATAAAACTCGACTAACCCTAAGCCTACTTACCCTATTAATTTCTGGAACACTGCAAGCAGCAACGGTTAATTTAAGAATTATTGAAACGACTGATCTGCACGGTAATATGATGAATTACGATTATTTTAAAGATCAGTATATTGATACCTTTGGTTTAGCTAAAACAGCCAATTTAATTCATCAAGCGAGGGAAGAGGTAAAAAATAGCGTATTAGTTGATAATGGTGATCTGATTCAAGGTAGTCCGATGGCTGATTATGCGCTTAATAAAGGATTGAATAAAGGTGATATTCATCCGGTTTACAAAGCTCTGAATACCCTTGATTATGTTGTAGGTAATATTGGTAATCATGAATTTAATTTTGGTTTAGATTTTTTACAAAAAAGCCTAGCAGGAGCAAATTTTCCTTATGTGAATGCCAATGTTTATGATGCTAAGACCAATAAACCTTACTTTAAACAATATATCATTTTAGATAAAAAAGTGGTCGATAGAGATGGCAAGCAACACCCTATAAAAATTGGTTATATTGGTTTTGTACCACCACAAATTATGCAATGGGATAAGCTTAATTTGGAAGGTAAAGTGATTGTTAAAGATATCACTGAAACAGCCAAAAAATTAGTACCAGAAATGAAAAAACAAGGTGCGGATATCATTGTTGCTATTCCTCATTCAGGTGTTTCTGCGGAACCTTACAAGGCATTAGCTGAAAACTCAGTTTATTATTTAAGTCAAGTTGAAGGTATTAATGCCATTATGTTTGGCCATTCTCATGGCGTATTCCCAAGTAATGATTTTAAATCACTGCCTAATACCGATATTAATACCGGAAATATTAACCATATTCCTGCTGTGATGCCCGGACAATGGGGAAGTCATTTAGGTGTAGTCGACTTAGTGATTGAAGGAGACAAATCTAACTGGAAAGTTGTTTCTAGTAAATCAGAAGCCCGCCCTATCTTCGATAGTAAAAATAAAAAAGCACTTGTTGATGCCAATAAAAATATTACCAAAGTATTAAAAGATGATCATGAAGGTACGCGTGAATTTGTTGGTAAACCAATTGGTAAGGTATCAACCGATATCAATAGTTATTTAGCCTTAGTCGAAGATACCTCCGCTTTACAGATTATTAGCGATGCACAGATTGATTATGTAAAACAATTTGTGCAAGGTGATCCTGATCTAGATGGATTACCAATTTTATCGGCTATTGCACCATTTAAAGCTGGCGGTCGCAAAAATGATCCGACAGCTTATGTTGAGGTAAAAAAAGGAGATTTGACATTTAGGAATGCAGCCGATATCTATCTTTATCCGAATATTTTATCTGCTGTAAAAATTACTGGAAAAGAGGTTAAAGAGTGGTTGGAATGTTCAGCAGGTGTTTATAATCAAATTGACATTAATTCATCAACACCACAATATTTGATTAATTGGGATAAATTTAGAACTTATAATTTTGATACTATCGATGGAGTAAGTTATGAAATTGATATCACTAAACCAGCACGTTACGATGGTAGTTGTCAATTAATTAATCCTGAATCAGAACGTATTATAAACTTAACCTATCAACAAAAAACAATTGATCCAAATCAAGCATTTTTAATTGCTACTAACAACTATCGTGCTTATACCGGTGCATTCCCTGGTACAGGTGGTAAAAATGTTAAATTTAATTCACCTGATGATTTAAGAGTTATTCTTTCAGCTTACATTACTAATTACACTAAAAAACAGGGACAAGTTGATGTAACTGTTGATAATAACTGGCGAATTGCACCAATTACCAGCCAAACTAATTTGGATATTCGTTTCGAATCATCACCAACTGATGAAGCTAAAACCTATATCGAAACACATTCATTGTATCCAACTAAGTTTGTTGAAAAAAATAATTTAGGCTTTGGTGTCTATCAACTTAATTTACAAGCACCAATAAATTTACAATCTAAAAAACAATAACATCTTGATGATGACAAGGATTATGACTATGCAAATTGAAAAATTAATCGAACTAGCAAAAACAGCACGTTCTAAAGCTTATGTACCCTATTCTAAATTTCAAGTAGGTGCGGTATTAATTACCGAAGATGACGAAGCAATTTTAGGTTGTAATATTGAAAATGCTTCCTATGGACTTGCTAACTGTGCTGAAAGAACAGCGATTTTTAAGGCAGTATCAGAAGGAAAGAAAAAATTCAAAAAATTGGTTGTGATTGGTGATACTGAAGGACCAATCTCACCTTGTGGTGCTTGTCGTCAAGTAATCAGTGAGTTTTGTGCTAAAGATATGCCAGTTATTTTGACCAATATGCAAGGCAAAATCCAAGAAACCACTGTTGGAGAATTGTTGCCTTGGTCATTTTCACCGAGTGATTTAGATTAGTTTTATTATTGAACTATGTAATTGAACTATGTAATTTAGCAATATTGAAAAATAAAAAAAGCGATTGATGATAATTAACCAAGATTAGCACAATCATCAATCCAAATTTTGGATGAGAAGAATATAATCCTAATTTGCTTTATAGATATTAAGAGAGATGTGTAATGAGATTTGTAGATATTATTGAAAAAAAACGTGATGGCAATGCTCTAACAACCGAAGAGATTCAATTTTTTATAACCAACTATACCAATGGTTCTATTCCTGATTATCAAGTCAGTGCCCTACTGATGGCGATTTATTATCAAGGTATGACTTCAAAAGAGTGTGCTGACTTAACTAGTGCGATGATGTATTCAGGTGATACCGTTGACCTATCCTCAATTAAAGGTATTAAAGTCGATAAGCATTCAACGGGTGGTGTGGGCGATACAACTACGTTAGTATTAGCACCATTAGTTGCAGCATTAGATATTCCAGTAGCTAAAATGTCAGGTCGTGGATTAGGCCATACAGGCGGAACGACAGACAAATTTGAAACCGTACCTGGTTTTAAAATTGAATTAGATAAACAAGAATTTATCGATCAAGTTAATCAAAAAGGTGTCGCTGTCATTGGTCAATCTGGCAACTTAACCCCTGCTGATAAAAAACTTTATTCATTACGTGACGTAACAGGTACGGTTAACTCTATTCCTCTTATTGCTAGCTCAATTATGAGTAAAAAACTTGCAGCTGGTGCAGATGCTATTGTTTTAGATGTTAAAACTGGTGACGGCGCTTTAATGAAAAGCATGGAAGACTCAGAAAAATTAGCTCATGAAATGGTCAATATTGGTAATCAAATTGGTCGTAGGACTATGGCTATTATCTCTGATATGTCTCAACCGTTAGGCTATGCTATTGGTAATGCATTAGAAGTTAAAGAAGCCATAGATACTTTAAATGGCCATGGCCCTGCTGATTTAACTGAACTCGTTTTAACGCTTGGCAGTCAAATGGTGGTATTAGCCAATAAAGCTAAAACATTAGATGAAGCAAGAGAAAAACTACAAGAAGTGATTAAAAATGGTAAGGCTATTGAAAAATTTAAAACGCTAATTGGGGCTCAAGGTGGTGATAGTTCGGTGGTTGATCATCCGGAAAAATTAGCTAATGCTCCTTACCAAATTGATTTACCAGCACAAAAAGCAGGTTATGTATCACGGATTATTGCAGACCAAATTGGTATTGCTGCGATGCAACTGGGTGCAGGTCGAGCAACTAAAGAAGATGTTATCGATCCTGCGGTTGGTATCGTACTACATAAAAAAGTCGGCGATAAAGTTGAAGTAGGTGAAGCACTGTTAACTATTCACGCAAGTAGTGATCGTATTGATGCAATTAAACAAAAACTGTATGACAATATTACTATTAGTGATAGCGCTGAACAGCCACAATTAATTTTTAAAGTAATTACGGAATAGCTTTAATAAATACGGATTCAGGAGGCATCATGCATCGTTTAAAATTAAATAAAAAACTGTCACTACTTGTTATTTTAAGTCTGTTTTCAGTCAATTCATTCGCAGCTGTTGCTACCAAACAGTCTACAGCACCTGCTTGGGAAAAAGATAAGTCCTACTCTTTTACTATTTTACATACTAACGATCATCATGGCCGTTTTTGGCAAAATGATATTGGTGAATATGGTTTAGCAGCACAAAAAACTGTTGTTGACCAAATAAGAAAAGAAGTAGCAGAAAAAGGCGGAAAATTACTTTTACTTTCTGGCGGTGACATTAATACTGGTGTTCCTGAATCTGATGTGTTACAAGCAAAACCCGATTTTATCGGTATGAATGAGGTTGGCTATGATGCAATGGCAGTAGGTAACCACGAATTTGATCATCCGTTAGCAATTATTCGTGAACAACAAAAATGGGCTCATTTCCCATTTTTATCAGCAAATACTTACTTCAAAAATACCGATAATCGTGTTTTTGATGCCTATAAAATATTTGATTTAAATGGTATTAAAGTTGCAGTATTTGGTTTAACTACTGATGACACTATTTTCCTTGCTTCGCCTAAAAATACCGATGGTGTTGAATTTCGTAAAACGCTACCAGAAGCGGAAAAAGTTATTAGCCAAATTAAAAGCAGTGAACGTCCAGATATGATTATTGCGGTTACTCATATGGGGCATTATGAAAATGGTGAGCATGGTTCAATGGCTCCAGGTGATGTTGAACTAGCCCGAGGATTAAAAGCTGGTGAACTAGATATGATTGTCGGTGGCCACTCGCAAAACCCAGTATGTATGGCTAGCCCTAACAAACGTATTACCGAATATGTCCCAGGAACACCTTGCGCTCCAGATCAACAAAATGGTACGTGGATTGTTCAAGCACATGAATGGGGGAAATATGTTGGTCGTGCTGACTTCGTATTCTTAAACGGTAAAATTACCCTCAAAAATTATCAGTTAATTCCAATTAATTTAAAAAAAGAAGTTGATAACGGTAACGATACAAAACGTCTTGAATATTACACCAGTGAAATCGAACAGGATAAAAAATTGTTGGAAACACTAAAACCCTATCAGGAACAAGGTAAACAACAATTACTCATTAAAAGTGGTGAGTTAACCGGTCGTTTAGAGGGTGATCGTAACGTAGTTAGATATCAACAAAGTAATATGGGGCAACTATTGCTTAGTGCCTTTATTGAAAAGACAAATGCCGACATTGGTATTATGTCTGGTGGTATGATTCGTGACTCACTAATAGAAGGCGATATTACTTATCGTGATATTTTGAAAGTTGAGCCTTTTGGTAATAGTGTTGTTTACTTTGAATTAACCGGCAGTGAATTAATCGATTATCTTAAAGTTGCATTAGGCAAAAAACAGGGTTCAGGTGGTTATACTCATTTAAAAAATATTAGCCTAACTAAAACTGGCGATACTATCAGCGACATCAAAATTAATAATGAACCAATTGATTTGCAAAAATCATATCGAATTGCAACATTAGACTTTTTAGCCGCTGGTGGAGATGGTTACCCTATCGTCAACAACTCGCCAACTTATGTAGATACAGGTTATCGAGATGCCGATGCAGTAAAACAATATTTTGAAGCACATTCACCAATTAATGCAGCCGATTATCAACCATCTAACTTTATTTTAGAAAAATAATTTTACGGTTTAAAACAGAAATATAAAAACTAATAGCACTGATAATCATAATTCTCAGTGCTAATAATTAAATGATTAGTCATAAAGATTGAATTTTTGCTCTCAGCATATAGGTAATATAGAGGTATTTATGAACATGACAGAATTTCAAAAGAATTGTTACGATATAGTGACCGATGCCAATTTGTCACCTAAACAAAAAGCGAACCTTCTCGCATTAGCCGCAGAAAATAATTTACCTTATGTTGATTTAGATAGTGAAACACAAAATGCGCTCAATGAACGGGTAATTTGTGATATGTACGAAGGACATGCACCGTATAAACCTCGTTATGTATTACCGGATTATGCAAAATTTCTTAAGCAAGGATCGGAATATTTAGAACTTGAACCAGCAAAAAACTTTGATGATGCACTAAATATGCTCACCATTGCTTATCATCACGTACCTTCGGTCACTGGTATGCCGGTTTATTTAGGCTGTTTAGATCAAGTGTTACTTCCTTATGTTGGCAATTTGACAGAAGAAGAACTTTATCCACGATTAAAACGTTTTTGGATTATGTTAGATCGTAATCTTCCTGATGCCTTTATGCATGCCAACATTGGGCCAACCGATAATGTGATCTGCCGAGTGATATTACGTGTCGATCGTGAACTTAAACAAGTTGCACCTAATTTAACTTTTATTTATGATGAAGATATCACCCCAGAATATTTACTAAATACTGCAATTGAAAACATTTGTGAAACAGCAAAACCACATATTGCTAATAATATGATGATTAAAAACGATTTTGATGAAAAAGGTTATGGTGTTGTAAGTTGTTACAACTCTCTTCCTGTTGCTGGTGGTGGTAGTACTTTATCAAGAATCAATTTAAAAGAGGTTGCGTTAAAAAGCAAAAGCATCACTGACTTTTTGCAAAATACTTTACCATATTATTGCCAATTACAATTAAATTTGATCAAAGCAAGATCGGAATTTCTTTATGAGAAATCGAATTTCTTCGCAAATAGCTTTTTAGTTAAAGAGGGATTAATTGACGCAAACCGATTCGCGCCAATGTTCGGTATTTATGCCATGGCTGAGGCAGTCAATATTCTACAAGAAAAATCCAACTTAGCTGGGCGTTATGGCGTCGATGAAGATGCTAATCAACTGGCCACCACTATTTCTCAACAACTAGCTGACTTTATTGACAGCCATACAATTAAGCATGCATGGCAAGGTAAAGCAATGTTACATGCTCAATCAGGTATCAGCTCAGATAGAGGCGCTACGCCAGGTTTACGTATTCCTTATGGTCATGAACCCGATCCAGTAACCCATATTATGGCATTATTCAAACACCATAAATATTATACTTCTGGCATTAGTGATATTTTAACGGTTGATGAAACAATAAAAAACAATCCTCTAGCCTTAGTACAAATTTGTAAAGCCGCGTTTAAATTTGGTTTCCGTGAATTTACCGCTAATATCAGTGGTAATGATCTGGTACGTGTAACTGGCTATATGGTGAGATTATCAGATATCAAAAAATACAAACAAGAGGGATCGCGAATTAATACCACCTTTTTAGGTAGTGAAGCGGCCGAAGATACTGAAAATAACAGCTACCTATGCCGAACACCTCGGGTAATCAGTCATGAACAAGTCATGGGCAATCGTTAATAAACTATTACCCTTTTCTTGTGTTGATGGACCGGGAAACCGGTTAGTCATCTTTTTACAAGGCTGTAATTTCAAATGTTTAAATTGCCACAATCCTTATACCATTTCACGGTGTAAGGATTGTTGTGATTGCGTTACGACATGTCCACATCAAGCGTTAACATTCATCAACAACAAAGTTATTTGGCAATCGTCAAATTGCCAGCAATGTGATACCTGTATTAATACTTGTAGTTATCAATCCACACCAATGACCTATAACTACAATGTTGAAGATATTTTGCTTGAAATTCGCAAGTACTTACCTTTTCTCAATGGTATTACTATTAGCGGTGGCGAAGCGACATTACAATTACCTTTTATCGAAAAGCTATTCCAAGCGATAAAACAAGCAGAAGATTTAAAACACCTGACTTGTTTTATTGATAGTAATGGTTACTTAGCAAAAACTGGCTGGCAAAAAGTTGAAAGAGTAATGGATGGTGCGATGATCGATCTGAAAGCTTGGAATACTAAAGTGCATAAAAAACTTACTGGTCGGGATAATGATCGCGTTAAACAGACCATTGAATATCTTGCCCAAATAGAAAAACTGCATGAAGTCAGGTTTTTAGTAATTCCTGAATACACTGACTTGCAAAATAACGCTAAACAACTCGCAGATTTTTTAATAACACTCGATCCTCAAATTAAAGTCAGAATAAATGCCTTCCACAATCACGGTGTACATGGCATAGCCAAAACATGGCCAGTGGCAACACAACAACAGATCGAATCTTTTGCTGCTGAATTAAAACATTATGGATTGCAGAATATTACTTTGCCGAGCGTCTATTTATAATATCTTTATAACCACACTAATTATAAGGTCGGATTATTTGCATGTACTTGCTAATCGGTTATTGTGATGGTGGTCATATTGCAAATGCAAAAATAATTATCTTTAATCAATACGAAACAACTGATAAGCATAATTATCCCCCCTGACAAAATAAACTTGCTGAAAGATGGCAATATTTTTTACCAACTTCAGCAAGTCATCAATTTTAATTAATATTTGGTACACATGGTATAGGCACTATCTGGTTCGACAATGACATTACCCTCAGCAGATCCAACACTATAGCGATGGATAAATCCATCGGAGTCAACCACAGAAGTCAATTCATTGGTGAAATAAAAATCATAATTAAATAATTTTGCATAATCAGAATCACTTATACCAGCCATCATATCGCGTAAGTCACCATTTATTGGTGCATAATAGAAAATTTTACCCCACTCTCCCATTAAGCTATTGCCAATAGCCCGTTTATATCCATTTCCTTGGAGATACCATTCGGTATTAGTGTTATTATCATAAGCAAGAGGTGAATTAGTCAGTTCTGCTCGGGTTGGTAAGCGATCACCACTGTTTCGGCATAACTTCTCCGATTCATAGAAAGAGATAAAGCCAAGATTGCCTGTATGTACATAAAACCAATGTTGTATCGAGAATTGATAGAAGAAGGTTGCGTTTGTTTGCGTATTGGTGAGTTGAATTACAAATTTATCTCCTTTACTAGGGACATTATTAGTAAAAATAAATTCACTTTTTGAGTCTGCAACCGAACTGCGTGGTACATTTTTTAGGGATGAATTTGGATTTTTAAGTATTTTGTAAGTATATTGTGATATCGAATTAACTGGCACAATTCTGAAGCGAGCATATGGAAATGCTGTACTTGGGAAATGATTACCGGAAGCATCAACAGCCGAGGCTATAAAACCAGTGCCTTTAACAAATTGATTCGTATCATAAGGATCCGCTCGATTAACAACGTTACTCCCCCACCATGCATTATTATCGCCTTCCGGCCAGCCAGTTGGATATAGGGTGTTAACTGCTAAAACGCCAGGTCTTATATAACAAATACCATCGTTAGCTTTTACGGTAAATATTTTTGAAACTTCTTTAGGCTGAGATTCAGTTGGAATACCATACTGAGTTCTAGCAGAAATACTAAAAGTAAGTTTTAGTGTTGAGTCACCGTTATAACTGCCTGAATTACAAATATTACTACCTAATGGAGCTGTTGAATCAGAAGGAATTATATTATTTTTACTATCACGCCATTCAGCTTTTACGCTCTCCACTTTAAAATTATTGCTACTTCCCAAATAATCACCATCAACATCAATAATATCATCATTAGTCATAGCTGAAAAATCAATATCAAATGAATACATAATTGGTGAAGTATCAAAGGCAACAGATATTTCATTAGACGAACCAGGGGTTATAACTAAAGGATCACTGTTTGGTACTTTTAATTTTACTTTAATACCATTAAGCGCTTTTAAGCCGCCTGACGCTTGAATCTCCGGTGCATTACCAATAATATACATTTGCGTAGTCACAAAAGATGATAAAATTGCAAATAGATTATTGGAAAAAATCAATAACATTAATAGCAATAATCTCTTTTTGAAAAATAATTTCAAAGAAATTTTTTTTAAAACAACAGCACAATTATTCATCGCTACTCCTCTACTCATAAACTTCTCCGCCTATCCGAATAAGATTATTGATTTGAAGCATTAGTGAATTAACAATTTTTATAAGTTGTTCAAAAATTGTTACCCGTTAATATCAGAGCTAAGACAATTAAAATCGTTATTTTTCTAACAGAAATTCATCCATATCTAATATACGGCTCGAACAAAATAATTTGACTACAACAATTTGTTTGTTGTTTAAGACTTAAATCGTAACATCCTAAATTTTAAAACTTGTAAAATAAGAACATCAGACAAAAATTTGGAAAAGCTAAAAAAGGTAAGACTAAATAAAGAAACTGAATTTGAAAACAATTAATAATTAATTGGAATTTAGCAGTAGCATTATTATATATGATTATACTTTGATAAGGAAATAGTAAAAAAAATTATTTTCCGTTTATTAATACCAATTCATGGAAGAATTTAAAATTATTAATATTACTTAAGTTATATTTCAAAAATCAAAGGGGAATAATTTCCCCTTTTTTAATTTGATATATGATTATTTACTTTTTTTAAATGCGGCAGCAAATGCATTACCCATAGCACTGTTAGTCCGCGTGGCAGCAGATTGATTTTTATTAGATACCTTATTGTTAGCCGATCGGCTACTATCAAGTTTCGACGTAGCTGTATCATCTAAACGCATTGATAAAGCAATACGTTTTCGGGCAATATCAACTTCTATTACTTTCACTTTAACAATATCGCCTGCTTTTACTATGGTTCGCGGATCATCAACAAATCGATCTGATAATGCTGAAATATGAACTAGACCATCTTGATGCACACCGATATCCACAAAAGCGCCAAAATTAGTTACATTAGTTACCGCTCCCTCCATAATCATGCCAATTTTTAAATCTTCCATTGTTTCAATATTATCGGCAAATTGTGCAGTTTTAAATTCTGGCCTTGGATCTCGTCCTGGTTTATCTAATTCTTTAATAATATCAGTTACTGTCGGTACACCAAAATTGTCATCAACATAATCGATAGCTTTTAGTGATTTAAGATAATTCGAATCACCTAAAATGTCTTTTAAGGCTTTATGATTTTTTTCTAAAATCCTTTCAACAACAGGATAGGCTTCCGGATGAACGGCTGATGCATCAAGCGGATTTGCACCTTCCATAATTCTTAAAAAGCCGGCACATTGTTCAAATGCTTTAGGTCCTAATCGTGGCACTTTTAATAATTGTTTTCTATCGGCAAATTGACCATTTTGGTTACGCCAATCGACAATATTTTGGGCGATCACTTTATTAAGGCCGGCAATACGTGCAAGTAGCATCATTGAAGCGGTATTTAAATTAACACCTACCGCATTAACCCCATCTTCAACCACCGCATCAAGTTTTTTCGCAAGTTGAGTTTGGCTTACATCATGTTGATATTGACCAACACCTATCGATTTTGGATCAATTTTAACTAATTCAGCTAATGGATCTTGCAAACGTCGCGCAATGGAAACCGCACCACGGATTGATACGTCGAGATCAGGAAACTCTTGTGCCGCAAGTTCTGAAGCCGAATAAACTGACGCCCCGGCTTCACTAACAATCACTTTCTGACCTTTGACTTCTGGATATTTTTTCTGAACATCAAGATAAAAACGTTCTGTCTCTCGTGAAGCAGTACCATTACCGATTGCGACAAGTTCAACTTGATATTTTATACATAACGCAGCAACAATCATTGCCGCTTTATCCGCCTGACCAGTATGTGGATAGATAGTTTCGGTAGCAACTAATTTTCCGGTCGCATCAACGACAGCAATTTTAACACCAGTTCGCAAGCCTGGATCCATCCCCATAGTGACTTTCATGCCCGCTGGTGCGGCCATTAACATATCATGGAGATTAGCCGCAAAGACGTTAATGGCTTCTTCTTCGGCTCGTTCTCGCAGCGTTGTCATAAGTTCAGTTTCCATGTGCATTAAGATTTTAATGCGCCATGTCCAATTGATCACTGCTTTTCGCCATTTGTCGGTTAATTGATCATTAAATCTAATGCCTAAATGTTCGGTGATAATCTGTTCACAATAGCTTTCTTTAGGAGCTTCTTCATATTGAGGATCAGCATTTAAAGAAAGTTGTAAAAATCCTTCATTTCGACCACGAAACATGGCTAAAGCCCGATGTGAAGGCACTTTTGAAATAAGTTCACTTTGAGCAAAATAATCTCTAAATTTAGCGCCCTCTTCTTCTTTACCGGCAATAACTTGAGAAACAAGATGGGCATTATTCCAAAGGTAATGACGAACTTTAGCTAGTAAAGTCGCATCTTCAGCAAAACGCTCCATTAAAATATAACGCGCACCATCTAATGCAGATTTAGTATCAGTAATACCTTTATCAGTATTAATATATTTTTCCGCTTCTGCTTCTGGATTGAGATCCGGGCGTTGCCATAAATCATCAGCAAGTGCTTCAAGACCTGCTTCGATTGCAATTTGCCCACGAGTACGACGTTTTGGCTTATAAGGGAGATAGAGATCTTCTAATTCGGTCTTACTAAGGGTATTGGTAATTTTTTGACTTAATTCAGAGGTTAATTTACCTTGTTCCTCAATTGATTTTAGAATCGTTAGTTTACGATCTTCAAGTTCTCGCAAATAACTTAAACGACTATCTAAAGTACGTAACTGGGTATCATCTAATCCTCCCGTTACCTCTTTACGATAGCGAGCAATAAATGGTACGGTGCTTCCATCGTCTAATAATTGAATGGCAGCTAAAACTTGTTCTGGTTTTACGGTTAATTCACCCGCTATAATATGGCTTATTTGATTATTTATCATGGTATCTCTGTATATCTTATCGATTAACGGAATTTATATTCATCATGCAAAAAGCTAATTATATAACAAGAGAAGGCTACTTGGCACTCGATCGTGAGTTGAAATATTTATGGAAAGAAGAACGGCCTAGAGTAACTCAGGCAGTATCTGATGCTGCAGCACTCGGTGATCGTAGTGAAAATGCCGAATATATTTATGGAAAAAGAAGGTTACGCGAGATTGATAGACGTGTACGATTCTTGACTAAACGCTTAGAGATCTTAAAAATTGTCGATCCTGATCCGCGTCAAGAAGGTAAAGTTTTTTTTGGCGCTTGGGTAAAATTAGAAGATGATTCAGGAAAATTACATATTTATCGAATCGTCGGTACCGATGAATTCGATCCGAAGAGAAATTGGATATCCATCAATAGCCCTGTTGCCAGAGCTTTGATCGGCCATAAGATTGATGATGAAATCTTAGTCATCACACCAAACGGTAAAACGTTTTTTTATATCATTGATATTAGTTACCAAGAACTTGTTTAGATGTTTTTTTATGATTATTGAAATAATAAACATTCAAAATCATCTACGTTATCAACATTGATTAAATTATCAAGTCGATCGTCTTCATCCAACCATTCGATT
Organism: Gilliamella sp. N-G2; assembly: GCF_002142215.1. Lineage (GTDB taxonomy): Bacteria > Pseudomonadota > Gammaproteobacteria > Enterobacterales > Orbaceae > Gilliamella. Next base: position 96,914 of record NZ_NAST01000006.1, read on the forward strand.
AGATCAGACATCGCATCGATATGCTTATTATTGTCTGATGCCGCTAACATAATAAGCAAAGATATTTTTTCACCGTCAGGGAAAATAACCGGATGAGTGCATTTTAATAAAGAAAATTTTGTATCTTCACAAATTACACCATTTTCAGAACGAGCATGAGGTAAGGCAAAGCCATCTGCAATAATAAAGTAAGCACCAATTTCATTAACATTATCAATAATAGAGGTGATATATCTTTGTTCGATGTGATTATTTTCGATTAATGAATTTCCAACTATTTGAATCGCACTTTTCCAATCCAAATTTTCTTTACTAAATTGCCAATGCTGCTCAAAAATAGGATGTAACTGTTTAGACATATTTTAACCTTTACTCTTGTATTACTTATTATTAATTTTTAACTTTAATATGGTTACAAGCTATCACTTGTAACCATTATTTATTTTAAGATAAAACCTTCAAAAATTGGTCACAAATATTTTGACCACTAATGCCATATTTATCTTTTAATTGACTACTTTTTCCTGATTCAGTAAACGTATCAGAAACGCCTATCCTTATTAGTGGTTTTAAAATACCATTTTGCATACTTTGCTCGGCAATTAATCCACCAACTCCGCCATTAATACTATGGTTTTCAACAGTTATAATGACATTAACCTGTTGACATAAGGATTTAAATTTTTCCAGATTAAATGGTTTAATACAGGCTAAATGTATAAGTTTACCTTTATGACCAAGTGAGGATAATTTTTGATAACCGTCATTAGCTTGTTCGTAACTTGCCCCTTCGAAGATGATGGCAAAATCATTTCCTTCATCAATAACGGCATCAATATCATTGACTCGAGGAACGATTGTTTTATCCCGAACTGGCATTGGTTCACGTGCAACTCTTATGTAAACAGGGCCATTGATTTTAGCCGCTTGTTCAAAAGCTTGGTAAACTTCATCCGCATCAGCAGGCGATAAAACGGTTAGATTAGGTAAAACTCTTGTTAACGCAATATCTTCTAGAGCATGATGTGAGGCACCATCAAATCCACCATCAACACCTGGGTGAGTTCCAACTATTTTAATATTGGCATTTGCATAACAAGATTGTCGCAGCTGAGTCCATACTGTTCCGGTGGCAAAAATAGCAAAATCGATAAAGAACGGAATTAATCCTTCGAATGATTGCCCCGCGGCAAAACTTAATGATGAAGCCTCAGCAATACCCATTTCAAAAAAACGTTCTGGGTAATTTTTTGCAAACTGATCTGCACGAGTTGAACTAGCTAAATCACAATCAATAACAGTAATTGGGAAATTGTTTTCTGCTAATTGAATTAACGCTTTACCAATTGCATCTCGAGGTGCTTTCATTTCTGTCATTGTAAATCCTCCATAGCTTGTTTATATTCGACATCAGTTGGTGTTTTAGAATGCCAATCACCATTATTTTCCATAAAACTAACTCCTTTTCCTTTAATGGTGTGCGCTAAAATAGCTATCGGTTTTCCTTTATAATGACTCGCCAAAGCAAAACCATCTACAACTTGTTGCATATCATTACCGTCGGTTAATTCAATTACGTGCCAACCAAAAACTCGTAATTTGTCAGCCAATGGCTCTAATCTACATACTGAATTCACCTCGTCATGAGACGATAATTTATTGTAATCAATAACCGCAACTAAATTATCCATTTGCATATGAGCAGCTTGTTGTAACGCTTCCCAAATTTGTCCTTCATGCATTTCACCATCACCAATGATGGCATAAACTTTGTTAGGATCATTATTGAGTTTTTTAGCGGCAGCCATTCCCAATGCAATTGACAATCCTTGGCCTAATAAACCTGTATTTGCGTCAAGTTGTGGGACCGTCTTGATATTAGGATGCCCTTGAAGACGAGAATTTAAATTACGGAAAGTACTCATTTCTTCATCTTTAATAAAACCTAATTGTTTAAGTAATGCGTACTGAATGGCAACCGCATGACCTTTACTCATCACCAGCCGAGCTCGCGGACTTTGGTTGAAATTAATTTCATTGTGATAAAGGTAGGTCATGATATCGGTTATTGATAATGCCCCACCAGGGTGACCAGCCCCTGAACGATATATCATAGTGACAATATCACGTCTGGCTTGTTTTGCTGAAATTTTTAACTGTTCAATATTCATCATTTCCTCACTTGTTCTGTTCCATAATCAAGCTCAACATTTAATAAGCACTTTAAGTTTGCCATCAAGATTTCCCGATATAGCTTGTTGAAAGGCTTTATCGGCATCTTCTAATGAAAATACTTTTTGATAAATAATTTGGGATAAGTCGGTTTGAACTTCTTTTCGATTTAGTAATTTAGCCGTATTAATAAGATCTTCCGGTGTATACATATGACTAGAAATAACAGTTATTTCTGATGATTGTAATTCATGAAGATTTACGCTATTTCCTTTAGCATATTGGGCGATAAGCACTAAATATTCTGGTTTTCGTTGAGAATCAATAATTTCATCAAATACCTTTCTAACCCCCGAGCATTCAAAAATGATTGGTCTAATTTTTGAATTTAAAATATCAACTTCAGAGATACTATTTTTCACCGTGAAACCAAGTTCATTAAGTAATTTAACTCGAGCTTGATTGGTTTCAATGATAATTGGTTTTAGATTATGAAGATGTTTTAAAACCAAGCCGGTCACTACACCGATAGTGCCACCACCAGTAATAATGATTGGATAATTATTTAAATCTATATTTTCTAGAAGCGTAACTGCATGGTAACCGACCGCCAAAGGTTCAAATGTTGCGGCTATTTTAAGATCGATGTTATTGTCTAATTTGACTAAATGATCAAGATCTATGGTGATATATTGCGCTAAAGTCCCATCTAATCTAAATCCCATTACACGGCGATTTACACGACAAATATTAGGATGTCCATTAACACAGTTAACACATTCCCCACATCCAACAAGTGGATTGATTGCCACGTGATCACCAACTGAAAATCCTTTAGGATTAGGACTTACTTTGGTAATAACCCCAACGGCTTCATGGCCTTGAATAAAGTTTGTTGGTGGCTTCAATGAGGGATGCATTCCCAGATAGAAGTGGGTATCTGAACCACAGATACCACCATATTCAATTTTAACGACTGCATTTCCATCATCGAGCGAAGGTTCAGGAAGTTCAATGATTTCTGTTTTTTTTATATCAGTTATTTTTACTGCTTTCATGTTTTGTCTCTTCGTTAAGAAAGTTATAAGATTCTTACTACCATTAAACCGTAAGGTATTAAGATAAAGCTTCTTTTATCTTATTAATCAATTCGTCCAATTTAGGATCACCAATATAATTTTTAATGCTTATTATTGGTTGTGTTACTTTCTGATTCGCTCTTTCAACTAAACGTTCTTGAATAACAACAAGATCTGCTTCTTTTGGTACATTTTCGATAGAAAAATGCTTCACAATAATGTCTTTATCTACACCGTTTTCTTTTAGTAGTTTTTTAAATCTTGATGCACCTAGAGCGCTAGAACCAGCTCCAGCATCACAAGCAAAAGCAATGAATTGAATATTTTTTAGATCAACCCCTTGTTCATTTGATTGATTTGATAATTGAATGTCAGCTTTAGCTTTTAAATAAGCTTTGTTGCTTCCTTCTAATTTAGTATCAATTACTTCTTGTTTTGAATTAGAAAAATCTTCATCTTTTTCAGTGATTGGACTAATCTTAAGTAGCAAACTACAACCAATAAATGAAACTATCGCTGCTGCACCTATACCACATATTGTTGCTAGATGTTTACCTGGAGGGGTAAGTGCTAAGAAGGCAAAAATTGATCCTGGTGTTGCACCTGCAACTAACCCAGCATTCATAAGTGAAAAAACAATAATCCCAGCCGCTGAACCTAGCATTAGAGGGAAAATCATTAGTGGTCGCATATAAACATATGGGAAATACATTTCATGAATGCCGCCAAAGAAATGAATAATAGTTGCTGCTGGTGCAGATTTTTTACTCATACCTTTACCGAAGAAACAGAATGCTAATAGTAAACCTAATCCTGGACCAGGGCTGGCAAATACCATAAAATAAACTGATGATCCGTTAACTAAAGCGTCCTTCATTCCTAATTGATAGAATATTGCCTGATCGATAGCATTATTAAGGAAAAGTACCCTAGTAGGCTCAATTAGTAAGGCGAGAGAAGCTAAATAACCAGTTTTCAATAATCCATCTATTGCTGCTGCGATAATATTAGTAATTGATAGCATGAATGGGCCAATAAAATAATAACCTAAAATAGCTAAGCCCATTCCTAAGAAACCTAATGCAAAATTTTGAATAATGTTTTCAAAGCCATTAGGTAAACGGTTTTCTAATAATTTATCAAGCCGTTTGCTGCAATAACCGCCCAAAGGTCCCATAGCCATTGCCCCTAATAACATAGGTATGTCTGAGCCGACTACAATCCCCATAGTACCGACAGTACCAATTATAGCACCACGTTTACCGCCAACCATATCACCACCTGTATAACCTACAAGCATCGGTAACATGTAAGTAATCATAGGGCTAACTAAACTACCTAATTGTTCGTTAGGCAACCAACCTGCTGGAATAAAAAGAGCGGTAATAAATCCCCAAGCCATGAAAGCCCCGATATTGGGTATAACCATAGCTGTGAGAAATCCACCAAAACTCTGAATTTTAGCTCTTAATGAGATTTTCTTATCCATAGAAAAATTCCTTACAATTTAAAATATATATGCATATTTAATATGACTAGTCATATAAATATTAATTAAATAATATTTTATTAAAAAATAATGTATATATAATTTTTTTCAAAATGTTAAGTAAATCACATTTTAATTTTCAAACTTTTATGAATACACATATTATAACTAAGTTTACTGTGATATTTAATTTAGAGTCAAAATGTTGCCATCTGTGTTTATTTGAATGAAAATGGTGATCAAGAGAAAAATTAAGGAATAAAAATGAGTGGTAACGTAACAACTAAACAATTAAAAGTTATCAATTACATTACTAATCTAATAGAAGAAAAAAACCTATCTGCTGGTGAAAAAATTGATACCGAAGTCAACATTGCAAAGATTTTGGATGTAACTCGAACTACCGTTAGAGAAGCGACAAGACATTTATTAGATGAAGGATTAGTTTACCGTGTTAGAAAATCAGGATTACATGTTGGTTCATTCGAACGCAATATTAATTTAACCGGTAAATTTAATGTTATTTCACATTTCGATTATCAAGCTAAAAAACAAGGTTATAAGGGATCTAGAAAAGTACTTTCAGCAAGTATAATTCCCGTTCCAAGTGAAGAATTGGCCAGTTTACTTAAATTAAAAAGAAGCGATTTTGTTTATAAAATTGTAAGACTAATGTTCTTTGATGATATCCCTGTATCGATCGAATTTACATTAATACCCGCTAATTTATTTGATCAGTTTGAGTTTAGTCAATTAGAGATATCAAAATTTGGTTATATTGAAGAGATCACAGGAAAAAAAGTAAAAAAACGAATTCAAAATATTATGGCTGTGAATGTTGATGATGAAAATATAGAGGATTCATTAAATATAGTTAAAAATACTGCACTATTAAAACTTGAAGAGGTCACTTATCTTGAGGATGATACCCCTTGTGAACATAATACTTCTTTTATAAAAGCTGAGTATCATCCTATACAAAATATTATTGAGCGACGATTATAACGCTTTTTGTCGGAGAATTTATTTGCACTATATATATAAATTATGAATAATTAACTATATAATTCTGGCAAACTAATTGAATATTTGCCTGCATGATTGCCGTTAACCAACTATTTATCTATCCGATTAAATCAATGCAAGGTATTGCATTAACAGCAGCCAATAGTATTGATGGTGGTTTTGAACGTGACCGCGTTTTGATGTTATGTGAACCTGATGGGACCTTTATTACGGCTAGACAATATCCAGAACTGTTGAAACTTAAACCCACATTACACAATAATCAAATAGAGGTTTCGCTACCAACTAACGAATCAATAATTATTAATTTTGATGAGTTTTCATTAAACAATGAAGCCACAGAGGTTTGGGGAAATCACTTCACCTCACATATTGCACCAATAAAAGTTAATCAATTTTTTAGTCATATTCTCGAAAAAGATGTACAAATGCGCTGGATAGGTAAACAACTAACCAGAAGAACTAAACGTTACCCAGACGTACCGGTAAGTTTTGCCGATGGTTATCCCTATTTATTATTAAATCAAGCTTCATTCAATTATCTAAAACAGCAATGTCCTGAAACATTGGATATTCAGCAATTTCGTGGCAATATTATTATTGATGGTGCTCTTCCGTTTGCTGAAGATGGATGGAAAACGATTAAAATAGGCGAAGTAATTTTTGATATCGTTAAGCCTTGTACTCGTTGTGTATTAACTACCTTCAATGTCAATTCAGCCAAAGCATTACCGAATAATGAACCTTTAAGAACTTTAGGTTACTTTAGAGCTGATTTAGAAGGGAAAATCGATTTTGGCATAAATATGATTGCTCGCAATCATGGTACCGTATCTATTGGCGATAACATTGAGATACTTGAGCGGCAACCTGCTAAAAATTACATAAAAAACTTTCCTAAACAAGCAACAAAAGACTCGCAACTTTGTACAATTACATTCGAAGATAAAAAAATTGTCGGTAATAATCAGCAAACAATTTTAGAACAACTCGAACAGCATCATATTTCACTCCCTAACTCTTGTCGAGCTGGCGTATGTGGCCGTTGCTCTGTATTATTAAAAAAAGGAAATGTAAAGTCATTAACTCAATCAGCTGTAAAACAAAATAAACATATTCTTGCTTGTAGTTGTATACCTAAAGGGGATATCACGATAGAATTGGTAAAATGAAAATAACTTTTATTGCAGGACGCAAAATTTATTAAAATTATAAGAAAGATAAAAGGTTATCATGGATGTTTAGAAAATTATTTTTATTTATATTTCTCTGTTCGCTTTCTACAGCTGTATTTTCTTTGGATCATTATAAAATGGTGTTTGATGATATAAAGGAAGGAAAAGAAGCTAAAATTCTTAAAGAACTAAATGAAGGCAATACAACAAACCTCAGTTCCCTTTCACAATTAGGTATGAATTATATCGAATTAGCGCATAATTTTAGCTTAAAAAATTGTAAAAAGGTTTACAAAATTAATGAGTTGGTGTCTAGTTGGAAGGATCATTTTGTTTTGACCGAAGATATCTACTATAACGAATATGATGAGGAAAAAGAATATAATGACTCCTTATCATATAGATGTAAAAAAGTAGATTATGCAGACATAAATTATTTTATTAAACCTAAATTAGTGGATAAAGGATTATCACTAATTCGAATAGCAATCCTGAATGGTGATTTAAACGCAGTTAGATTATTAATAGATTTAAAAGATTCAGATAAAATACCATACGGTTATGTCATTAATTTAATTGAATGTTTAAAAACAGATAATGAGATAAATGTTAATCAATATGCATCATTTTTAATTGGGCAAGAGTATCTTACATCCCCACAGATTGATCCAACAAGCGCATTGCAACAATTTGCTAATGCAAAAGATATTGATGATCCATCTTTATCCTATTTTATTGCTTACGCTAAAATTGAAAAGCTAATTGAGGATTTATTAGATAATAAATACAGTTTTAGTGACGAAGATTATAAACATGAAAACAAAATAATTGATAAAGAGACCTTAGAAAATATTCAAGAGAAAGCTTCACGAGGCAATATAAAATCCCTACTTTATTTGAGCAAATATTATGTAAACGAAGTAAAGCTAAGTAAAGCTTTGATGTATTTTAATCAGGCTTGCTCACTAGCGTCTTCACGAGCATGTGAAATGTATCAGTTACAGTTCAAGCTTTCAGAAAATCGAGAATTTTACACTTTATTAGAAAAATTTGATAAAGATACACTTGATCCTGAAATAGCCATTGCCATTGCTAAATGGTGTGAATCACATCACAAATATTTAGCTGCAATTTATTTCTATTCACATGTTGCTGATAACAATCCTCAATTATTTCTTGATATAGCTGATTTATATCCTAAAACAGAGCTTTTTACCTCTGAAAAAGATGCAGAAATATTGAAAAATTATATCAAGTATGTGAATTATATTAAAAGTCCTAAAATCATGGAAAAGATTGCTTTCAAGTATGACTATGATTCAAATTTTGATCAAAAAATTTATTGGTTAGAAGCGGCTGCAAATGCGGGTAGTTTTTCATCTCAACGAACATTATCCGAGATGTATATGAAAGGCGATTATGTAACTCAAAATTATGACAAAGCAATTTACTGGCATCAAAGATACTGTTTCGATGAACAAGATGGATATACATGGGGAAGTTGTATTGCTTTAAATATATTAAGACAAGATCCTCAATTACAACGAGCATTAAATAATGGTGATATGGAGGCCCAGTACAAAGTAGGTTCGATGTTTATTGAACATACAACATTGTATGAAATAGGGGTAGATTTACTTGAAAAAGCAGCCAAACAAGGTCATAGCTCAGCTGAACTGAGACTAATTTTGAATAGTAGTAAACGCAGCGATTTAAACTTTTCTCAATAATATTAAATTGAAAGTAAAATTATTTTATTAGATGGAATTGTTAATTTAAAAAAGAATATATTAATAAATGAGTAGAAACTTGCTACTCATTTTGAATAAAATTATATTAATTAAGAAATGGCTTTTAATGCTAATTGCTCATTCTCAGAAACTGCTGAATTTTCTGTTTTTGCTAATGAGTTAACTAAAGCTAATCTGTCATTCATCACTTTGATTGCTTCTGAAAAATAGAAAGTTTTATTCATCGCTATAAATGTTGGTTGGGCAATAATACAAAGTGAGGCGTTCTCACCCGCTTCAACAACTAATAAACATACTTTTTGGCCAGTCTCTTGCATATTTACGCTAACAACATCAGCTACCTTAGGTTGGAAAAACATTGGCTGTTGAGAAAAATACCAGCTTTTAGGCATTTGCGGCTTTAAAAAATTTGCAGCAACAATTGCATTAATGGATAATTCAATTTTTTGTGAGTCCGTTAACACCAACGATTGACAGCTATTATAAAACTGGTAATAAGCTGTTGCATCATCAACTGAAAAAGAAAACTCATCAAATACATCTGGAATTAATATTTTGCTAGCATAATTACACCGAAATAGCATTTCTGATGAAATTTCAAGCATTAAACTATCATATTCATTATCAAAATACCAACGCCAGCTATCTGTTGGTCGAAAAGCCATTTTCATTGATATTTTATCCTTTCAAATTGAACTAAATTTGAACAAAATATATCATAATTTATATAAAAAATAAATAAAAATTTAAAATAAAAAAATTTTAATTACTTAATTTTTAAAAATTTTATTGCAATTTATCAAAGTTCCAAATGATCTAAGTTAGATCCAAATATAGATCTTAATGATCCTTTCGGATCAAATTTAATTTGAATAGAAATAGTAAGTTCATATAATTGTAATTAACAAATTTTTAGCATAAAAAAAGGTGCTATTTAGCACCTTTTAGTAATCAGTTGATAAAATTAACTTGCAACATTAATACGTTTCATATCAGTCATATAGCTACGAAGTTTACGTCCAATAACTTCGATTGGGTGATGACGAATAGCCTCGTTAACATCACGTAATTGCGCATTATCAACACTGCCTTCAGGAATTGCTTTTCCTAAATCACCTGCTTGTAACATTGGCATAAATTTCTCTTTTAATAATGGTACAGCAGCATTGGCAAATAAATAGTTACCATATTCAGCGGTATCTGAAATAACAACATTCATTTCATATAGTCGTTTACGGGCAATAGTATTTGCGATAAGTGGTAATTCGTGTAATGATTCATAATAAGCTGATTCAGGTAAAATTCCAGACTCAAGCATGGTTTCAAATGCTAGTTCAACACCAGCTTTAACCATAGCAACCATTACAACTCCTTGATCGAAATAAGCTTGTTCATCAATCTTACCTTGGTATTCTGCCGCTTTTTCAAATGCAGTTTCACCTGTTTCTTTACGCCATTTCAATAAGTTAACATCATCGTTAGCCCAATCTTTCATCATAGTAGATGAAAACTCACCAGAAATAATGTCATCCATATGTTTACGATAAAGATCGGTCATAATTACTTTTAATTCTTTAGCTAACGCATTAGCGCGTAACTTAGCTGGATTTGATAAACGATCCATCATTAAGGTAATACCACCTTGTTTTAATGCTTCAGTGATCGTTTCCCAACCAAATTGTAATAATTTACACGCATATGCTGGATCTACGCCATCAGCAACCAATTTATCAAAGCAAAGTAATGATCCAGTTTGTAACATACCACATAAAATAGTTTGTTCACCCATTAGATCTGATTTAACTTCAGCAACAAAAGAAGATTGTAACACACCGGCACGATGACCACCTGTTGCTGCCGCCCATGCTTTAGCAATTGCTAGACCTTCACCTTTCGGATCGTTTTCTGGATGCACAGCGATCAAGGTTGGTACACCAAATCCACGTTTATATTCTTCACGAACTTCTGTTCCTGGACATTTTGGCGCAACCATAACGACAGTAATATCTGGTCGGATTTTTTCACCAACTTCAACGATATTAAAACCATGTGAGTAACCTAATGCCGCATCTTTTTTCATTAATGGTTGTACAGCTTTTACCACAGCAGAATGTTGTTTATCTGGAGTAAGGTTGATAACCAAATCAGCTGTTGGAATTAATTCTTCATAAGTTCCTACTTTAAAACCATTCTCAGTAGCTTTTTTCCATGATGCTCTTTTTTCATCAATAGCTTCTTTACGTAATGCATAAGTAATATCTAAACCAGAATCACGCATATTTAGCCCTTGGTTAAGACCTTGTGCACCACAACCTACGATGACAATTTTTTTACCTTTTAAAAAATTAGCTTCTGATGCAAATTCATCGCGCGCCATAAAACGACATTGACCTAATTGTTCTAATTTTTCGCGTAAATTTAGTGTATTAAAATAATTTGACATTATTCTCTCCATGAGTTGAATTTCTGATAATTAAGTTGTAAGCACTATACCGTAAAAGCATAATTGCGGAAATTGATATATTTAGAATATTATGTTGCATAAATTGCAATATACTTGCTAAGTTAACTACTTTCTTTTACTCTAAGCCACCCCAAATAACTTAACCATTTATTTAATATGGATACTCGTTACAAGCAAGCTAATAAAGAAGCAAAACTTTCATTGCTACTGACTATCATTTACTTCGCTGCATGGGTAATTACTGCTTATACTGTCAAAAATCAAACCGGATTTTTGGGTTTACCATTATGGTTTGAACTATCCTGTATATTTGTACCATCGGGTTTTATCTTGTTGTGTTTTATTATAGTAAAAAAACAATTTAAAAATATTCCACTAGAATAGGCCATTAAACCGTGCAATTAGATATTATTCTTCCTCTTGTTATTTATCTTATATTTGTATTTGCATTATCAATTTATGCATATGCAAAACGAAAAAAAGTAAATCAATTTACTGATTATTTTATTGGTAATCGGACTATGGGCGGTTTTTTACTAGCAATGACTTTAGCAGCAACTTATATTAGTGCCAGTTCTTTTATCGGTGGACCAGGGGCTGCTTATAAATATGGTCTCGGTTGGGTTCTGTTGTCGATGATTCAAGTTCCAACCGTATTATTATCACTTGGTATTCTTGGCAAAAAATTCGCAATTTTAGCCCGTAAATACAATGCAATAACGCTAAGTGATATGCTCTATTCTCATTATAAAAGCAAACTAATTGTATGCTTTGCCAGTATTGCTCTTATTGCGGCTTTTATTGGTGCTATGACCGTACAATTTGTCGGTGGAGCCCGATTACTACAATCATCTGTAGGTATTCCCTATGATATAGGATTACTTATTTTTGGTATTGGTACAGTAATTTACACAGCTTTTGGCGGATTCAGAGCCAGCATATTAAATGATGCATTTCAAGGGTTGGTAATGATTATTGGCGCCATTTTGTTATTAGTTGCCATTATTTATGCTGGCGGTGGCATTACAAATATAGTTGATCGTTTAAATCAGATCGATCCTGCATTATTAACACCTCAAGGCCCTGACAATTTTATGGACTTTCCATTTATGGCATCATTCTGGGTTTTAGTCTGTTTTGGAGTTGTTGGTTTACCTCATACCGCTGTTCGTTGTATGGCTTATAAAGATAGTAAGGCTGTTCATCAAGGCATTATTATTGGTACTGCTGTTGTGACAGTCATCATGTTAACAATGCATCTATCTGGCGCACTTGGAAGAGCAATAATAAGTGATTTAACTATTCCAGACCAAATTGTACCAACATTAATTATAAAGGTTTTACCACCTTTAGCCGCAGGAATTTTTTTGGCAGCACCATTATCAGCAATTATGTCCACCATTAATGCACAATTATTACAAGTTTCATCAGTAATTATTAAAGACCTGTTCTTAACGATGAGACCAAATACTAAATTTAGTGATAAAATGCTTACTCGCATCTCAATTATCATAACATTTATTTTTGGTGGTTTATTAATTGTCGCAGCATGGAACCCACCAGAAATGATCATATGGCTTAATTTATTAGCTTTTGGTGGACTTGAAGCAGTATTTTTATGGCCTCTAGTACTAGGACTATATTGGAAAAAGGCTAATTCAACAGGTGCTTTTTGCTCGATGCTTGCTGGTGCTATAAGCTACACATTACTTGCTGTTTATAACATTAAAATCTATGCTTTCCATCCAATAGTGCCATCATTACTTATTGGATTAGTTATATTTATTATTGCCAATCATTTTGGCCAAACGGGAAAAAATTATGCCTTGGATTCAACTCAGAATTAACACAACTAGTGATTTAGCTGAGAGTATTAGCGAACAATTAGAAGAATCAGGGGCTGTGTCAGTCACTTTTCAAGATACTTTTGATAACCCTGTTTTTGAACCTTTACCTGGTGAAACAAAACTTTGGGGAAATACCGATGTTGTCGGATTATATGATGCTGAAACAGATATTGACGAGTTAAAATCAATTTTAAATCTTGAGCAATATTCTTATAAAATCGAACAATTGGAAGATAAAGACTGGGAACGGGAATGGATGGATAATTTCCATCCAATGCAATTTGGTAAACGATTGTGGATCTGCCCTAGCTGGCGTGAAATACCAGATCCTAATGCGGTTAATGTAATGTTGGATCCGGGTTTAGCTTTCGGTACAGGTACTCATCCTACGACGGCTTTATGCTTAAGTTGGCTAGACAGTCTCGATCTTAATAACAAAATTGTGATCGATTATGGATGTGGTTCAGGTATTTTAGCCATTGCTGCGTTAAAATTAGGTGCAGCAAGAGTTATAGGCATTGATATTGATCCTCAAGCGATCCAAGCAAGTCGTGACAATGCTGAACGTAACAAAGTAGGTGAAAAGATTGAACTTTATTTAGCAAAAGATATTCCTGATAATTTACAAGCTGATGTGGTAGTAGCTAACATTTTGGCGGGCCCGTTGAAAGAACTTAACCCCCAGATTAGTAAATTAGTAAAGCTATCAGGAGAACTTGGATTATCTGGAATTTTAGCTAATCAATCACAAAGTGTATGTGACGCATATCAAACTGAGTTTGTACTTGATCCGGTTATTGAACAAGATGAATGGTGCCGTATAACTGGTAAAAAATTATAAAAAATTAATATTACCCCTTTTAACTTCGAGAAAAAATGCGTAATATAGCCGGCCTTAATTCGCTTAGTATCGGAAAGGTCAACTTAAAAAACAATCTGATTGCAGCCCCCATGGCAGGAATAAGTGACAAACCGTTTCGTAACTTATGTCACAAATTTGGTGCTGGGATGACTGTCTCTGAAATGTTTTTAGCAAATTCTGACGTTTGGCGTACTGACAAATCAACATTAAGAATGATTTCAAGTGATGATGTTGGTATACGTGCAGTTCAAATAGTTGGCTCAGACCCGGATGAAATGGCAAGAGCGGCTGAATTTAACGTCAAGCATGGCGCTCAGTTAATTGACATCAATATGGGATGTCCGGCTAAAAAAGTGAATAAAAAATTAGCTGGTTCTGCATTAATGCAGTATCCAGATTTGATAAAAACTATTTTGCAAAAAGTTGTTGGTTCAGTTGATGTGCCAGTAACACTAAAAACTCGGACTGGATGGGATAAAAATAATAGAAATTGCATTGAAATCGCACAAATTGCGCAGGATTGTGGCATAAAGGCTATTACTATTCATGGGCGAAGTCGTGCATGCTTATTCAATGGAAAAGTCGAATATGATTCCATTAAAGCAGTGAAGGAAAAGGTAACTATTCCTGTCATTGCCAATGGTGATATTTGTACCCCAGAACAAGCAAAAGATGTTTTCAAATATACGCAAGCTGATGGTATAATGATAGGCCGAGCGGCACAGGGGCGACCTTGGATATTTGAAGAAATTGCATTCTATTTAGCACACGGACAGTTAAAAAAAAACAAAACAATTGATGAAGTCGAACAAATAGTGTTAACCCACCTTGAAGGTCTTTATCAATTTTATGGAGAATACAAAGGATTACGGATTGCCAGAAAGCATGTATATTGGTATACCAAGAATTATGCTGATAGTGATCAATTCAGGCGCTTATTTAGTGTACTTAGCAATACAAGTGAGCAAGTAAAAACACTAAAAGCATTTTTTAGTCAAATTAGAAACAAATAAAAGAGTTAAAAATACTATGTCAGAACAACGCGTTACAGCTGCAGCACTTAAATTTACAACTGTAAACTCTCAAGACCAAATAACACAAAAGCCTTTGCGAGATTCAGTAAAGCAAGCTTTAAAAAACTATTTATCACAATTAAATGGTGAAGATCCTACTGATCTATACGAATTAGTGTTAGCTGAAGTTGAACACCCATTCCTTGATATGGTTATGCAATATACTCGCGGTAATCAAACTCGAGCAGCAAATATGCTTGGTATCAACCGTGGTACTCTACGCAAAAAATTAAAACAATATGGAATGAGTTAGTCGATACTGACGCATATATTGTTATATAATTTAAAAGCGCCTTCTCAATAAGGCGCTTTTTGTTTGTTAATTTTTTCCTATGTTATATTTCTCTTTGTTGATAACAGATAAAAATTAAATTTACCTTTTGATGAAACTCAGTTTAATAGTTTATGTATAAATAAAAAAATTCTGATTATATTCAAGTATGAAATCAATAAATAGATTGATAATGAACTTTAGCTAAAAGTTTGTTAAAATAGCTCGATTTTTAAATTATTTAATCTGGAGAATTTTATGGCAGGTCATAGTAAATGGGCCAATACCAAACATCGCAAAGCAGCTCAAGATGCTAAGCGCGGTAAAATCTTTACCAAAATTATTCGCGAACTTGTAACCGCAGCAAAACTTGGTGGTGGCGATCCAGCGTCTAACCCTCGTCTACGTGCTGCTATGGACAAAGCATTATCTAACAACATGACTCGAGATACCATGAACAGAGCAATTGCTCGTGGTGTTGGTGGTGAAGATGATACTAACATGGAAACTATCATCTATGAAGGTTATGGTCCAGCTGGTACTGCGGTAATGGTAGAATGCTTAAGTGATAATCGTAATCGTACAGTATCAGAAGTGCGTCACGCGTTTACCAAAACCGGTGGAAACCTAGGTACTGATGGTTCAGTTTCTTACTTATTCACCAAAAAAGGCGTGATCTCATATCCTACCGGAACAGACGAAGACCAAGTCATGGATGCCGCACTTGAAGCTGGTGCTGATGATGTTGTGACTTATGATGATGGTGCAATTGATGTGTTCACAACACCTGAATCATTTGGTGAAGTTAAAGATGCTCTCGATGCAGCAGGTTTAGTCGCTGAATCAGCGGAAGTATCAATGATTCCTGCAACTAAGGTTGATTTGGATATTGACTCTGCACCAAAACTACTACGTCTTATCGATATGCTTGAAGATTGTGATGATGTTCAAGAAGTTTATCATAACGGAGAAGTTTCAGACGAAGTTGCAGCTGCACTCTAATGACTATTATTCTGGGTATTGACCCAGGTTCTCGTTTGACGGGGTACGGCGTAATTCGTCAAACGGGACGACAACTAACCTATCTTGGCAGTGGTTGTATCCGCACTGCAGTCGATGACTTACCAACGCGTTTAAAACGTGTCTATGCTGGTGTAAGCGAAATCATCCTTCAATTTCAACCCGATATGTTTGCTATTGAACAAGTGTTTATGGCTCGTAATGCCGATTCAGCATTAAAATTAGGTCAAGCACGTGGTTCAGCTATTGTTGCCGCCGTAAATAACGATTTACCAGTTTTTGAATATGCAGCGCGCTTAGTCAAACAAAGTGTGGTTGGAACAGGCGCGGCTGACAAAAAACAAGTTCAACACATGGTTAAGTTTTTACTCAAACTACCTGCTAGTCCACAAGCAGATGCGGCTGATGCGCTAGCCATAGCGATTACACATGCCCATATGAGCCAACAACTGATCAAATCAAGTCGTTAAATTCCAATATAATCGAAATATAATTTCTTTATACCTTATTTATATGGTTCAAAACCCCAGTTCCTCAATTCAAAATTTAACTAAGTATAAACTAAGTTATCACTACAACACTTTATCAAAAAATATATAAAAAAAAAAGCACCAAGATTATTAGTGCTTTTAATTCATATCAATTAATAGTTAATCTACTATTTTTCAGTTTTGCCAGTGTAGTTAGTTGGCAATACTATTTTATTCTTATGTTTAGTGAATAATTTAGTTATAAACAAGAAAAACAACGGAACATAAAATATCGCCAAGAATGTTGCAGTTAACATACCACCTATTACCCCAGTACCTACCGCATTCTGACTTACAGAACCTGCACCACTACTTGTTGCTAACGGATACACGCCTAGGATAAAAGCAAATGAAGTCATTAAAATTGGACGTAAACGTAAACGACACGCTTCTAACGTTGCATCAATTAATGACTTACCTTCTTTTTCTAACGCATCTTTAGCAAATTCTACGATCAAAATAGCATTCTTAGCCGATAGTCCCATTGTTGTTAATAGACCAACGATAAAGTAAATATCATTATCAAGACCTCTAAACATGGTTGCATATACGGTACCAATAATACCTAATGGGATAACGAATAAGATAGAAATAGGTACAGTCCAACTTTCATATAATGCAGCTAATGATAAGAACACTACGATAAGTGAAATAATATAAAGTGTTGTCGTTTGTGAACCTGTTTGACGTTCTTGGTAAGAAATATCTGTCCAATCATACGAGAATCCTTTAGGTAAGCTTTTAGATAGTTCTTCCATTATTGCCATAGCTTGACCAGAACTCATACCAGGCGCAGCTGAACCACTAATACCCATTGCAGCAACTCCATCATAGCGAACTAGAGATGGTGACCCATAACTTTTAGTTGTGGTAGCAAATGCATCATAAGGAACCATTTCACCTTTTTGATTTTTCACATGCCAGAAACTAAAATCATCTGGTAACATTCGGTAGGCCGAATCAGATTGTAAATAGACTTTTTTAACCCGATTGTTATAAACAAAGTCATCAATATAAGAAGAACCCAATGCAGTTGAAAGTACGGTATTAACACTGCTTACTGCAACACCAAGTGCTTGAGCCGTTTCAAAATCAACATTAATCTTATATTGTGGAACATCTAGCATACTACCTGGACGAACTTGTTGTAGATTAGGATTCTGTGCAGCTTGACCCAATAATTGGAAAAATGCCCCCATTAGTGCTTCATGACCAAGTCCAGCGGTATCTTTTAACATGTAAGAAAAACCATTTGCCATACCAAGTGAAGGTACAGCCGGAACATTAGTGATAATGACACGACCTTCAGTGATAGTTGAAGCAAATCCCCAACCACTACCAACTAATGCATCGACTTTTTGATCTGGACGTTTACGTTCATCCCAATCTTTTAATCGAATAAAACCAAGCCCCATATTTTGCCCACGACCAACCATACTAAAACCAGCAACGGTAAAGATTTCTTTAACTGAATCGGCTTTTTCATTCATATAAAATTGAGAAGTTTTATTCAATACCGCCATGGTTTGTTCTAATGTTGCACCTGGCGGTAACTCAACCATTACAATCAACACACCCTGATCTTCATTTGGTAAGAAACCAGTTGGTAAACGGTTAAAGCCAAATACTAAGCCAACAACTATCAAGGCATAGCAAACAAATGAAATCAGCGGATAACGAATAAATTTAATTACGCCTTTTTCATACGCATGTAAACTTTTGTTATATAAATTATTAAACTTATTGAAAAACCATTTTGTTCCGATTGAAAGCCAGCTAAACGGAGGTATGCTTTCTAATTTTTCGCCTAACGTAGTTATCTTAACTTTATTTTTCGATGGCGCTTTTAAAATTTGCGCACAAAGAGCTGGTGTTAATACAATTGCCATCAATACTGATAAAGCCATCGATGTTACAATTGTGATTGAAAATTGACGATAGATCCCTCCTGCTGCACCACCATAAAATGCCATTGGTACAAATACCGCTGATAGTACCACGGCGATACCCACTAGTGCCGAAGTAATTTGTTCCATCGATTTGACAGTAGCATCATAAGGCGAAAGTCCTTCGTCATGCATAATACGTTCAACGTTCTCAATTACCACGATAGCATCATCGACCAGAAGACCGATGGCAAGCACCATAGCAAACATGGATAATGTATTAATAGTAAATCCACATATATATAAAACTGCAAACGTACCTAACAACACAACTGGTACGGTGATAGTTGGAATAAGTGTAGAACGCAGATTTTGTAAAAAGACATACATAACGATAACAACCAATATGATTGCTTCAATTAATGTATGAACTACGTTATTAATCGATAACTTAACGAACGGAGTTGTATCATAAGGATAGGCAAATTTGATATCCTCAGGAAAAATCTGTGATAACTCTTGAATTTTTTGGTCAACTTTTGCTGATGTATCGAGTTGGTTTGCACCTGTCGCCAAATAAATACCTAAACCAGCTGATGGTTTACCGTCATAACGTGAAAGAAAGTTATAATCAGCCGCGCCAATTTCAACTTTGGCGACATCTTTTAATAAGATGTTTGAACCATCTGTGTTAACTCGAACTAAAATATTTTGAAATTGCTCAGGTGTTTTTAACCGTGATTGAGCTGTAATGGTTGCATTAAGCTCTTGTCCTTCAGTTGCTGGTAAAGCACCAAGTTGTCCAGCAGTAACCTGCGCATTCTGCGCCTGAATGGCAGCAATAATTTCCTCAATAGATAGATTAAAATAATTAAGTTTATTTGGATCTAACCAAATACGCATTGCATATTCAGAACCAAATAACTGAGTATCACCTACCCCTTGTACACGGCGTATCTGATCTTGTACCGTTGAATAAATAAAGTCAGCAATATCTGCTTGTGTTTTTTGAGGATTGGTAGAATAGAAACCAATAACTTTTAGGAAGTTGGTATTATTTTTAGCAACCGACACCCCATTTTTTTGCACACTTTCTGGCAGACGTGATTTTATACTCTCTACTTTATTCAAAACTTGAACTTGCGCAAAATCAGGGCTAGTACCCGGTGCAAAGGTCAAAGTTGTTTGTACAACCCCCTGGGCACTACTGGTTGATTTCATATAGATCAAATTATCCAAACCAGTCAAGTTTTGCTCAATCAATTGGGTAACTGTATTCTCAATAGTTTGAGCATCAGCCCCTGGATAAACAGCAGAAACCGTAACAGCTGGTGGTGCGATATCAGGATACTGTTCAACAGCGAGTAGCTTAATACATAAAGCACCGCCCAGCATCATCATGATAGCAATTACCCATGCAAAAACAGGTCTATCAATAAAAAACTTAGCCATAATTAACTCTACCCCTGTTTTATTTCACACTGTTTTTGATCAGATTATCTAACTGCTCTTGAGAAAGAGTTGCTGGCTTGTCAACTGCTTGAGCCTTCATAGGTTTACCCATCTCTACAGAAGTTAAATTAAGTAGACCCGTTGTTATAACTTCTTCACCAACATCAATACCACTAGTTACTACCCAATATCCACTTACACCAGTATAGATTTTAATATCTTGGCGATACTCAACCACACCATCCGGTTTTAAAATCTTAGCTGTATATTGACCTTTTTGATTACTAGTAATACCTTGCTGAGGAACTAACACCGCATTTTTGATAGTACCTAATGTCATTTGAGGTTTAACAAACATACCCGGTAAAATTTTACTTTCTTTATTTGAAAATTGAGAGCGTAATGTCACTGTACCAGTAGTCTCATTAACCGTCATATCTGAAAATTTAACACTACCTAGTAAAGCGTATTTTGTACCATCATTAAAAAATAGCTCAACATTATCACCTTTAGCTGGCTCATAAACAATATTTTCATCCTGAAGATATTTATTATAGCGAGTAGCTGCTTCAGTCATATCAACATAAATCGGATCAAGTTGTTGAACTAATGCCAGTGGAGCAGATTGACCAGCTGATACTAATGCTCCTTCTGTCACACTTGATTTACCAATATAACCATCAATCGGCGAATATACTTTAGTATAGTCTAAATTAACTTTAGCTGCGTGTTCTGCTGCTTGAGCAACTAAAACGCTTGCCTCAGCTTGTTTAGCATCAGCGGCTGCTTTATCGTATTCTTGTTGACTGATGGATTTAGTATTTAATAGTCCTGCATAACGTTTTAAAGTAAGTTGAGCTATATTAGCATTTGCTTTTGCACTGGCTACACTCGCAACAGCACTATCATAATTAGCTTGATAGATAGCAGGATCAATTTGATAAAGTGATTGACCCGCTTTAACATTTGAACTTTCTTCAAATTCACGATTCAATACAATTCCACTAACTTGTGGTCTGATTTCGGCTATTTGTGAAGCAACAACACGTCCAGGTAAACTTATTTTTAATGTGTAATTTAATGGTTCGACTTTAAAAACTGTTACCTTCGGTAATTGAGCACTTCCACTTTGTGATTGATTATTATCACAACTGGTTAATAACAATAGACCAGATAATGCCATTGGCAGCGTAAATAATAGCTTATTAAATCTCATATAAAAAAGACCTCGGTAACTTAATAATTATTTTTTTAATAAAAACAATGAATATTATTCAAAAGTGATCGGAGATTTTACAAAAAATATGAATAAATTGTAAGTATCTTAACATCTTAATAGCACAGAGTTCTAAAAAATTCCTAACTAGTCGATAATAAAACAAGAATAATAAAAAATTTAGATTGATAATTATGATTATTTCTAGAAATAAAGTAATATATATGAATTAATTTTTAGTACTGTAATAAGTGAGTATGGATTTAACA
>NZ_NAST01000060.1 GCF_002142215.1 Gilliamella sp. N-G2
GGTTACAGTGATGAAGAAGCTAAAGTAATGGCTGGTAGAACCATTGGAATAATGATGATGATTAATGGTTTTGAAGGGCATTTTACTTTACCTATAATAAATAGAGCATTAAAAGGAAGTAAATTATCAACGGCTAATAAAAGCAGTAATTTTGATGAGCATGTAGTAAATGAGAAAGGCTTGGGGAATGCCGGAAAGGGGACAAATGCAACTCAAATACAACCACAACAACTTGATCCATTATTTGCTAACGATACTTGGTATCCAATTAAACGTTATCAACTTGTAGAGAAAAATGGTGTTTGGTACACTGTGGGCGAAAACGGGTCAATGTATAGAGCAAAAGGACAATATGATTTTGTAACCATAAATGGAAAAATATATGTCTCCAGAACATCTTCAAAAGAACGTGCAGGCCATTTTGATATATCAAGAGGCGCACAACAAGTTGACTATGCTGGTTCAATTAGATTTGGCTGGAGTGATGGAACCAGAGGTGTATTAAAAGAGTTTGATAATTCTTCTGGTCATTATAAACCTAAGACTGAAAATGCTCATCAATCGGGGTTACCATTAGATAAATTTAAGGAGCATCCTAATGCTAAATAATATTATAAATAAGCTTCCTGATGGAAGAGCTGAAAATGAGTTAGCTCATTATTTAAGAAAACTACCTGAGCATGAAAGTTCAGCTTTGATGGAAATTTTGCTAAAACATAATTCTGATGTAGTTAGAGAATCCTCACTAAGATTGATCCCGCGTGTTATTAGGGATCGTAGTGTGTTGATAAAGTTTTTAGACATGGGATTAGAAAAAAAAAATGTCTCTGGAGCTAAGCCTTGGATTAAAGCGACGGTATCTGGATTAGGTTATAAAAAATTACTTCAGCACATGAAAAAAGTAGCTGAAACAAACCCTGACTGGATACTATATGCTTGGTATCAATTAGTTCCTCTTGTAATAAAGGAAGCTCCCGAAAAAATTCAGTATTTGCAGGAGATAGAAAAAATTATTGATGCTAATTTATGTAATGAACTAAAAGGCTCATGGTTAAGAACCAAGGAAGCTGTACCTATCTAATTAGATTTATGATCCCCACCTAATCGGTGGGGATTTTATTTTACCTCTTAGCTCAGCCCTTCAATTACTGATAATCAACAATCATTGTTGGATATCAATGATTACCGGCTAACAGTTAGTAAAGCTAAAGGTTTCCAGCGAGCGACTTTTAATTGTCAGTTGCGTTTTAAGGTTGAGTTGCCCGCCGTTGAGGCTAAAACCCCACATTTATGACCACAACGATGAAGCTTCGAATATTACCCATGCGGCAATCAGTGACGGTGAATTAATCATTCGTGACCCAGATAAGCAAACACAAGATATCAATGAACTCAGTCATGATACCGGAAATGCCCATAGCAGACTTAAACCAATCTTTAATATATAGTGATTGAGGATTGGAAAGCAGAGGGTCTTAGTAATGAAGAGATATAGTCTAAACTTCAAAAACTTAATATTATTGATTCTGAAATAGCGTCTGTTAATGTAAATGCTCTTCTAAACTTGTATGATAATGGGGCGAGTAAAGATGAAATACTGGCATTTGCATCTGCTGCTATCTTTAATAAACTTGTAGGTAAAGTTAGTACTGTTAAAACTACGGATATAAAAAGTAAGGGCAAACAAAAAGATGATACAATTTGGACGGAAACAAAAGAAAGGACTTCCGTTGAAAATGCCTATGAACATTGGAATAAACATAAAAGCGATTTTCCTGAATATCAAAATGCAAAACAATATGTTGATGCAACTCATAATTTTGTTAGAAGTCCGCCAGAAGGAACTCTAATAAAAGTTAGAAAAAATGGAGATACTTTATATTACAATCCAAAAACAAATATATTTGCTATAAAAAATGCAGATGGTACACCGAGAACAATGTATAAGCCGGAAAAAGGTATGGAATATTGGAATAAACAAAAATGATAGATATAAACGATAAGTATTTTTGTCCTTGTTGTGGAAATGAAACTATTAGTTCACCTGGAGAGTATGAAATCTGTAATATATGCGGCTGGGAAGATGATCCAGTTCAATTTGAAGATCCTGATTTTTCTGGTGGAGCTAATAAGATGAGTCTAAATGAAGCACGGATAGCATATATAAATGGAGATAAAATATACTAAAAAGCAGATCCCAGCCCCAAAACTGGGATTTTTTATATTTATAGTTTACTTCGTAAGTTCACCGGTGGCCTAGCCGGCGCCAGTGCGCCATGGTTAGCTGAGCAGATAAAGATACAAGCAGGTGATAACGAAACCGCGAGGTTAGTTGCCCATGCAATACTTGGTGCGGTAGTGGCTGAGCTACAAGGCAACTCAGCATTATCTGGTGGAGCGGGTGCAGTGGTTGGTGAAGTTGCAGCAGATATCATCCGCAAACAACTGTATGGCAAAGAAGTCA
>NZ_NAST01000061.1 GCF_002142215.1 Gilliamella sp. N-G2
ATTAAAGATTGGTTTGAGTTTGCTATGGGCATTTTCGGTATCATGACTGAGTTCATTAATATCTTGTGTTTGTTTATCTTGGTCACGAATGATTAACTCACCGTCACTGATTGCCGCATGGGTAATAACAACTATTCTAATTGGTAATTAAATTTTTTAGATAATAGTTATTTTGAGTTGGTTTATTGAGGTTTATTAGTAAAAATAATCGGGGTGTGTATACCGTTTCATGACTATTTGAACGCCATGATGAAAAAGGTGCTCATTTGATAGCACCTCTTTATATGTAGACATTTTGAAATTTTCAGCTCAAGTTAATAAGACAAACTTTATGTCTTATTCTTTGGTAGTGCTAGTAAAGATGAGCGTTACTTTTTTGTTTTGATTGAATATTTGATACTTTATCTCAAAACTAGTAACGCTTTTTTAAATATTGGTCAGATTAAGTCTTAACCAATGTATATATTATTTCAAATAATATTAATCACTAAAACCATCAGTCCAATAATCTTTATCGATGATATACTCATCAATATAAAAGTCATTTGGATAGTCAATAAAACCTGGTTTATCTTTTATTCTGTTTATAGCATCTTCGGCTAATTGATAACTACCAAAGGTACCAATTTTTTTATCATCTTCATATTCTGTACCTTTATCTCTAGTATGATGTAAATAATAGACTTTTTGCATTTTCATCTCCATGGTTATCTGAATTATTTAATCTATTAGATATTAACAAGTAACAAAACCATCTAACCATTCCGCTCGATTAAGTACACTAGGAATAATCTGAAAACCATTAGGAAAATCGATAAATCCTGGTTTTTTTTTCATTCGTTCTATAGCTAATTTAGCCTGTTTACTTGAACTATAAATACCAATTATCCTAAAATCTTCATCATCAGTATCTTCATAACGAACATGGTATAAATAATATATTTTCTGCATTTTTATATCCTCATCGATTATTTGGGATTCATAAATGATCTATCACCCCATTTTTTAATTTTACTAAACTGAGAATTTGTGCCTTTTTCCCAATTGCCTTTACCGTATTTGTTATTCATTAGTCGTGTAGCAAATTGGTCTCCATTTTCACCTACATATGGTCTATTTCCTCTTGCCCAATCAGGAACATCGTTTGCACCTTCTTTACCACTAATTCCTGATTTTTTAACCTTATATTTTCTGTCTTTATCATTATCATCATCATCTGGCTGTAAATTTGCACCACCACTTGCGGTTGATGAATCACCAGCCGAGGCATAATCACTGGTCTTATTTTTTTTATTACTAGCTTTTTTCTTCAAATACTCATTGTAGTAAGTATCATAAGTCTTTACTACAGCGTTTTCAAAATTTTCATCACCAGTGGGATCAACTAAAGCTAATTCAATTAATTTTCTTTGTTCTAAGGTTAAACCTCCTAAAAAGGCTTCTGCCTCTTCAGTATCAGCAATTAAACCTCTTGCTATTAACACATCTACAGCAGTAATGGTAACTGGCTCGCCGAGTGCACTTGGACGAATTACTTGCCAAGCAACCCTAGGAATTAGAAGTAAATTATTATTCTCAACCGCATTTTTACTACTACTAATAGCTGCACTAGCATCACCAATATTACCACCGCCGGCAGCTACCGCAAGGCCTGACGCTAGTTGAGATAGTGCGCTGATGGTTTGTTTTTCTTCTTCGGTTAAATCTTTGACTTCTTTGCCATACAGTTGTTTGCGGATGATATCTGCTGCAACTTCACCCACCACTGCACCCGCTCCACCAGATAATGCTGAGTTGCCTTGTAGTTCAGCCACTACCGCACCAAGTATTGCATGGGCAACTAACCTCGCGGTTTCGTTATCACCGGCTTGTATCTTTATCTGCTCCGCTAACCATGGTGCGCTGGCGCCAGCTAAGCCGCCGGTCATATCGCCAGTGATAATGCCGGTAATAATTGATACGGCTGAGTCAACGCCTTTACTAAAGTCATTGCCCATTTTGCCATCTTGTGAGTCTTTACCGGCATCTTTATGAATAGTGCGTTCGAGCTCTTTTACCTGTT
>NZ_NAST01000062.1 GCF_002142215.1 Gilliamella sp. N-G2
TATTTAACACATTTAAATATATGTAATAGTACATATACCTTTAAGGTAAGGAATTGTGTTTATTTAATTTCAAATGAAGCACCATTAGATATATTAGGTCGTATAGTTGATTACGTGAAGAACAAGCCATGACATATATTAAAGTTCATTGGATTCATAAAAATAAAGATGAACCAATTGAATTATATAGCGAGTTAGATGAAGATCGTTATGAGACGAAGAAAGTGGAGATTTTTATAGATGATACAGCAGGTTATGCGGAAGAAAATCAGTCATATGGAGAAACATTATTAGGTAAATGTCCAATACCATCTTTAGAAGATATTAATTCAAACCCAGAATTTAAAGCGAAGAGTATAACAAAAGAAGAGTTTTTTGCCATATGGAATAAATATGTTCCATTTCAAAAATAAAGCAAAGCGATTACTCCACACACTCTTTGATTATTTGAACGTATTAAGAAAAAATATTGATCGCCTTATCGAGCGACAAAGCTATTTGAGATTCATTTAGTATTCTTATTGTCTGCAAGCAGGATCAGATATCCGTCAGAAATCTTCACCATAACAATTATCCAAGTATCAAATC
This sequence comes from Gilliamella sp. N-G2, assembly GCF_002142215.1. GTDB lineage: Bacteria > Pseudomonadota > Gammaproteobacteria > Enterobacterales > Orbaceae > Gilliamella. The sequence goes on from NZ_NAST01000062.1 coordinate 589, forward strand.
CCACCTCAGCGAGCAGCCGCCTTTAAGATGGCGGCTGGAGTGTTGTAAATAATATGTGGTCATGCCTCTTTTCATGTTTTTGTGACGGGAGCTGGCATAACCAACCTGAACGGCTTGCCGGAGGAACTGACGGATGAAGCCGGTGAAATTGTGTGGGAATGCTCATACCAGCTGTGGTGCAAAACGGTACAGGAGACTGCCCATAGAAAGATACAACAGAATCTACGTTATCAGGGACAGTAATTAGACAGAGAAACCGGACTGCACTACAATACTTTGTGGTACTATGATCCTGATACAGCTTGCTTTATGTAGACTGATCCGATTGGATTTCTGGGTGGCTTTAATCTGTATCAGTATGCGCCTAATGGGTTGACTTGGGTCGATCCGTGGGGATGGAGTTGTGGTGTTGTAAAACCCCGAAAAGCGTCTCAATTGCCTGTAACAAAACCAGGAACAAAAGCATGGCAAAAAGCAGTAGAAAAATTAAGGATGGCTAGAGGACATGCAACTGATAATGATGGCAATAACATTCACAATATACGTGTTCCAAATCAGCGCGATGCTCGACAGCTAATTGAAGAGGCTTTTGGTAAAGGCTTTCCACATAATAAACCTCAAACCAAAACTGGAAACCGTGGCTATGAATATCATAGACCTCCAGAATCTACAGTCCCATTTGATAATGATCTTCAACACATAAAATGGTATGACTGGCAGACTAAACAAGGGGCAGACGGACATGTATTTTATGATATATGGAATTAATTTATGGACCTATTATTTTCGACATATACTCATTTTTTTGGTACAAACATTGAGCACGATAAAGCAATAGAAATTAGAAAAGTTATTATTCATACTTTCAGAAAACCTTTTATTAAAAAAGATATGAAGACTCATGGTCCTTTATGGAATCAATATATAGCGCCCAAAGGAGCGATTGATATTACTAATCTTGATACAGATCAAAAAATACAGGGTTATGTATTAGTCGATGGAAAAGGAAAAAATATGTACTTATTTTTATCTTCTTTGAAAAATTTTTTATCATATCTAGAAAATAGAAATGATGGTTTATTTCCTGCTATCTATTTTGTTAATAAAGATTTTACCTTTTGTTTTGGAGAAAATGGCGAAAGAGGGACAATGCAACCTATTTATGTTTATAAAGGGGTAAAAAACTAATAAAAGCGGTGATTTTATTATTAAATACGATGAAAATGGAATATAAGTTTTATTAATAGATGAGTTAATTGCGGATATGGCTAGAAGAGATTGATGTCTATAACTAGTTATATATCAATTATATGTTTTTTGAATAAAATAAAGAAATTCTTATAGGTAAACAAGATATTTTAGAAATATGCTTTTATTTTTTACTTTAACATCTCAGGGATATTATGATTTTATGAATTATACTATATATTATATTAATAATATTACGGACTA
>NZ_NAST01000063.1 GCF_002142215.1 Gilliamella sp. N-G2
AAAAAATTAAGTCTTGATAAGTGACACTGAAGATTCATTTGAATTATGTCAGAGACAGTTATTGAGCATCAAACTTTAAATTGAAGAGTTTGATCATGGCTCAGATTGAACGCTGGCGGCAGGCTTAACACATGCAAGTCGAACGGTAACATGAGTGCTTGCACTTGATGACGAGTGGCGGACGGGTGAGTAAAGTATGGGGATCTGCCGAATGGAGGGGGACAACAGTTGGAAACGACTGCTAATACCGCATAACGTTGAGAGACCAAAGCATGGGACCTTCGGGCCATGCGCCATTTGATGAACCCATATGGGATTAGCTAGTTGGTAGGGTAAAGGCTTACCAAGGCGACGATCTCTAGCTGGTCTGAGAGGATGACCAGCCACACTGGAACTGAGACACGGTCCAGACTCCTACGGGAGGCAGCAGTGGGGAATATTGCACAATGGGGGAAACCCTGATGCAGCCATGCCGCGTGTATGAAGAAGGCCTTCGGGTTGTAAAGTACTTTCGGTAATGAGGAAGGTGGTGTATCTAATAGGTGCATCAATTGACGTTAATTACAGAAGAAGCACCGGCTAACTCCGTGCCAGCAGCCGCGGTAATACGGAGGGTGCGAGCGTTAATCGGAATGACTGGGCGTAAAGGGCATGTAGGCGGATAATTAAGTTAGGTGTGAAAGCCCTGGGCTCAACCTAGGAATTGCACTTAAAACTGGTTAACTAGAGTATTGTAGAGGAAGGTAGAATTCCACGTGTAGCGGTGAAATGCGTAGAGATGTGGAGGAATACCGGTGGCGAAGGCGGCCTTCTGGACAGATACTGACGCTGAGATGCGAAAGCGTGGGGAGCAAACAGGATTAGATACCCTGGTAGTCCACGCTGTAAACGATGTCGATTTGGAGTTTGTTGCCTAGAGTGATGGGCTCCGAAGCTAACGCGATAAATCGACCGCCTGGGGAGTACGGCCGCAAGGTTAAAACTCAAATGAATTGACGGGGGCCCGCACAAGCGGTGGAGCATGTGGTTTAATTCGATGCAACGCGAAGAACCTTACCTGGTCTTGACATCCACAGAATCTTGCAGAGATGCGAGAGTGCCTTCGGGAACTGTGAGACAGGTGCTGCATGGCTGTCGTCAGCTCGTGTTGTGAAATGTTGGGTTAAGTCCCGCAACGAGCGCAACCCTTATCCTTTGTTGCCAGCGGTTCGGCCGGGAACTCAAAGGAGACTGCCGTTGATAAAGCGGAGGAAGGTGGGGACGACGTCAAGTCATCATGGCCCTTACGACCAGGGCTACACACGTGCTACAATGGCGTATACAAAGGGAGGCGACCTCGCGAGAGCAAGCGGACCTCATAAAGTACGTCTAAGTCCGGATTGGAGTCTGCAACTCGACTCCATGAAGTCGGAATCGCTAGTAATCGTGAATCAGAATGTCACGGTGAATACGTTCCCGGGCCTTGTACACACCGCCCGTCACACCATGGGAGTGGGTTGCACCAGAAGTAGATAGCTTAACCGCAAGGGGGGCGTTTACCACGGTGTGGTCCATGACTGGGGTGAAGTCGTAACAAGGTAACCGTAGGGGAACCTGCGGTTGGATCACCTCCTTACGAAGAGCTCGTAAGTGTTCACACAGATTGTTTGTTTA
>NZ_NAST01000064.1 GCF_002142215.1 Gilliamella sp. N-G2
CTGTAGATGAGATCACATTTTCGGGAAAAAGTATAAAAAATAGTAAAATTTAATTAACTTTAATATTAATGCTTTTGTTAACTATATTATTGGACTATTTTTTATTAAATTTATTTTTTATTATACTTTTATTTTAAACAATTTAATCTGAACAAAATAATTTATTAATGATTTTTATAAAAAACAGTTTTATTTGATCACTAAAACATATTTAAGCAATTTTATACGGTTAATTGTGAAAGTTCGCTATGCTTTCGCCTTCAATATATTTAACGGGAAGTTCAACTACATTAGATGTTATTATTTTTCCATTTAAACGTTGAAGTAATATTTCAGCAGCAATTTTTCCCATTTCAAACCTCGGAGTCAATACAGAGGATAGTTTAGGATTTACAGATTGGCCTATATCATATCCATGGAAACCAGCTATAGCGATTTGCTGAGGAATTGGGATATTAAGACGTTGACATCCAAAAAGTACACCTAAAGCAAGGCTATCATTACAGCAAAAAATTCCATCAACTTGAGGATATTCATTTAATATTTGATTTAGTAATTTTTCCCCAAGTGCGTAAGAAGGAATTTCATTTGATAAAATAGTAAAACTTTTTAAGTTATGAGCAGCCATTGCAGCTTCATATCCTTCTTTACGTAAAATCCCTCTTTCATTTAATTGAGTACTTAAATAGACGATATTTTTTTTATCGGCTTTTATCATACGCAGGACCATATTTTTTGATGCTTTAAAATTATCATATCCTACAGCCATATCAATACAAGGTGTTACACTATCCATTATTTCAACAACAGGAATATTTGCTAATTGGATCATTTTTATGGATGCGGGAGAATGATTCCGCTCAGTAAGAATTAAACCATCTATATTATAAGAAAGTAGAGAACGTAATCTCATTTCTTCTTTATCTTTATAACGTCCCGTATGGGCTATCATGACTTGATAATTATTTTCATCAGTAATTTTTTCAATACCTTGTAAAACATCTGTAAAGATTTGACTTGTAACTGAAGGCAAAAAGACACCAATCGCATGACTTTTTGCATGAGATAACATATTTGGAACTTTATTTGGTAAATATCCCAGTGTTTCAATAACTGTCGAAATTCGTTTTTGTAATGAGGGTGATACAAGATCAGGCGTATTTAAATAACGACTTACTGTAGCTTTGCTTACTCCAACTTGTTTAGCTATATCTAATAATCCGGTTCTTCGTTTTATCATTATTATACTCATTATTGTGCAATATAAAGGCAATCATCTCACATAAGTGAATTTTTTATATGTTAATGTGCATAGTTTATCATCATTTCATTTCTTATCTACTGTCATTAATATTTGTATAACAATTATTAAGTTAACTGTATTCTTATATTTCGAATTATTATTTGGTGATTTTATTTCAATGATGTTAAAGAATTTTTTCAAATAAATTAATATAAAAAAATTGTGGTAATATTTTAACTTGTTTAGTGTAAAAAAATTAACTATTAGTATCTACAAGTCTAAAGAAAATAAATGAAGATTAACAG
>NZ_NAST01000065.1 GCF_002142215.1 Gilliamella sp. N-G2
GTAATAGATACACCAACATGTTCTAAATAATTCGCATCTGTACAATATACAATATTAATAATACTATTATTCATTTTAAATACTCATTGATACGTTGCTTTTAAATATAACATAGCTATTTTGTTATTACAAAATAGCTATGTTATATTCATATTTAATTTTTTCATAAAAATTGATTATGTTACAATAAATAAATTTCTAATTTTGGACATTAAGCCTTGATGTTAGCAGAAAATCTTTTTATTAGTAAGGTCACTACTTTATTTAGTCATACAATTGAATCACAAGAAACAGTTCATATTGCTTTTTGTTTTGATGATAATTATGCAATGCCAGCAGGTATTGCTATGTCATCAGTTATGATTAATAATTCCGATAAAAATTTGGTTTTTCATTTATTTGCCAACAGCGTATCTGATGAGAAAATACAAAAATTTCATCAATTAAGTGAAAAAAACACCACAATAATCTGTTACGAAGTTAGCGATGAGTTTTCTATAAATCCAGATACTTTAGTGTTACATGTTTCTGCGTCAACGTGTTTACGTTTTGTCGTACCTCAAATACTAAATAAAATAACATCCAGAGTGTTATATCTAGATTGTGATATTCTTTGTACTAATAATCTAAATGATTTAATTAATACCAACTTATCCGATAAATATGCTGCTGTAGTTCCTGATGTAGATAAAACTCAAGAAAAACAATGTTCAGCCTGTGATATTACATATGGTGAATATTTTAATGCAGGGATGATTTATATCAATACTGATATGTGGGTAGATAATAATCTTACCGAAAAAGCTTTTGCAATGATTAATAGTGGTAAAGTTTACAAATTTGCCGATCAGGATGTTCTGAATATATTAATGCAAGGTAAAACTCAGTTTCTACCTAAGATATTTAATCAACTTACATCACTTACAGTTGGTGGAAAGGAAGATAGCGTTTTAAGTGATGATACGGTTATAATTCATTACGTAACTGGCAATAAACCATGGTACCAATTATATTTAACCCCCCTTTATCAACGCTATATTGCTGCTTCACCATGGGCTAATCAAAAATTATTATTAGCTAATGAGAATGCGCCATCAACCACAAGGCGTTATGCAAAACTGTTAGCTAGCCAAAAAAAATATTTTTCGGCTTGTAAATATTATTTGCTTTATCTCAAGCATAAAGCGTCTAAAAAACGATAAGGATGAACTTGTGATTCAAGTCGATAAATTCATTAATAAAAGAAATGAGTTTTTGTCATGTGATTTTGATAATAACCAATCTATATTAGATATTTTATTATGTTTTGATGATAATTGCGCGTTTAT
>NZ_NAST01000066.1 GCF_002142215.1 Gilliamella sp. N-G2
CATCACCTTCTGCTCGACCGGCAATAATGTCACTGCCACTAATGGTTACTTGTTTATTGGCCGAGATAATCACATTACCACCGGAGGTACCGACTAAACTGCCTGCTTGAGATTGATTAACTTCATTCGAGGTTGAGGTCGCCTTGGTTGATTGTGAACCAACACTAATCCCTTTTGAGCTAGTAGATACCCCTGATTTTTTGGTTTTTCTTTCTTCATAACGGTAATAGTTTTCTTCCGCGGCAGTAATATTTACATTATTGCCTGCATTAAGATAGACATCTTGGGTTGCTATCACCATGCTGCCAGATACATCTAAATCATGACCGGATTTTATCGTTACGCTATTGGCACTAAGTTCACTGCCTTTTTGAGTCGTGTTATCGATAGTTACTTTGGTTTTTTCACTACTACTTTTTAAAAATCCTTTATCTTTGTATTTGTGGAACTCATCCAAATAGGCACTTTCTGTCGATGAACCAATATTAATGTCATGACCCGCTTGTAATCCTAAATGATTACCTGCTGTAATATCCACCGTTTTGGCTTTAATATCATTACCTGCCACCAGCTGAATATTGTTGGCCGCTATAATTTCAGTGCCGACCACGCCTTTTTCATCTGTTATTCTATAGTCTTTTCTGGCTCGATAATCATATTTCTCTTCAATATCGGCTGTGGTTAATCCAATATCATGCCCGGCCTGTAACCATGTAGTTCCCTCTTTACCGCTGTTAACGATATAACCCGCCTTAGCATTAATATCATGCCCAGCATTAATCACAATATTGCCATTGTTGACTTGAATTGTGCTCGCCTGATCGATATTGGTCAGCAGATTACGGGCACGGGTTTGAGTGCGGGTGCTTGATAATAAGTTGATATCGTTATCGGCGGATAAGTAAACTAATTTGTCACCGACTAATTTGCCATAGTTAATAATGTCATTTTGGGCATCAATTTCAACGCGACCACCATAAATCGTCCCTTTATTGGTCACATTATAGCCATCTAATAGGGCATCTTGTTTGGCCGCGATTAATCCAGTGTTATTGAGTTGTTCACCTTTTATAAAAGTATTGTCACCCGCAATTAATGCGCCATCAGTACCTAATTGAGGCCGGTTAACCATATAGACTTGTGGTACAAGTACCTCAGTTGGTTGACCATTTACCATAATGCTTTTTTTCACTAACAAGACGATATCGGTGGTTAATGCCCGCATTTGTTCGCCGGTTAATTCCACACCAATAGCAATACCAAATTCTTTAGCAAAACTGATACCCGCATCCATTAATGCCTGAAATT
>NZ_NAST01000067.1 GCF_002142215.1 Gilliamella sp. N-G2
CATCACCTTCTGCTCGACCGGCAATAATGTCACTGCCACTAATGGTTACTTGTTTATTGGCCGAGATAATCACATTACCACCGGAGGTACCGACTAAACTGCCTGCTTGAGATTGATTAACTTCATTAGAGGTTGAGGTAGCCTTGGTTGATTGTGAACCAACACTTATTCCTTTTGAACTTGTTGATACTCCAGATGTTTTTGTTTTTTGTTTCTCATAGCGGTAATAGCTCTCTTCCGCAGCTGCAATATTTACATTATTACCCGCATTGAGGTAGACATCTTGGGCCCCTATTACCATGCTGCCCGATATATCTAAATCATGCCCTGCTTTTATTGTTACACTATTGGCACTTAGTTCACTTCCTTTAGAAGTATTATTATCTATTACTGTATGTGAACTACTTTTTGTTTTACTCAAAAAGCCTTTAGATTTACTTTTATGAAATTCATCTAAATCAAAGTGCTCTTTTGAAGCTTCTATACTGATATCATTTCCTGCTTGTAAACCAAGGTGATTACCGGTAGCAATGTCTACGGTTTTAGCTGTTATATCGTTACCAGCAGTTAACTGAACATTATTAGCCGCTGTAATTTGTGTACCTACAACGCTTTTTTCGTTTGTTCTGCGATAATCTTTTTTACTTGTAATATCAAATTTTTCTTCCAGCTCTGCGGTAGTAAAGCCTATGTTATGGCCAGCTTGTAACCAAGTGTTACCTTCGTTGCCATTATTGACAATATAACCAGCTTTTGCATTAATATCGTGACCGGCATCAATCACAATATTGCCATTATTCACCAAAATCGTACTAGCCTGATCAATATTGGTCAGCCGATTTCGATCGCGGGTTTGTGTGCGGGTGCTTGATAATAAATTAATATCATTATCGGCGGATAAGTAAACTAATTTGTCACCGACTAATTTGCCATAGTTAATAATGTCATTTTGGGCATCAATCTCAACACGACCACCATAAATTGTCCCTTTATTGGTTACATTATAGCCATCTAATAGAGCATCTTGTTTGGCCGCGATTAATCCAGTGTTATTGAGTTGTTCACCTTTTATAAAAGTATTGTCACCCGCAATTAATGCACCATCAGTACCTAATTGAGGCCGGTTAACCATATAGACTTGTGGTACAAGTACCTCAGTTGGTTGACCATTTACCATAATACTTTTTTTCACTAACAAGACGATATCGGTGGTTAATGCCCGCATTTGTTCGCCGGTTAATTCCACACCAATAGCAATACCAAATTCTTTAGCAAAACTGATACCCGCATCCATTAATGCCTGAAATT
>NZ_NAST01000068.1 GCF_002142215.1 Gilliamella sp. N-G2
ATTGGGTGAATTAATGATACTGTCATTTTGATGTTATCACCTGGCATTACCATTTCTACGCCTTCTGGTAATTCAATAGTACCTGTTACGTCTGTTGTACGGAAGTAGAACTGTGGACGGTAACCTTTGAAGAATGGAGTATGACGACCACCTTCATCTTTACTTAGAATATACACTTCTGATTCGAAATCTGTATGTGGAGTGATTGAACCTGGTTTTGCTAATACTTGACCACGTTCGATTTCTTCACGTTTTGTACCACGTAGTAATACACCAACATTCTCACCAGCACGACCTTCGTCTAGTAATTTACGGAACATTTCAACACCAGTACAAGTTGTTTTAGTAGTCGGTTTGATACCAACGATTTCAACTTCTTCACCAACTTTGATTACACCGCGCTCTACACGACCTGTTACTACTGTACCACGACCTGAGATTGAGAATACGTCTTCGATTGGTAATAAGAATGGTTTATCAATGTCACGCTCTGGTTCTGGAATATAGGTGTCTAATGCTTCCGCTAATTCAACAATTTTTTCTTCCCATGCAGCATCGCCTTCTAACGCTTTAAGCGCTGAACCACGAATTACTGGTGTATCATCACCTGGGAAATCGTATTGAGATAGAAGTTCACGTACTTCCATTTCAACTAATTCTAATAACTCTTCATCATCAACCATATCACATTTATTTAAGAATACGATGATGTAAGGAACACCTACTTGACGACCTAAAAGAATGTGCTCACGAGTTTGTGGCATTGGACCATCAGTTGCTGCTACTACTAAGATAGCACCGTCCATTTGTGCCGCACCAGTGATCATGTTTTTAACATAGTCAGCATGACCTGGGCAGTCTACGTGTGCGTAGTGACGAGTTGGTGTATCGTATTCAACGTGTGAAGTATTGATGGTGATACCGCGTGCTTTTTCTTCTGGTGCATTATCAATTTGATCAAATGCACGAGCTTGACCACCATATTTTTTAGAAAGTACAGTAGTAATAGCTGCAGTTAAAGTTGTTTTACCGTGGTCAACGTGGCCGATTGTACCAACGTTAACGTGGGGTTTTGTACGTTCAAATTTTTCTTTAGACAT
>NZ_NAST01000069.1 GCF_002142215.1 Gilliamella sp. N-G2
TATTTTCCTGATGAGGTAAATCCTCTTCAATCGTGGTTGTCGGTTTGGGCAGCATCGACGTAATGCTGCCTGGCTGATGGTTTGCATCAGTTTTGATATGAGTTCTATCTGATTGATTTGAATTAATGGCAATACTTTGCCCTGAAACCACTTTAGCTTGTTGGGTCAGAGTATCATTGACGGTTTTATCCACCGCAACTTGGTTGTGTTTGTTTTCAACATTCACTTCACTGCGTGATTGCTCAGTCAATGGTGTTTTTTCAACAATTTGATGATCGACAATATTTTTATTTAAGGCATTATCAATAAAAATTTCATCGGGTTTTTTATATTCACCTTTATATTCACATCTATATTTATCTTCATCTTTCCTTCTATGCAGATAAATGCTACCCGAATAAACATATTTAGTTATCGCTTCTTGAGATTGATTATTCAATTGAGCGGCATTAATATTGACAGTTTTGCCGGCAACTATTTTACTGTCTTGATTATTGATGGTTTGTCCACGAATAACCACATTACCCGCAGCGCTGATTTTGCTGGGGTCTGTCTCTAATATAACGGTACGATATATGTGTTTAATGACATTATATTCCCATGAATCTCCCTGACCATTTATACCTTTAGAGGGAACACTCATGCGTTGCAAGCGTTTTGAATGCCTTAAATGCTCAGGAATATCATTCCACCAATAATAACATCTATGATGCCCGCCTTCACTTTGGCAAGCTACACCGCGCATATATTTTGAATGGATACGATATGTCACTTCATCAGGTGAATATTTTGTTTTACCATCTCCGTCTGAAGTTTGGAAGTAGGTTTCGGTTTCCGGTGGTTCATCACTTTTACGCATTTCGGTAACAATATGATCATTAATATTATTAAGTTCATTAGTCGCTATATATAAATCACCCTGTGCTTCAATCGTGGCTGAGTGGTTATTAATTTGCTTGGCAGAGCCAGTCACACTCCAGTTTTCATCCAGTTCACCGCCAAGGGGAT
>NZ_NAST01000007.1 GCF_002142215.1 Gilliamella sp. N-G2
ATAAATAACGTTTCATTATCAAGAACTCATAAACTAGTACAGTGATATTATTCTAGTCTTAATAATTTAAAATGTTAAGTAATATTTTTATAATTAATTATTATAAAAAGATAAAATGTTCCTGATTGAAAATTTTATTTTTGTGCAAAAACAAATGGGTTTATCCCACTTTTTGCGAATCCTTCTTCTTCTGTTTTTATATCTAAGATTAATGATGCTACATCATCGGCAATAACTTCTATGTGAGGATCTTTATCTTGGTCTAAAATTTTCAAATAGCTATGACAGGCATCACAACATTCAGTTTTTATTGCTGCCATTTCGTTATCTAATGAGAAATATTGGATATTTTGCATATTATCGCAACAAGTACATTTTACCCGTGGTACATACCATTCGCTTTCACACAAACTACAATGAAGGTATCTTAAACCATTATTACCGCCAAGTTGAATCACACTAGCAACCGGTAGGCTATTACAAACAGGGCATAGCCAACTTTGATCAGTATTTTTAGCGACTGCTTTTCCTTTAATTTGATTAGCCAGTTGACTATAATAAACCGATAATGCAGACCAAATAAATATAGATTCGTTGCCTTCGACCAGATCAAATTTACCTTGTAGTAAACTAATCGCTTTTTCTTGAAGTTGTTCAGGATTATTTTGTTTTAATCGTTGAATTACGGCTTCAATTTGTTCACTGATATCGGAAAAAGAATTTAATAGTTCAGATAAATAATCTTGCCAAATATCATTTAATGGTAAATTCTCTAAACTTAATGGCGCTAAGCCATTATTGAGTAAATTTGGTGCTTCAATAGCGTTTTGTTGGTTAATTAATTTGGCTTGTTGCTCTGCTATTTTTGTACAAAATAGTAAATAATCGCTTAATGGGTTATTTTCGGCTAAAGTTTTTAATCGTGCCGCGCGGTGAATATAAAGTGTTTTCGTTGATGGATAAAATAGCAATGGGATTTGCCTAATTACTGAGCTTGTATTTTGTTGTTCGAGTTGTTCTTGAGAAATGATTTTTATACTCATTATTGATTACCACTTTGAGGTTTTATCCAGAATTGATTTAGTCATTTAGCTAATCTGCTGATTAATATCAGCAGATCTACTATTAGACTTTATAAAGCAGGTTTTTGCTCAGTTTGCGGTGATTGCTCAACCTTGGTTTCACTCTCGGCATTAAGTTCTTGCTGATAAACTTTTTTCATTTCTTCTTCGTACCAGGATGAATGATTTTTAAACGCCCAAGCTCGAGAAACATAGCCAGTTATCATACCTTTTATGGAACCTTTTACCCAAAGTGCCATATAAGCATGGCCAATGGCTAATAAAATAAGACATATAGCTGCAAAAGAATGTAAAAATATGGCAATACGAACTATTTGAATTGGGAAGTAATCGGAAACATAGCGACGCCACATAATTAAACCTGTAACAAATAATACAAAGATCAGACTCATAATGCACCAGAATAGAAATTTCTGACCAACATTATACTTACCGATCGGAATACCTTCTTCTTTACCCATAATGACGTGTTTAAAGTTTTTAATCCATAACAGGTCATTTTTATTTGGAATATTATGATGTGCTAGTTTTATAAACATAAACATTAATAAAACGAATACTACACAACCAATTATTGGATGTAACGCTCTAACTAGTTGTGGTGTACCAAGAAATAATCCAAATAGCTTAATGGATGGAAAAAACAGGGACAAACCAGATAGTGCCGTTAGAATAAACAAACAGACCATACACCAATGACAGAAACGTACAATAAGTGGTGTTCTTAATATCATTCCTTTTTTATTCATGATGAGCCTCCGTTTGCGACGAATTTGGCGTATTTTTTCGGCCAAAAATAGGCAATCCTAAACGTTTCCTTGCTTGTTTATCTGCTTCTTTTTCATGTTCTATATCTTCTTCATCGACTTCAATCGCACCGACACCCATATAATGGAACAGCAATCCACCAAAAGTAGCGACAAAAGCCGCTGCTGATAGTGGCTTCCAAGCACCTTTCCAGAATTTAACAATTTCACTAATTTGTGGGTCTTTTGGTAAGCCATGATAAAGTTCAGGTTGATCGGCATGATGTAAAACATACATAACATGTGTGCCACCCACACCTTCTGGATTATAGAGACCAGCGTGTTCAAATCCACGTTTTTTTAAATCAGTAATTCGATGCTCGGCATGACGAATCATATCTTGTTTGGTGCCAAAATGAATCGCTCCCGTTGGGCAAGTTTTTACACAGGCTGGCTCTTGGCCAACTGCGACGCGATCAACACATAAGGTACATTTATAAGAGTGATTATCTTCTTTACTGATTCTAGGAATATTAAATGGACAGCCGGCCACACAATATCCACATCCAATACAGTGTTCCGATTGAAAATCAACAATACCATTAGCATATTGAATAATCGCCCCTTCTGACGGACACGCTTTTAGACAGCCAGGATCAGAACAGTGCATACAACCATCTTTACGAATAAGCCATTCAAATTTGCCATTAATTTCAACTTCTGAATAGCGCATAACGGTCCATGCTTTAGGTTCTAAGTCCGCAGGGTTGTCATAAACACCGACGCTATTACCTATTTCGGCACGCAAATCATTCCATTCGCTACAAGCGACTTGGCAAGCTTTACAGCCGATACAGGTAGTTACATCAATTAACTTGGCAACTTCCTGCTGATAATCTCGTACACGAGGTGCAGGGGTTAAAGCGTTAGTTGCTGAGCGGCGAATAATATCTTGAGTTTGTAATGACATAATTTATCTCCCTCCTTATGCCGCTGTGGTAACTTTTTCGATGTTAACTAAAAACGACTTATATTCTGGTGTTTGTGAATTAGCATCACCTAAATGTGGTGTTAATTCATTAACCAAAAAGCCTTTTTTAGTTTGCCCCGTGAATCCCCAAACAATTGGAATTCCGATGGTTTCGATCTCTTTACCATCAACTGTCAAAGTTGGTAAACGTTTTGTCACAACTGCTTTGGCTTTGATGTAACCTCGATATGAGGTAACTTTAACCGTATCGCCTAGTTTTATGCCTTTTTTATTAGCAAGATTTTCACTCAGTTCAATAAATTGTTCCGGTTGTGTGATGGATGCTAATCTCGCATGTTGCGTCCAGAAGTGGAAGTGTTCAGTAATACTGTATGTGGTGCCAACATACGGAAACTCATCTGCTTTACCTAAGCGAGCTAAATCCTCTTTAAATGCTCGCGCAACTGGGCTATTAACTTGTTTAGGATGCATAGGATTATTGGAAATTGGTGTTTCAAATGGCTCATAATGTTCTGGGAATGGACCATCAACCAAACGATTTAGGCAGAATAATCCACCTAAACCGTCATTATTCATGATAAATGCACCGGCACCAGAGCTTGGTGATAATGTACCGGTAAAGTCAGCGACATCATTACCATCCCAATTTGTACCATTCCATTTGATTAACACTCGATTTGGATCCCATGGTTTACCATTTTCGTCGGCCGAGGCTCGGTTATACAACACTCGTCGATTCATTGGCCATGCCCATGCCCAACCAGCATGGATACCTTTACCAGATGGATCACTAGGGTCGCGGCGAGCCATTAGATTACCTTGCTCAGTCCAAGAGCCACAGAATATCCAGATTCCTGATGAGGTAGATCCGTCAGCTTTTAATTGTGAAAAACCGCTTAATAGTTGCCCTTTTTTCAGGATGACATTGCCACTGTTATCCGTTAAGTCAGCTAATGCTCGACCATTACACTCTTTAGCGAGTTCTTCAGCCGATGGACCTTCTGGATCTAGATAATCCCAGCTTAAATTGTTAATTGGTTCGTGATAAGCACCACCTTCTTCTTCATAAAGCTCTTTAATTCTTAGATAAATTCGGGCAATAATCTCTGGATCATAAAGTGATTCGTAAGGAGGTCTTGCTGCTGCCCAGTGCCATTGTAATAAACGTGATGAGTTAACAATTGTGCCGTTTTCTTCAGCAAAGCAGTTAGCAGGAAGTCTAAATACCTCGGTTTGAATTTTGCTTGGATCAACATCGTTGGATTCGCCATGATTTTTCCAAAACTCAGCTGTTTCAGTTGGCATTGGATCAATGCTAACTAAAAATTTAAGCTTAGATAATCCATCACGAATACTATTTTTATCAGGCAGTGCTGCTAATGGGTTGAAACCTTGGCAAATAAAACCATTAGCTTGACCATCACGCATCATTTTGCTGAATCTTAAAACATCATAGGTTTTATCCCATTTTGGTAACCAATCAAATCCCCAATTGTTATCTTGAGTGGCATTCTCACCGTACATTGCTTTCATAAAGCTAACAAAGAATTTCGGGTAATTTCCCCAAAAATTGACCTCATTTGGACCGAGTGGTTTTGGCGTTTTTTCGGACAAATATTGTTCGAGCGAGGTTTGAGAATCTTTTGGTAGATCGAGATAAGCGGGTAATCGATTAGAGAGTAAACCAACATCGGTTAAACCTTGAATATTGGAGTGACCACGCAGCGCATTTATACCGCCACCCATGACACCAATATTACCAAGAATCAATTGAATCATTGCCGCGGTACGAATAATTTGCGAACCATAAGTATGTTGAGTCCAACCTAAGGCATATAAGAAAGTAGCTGCACGATCGTTGGTTTTGGTACTAGCGAGTGAACGGCAAACATGTAAAAAACCTTCTATTGGACTACCGGTAACTTTATTTACCATTTCTGGCGTATAGCGACTCACATGTTGTTTTAATAAATTCCATACACAACGTGGATGACTTAGGGTTTTATCTCTTAATGCATAACCATTTTCATCTTTTTGATATGCCCAGCTGGTTTGATCGTATTGACGGTTAGCAGCATCATAACCACTAAATAAACCACTATTTGTATCAAAGTTAAAATCATCACGGACAATTAAACTGGCATTAGAGTGGGTAACCAGATATTCAAAGTTTACTTCGTTATGTGAGATAAGGTAGTTAATAATACCAAGTAAAAAAGCAATGTCAGAACCAGCACGAATTGGTACATAATGATCGGCGACAGAGGCAGTTCGATGAAAACGTGGATCAATCGCAATCAGTTCCGCGCCGTTAGTAATTTTAGCTTCAATAGCCCATTTAAATCCAACAGGGTGGGCTTCCGCTGCATTACCCCCCATAACGATAACCACATTAGCATTTTTGATATCATTCCAATTATTGGTCATCGCGCCTCGACCGAATGTCGCAGCTAAGCTAGAAACAGAAGGACCATGACAAACCCTAGCTTGGGTTTCGAGGCTTAACATTCCTAATGAACGAGCAACTTTAAACGCTAACCATCCCGTTTCATTACTCGCAGCTGAGGTAACCAACCAGCCGGTTGTTGTCCAGCGATTAACTGTTGTACCTTGTGCATTTTTTTCTTGAAAGTTTTTATCTCGGTCCGCTTTCATTAGCCGTGCAATACGATCAATTGCTTCATCCCAACTAATCCGTTGCCATTTATCAGAACCAGGGGCACGATATTCAGGATATTTAACCCGTTGTTCGCTTTTTATATAATCAAGTACTCCAGCACCTTTTGGACAAAGAGAGCCACGGCTAACTGGATGGTCAGGGTCACCTTCGATATGAAAAATAGATGATTCGGCATTTTTTGCTCCATCTCCTCGGCTATAGAGGAGCATTCCACATCCAACGGAGCAGTAAGTACAATTGTTTCGCGTCTCTTTTGATTTTAATAATTTATATTGGCGAGTTTGTGCAAGAGCTATGCTCGGGGCAAGACCCAGCGTAGCTACTGTGGTTCCAGCCATGCCACCAGCACAGATCTTAAAGAACTGTCTACGGTTAAATAGCATATGAACTCCTTAAAAAGCTGACATTACATTATTTAGATTGTTATGTTGGAATGGGTAAACATCCTTATTAATCGTAATGATAATATTTAATTGAATGGAAATAAAGGGATAAATATTAAGAAGTTTGACATATGTCAAAAATATCGTTTGCTATTTAATTGTTTTAGGGTTTTATTGCGATTAAATATATTGTTATTAAAATTAATTAAGTTAAAAAAATGTTCAAATTAATGGTTATAAATCCAGTATATTTGGCTTACTGATAATAATCAAGTAAGCCTTAACCAATTTATTATTTTGGATTAATTTCGTCGATGGTTTGCATTACACGAGTGGTAATAAGAGGTTTAAGAATTTTATTCATGATTTCGATTTTCGCTAAATTAGCATCACCTTTATCATCTAAATAACCTTGTTCTCTTAGTGAAGAAACCAATGTTGAAAAGACTCCTTTATCGAAAAATTCTGGTGCATTAATACCATGAAGTATCGATAAACGTTCTGCTATTAATCGGCCTTCTTTTTCTAAACTTGCTCGACTGATGGTTGGATCTTTTTGCAATAATGAAAATGCAATTACATAGCGTTGTAATGTATCTTTTGAGGATGATGCCAATAGCTGTAAACCTGACATTTTTAAGTAGTTCAAGGTTAATTTGTCTGGCGTGTAACTGATTAGATTCAATTCGGCATAAGTTGCAATAATTTTATTAACATACTCTGTAAGTTGTTCATCATTGTGATATAAAAATAGTTCTGATTTTATTAATGGGAACAGCAATTTGACTTGCATAAGTACTTCATCAAGCGAAATACGGTTATTTTTAAGCAAAATTCTCGCGACAATAGCTGGAATGATCAGTAAATGCTGAATGTTATTACGATAATAGGTCATCAATACTGCTTGGTCCGCTGTTAGACCTACCATTTCACCAACTTCATCAGTGGCAATGACAAATTTGCCCATTTCTTTAGCATGTGCAAACATCTGTTCAGCAGATTGATCAGGAATAGTAATTAAATCGGAATAAGGAATATTTTTTAATAATTTTAGAAGATAATCAATATTTTCCAATAATTTTACTTTAGTTAATGTACATTGGTCAGCAGCTAACAATATTGAACAACATAAATTCATTGCATTGATTGCTGCAGATGAATTAATGTGTTCCATTATTTGTTTAGCCAGCAGGTTAGTTGTAGGCGTTAACCAGCTAGGACGCTGTGTTCCTGTTGGATCAATCGCATCTCGCCAATCAGGAATTTGTTGATTTAAAAATTGGTTTAGAGGGATAGGATCACCAAAGTTAACATAACCAAATCCTAATTTTTTCAATTTTAAAAATGCTTTAATTGTACGCCACAAGCTCTCTTTTTCTTTTTTTGCTCCACGAAGTTCATTGGCATAAGTGGCAACTTCTAAAACATGTTCATAACCAATATAAACAGGAACTATTGTGATTGGCCGAGGATCACCACGCAATAAAGTCTGGACTGTCATCATTAACATTCCTGTTTTAGGATCAAGTAACCTACCTGTGCGTGATCGACCGCCCTCGATGAAATACTCGACCGCATAACCTCGGATAAATAACTCAGCTAAATACTCCCGAAATACAGCGGTATAAAGTTTATTACCTTTAAATGAACGGCGAATAAAAAATGCCCCTAAGCGTCTAAAAATAGGTCCTGCTGGCCAAAAGTTTAAATTAATACCTGCGGCAATATGTGGTGGCACCAGTCCTTGTCGATAAAGTACATAGGATAGTAATAAGTAATCCATATGACTACGATGACATGGCGCATAGACAATTTCATGGCCATTTTCAGCTAATTCTCGAACTGGGTCTGCATTGGTGACTTTCAAACCTTGATAAAGTCTATTCCATGCCCAAGTCAGAACAAAATCGGTCATTCTAAGCATGCGGTAAGAAAAATTAGCTGCAATTTCGTTTAATAATGATAAGGCATTCTTTTTGGCTTTATCCTGATCTATTTTTTTGCTTTTCGCTTCTTCTCGTATAGCTTCGGCAAGGGCAGGATTAGTTAGTAATTTGTTAAGCATCTCCTGACGAACAGGTAACTTCGGACCAACAGAGGCAGCCCTTTGTTTGGCAAAGTGTATGCGTGCGACACGAGCAAGTTTGTGGGCTAAAACAGAGATATCTTGATTATTATCAACCTTAATGTTTTTAAATGATACCGTTCGAGAGAATCGAGTGTAACAGTCACGGCCAGAAATTAAGATTTTATAAAGTTTATACGTTGCGCCTAAAACTTGTAGTGAAGGCATTTTTTTACCTTCTTTATCTGGTTTTCGCCCAAACATAACGGAAACCGGCAACATTTGCACATCTAGTTCATCATTTTGTTGATGTGCTGAAATGTATTCTCTTAGAATTTCAATAGACTTACTTTTTTGTTTATTCGAAGCAAAAATTCCTGGCCCTTTATCAATATAAACATAAGTAGGTACAGTTTTGCCATTGATATCAATGCCTACTAAGGGATCCGGTAAATTATATTTAAGGCAAAGTGATCTCACTACCATTAAGTCAATTTGTGAATTATAAGGTAACACATACAAAATTGGCCTATGGATATCGAGATCCAATTCAGTAATGGGATCGGTAGGGATAGGTTTACTTTTAACAAAAAGCTTAACTGGGATCTGAATTAGTGAAAAACAAACTTTTGTCCACCAAGAAAACATAAAAATAAACCTCATATTTTGTTGCTAATTATCTACTTAAATCATTTTAAGTTATTCATTTACCAACTTAATAATGAATGTTTAAGTTGTAAATTGATGTCTTATATAAGAATAAGGAACTCATATCCAAGTATATATGTGTCATTGTATGACCGTTAGCAAATTTGCATAATCTTGTAGTTATTGCAACAATATTATGATAATGAAAGCGTATTATAAAGGTTTATTTATATCAACACCACATTGGATATTAATTACATGTTATCGATAATTAAAACAGGCTTTTTGTACAATTTTTATAAAGGCATGAAAATTAGTTGTTTCTAATTAATAGGATTAAAGTAAGTGTTCTTTGGCCTAATGAAAATAATTTACGATAGTAAGTGTATACTAACAATTGCACTTTAAATAGCTATCACCTAGAATAACTATTTTACAATCACGAAAATCTATTTATGAATACTATTCTTGAGCTGTATTCCTCTGTAAATGCAGTCGTTGTTGCTGTTATTTTAATGTTAGTGCTTTCGCTTTGCCGAGTTCATGTGGTAATTAGCTTAATTATTGGTGCATTTGCAGGTGGTTTATGCAGCCATCTAACCCTAAAAGAAACCATAGACGCTTTTAATACAGGTATTAGTAACGGGGCTAATATTGCCTTATCTTATGCTATGTTAGGTGCGTTTGCGGTGGCTATTTCTAAATCAGGCTTACCAGAATTATTAGCTGATAAAGCCATTAAACAATTAACTACTAATGATGCGAAAACACGAATTAAATGGTTATTAATTATTATTATCGGGTTAGTTAGTATTTCCTCACAGAATATTATTCCAATTCATATCGCCTTTATTCCGCTATTAATTCCACCACTTTTATATGTGATGTCGAGATTACAACTAGATAGACGAATGATTGCGTGTATTATGACATTTGGTTTGATTACGCCATATATGTTTTTACCTGTTGGATTCGGTAATATCTTTTTAAACCAAATTTTGTTAAAAAATATTATTTCATCGGGGATGGATGTTAGCCATGTTAATGTTATGCATGCTATGGCTATTCCGGCTTTCGGTATGTTTGTTGGTTTACTATGGGCTATTTTTGTCAGTTATCGTAAACCGAGACAGTATGAACTTATCCGTGAAGAGAGTCATGCCGAACAGTTTAGTAATGTAAGTGCTCGTTCACTTATTATCTCATTATTAGCGATTGTTCTTTCTTTCACTGTGCAACTTTGTACTGGATCGATGATATTAGGTGCGTTAATTGGTTTTATTTGCTTTATTGTTTCAGGTTCAATCAAATGGGGCGAAGCAGACGGAATCTTCACCGATGGTATCAAAATGATGGCAATGATTGGTTTTGTGATGATATCTGCGCAAGGGTTTGCCGAAGTATTAAAACAGACGCATGAAATAGAACCTTTAGTCATTAATAGTGCAGCGTTATTTGCTGGTAACAAAGTCGTAGCCTCTTTCATGATGATGTTAGTTGGTTTGGTCATTACGCTGGGAATTGGCTCGTCATTTTCTACTGTTCCAATTATTGCGGCAATTTATGTTCCATTATGTGTTCAATTAGGATTTTCACCAATTGCCACAGTTTGTTTAATTGGTGCATCAGGAGCTATCGGTGATGCAGGTTCACCACCTTCAGATACTATTTTAGCCACATCTGCTGGTTTAAATAGTGATGGACAGCATGACCATATTAGAGACAGTGTTATTCCAACCTTTACCCATTTCAATATTCCGTTATTTATTGCTGGATGGGTTGGATCATTGATTCTTTAAACAATCAAAAGAATTAAGGCTATTATTAGTTATGAATAAAAAGTCATACCAAAATATTCGTGCGCTTTGTGCAAAAGCTATTTTTGCGGTACTTGAAGAAGGACAATCACTTAGTACGGCTTTAGCATCTTTGAATAATCAAGTTGCTGATAAAGACAAAGCACTAGTGCAAGAAATCTGTTTTGGTGTAATGCGAGTGCTACCAGAACTGGATTTCTATATTCATAACTTAATGAGCAAGGTCTTAACTGGGAAAAATAGAATTTTACATTACTTATTGCTAACTGGATTGTACCAAATTCTTTATACCCGAATTCCTGAACATGCCGCTGTAGGCGAAACAGTTGGTGCGGTTAATGATTTAAAAAAACCGCAATTAAAAGGTGTGATTAATGGTGTTTTACGTGAATTTTTACGCCAACAGGCATCATTAAAACAAAAATTTCAGCAAGATAGTAAACAACAAATTAGTCAGACCTTACATCCTGGTTGGTTATTAAATCGTTTAAAATCAGCTTATCCAGAGCAGTGGCAAGCAATTGTTAGTGCGAATAATCAGAAACCACCTATGTGGTTACGAGTTAATCTTAACCATTATTCGGTTAGTGAATACCAACAATTACTTGAAAAAAAACAGATTACTTCCGAGTCTTTTGCTGATATCCCCTGTGCTATTCGTTTAACTACGGCGGTAAATGTGACTAAATTACCGTTTTTTGCTGAAGGAGCAGTAACAGTACAAGATTTATCGGCACAATACGCGGCTTACCTATTAGCACCTAAAAATGGTGAGCAAATTTTAGACATGTGTGCCGCTCCTGGCGGTAAAACCACCCATATCTTAGAACTTGCGCCAACAGCTAATGTATTAGCTGTAGATGTTGATGCCAACCGCGTTAAACGAATTGATGAAAATTTAACACGCCTAAAACAACATGCACAAGTCAAAGTCGGTGACGGTTTAACTCCTGAGAAGTGGTGTGATGGGCGTCAGTTTGATCGCATCTTGCTTGATGCACCTTGTTCGGCTACTGGGGTTATTCGTCGTCATCCTGATATAAAATGGTTACGACGTGATAGCGATATCACTCAACTCACCGAACTACAATATGCTATTTTGACACGTATCTGGCCTTATTTAAAAACAGGTGGCACCTTAGTTTATGCCACTTGCTCCGTATTGCCAGAGGAGAATAAGTTACAAATCGCCCGTTTTTTACAACAAACCCCCAACGCCAAACAGCAGGGAGAACTTAGGCAGTTTTTACCGACTGAATTGGCTGGTGATGGTTTTTTCTATGCTGTATTAAAGAAAGAATAGTTATTAGCAATGATGTTTGATGATTTATTGTGCAAATATAAATCATCACCATTATTCTATTGCTTATATTTTTCTATCATTGCAACTAGTTTTTCACTATGTTGTATTGCTTTGGCCTTTATTTCATTTGGCTCAGCGGTTACTGGTGATACCCCATATAAAACAACTGGTGTTAGGTATTGCATTTGGCTATAAAGTGCGGATAGTTTTACTGGTTGATGTAGATGATCGATTATATTAGGGTCATAATCACTATAATTTTTCTCAACTTGCCCGATAGTTAAACTGGTTAGTAATTTTTTATCTTTTAATTTATCGCCTTTTGAACCATAGGCAAATTGATAAGTAAAAACTTCATCAAACCATAATTTTAGGATTGCAGGCATGTTAAACCAATACATCGGGTATTGTAAAATGATTAGCTCGTGTCTTAGCAATGCGGCTTGTTCTTCTTGCACATTAATTTGATAGTTTGGATAAAGCTGATGAATATTTCGAACTTCAAGATTTTTAAATTTATTTTGTAAAGTTTCAACAATAGTTTTATTGGCTGTTGATTGTTCAATATTAGGATGACCTAAAATAATTAATGGCATAATATTTCCTTTGTTTTTATACTATAAAAAATTGAGTTACTCTATTTAGTTTATTGACAAATATTTTTTAAGCAATATCTATCAAACTTGATAGTATAGTTAGGAATATGTATGCAAAGTGATGAAGAACGGCCGATAAAACGCTATAACAATAAAACTTATTATTGCCCAATGAGTTTAGCAATGGATTTAATCAGTGGAAAATGGAAAAGTATCATCCTTTTCTATTTGCTGTCTGGAGAAAAGCGATTTAGTGAGTTAAAGGTATTGATTCCAGAGGTTACCGATATGACATTAAGCATTCAACTTAAAAAATTGGAACAAGATGGACTTATTACTCGCAGTGTGTATGGTCAAAAACCACCACTTAAAGTGTTATATAAATTAACCTCAATGGGTGAGAAAATTGGTCCTGCCCTTGAACAGCTATGTTTATGGGGTGAAGGTATTTAGTTTTCATTTTTGCCTTTTTAATTGTTAGTTGATTTGCAATGATTAATGATGAATTAAATTTTTCCTCAAAAAATTTTGAGGAAAAGGGTTTTTTAATCCATAAAATTTAATCAATAACATCTTATCATCGTTACTTGGACAATCTTTGGCAGATATGGTAAATTCCGAATCTGTTTTGCACTTTTAAGACTCTCGAAATATGGCTTACACATTAACCTATAGTGATCTCCCCGAAAATATACAATATTGGCAAGGTTTACCTTTATCTTTAAATGGTTGTGAAGTAGTTCCATTAGATTACAATGCCGGAAAAACTGGTTGGATTATTTATGGTAAAAAGTTAAATAAAACCTTGCTGTCAAAATTTCAAAGACAGTTGGCAATGCCGATGGTTGTGGTTTCTTCATGGAAAATTAAAACCTATCAAATTGTACGTATTGCAGGGGTAATGCCGAAAAAAGCCAAATCGATTTCGTTAAGCTTAGGGATTGATGTTGCACCAATCGATAATTTACCAACCTTACATTCTCCTGGCTTATTGGTTATGGATATGGATTCAACAGCTATTGCTATTGAATGTATTGATGAGCTGGCAAAGCTACAAGGTGTTGGTGAACAAGTTGCTGCAGTTACTGAACTTGCTATGCGAGGTGAACTTGATTTTGCCAATAGCTTACGCAAACGCGTGGCGACGTTAACTGGTGCACCACAAGATATTTTAGAGCAAGTAAAAAAAATACTACCGCTAACGCCCGGATTGACTTGTTTAGTTAAAGAGCTACATAAAAAAAATTGGCACGTTGCTATTGTTTCTGGTGGATTTACCTATTTTGCTGACCATTTAAAACAGAAGTTGAAACTGGTTG
This sequence comes from Gilliamella sp. N-G2, assembly GCF_002142215.1. Lineage (GTDB taxonomy): Bacteria > Pseudomonadota > Gammaproteobacteria > Enterobacterales > Orbaceae > Gilliamella. Next base: position 13,631 of record NZ_NAST01000007.1, read on the forward strand.
CTGCTCATGCTAATGAGTTAGAAATTAAAAAAGGCCAGTTAACAGGTAAAGTGATAGGGCAAATTGTTGATGCTAAATATAAAGCTCGAATGTTACAACAATTGGCTGCTTCTTTAGATATTCCGGTCGAACAAACTGTTGCGATTGGTGATGGTGCCAATGATTTAATGATGATTCGAATTGCCGGACTTGGGGTTGCTTATCACGGTAAGCCGAAAGTCGTTGAAAAAGCAAGAATTAGTATCAATTATGCTGATTTAACTGGTTTATGGTGCATTCTATCTACCAGTTTATTAAGTGAAGGTTAGGAGAAAAATTTGGCCAAAACAGTAAAGCGCGCTTATGTATGTAATGATTGTGGCGCCGACTATCCTCGTTGGCAAGGTCAATGTAGTGCTTGCCATGCTTGGAATACTATTACTGAAGTGAGGTTAGCCAGTTCCTCATCACGCAATGATCGATTAACCGGTTATGCTGGTGGAGCAGGGCAAACTAAGATCCAAAAACTATCTGAGATTAGTTTAGAGGCCTTACCTCGATTTTCAACTGGATTTTCTGAATTTGACCGCGTACTTGGCGGTGGCGTTGTACCAGGTAGTGCTATCTTAATTGGTGGTAATCCTGGTGCAGGTAAAAGTACTTTGTTATTGCAAACAATGAGTAAATTGTCTGCACAAATGAATACACTCTATGTTACTGGTGAAGAGTCATTGCAACAAGTGGCAATGCGTGCCTATCGTTTAGGTTTACCTACTGATAATATTAATATGTTGTCTGAAACCAGTATCGAGCAGATTTGTTTACTGGCCGAACAATCTCAACCAAAATTAATGGTTATCGATTCAATTCAAGTGATGCATCTTGCTGATATCCAATCTTCGCCAGGCAGTGTGGCACAAGTTCGAGAAACAGCAGCTTATTTAACTCGTTTTGCGAAAACCAAAGGAATTGCCATTATCATGGTTGGCCATGTGACTAAAGATGGTTCGCTGGCAGGCCCTAAAGTGCTTGAGCACTGTATTGACTGCTCGATTTTACTTGATGGTGATGCGGATTCTCGATTCCGTACTTTGCGTAGTCATAAAAATCGCTTCGGAGCGGTAAATGAACTAGGTGTGTTTGCCATGACTGAACAAGGCTTGAAAGAGGTTAGTAATCCATCAGCAATCTTTTTAAGTCGTGGTGAAGAGATGTTATCTGGTAGTTCAGTAATGGTGCTGTGGGAAGGCACTCGGCCATTATTAGTTGAGATCCAAGCTTTAGTGGATCACTCTGTTTATGGTAATCCAAGACGAGTAACTGTCGGCCTTGATCAGAACCGATTGGCACTGTTATTGGCTGTTTTACATCGTCATGGTGGTTTACAAATGGCCGATCAGGATATTTTTGTTAATGTTGTCGGTGGGGTAAAAGTGACTGAAACGAGCGCTGATCTAGCATTAATTGCCGCATTGGTATCTAGTTTCCGTAATCGTCCTTTACCACAAGATGTGGTAATCTTTGGTGAAATAGGATTAGGTGGTGAAATCAGACCGGTACCAAGTGGTCAAGAGCGTATTTCAGAAGCGGCTAAACATGGCTTTAAAAAAGCGATAGTACCTATTGCCAATATGCCGAAAAAGAAACTAGAAAATATGCAGATCTTTGCGGTTAAGAAAGTATCTGAAGCACTAGATATTTTAAGTGATTTGTAGCGTTTTTCTTGCTGAAAATATTCCGCCGATTTAATTCTGCAATTTAGTCTTAGAATTTAACTATCGGCGGAAAAGAAGTTATTTAATTTTAGCGTTAATAACAAATTTCATAACAAGGTTGGTAAGCACTACCTCCAGGTAGCTTCATACGGTCTTGTTTCACATAGCTAAGCAGTAAATTATCTAATTGTTTCATAATTTCTGGATCACCTTGTAATTTATAGCGTCCATGTTCGGCAATTTGCTTCATACCGAATTCTTTTACATTACCGGCTACGATACCTGAGAAAGCTCGACGTAAGTCAGCTGCTAACATTTCAACAGGTTGATTTTTGTGTAGATTAAGTGATGCCATATTTTCATGGGTTGGTTCAAATGGATGCTGTAATGATTCATCGATTTTAAGTAACCAGTTAAATCCATAAGCATCTCCTGTTGCTAAACGTGATGATTTAACCTGTTTGACGCCATGTTTCATGATGCGAGCGACTTGTTCTGGCGAATCAATGATAATTTCATACAGTTTAGTTGCTTCTTCTCCTAAGGTGTTGCGGATAAATTGGTCAATTGCAGCAAAATAATCTTCACATTCTTTGGGACCAGTTAAAATAATTGGTAAAGTTTGATTTTTATTAGCAGGATTGAGCATAATCCCCAGAATATAAAGCAATTCTTCCGCGGTACCAGGGCCTCCAGGAAAGATAACAATACCGTGCGCCATACGCACAAAGGCTTCAAGTCTTTTTTCAATATCCGGCATAATAATAAGTTCATTAACCAGTGCATTTGGTGGCTCTGCGGCAATAATGGATGGCTCGGTCATACCAATAAAGCGACTATCTTTGATCCTTTGTTGAGCGTGACCAACCGCAGCCCCTTTCATTGGTGCTTCCATAATACCCGGTCCACAGCCAGTGCAGATATTGAGTTCGCGTAACCCTAACTGCATACCAACCTGACGAGCATAATAATATTCACTTTCGTTAATGGAATGCCCACCCCAACAGACAATTAAATTAGGTTCTTCACCCACATGTAAGGCATTGGCATTACGTAAAATTGAGAAAACAAGATTGGTGATGTAATAGGAGTGTTCTTTTTCTAGTTTATCATTAGGCACCAAATGTTTAATTGCACTAATTTGGCTATTTAAAAACAGGATATCACGCAACACCGCAAATAGATTGGCTTGAATGGAGCGAATAATTTTTTTGTCGACAAATGCGGTTTCAGGAGCATCAATAAGCTCTAATTTGACCCCTCGTTCTTTGCTGATAACGTTAATTTCGAAAGATTTAAATCTATCCAATAATTCTTGAGTATTATCAGTTTTGCTACCTGCATTTAGTGTGGCTAGTGAACAATTTCTAAATAATTGGTATAGTTCACTATTTGCTGACTTTTTCAGAATATCGACTTCTGCTTGGGCAAGTAAATCCATTGATCCTAATGGACTAATATGGGTAATCATTACAACCTCCATTTGACGGTTTTATCGGCAAAAAATCATTATATATTTAAACAGAATAAAAAATAAGTAAAGCTGATAATAACCTAATTTATCAATTAAATTAATTTAACATGAAAATATGTAACTATTTTTTTAAATTGAATTTTTCAATATTACATTAACCAATGATTTAAATACCATTGTAATAAAAAACTATTGCAATTTTAGTTATTAAATAAGTGTGTCATCAATGAAAACAGATTTTTTTACGGGTAGAGTCAGCTAAACAAGGACATTACCTGATTGGCTTATCATTATCGCTACTGAGTATAGTAATAACCATGTTGAATGTTAGATAAAAATAAATTGTTTTTTATTAGATTGATATTAAATAATTGTTCATAGTCAAAAAATAAACGCTATGCTAGACTAAACCAAACTCTGAAGCTGATTTGCCTAAGTGATAATATTATTCATATGGTAATTTAGCCGCGGTATAGCACAGAAATGGCTATGCTTCCCGATTTGGATAAGGTGTTTATTATATATATGCAATTAGTGGATAATTATCAGCGTCGCTTTCAATATTTGCGTTTATCAATTACTGAACTATGTAACTTTCAATGTCAGTATTGTTTACCTAATGGGTATCGACCTAATAAAGATCATAAATTTTTATCGTTAAATGAAATTGATAATGTCATATCAACATTTACCGAACTTGGTGTGCATAAAATTCGCTTAACTGGTGGTGAACCGACTTTGCGTCGAGATTTTATGGATATTTTGTCAATTATTTCGGCTTATCCAAGTATTAAACAATTGGCAATTACGACCAATGGATCACGATTATTAAAAAATGTCCATTATTGGCAACAAGCTGGACTTAATGCTATTAACATTAGTATTGATAGTTTTTCTCCTTATATTTTTAAACGAATAACTGGCCAAGACAAACTCCAAGAGTTAATGCAAGGAGTTGAAAAATCATTAGATGTTGGTATTGAGAAAGTTAAAATTAATACCGTTTTAATGAAAAATATGAATGATCATCTGAGTGATTATTTAGCTTGGATTAAACACCGGCCAGTAGAATTACGTTTTATTGAACTGATGGAAACAACCGAAAGCCGTCAATTATTTAATCATTATCATTTAGCTGGTGAAGCGGTGGAATCTCAACTTGTTGAACAAGGTTGGCAATTACAAGCAAAAGAGGCATTATCTGGCCCTGCTAAAGTTTATGCTCATAGTGATTATCAGGGGAAAATTGGTCTAATTATGCCTTATTCGCAGGATTTTTGTAAAAGTTGCAACCGATTACGGGTTTCATCGCTTGGTAAATTACATTATTGCCTTTTTGGTGATGCAGCTGTTGATTTACGAGATTTGCTAAACAGTCCAGAACAGAAAGCACAACTTAAAGCACGCGTGTTAGCTTCACTATTAATAAAACCAGAAAAACATTTATTACATGAGCATAATCTAGGCATCACACCTAATTTATCTTATATCGGTGGTTAACACATGGTTTTGTTTCGGTACTTGGTTAATTTTCCAGTGAGTTATTGCCCAATCTAATAACTGTGTTTGTGAGGCATCTTGCCAATTGTCTGGCAATTGTTGACCTAAAAATTGTAATGCTTGTGCGGTTAATAAATTCGCTTTTTTACTATCAATTGGGCTAGCATGATTCTGTTTTGATAGCTTGTTACCATGATTGTCTAAAACCAATGGTAAATGGCAGTAATTGGGAATAGTAAAATTAAATAATCGATAAAGTGAAATTTGTTTAGCCGTAACTGGTAGTAGATCTGCACCTCGAACAATTTCAGTTATTCCTTGATAATTATCATCTAATACTACAACTAAATTATAAGCAAATAGCCCATCTTTGCGATGAATAATAAAATCCTCTAAAGCATTAGCAGAATCAATGGTTTGTTGTCCTAGAATTTTATCATCGAAGCAAAAAACAGGCTGATTTTGCTTTAGTCGGATAGCACATTGTTGTGGGCTATTCGACGCTAAATGTCGCTCACGACAAAAGCCATCATATATCCCATTGCTAAAATTATGGATCCTTTGTCTGGTACAATCACAATAATAAGCTTTTTGTTGAGTAATAAGCGTTTGTAATACGGTGCGATAACGCTCACTACAATTTGATTGATATAAAACTTGGTCGTCCCAATGCAGTTCGAAAGCTTCTAATGTTTTTAATATTAACGATGCGGCGCCTTTGACTTCTCGTGGTGGGTCAATATCTTCAATGCGAACAAGCCATTTACCAAAATTGGCTTTGGCTTGTAGGTAACTACCGAGAGCCGTCACCAACGAACCAAAATGCAATGGTCCAGATGGCGAGGGGGCAAAACGACCAATATATTGCATGGGCGTATTGAATAAAATGACAGTTTATATGGAAACTACATACCCATTTGTTTTTCACGAAGTTCAGCTAATGTTTTGCAATCAATACATAAATCAGCTGTAGGTCTTGCTTCTAAACGACGAATACCAATTTCAACACCACATGATTCACAAAAACCAAAATCATCGGTTTCAATTTTCTTTAATGTCTTTTCAATTTTTTTGATTAATTTACGTTCTCTGTCACGCGCTCTTAATTCTAAGCTAAATTCTTCTTCTTGAGTAGCACGGTCAGCCGGATCTGGGAAATTTGCAGCCTCATCTTGCATGTGAGAAACTGTTTTACCCATTTCACCTTGTAACTGTGACAGCCATGCTTCTAAGATAAGTTTGAAATGTTTTAATTGCTTAGGATTCATATACTCCTCATCTTTTGCCTCTTGATAAGGCTCAAGCCCAGCAATAGCAAGCAGGCTAAGAGAAGATGTGTTTACTTTTTGTTCCTGTTTCACAGCAATCCCCTTAAGTACGGATTATTTTCGAGCGGTAAACTATAGCAATAATTTAGCCGTTGGCAAATTTTTTTTATTATTTTTTTTATCGTTAAACCACAAAAAATTACAACTATATGTTATTAATAAGGTTAATTATTCATGCCATTTTTTCATTCCATTCATCGGGCATTTTGATAATAAATTAAAAAGGTTATCGTTATCAGGTAATATAAGGTCAGGTGAGATATCAAATAAAGGATAAAGCACAAATTCTCGGTTTTTCATATGATAATGAGGAATCGTTAATCTTTCATTATCTATCATTAAATTATCATATAACAAAATATCTAAATCTAATGTTCTTGCCCCCCAGCGATTATCTTTGCGTACTCGACCCTGTGATTTTTCTATCGTTTGCAGCTCATCTAATAACGCTATAGGTGTGAGTGAGGTGGTTAATTTGATCACTGCATTAAGATAATCGTTTTGATCTTGCGGCCCGAGAGGTTTACTACGATAAAACGGTGAAATGTCAGAAATTTCGGTCATAGGTAATTGTTTTAAAGCGGCAATAGCCTGATTAGCTTGCATTAAGGGATCATTAAGATTACTTCCTAAGGCAATATAACAAATGGACATAATTAGATTCAATTGAGGTGATATTAAAACATGGTGATATTTTAACATACAAACAAGTTAGTAACTAATAAAGGAAATAGAATAATGTTTCAATTATATGTTTGAAACAAATTGAGGAACGGTTTTTTTGAGTTTTATAGCTATCTATTTATTATTTTTGATATTATTACTAAAAACTGGATGTGAATTTGGTTCAATTTAACCATAAACACATCCAATTATCAAGAATATACGTTATTTTAGTTTATACTATAAAACTTCGACAATTGATTCACAAAGTCTAGACATATTATCGATAGTCATTCCGGCTACATTGATTCGTCCTGAATTAACAATATAAATACCATAATCATTACGCAATTTAAGTACTTGTTCTTCAGTTAAACCACTAAATGAAAACATACCATTTTGTTTGGCAATAAAACTAAAATCTTGGTTGGCACCTTTATCTTGTAAAGTTTTCACAAATAGTTGGCGCATACGATGAATGCGTTGACGCATGCCCGTTAATTCATCAATCCACTCTTCTTTTAATTCAGCATTGTTTAATATATAAGAGACAATCTTAGCACCATGCGCGGGAGGATTAGAGTAGTTGGCTCTGATAATGGTTTTGACCTGACTAAATGCCCGATCGGCAATTTCGCTATCCGCAGCAATTAAAGTGAATGCACCAACACGCTCATTATATAGACCGAAATTTTTTGAATAAGAGCTAGCAATCAGTAGTTCAGGTTGATTATTAGCAAACAATCTGAGTCCATATACGTCTTCTTCTATACCTTGGCCAAATCCTTGATAAGCGAGATCAAATAGTGGTAACCAACCATTTTTTAAGGCTAACTCTGAAATCGCTTGCCATTGTTCTGGAGTTGGATCGATACCGGTAGGGTTATGGCAGCAACCATGAAATAGCACTGCTTCGCCTGTGACAACTTGATTTAAATCACTCATTAAACCATCAAAATCAAGGCTTCGAGTTTGAGCATCATAATAACGGTATTCTCGAACTTCTAATCCCGCAGTTTGAAATACGCTGCGATGATTAGGCCACGATGGATTGGTTATCCAAACTCGTTTTATTTTCGTACGGCGAGATAAAAAATCAGCCATGATGCGTAAAGCACCTGTTCCACCAGGAGCTTGCGCAGTTCTCGCTCGTTGATTTTCACTACCGAACAATAAGATTTGGGTGGCAATATTAAATGAATTAGCTCCATCAATGGGTAAATAGCTTTTTGTAGTTTCATCATCTAACAATAGATGCTCAGCTTTTTTTACACTTTCTAAAATAGGTGTTTTGGTGGTTTCATCTTTATAAACACCAACACTTAAATTAATTTTGTTGGTGCGTTCATCCTTGTTGTAGAGATCCGCTAAGCCTAAAATAGGATCAGCTGGTGCTGCTAATAAATATTCAAACATAAGTTACCTATTTCTTTTAGTGACACTTATTCCATTATATACACATTGTTTGGCAAGTTACAATTTGTAAACCATAATGCGGTTGAATCTCATTTGTACCATAGCTTAGTGATTATCGAAAGCTAATTATTATGCTATAACGATATGTTTTTCAAGAAATGACGCTAAATCAGATGATAATGTTGTCAATTGCCCAGTTATTAAATCTTCTTTAACAACTTCACCAGTCAAATTATTTAATGCAACGATTTCAGTATCTTCATTGGTTGAGGCAATAAAAATGGTCGGCGTTCGCTTTAATTTTTTTTGTTGCGATAGGTGAGCAATTAAATTTTTTTCTAAATTTGAAAAGTCATCATCATTCCATGCTTGCAATAAAATTAAATTAAGATCAGCGAATTTTGCTGTCAGGTTCCCAGCATATTGTGTGCCGTAAAATGTATGTGCACTTGGGTGGATTCTGATGTTAATAACTTGTTCTGCTATGGTTAAATCTCTTGGTGGATTAAGTAAAAAGGGTAGCCAATAAACGGCAAGATTTTCGGTTTTGATAATGCAAGGCGAGGGTAAACCGTGTAATTCTTCACTTTGTGGCGCATGTTCAAATTGAGCGATCCAACGCTGGGTAAAATCAATCAATGCTACTTTTTCAGGCGATTCCATAACTAAATATTATCTCATAGTTGATTTTATAATCGATAGTTGTCTAATATTATACGGATTAAATTGGCATATACACAATTTTGTTAAAGTTAAGTTTTTAAATTCATGAAATGCGTTATAAATTGATATAAAAAATTTGCCAAAGTTATTCCCAATTAAATGATGAAAAATTAATGGATAACGCCTTTTTTTATTGTGTTTTCAGTTTAATTTTAGGGCAGTACAAAATCAGTATTAAATTGTTTATAAAATAGTCAGTTTAATTTACTTGCTATCCGTTGCTGAAACGTGAATAATAGATACGGATATTTTATCCGTGTAATGCAGCAATGGCGTTAGACATTACAGTTTGTCAAAATAAAATAGCGTAAGTAGAATTATTATAATTAATTAATATGTTTATTTTAAACAATCATATAAAGATTTAGTGGTTTGTTAAATTTTAGAAAAAAATAGAATTTGCAAACTCGTCATTGAAATAATATCAATAATTGTATATTTAGCGGTGTTCAAAAAGTGCATAGGTGTTTTGAATGTAATATTACCTCTAAAAAGTGTATTGATGTTGGATAAGTTATACTGATTTCACATAAAATAATAACAAAAACAACACAAATAAAATAATGAATACGGTATAAAAAATATTTAAGTAAGTACTATTGTTTATCATTGTTAAAAATAAGCGTTTATTGTTAATAATAAAATTCTACCTACAGTTAATTTAGATTAATCAAGAGTGTAGAATAATGAAAAGAATGCTAATCAACGCAACCCAGCAAGAAGAGCTGCGTGTTGCCCTTGTTGATGGCCAACGCTTGTATGATTTAGATATCGAAAGCCTTGGTCACGAACAAAAAAAAGCCAATATTTATAAAGGCAAAATTACTAAAATCAATCCTAGTTTAGAAGCCGCTTTTGTTTCCTATGGTGGAGAGCGAGATGGTTTCCTACCACTAAAAGAGATTGCTGAAAGCTATTTCCCTTCCAATATCTCTGGTCGTCGTAGTATTAAACATTTACAAGAAGGCCAAGAAGTTCTTATTCAAATAGAAAAAGAAATTCGTGGTAAAAAAGGTGCCGCTTTAACGACTTATATTAGTTTAGCTGGTAGCTATTTAGTTTTAATGCCAAATGACCCTAGAGCTGGTGGTGTTTCGCGTCGTATTGAGGGGGAAGAACGCGCTGATCTAAAACGCGTTATCGATGCGTTAGAAAAACCCAAAGGCATGGGCGTTATTGCAAGAACCGCTGGCGTGGGTAAAAGCCAAGAAGAGTTGCAACAGGATTTGAATGCTTTGGTCAACTATTGGACTGCGATTCAAAATGAATCTAAAAATCATCCAGCGCCAAGTCTAATCCATAAAGAAAGCGATATTATTACTCGTGCATTCCGTGATTACCTCCGTGATGATGTTGGTGATATTCTCATTGATAATCCAAAAGTGCTTGAAATTGCTAAAAAGCGATTAGCTGATTTAGGTCGAGTTGAGTATGTTAGTCGCTTAAAACTTTATGAGGGTGATGTACCATTATTTAACCATTTCCAAATCGAAGGGCAGATTGAATCTGCATTCCAACGTGAAGTTCGCTTACCATCTGGTGGCTCTATTGTTATTGATGCGACCGAAGCATTAACTGCTATTGATATCAACTCAGCGAAATCTATCCGTGGTAGCGATATTGAAGAGACGGCATTTAATACTAACCTTGAAGCAGCGGAAGAGATTGCTCGTCAATTACGCTTACGTGATTTAGGTGGTTTAATTGTTATCGATTTTATTGATATGACACCAATTCGTAATCAGCGTGAAGTTGAGAATCGTTTGAAAGAGGCGATGAAAACTGATCGTGCAAGAATTCAAACTACACGTATTTCTCGTTTTGGTCTACTTGAAATGTCTCGTCAACGTTTAAGCCCTTCGTTGCGTGAGGCAACTCACCATATTTGTCCTCGTTGCCAAGGAACAGGTACCGTTCGTGATAATAATTCATTATCACTATCAATTCTTCGTTTAATTCAAGAAGAAGCGATGAAAGATAATACCGTGCAAATTGACGTAATAGTTCCAGTACCAATTGCCAGTTATTTGCTCAACGAAAAACGACGAGCAATTACTAATATTGAAAGAATGCACCCAGATGTGAAAATCGTTATTGCCGGTGATGAAGAGATGGAAACACCTCTTTATAAAGTGATTCGTAAACGCAGTGGTGAAGAGACCGATGTACTAAGTTACAATTTACCTAAACTGATTCGTGAACTAGAAGAAGAGGAAGAAGATCAAGTTGCCGAGTTAGTGGTAGAGCAAGCAGTATTATCGGGCCCTAAAGTCGAAGCGAGCAAAGCATCTAAAGCAGAACCGCAACAAGTTGAAAAATCTAACGGTTTATTAGCTGGTTTATTTAAGAAGATTAAGCAGCTGTTTACTTCTCAACAGGATGAACCGAAGCCAGAAGTTAAACCTCAGTCAAATAAACGACGAGATAACCAACGTACAAATAATCGACGTCAACGTAATAACCGTAATAGTAATAATGGTTCAGTAGCAAATAATGCAGCAACTGAAGAGGTTAAAGAGACCACGCGCCCTAATCGTCGTAGTAAGCAAAATGGTAATACCGCTAATACAGCGAATAATGTTAAAGCCGATAAAGCAGCAAGTGAGGCGGTACAACCAAAACAAAAAGAAGCGAAACCAAGGCGACAACAGCGTACATTAACCAAAAGCGTTCGTGTTAAAAATAATGATGCGCTGGTACAAGATGAAAAAGAGCGTATTGTTATTCCGACATTATTAGTACCAGTTATTGTTCCTGAATCAGGCGATAATAATACAACTGGCGATTCACAACCGAAACGTCAGCGACGAACTTCTCGACATTTGCGTATGAATGCACCTCGGACTAAACGACGAGGCAAAAATGCAGAATTAAAACAGTCTGCAATGCCATTAGAATTTGCTGCTGCGTCATTAGAACTGGCATTAGGTCGTGTAGTGATTGATTATACCCAAGTTAGTCGTGATGAGCCAAGTAATACTGTTACCGTTATACCTTCACTGTTATTACCAATTGTAATCAAAGATGATCTGTCCACAGCTAACACTAAAGAAGTCGTTACTAGTGAATCGCAATCAAATATCACAATATCTTCTACTCAATCTAATGTTGAAAAAAACACTATAAATCAAGAAATTACACAATTTAAAGCTGTTTTTGCTTCAGGTCATTCATCCTCGATAATGACTAAGGCTCCTGCTCCAGATTATGTGCAATCTGATAGTAGAATAAAGACTCGAGAAGAATTGGATTATCACTATAATGGTAAAGGTAACGCTGGTGGATTAAGCGCTCAAGATCACGCTTATGCAGCAGCAAGTAAACCGGTGATACCTGATTAGCCGACAACTAAAACAACGGTGATGGATATCACCGTTGTTTTTAACTCATGATAAAGATAAACAATGATTATCTATATTTTAAAAAAAATAGTGACGTTTTTATTTATTATCTGCGTGCTTGCCCAGATTAGCTTCTGTCTGGTTTACTTTGTTCCTCAATCTACTTTTAGTCATTTAACTTTTATTGATGCCTATAGTGCTTTTTTTAAACAGTTACTACAAGGTCGATTTCGCTTAGTATCTGGTGAAACTTTACCATTTTTAGATACTCTATTAACAACGTTCGAGCTTTGTATTTTAGCGTTACTGGTGGCGTTACTTGTTGGCTTACCTTTGGGTATTTTTCTTGGATTAAGTAATATAAATTGGTTGAATGTCGCTATTCGCTTAGCGAGTTTGATATTTTATTCTTGTCCGATTGTGATGTTGGCAACAATTGTTATGTATTATCTTTCGTCAACATGGCCGATTTCAATAAAATTTGATATTTCACCATCAGTACAAGGTAGATCTTTGTTAGACATTTTAATTTCATCAAGACCAGATAAATTGACAGCATTGTTAGATCAACTTAATTATTTATTTTTGCCAACCATTATTTTAGCTATTCAGCCAAGTATTATGACTATTCAGCTAGTGAGCGAAAACGTCAAAAATACTTCAAGGCAAAACTATATTAAAATGGCAATTATTCGGGAACGTTCGCCGTTTAAAGTATTACGTCGGCATTTATTACCCAATTCAATTCCGGCTACCATTCCACAATTGACCTATAACACCACCACTTTACTGTTTTTTACCATGGTGATAGAAATCTTATTTAATCGAATTGGATTAGGTCAATGGGTGATGATGGCGTATCGTAATCATAATTATTTTATTATTTCGATAGCAATTCTTGCGTGTGGAACGGTAATAAGTTTATTAACTTTATTAGGTGAGATAACGGCTATTGCTATTTATCCATTACGTCATAAGGAACATTATGTCTAGGATAATTCAGTTAGGTAAGCGAATAAATTCATGCTTTCATCGACTTCATAGCAATTTATATCTGATTGTCAGCTTTTATGGGATTTTAGCAATTGCTTTTATTGCATTCTCAACCAAATGGTTCTTTCATGCTCATTTAAATCCTATCTACGTAACCTCCCTACCGCCAGCTTGGTGGCCTAATGGTGATATTAATCATATTTTAGGAACTACTGAGCAAGGACAGGATATTTTTGATTATTTATTAATAGGTTATCGGTCAACGATTTTAATGACTCTAAAAGCAGTTTTTTATGTCATTATAATCGGTGGAGTAATTAACTATTTAATGTTTTTTGTCGTATTTATCCGGCCTTTTATTTTATTTATCTTTAGATTTTTCATGGTAGTACCGCCATTGCTTGGGGTAATTGTTATCAGTTTGTTATTGGAAGATGATATTACTAATATATTAATTGTGATTGGTTTATCTTATGCACCACGCTTTATTTATAATATCCATCAACGGGTTATAAAAGAGTGGAATAAAACTTACATCACAGCTTATCGGCTTGATGGTTTATCTTCATTTTCTATTTTAAATCATTATATTGTACCTAATATCCTACCGGTTTATTTGACCGAGATAGTGTCATTATTTAGTTCGGTTATTTTAGCTATCACTACCATTACCTTTTTAGGCTTTGCTAATGACTTTTCTCGGCCGGATTTAGGTATGATGATGTTTAAAATGAAAGACATTATTGATGTTAATTTGTTGGCCTTTTTAGCTCCGGGTATTGCTGTTTCTGCTACAATTACGTTGGTTTACTTATTCAATTTTGGATTATATGGCCAGCGAGTAGGGCATTAATTATGGCATTATTAGACATTCGCAATTTAACCATTGAGTTTATTACTCCTGATGGCCTTTTGCGGGCAATTGATCGTGTCAATTTGAAGTTATCAGAAGGCGAAATCCGAGGTCTGGTTGGTGAATCGGGTTCAGGTAAAAGTCTGATCGCTAAAGCAATATTAGGTGTGACTAATCATAATTGGAAGATTTCTGCTGATCGTTTCTATTTTAATGATGTCGATTTGCTTAAATTGACGCCCAAGCAACGGCGAAAAGTGATAAGTGATAATATTTCGATGGTGTTCCAAGAGCCGCAATCTTGCTTGGATCCCTCAATGAAAATTGGTCAACAGTTAATCGAAGCCATTCCACGCAGAACCTTTAAAGGCCATTGGTGGCAACGCTTATTTTGGCGTAAGCATCGTGCAGTTGAATTATTGCATCGCGTTGGGATTAAAGATCACAAAGAAATCCTTAAGTCCTATCCATTTGAATTAACCGAAGGTGAATGTCAAAAAGTGATGATTGCTATAGCATTAGCCAATCAACCTAAATTATTGATTGCCGACGAACCAACTAATGCCATGGAAGCAACCACTGAAGCGCAAATTTTCAGATTACTGGCCAGTATGAATCAGAATATGGGGACGACAATTTTACTCATTAGCCATGATCTACAGATGGTTACTCGCTGGACCGATCGAATCAATGTCCTATATTGCGGACAAACCGTTGAGGTAGCTGATAGTGAAGATTTAATTAAATCACCTTATCATCCTTATACGCAAGCATTGATTTATGCTATTCCTGATTTTGGTAAAGCAATGCCCCATAAAAGCCCCTTAAATACTTTACCTGGCGTTATTCCATCATTAGAACATTTACCCATTGGCTGTCGATTGGGGCCTCGTTGTCCTTATGCACAAAAGAAATGTATACAAGCACCAGAACTTATCCCAATCAAAGATCATTCGGTAGCCTGTCATTTTCCATTAAATACTGATGAGTAATTTGAAATATAGGAATAATCAATGAACCCAATATTAAAAGTCCGCAATTTATCAAAGCGATTTAAAATCCCTAAAGGACTCTTTGGTCATTTACAAATTGATGCTGTCAAACCCTTGTCGTTTTCGTTAAATGAAGGGAAAACGTTAGCTATTATTGGACAAAATGGTTCCGGAAAATCGACATTAGCTAAAATGCTGGTTGGTATGATTAAACCAGACAGTGGCGATATTTGGATCGATGGTAATAAAGTTGAATATGGCGATTATGGGAATCGTTCGCAACTGATTCGCATGATATTCCAACATGTGGAAAGTTCTTTTGATCCAAGACTTCGTATTGGTCAATTACTGGAAATTCCACTTAAACGTAATGCTAATTATACAGCTCACGAACGAGGAAAATTGATTAATGAGGTTTTAAAACAAGTAGGTTTATTGCCGGAACACGCCTCTTATTATCCATCCGTGATGGCTGCCGGGCAAAAACAACGCGTTGCGTTAGCTAGAGCTTTAATTTTAAAACCGAAAGTGATTATTCTTGATGAAGCTTTAGCGGCTTTAGATATCTCAATGCGTTCACAAATTGTTAATTTGATGCTGTCGCTACAACAAGAACAAAATATATCTTATGTCTATGTCACACAAGATATTGGTATGATGAAACATATTAGTGACCAAATTATCGTTATGCATAATGGTGATTTGGTTGAATATGGTAATACGGCTGAAGTTTTGGCTTCACCACTAAGTGAAATCACACAAAAACTTATCAATAGCTATTTTGGTGAGGCGTTAACCGCAGATACTTGGCGGACTGATACCCGAGCAATTTAAATTCACTTCTTTGATATATAGATTATCGATAAAGGTTAACACTTAAATTCAATTAGTTTGCTATTATTCTGATTTTTTGCAATATCCTGCCTATTATTTCTAATAAAAACGCTCGACAAATTTTCTAAAACCTACTATATTTAGCTGTATAGATTTCTAGACGTCTATATAAAAATTATAAAAAGTAATTAATAGGAGCTTTTGATATGCCTATCTGTATTCCTGATTCATTACCGGCAGTAGATGTATTACGTAAGGAAAATGTATTTGTGATGACTTCAACGCGTGCTAATACTCAAGAAATTCGTCCATTAAAGCTTCTTTTTTTGAATTTAATGCCTAAAAAGATCGAAACTGAAAATCAGTTTTTACGGCTACTATCTAATTCATCTTTACAAGTCAATATTCAACTACTACGTATTGATCAGCGTGAATCAAAAAATACCCCTGTAGAGCATTTAAATAGTTTTTATTGTGATTTTGAGGATATTCGTGAACAGAATTTCGATGGTCTAATTATCACTGGCGCACCATTAGGTAAAGTTGCTTTTTCCGATGTTGTCTATTGGCCAAAGTTAGCTGAAATAATTACTTGGGCGAAAGATCATGTAACCTCAACAATGTTTGTTTGCTGGGCGGTGCAAGCGGCTTTAAATGTACTCTATGATTTACCGAAATTCACGCGTTCACAAAAGTTATCTGGCGTTTATCAACACCAAATCTTGCAACCAAATGCGATTTTAACCCGAGGTTTTGACGATACGTTTTTAGCACCACATTCGCGTAATGCTGATTTTCCAATTGATAAAATTAAAAACTATACCGATTTAAATATCTTAGCTGAGTCAGAAATCACAGGTCCATACTTAATGGCAACCGCCGATAAACGAATGGCGTTTGTAACCGGTCATCCTGAATATGACTCATTTACTTTGGCTAATGAATATTCTCGTGACTTAAAAGCTGGTATAAACCCTGAGATCCCTTATAATTACTTCCCAGAAAATAATCCCGATTTAACGCCAAAAGCGACATGGCGAAGTCATGCCTATTTACTATTTAGTAATTGGCTCAACTATTACGTTTATCAATTAACACCATTTGATTTAACGACTCGTAATTTAACAATTGATGATTAAAAATTATATAGATCAGTTGTTATTATGTTGTAATAAAGATAATTAAGCTAAATTTGACCATTTTGTTGGTTAAATTTAGTAATTAATCGATTTTATTGAAAACCTATTTTATTCCTTTTCGGCTATTATTAAGAACATTGGTGTTGAATGATAATTAATTTGTTCAATTTCATCCCAAACTATCTTTGATATATCATTTTGTATATGAATATTTTTATAACCGATTGATTGTAGAATATTCATATCCCATTCAGGTCTGATTTTTTGACTTAACGGTAGTAATCTGGCGATCCGTTCCATTTCGTGGGTATCGGTTTGTCGATAATGATCGTCTATACCACAATTGGCTGTATTTTCTCTGTCTTGCATGTATTGTGAATGAAGATCTTTATTAAAAAGGAATAAGTACCAGTTTGCATCAAAATTAAGTAATTTTCCTTGAGAATTTAGTACCCGCAACCATTCTTGATAAGCTACAGTGGGATTATTTAGGTTCCAAGTTACATTACGTAACACAATTAAATCAAAATTATTATCGTCAAACGGTAAGCAATGAACATCTGATAAAACAAAATTAACTTTTACCCGATATTGAGAGGCATTGTCTTTTGCTTGATCTATCATCGCTTGAGTAACATCAACCGCAGTTACTTCATGGCCCGCTAAAGCTAAGGTAATCGCCAAAAAACCAGGACCGGTTCCAATGTCTAATATCCGTAATTTATTCTTGTTAGGAGCATGGTTTAAGATTAACTTTTGCCAGATTTTTCTTTTATCCGTTGCCAGTTCGTCTTGGTTAGTTTGGCTGTATCCTTTCGCTCGGTTTGTCCAATAGATAATAAGATCTTGCAAAAGATTATTATCATTATTATTCGCTACTAGCACTTAGTTTCTCGCTTTTTTAAATAATTTTTAATTGTGAGACAGTTAGTATAATCATTATTACTCAATAAGATAATATCTACTACTATAACTTTATAGATAAGTTTTTAGTATTAGAAAATAGGATATTATTTGAGATAGTTAAAGGTAAATTTTAGCGTGAATGATTTGAAATGCCACCAATGTAGATAGGTGGCACTTTGTATCAATTTTATTCTATATAGGCACCGGCCATTAATGATTTAGCTCTTTCCGTATATTGTTTAAATACACCTTTTCGTTTTGAATAATCGGGAGGTGTCCATTTTTGCTTACGTTTAGTAAATATTTCAGCAATTTCTTCTGCAGATTTAATTTCACCATTAATACCAATAATATTAAGTTTTCTAGCATGCACATAGATTTCGACAATATCATTATCTTCAACAAGTGCAATTGGACCGCCATCCGCAGCTTCAGGAGATACGTGACCAATGCATGGACCATGTGTTGCTCCCGAAAAACGTCCATCGGTGACCAATGCGACACTACCATTAAGACGCTTATCAAAGACAATTGCATCGGTGGTCATTAGCATTTCTGGCGCACCTGAACCTTTTGGCCCTTCATAACAAATGAAAATAACATCACCAGGATTAACCTTATTATTAATAATAGCCTCTTGAGCTGCTTCTTCCGAATTATAAACTTTGGCTGGTCCAGTATGTTTATGCATATCAGGACTACAGGCAGTATATTTTATAACTGCACCATCTGGCGCTATATTGCCTTTTAAAACAGCGATGGATCCCATTTTTTCTTTGTTAGGTTGGCGAATTAAATCATTTCGTTCTAATTTGTAATTATGCAAATATCCTAAATTACGGTCAAAGAAACCGGTTTGCTGCATCATTTCCAAATTATCACCTAAAGACTGTCCTGTAACTGTCATTACATCAAGATCGAGTAAATCCTTAATCATCCATTGAACCATAGGAATACCACCAGCAAACCATA
Organism: Gilliamella sp. N-G2; assembly: GCF_002142215.1. Taxonomy (GTDB): domain Bacteria; phylum Pseudomonadota; class Gammaproteobacteria; order Enterobacterales; family Orbaceae; genus Gilliamella. Next base: position 32,459 of record NZ_NAST01000007.1, read on the forward strand.
ATAATTCAGTTACATATTGTCCGCTTGGTTGCACATTTGTAAGGTATGGTACGGTGTTATTAATTCGATCAAATACATCTGCGGTTAATTCAAATCCTGATGCATGGGCGATAGCCGGTAAATGAATAAGCGCATTTGTACTACCACTGATAGCAGCGTGTACTTTAATGGCATTTTCAAATGCAGCAGGTGTAAGTATTTTACGAGAGGTTATTCCTTCTTTAGCTAGATACATGGCATGGTGGCCTGCTGATCTAGCCATCCTGCGAATTTCAGACATGGTCGAAGGTGCTAATGCGCTTCCTGGTAGTGCTAACCCGAGTGCTTCTGACATGCATTGCATTGTACTTGCGGTACCCATGAATTGACATGCACCAGCGGTAGGACAACCACATCTTTGTAAGGTTTGAATTTGTTTGATATCAATTTCACCTTTTTTATATTGTGCAGTGGCACCGCCTAAGTCTGATGTCGTCATATTAGGAGCAGGGCGCATTGAACCACCAGGAACATGAACTAACGGAATGTCAAGTCGTGCAGCTGCAATAAGGTGAGCAGGTACTGATTTATCACAACTAGAAATAAGTACTGCTGCATCATATGGTATGACAGAACCGTGAATTTCGACCATATTAGCAATCGCTTCCCTTGAGGCTAATATATAATTCATGCCATCATGACCTTGTCCCCAGCCATCACAAATATCTGTAACATGGCTACGTACTGAACGTCCACCTCGCTCATGAACGCCAAGAACAACTTCATAACCTAAACTATCGAGATGATAACTGCCCGGATGACTTTCCCCATAACAGTCATCAATAAGAACTTGTGGTTTTTCAGTATCTTCAACGGTATAATTCATGCCCATTCGTAATGCATCTAATTGTGACCATAGATCTCTGGCAAATTTACATTTTTGTTGCATAATTTCCTCCAATGCTTTTTTAATTTTTTATTTTGTTGGTTTTGCGGTTACAGCAGGTAGCGTGAATAATAGAATAATTGCAATGATTAAAGCCCCAACTAAGGTATATAGTCCTGCATTTTTACTTACGGTAACGGTTAATAAACCAACTAGATATGGCCCGATAAATCCTCCTAGATTACCAAGGGCATTGATTGTTCCTCGTACTCCACCTAAAACATTTGATGGGAATAATAGTGGTGGTAATGTCCAAAATGGGCCGGCGTATGCTTGTAGGAAAAAGCCACATAAAACCATCATTCCATAAGCAAGCCATGTACTGTTTTCTAATAATATAGATAACGTTAAACATACAGCAAACCCAATCATAGGAATTGCAGTATAGAGCCTACGATTCATGGTTTGGTCACATAATTTAGCAATATAGTATTGTCCAAATATACAAAGAATGTATGGTGCTGCGGTTAATAGTCCAACAATAGACATACCACTACCGGTTAATTGTTTAATTAACATTGGCATCCAAAGGGCAAAACCGTAAAAACCAATTTGGAAGAAGAAATAGATAGCAACCAGTTTCCATAAGTTGATACTACTTAATACTGTTTTAACACTTGCTTTGTCATCTAATTTTATAAGCGCTTTATCTTCGGCAAATTGTTGGTTTAACCAATTTAATTCTTTAGGATCTAGCCATTTAGCTTGATGAGGATAATCAGAAACAAGAGGCATCCAAACAAAGAGTAATGCTAAAGATATAATACCTTCAATGATAAACATTTCTCTCCAACCCCAAGCTTCAATTAACCAACCAGATAATGGACCGGTAATGATAGATGCTGCCGCTAAATTCATTTGGAAAAATGCAATTGCTCTGGCTCTTTCATGATTTGGAAACCAATGCCCAATCAATGCCAATATAGCAGGGTATACTCCCCCTTCAGCTACCCCCAATATAAAACGTATGATAAGTAATTGAATGGGATCTCGAACAAATCCTGTTATTGCAGCAAAACCACCCCAAACAACAATAGTCCATGCGATAAATTTTTTGGCGCTATAGCGTTCAGCGATTTGACCACCGGGAATTTGTAAAAATATATAGCCAATAAAAAAGATCCCTGCGACAAGACCTGCGAAAGACGCGGTCATACCTAAGTCTTTATTCATTCCTCCGGCAATACCAATGGCAATATTTGTTCTGTCCATATATGCCACGATATACACCAGAATGGTAGCCGGAATTATATGCTTCCAACGCCCTTTAGGAATTGTTTTATCTTCTGTATTATTCATATGGATGCCTCCAATTATTTATTTATAATAGGAATTTGAGCAGACTCTAATACTTGAATTAATAGGTCTTTTTTGTTTTTTGGTAGTTTTGTTACCGGCGCTAAAACCTCAGTTGAAATATCTACTCCAGTTAGTTTGATAGCTTGTTTAATAACCCCAAAGAAAGGCGATTCAATCGCATAAACCGGCATTAATTTTGCTAATTGACGCTGTAATTTAAATGCGGTTTCGTAATCTTTTTTAATGAATGCGTTATAAATTCCCTTGGTGATTTTCGGGGCAAAATTAAATGTTGCAGGAATGCCACCATGACCACCAAGAATAAGCGTGTCTAACATATATTCATCAAATCCACTGAAGATGATAAAATCTGGACGGAAGGCGTGAACTCTGTTGATGACTTCTCGGGTATGGCTTATGTTATCAATGGTGTCTTTCAAACCAATAATATTTGGCTGCTCCTTGGCTAATCGAGTAATAACATCAATACCAATATCTTGGCCGGTTAATGCCGGGAAATTGTAAAGTAGCACTGGTATATCAAGATTTTCAGCGATAGTTTTATAATGGTGATAAATGGCATCACTATTCAATAAAGCATAATATGGATTAACTACTAAGACGGCATCTGCGCCTATTTGTGCTGCATGTTGACCATATTGAATAGTTTCTTTGGTACTTGGACTGGATATTCCAATCATCACCGGAATGCGTTTATTGATATGTTTTACCGCAAATTCAGCAACTTCAAGTCGGAGTTTCGGAGGCATATGACAAAATTCACCACCACTCCCTAAAATCAAAACGCCATCAGCTTCATTATCGATCAGATGATCTAATAGATTAGCCATTCCTTTTTTATCCAGTTCCCCATGTTTATCTACAATTGTTGGCACGGGTGGGAATATCCCTTTAAATTTTGCTAAACTCATTTTTTCTCCTTTGTTCATAATATAGAACTTTATTTCTTTCTTGTGAACAAATTATTAAAGAAAAAATTTTGAATTGCAATGCATTAATTCAAAAGAAAATTAATTTTGTGATCCTCCTCTCATTGTAAAAAATATTTTTTCGGCAAGTTTATTTTTTCCGTATAATGAAATTAAGTTCTTTTTGTGGGATTTTTTGAAATATGATTAATTAAAGAGGTAAATATGATTTATTACATTCCACCCGTTAATTTATTAGGAAAAGGATGTCTATCTGAGTTAGGGGTAGCGGTTAAAAAACTAAATTGCCAAAAGGCATTTGTGGTTAGTGACAAGTTTTTAGTCGGTAATGGTACGGTAGATAGAGTAGTCGATATTTTAGCCAAAGAGGGAATTGAATCGGTTATTTTTTATGATGTTAAACCCAATCCTACCGTTGCTAATGTTGAAAATGCACTAAAATTATGTCAAGAATCTAAATGTGATTTTGTGGTTTCTATTGGTGGTGGATCACCTCAGGATTGTGGTAAAGCGGTTGCGGTGTTAGCAACTAATGGTGGCAAAATTACCGATTATGAAGGGATGCATAAAAGTAAACATAAATGTTTACCTATCGTGGCAATAGCAACTACCGCAGGTACTTCTGCCGAAGTTACTATCAATTACGTGATTACTGATGAAAGCAGACACGTAAAAATGATTATGGTTGATCCAAATACACTGGCATCAATAACGGTTAGTGATCCCGATTTAATGATTTCTAAACCAGCAAATTTAACTGCAGCAACCGGTATGGATGCGTTAACTCATGCAATAGAAGCGGTGGTTGCTAAAGGGGCGATGGATGTCACTGATTCGACCGCACTGTATGCAATTGGTCAAACCTTTAAATATTTGGCGCGCGCGGTTAAAAATGGTAACGATATTGAAGCCAGAGAACAGATGAGTTATGCCTGCTTTTTAAATGGTATTGCTTTTAGTAATGCAGGTTTAGGTAATGTGCATGCGATGGCACATCAACTAGGTGGTCTCTATGATTTACCTCATGGGGTCTGTAATGCCATGCTATTATCGGTAGTTGAAAAGGAAAATGCGAAACATGCTCCAGAAAAATTTAGAGCGATTGCCGAAACAATTGGATTAGATACTAAAGATAAAACCGATCAAGAATGTGTTGATTATGTGATAAAAAGAATTGAAGATTTAGCACAAGAAGTCGGTATTCCTAAATCATTGAAGGAGTTAGGCGTCGATAATCCTGATTTTGAGTTGTTGGCAGAAAATTCAATGAAGGATGCTTGTGCCGGTGCTAACTCCGTCTTTTTTGATAAACAAAAACTTATTGAGCTATTTAAGAAGATAGCTTAATGAGTTATGGATTAAAATAGTTAAAATAATATTGAATCATTATGATTCAATATTATTGAAACTTGCTAGTCAGTTGTTGACATGCTTTACGCACTAGCTCTGAATATTTTTCGATCTTCTCTACCGGTAGTTGAAAAAGCACACCAGAAATACTAATCGCCGCAATTGGTTCATGATTTTTATTAAAAATGGGAGCAGCGATACAATGGACACCTTTTACATCTTCCTGATTGTCATAGGCCCAACCTTGCGAGCGAATTTTCGCTAGCTCTTTTTTTAACTGTTTTTTGCTGGTAATTGTGGTGTCGGTATATTTAACCAATTTATCTTCTGGTATAAGTTGATCGATTTTCTCATCTGGCAACCATGCTATCAATGCTTTACCAATACCGGAACTATGCAGAGGTAATTTTTTGCCTATCCAAGTACGAATACCGATAGCTTGGTCATTTTCAATTTTTGCAATATAGACTGAATATAAACCATCTAACACACCTAGATGGCAAGTTAAATTGGTTTGATCTCTTAATTTTGACATCAACGGTTCCGCTATTTTTGTGATATCAAACTGTTCCAGCGATTTATCACCCCATTCATGCAATTTTAATCCAAGATAATACTGGTTCTGATCTTGACGCAAGATACCATGCATAACTAATGCATTAAGTAGGGTTGAAGTACTACTTTTGGGTAAATTAAGATCCTGAAATATTTGACTAAAAGTTGCACCTTTGTGATTATCTAAATAATCACAAATGCGTACTATTTTATCTAATGCAGGTACTAGAGTTTGAATATTTGGCATGAAATATCCTAATATAATAATGTCAAAAATTTAGTTATTTTATTGGTACTAATTAGTTAGAAAATTATTTTTTGAACGGTTATATGTATCAAATAGCTTATCTGTAACATTATATTCAAGTTATTTGATTAGGAAAAGAAAATAACTTTTATTATTTTTTATTTTAACTTAATTTGAAAGAATAAATCCTTATCTTGCATCATGTTAGGCATAGTTATATTATGGTTAATAGTGCTATATTAATTAAGGAATAAGTCATGTTAAAGTCAATTGATCCAACAACTACTTCCGCCTGGAAGTCCCTTCAAGCTAGTTATCAAAAGCATCACGCTAAAACAATTGCCCAAATTCTAAAAGATGAACCTAAGCGAGTTGAAAAGTTAAGTATTCCTTTTGAAGATGAGTTCTTGGTTGATCTTGCAAAAAATCGTGTAACGCAAGAGACATTAGAAATTCTTTATAAACTTGCCGATGAATGTGATTTAAATGGTGCAACTAAGGCTATGTACAGCGGTGAAAAAATTAATCGCACAGAAAATCGCGCCGTTTTGCATGTTGCGCTTCGTAATGTATCAAATTCACCAATTTATGTTGATGGTAAAAATGTTATGGATGATGTCAATGCAGTGCTTGCTAAGATGGAATCCTTTAGTAAAAAAATTATTAGTGGTGATTGGAAAGGTTATACTGGTAAAGCAATTACCGATGTAGTTAATATCGGTATTGGTGGTTCAGATTTAGGGCCACATATGATAACCGAAGCACTAAGGCCTTATAAAAATCATTTAACTATGCACTTTGTTTCAAATGTTGATGGTACGCATATTGTTGAAGCTTTAAAGGGTTTAAATCCAGAAACTACGTTATTTTTAGTTGCCTCAAAAACGTTTACAACTCAAGAAACGATGACCAATGCGCAAACGGCTCGTCAATGGTTACTTGATGTAGCAAAAGATGAGAAAGCCGTTGCGCTTCACTTTGTGGCGTTATCAACTAATGCCAAAGAAGTTGAAAAATTTGGTATTGATACAGCTAATATGTTTGAATTTTGGGATTGGGTAGGTGGTCGTTATTCTTCTTGGTCAGCTATCGGTTTATCGATTGTCCTTTCAATTGGCTTTGAAAACTTTAAACAGTTTTTAGCTGGTGGCCATGCAATGGATAAACATTTCCAAAGCGCTCCAATTGAAAAAAATATTCCGACTTTACTTGCTTTAATTGGTATTTGGTACAATAACTTTTATGGTGCCGAAACCGAAGCGATTCTACCTTATGATCAATATATGCATCGTTTTGCCGCCTACTTCCAGCAAGGTAATATGGAATCAAATGGTAAAAGTGTTGATCGTAATGGTAACAAAACTGGTTATACAACCGGCCCAATTATTTGGGGAGAGCCGGGCACAAATGGTCAGCACGCTTTTTATCAATTAATTCATCAAGGTACTAAACTTATTCCTTGTGATTTTATTGCGCCAGCCATTAGTCACAATCCGGTTGGTGATCATCATCCGAAGTTACTTTCTAATTTTTTTGCTCAAACAGAAGCTTTAGCTTTTGGTAAGACAGCTCAACAAGTAGAACAAGAGTTTGTTGCTGCGGGTAAAACACTCGATGAAGTTAAATCTATTGTTCCATTTAAAGTCTTTGAAGGTAACAAACCAACCAACTCTATTTTAGTCAAGAAAATCACGCCTTATACATTAGGGGCACTGGTAGCGATGTACGAACATAAGATCTTTACCCAAGGTATTATTCTTAATATCTTTAGTTTTGATCAATGGGGAGTTGAGCTTGGTAAGCAATTAGCTGGCCGAATTTTACCGGAATTAGCTGATGATAAACCGGTGAGTTCTCATGATGATTCTACTAATAATCTAATTAATCAATATAAGAAATGGCGTTAACCACTATTTTGTGAATTGAATAAATAAAAAAAACCTTCAGCTTCTAAACTGAAGGTTTTTTTATAACTGATTATTTTTTAACACGCATTATTGGTGTTTTGCCCGCTTCAACTGAACCTGTTAGTTTAGTTAATTCAATGACGGTTTCCATATTTGAAATAACCACTGGGGTTAATACCGATTTAGCTCTACTTTCAAGTAAAGGTAGATCGATTTCAATGATAGTATCACCAATTTTAACTTGTTGTCCTTCTTCGGCAACGCGAGTAAACCCTTCACCTTTTAATTCAACAGTATCTATACCAAAGTGAACAAAAAGCTCGATACCTTCATCTGATTCAATAGCAAAGGCATGATTGGTTTCGAAAATTTTACCAATTTTACCATTTAATGGTGCAACAATTTTGTTACCAGAAGGTTTGATAGCTACGCCGTCACCAACGATTTTTTCTGCAAAAACAACATCGGGCACATCTTCAATTTTAACGATTTCACCACTAAGAGGTGCAATAATTTCGATGTTATGTTTGTTATCATCAGATACAAATTGTTTGATTTTATCAAATAACCCCATCATGGCCTCCTAACAAATTTGCTTTTCAGCAGTATATTTTTCAATTAAATCGGTTACTTCTTTAGCTGTTGCTTTTTCAAGAACTGTGTCAGCAAATTTCTTCGCTTCTTCATAATTAGTATTACGAATTAGTTTTTTAATTTTAGGAATTGATACTGCACTCATACTAAACTCATCAAGACCCATACCAAGTAATAAAATTGTTGCTCTTTCGTCACCGGCAAGTTCACCACACATTCCAGTCCATTTACCTTCTTGGTGAGACGCATCGATTACATTTTTAATCAAGGTTAATACTGATGGTGAAAGTGGATTATAAAGATGTGAAATCAGTTCATTACCACGGTCAACAGCAAGTGTATATTGGGTTAAATCGTTAGTACCAATACTAAAGAAGTCAACTTCTTTAGCTAAGTGACGAGCAATGACCGCTGCCGCTGGTGTTTCTATCATAACACCGATTTCAATGTTTTTATCAAATGCTTTGCCCTCAGAAGTTAATTGTTCTTTAAGGATGTTAATTTCAGATTTTAAGATACGAATCTCTTCAACCGAAATAATCATTGGGAACATAATACGTAATTTACCAAATGCAGAGGCACGTAAAATTGCACGTAACTGAGCATGTAAGATTTCTTTACGGTCTAAACAGATACGAATTGCTCGCCAACCTAAGAATGGGTTTTCTTCTTTTGGTAAATGCATATAAGGTACATCTTTGTCACCACCAATATCCATGGTACGAACAATAACCGATAGGCCATTAGTTGATTCAGCAACTTCTTTATATGCTTTGAATTGTTCGTCTTCATTAGGATACGCATCACGATCCATAAATAAGAATTCAGTACGATAAAGACCAACACCTTCATAACCATTACGATCTGCGCCAGCAATATCACGAACCGTACCGATATTGGCACAAATTTCAACTTGATGACCATCAAGGGTCACAGCTGGTAAGTCTTTTAATTTTGCTAACTCTTCTTTATCAGCAAGATATTTGGTTTGAACTTGTTTTAATTTTTCTTGAGTTGCGTGATCTGGATTAATGTAAATAGCGTTGTTGATGGCATCTAAAATAACAAAATCACCTTGTTTAATTGCTTGTGTTGCATTAGAGGTGCCAACGATAGCTGGAATTTCTAATGAACGAGCCATGATAGATGTATGTGACGTACGGCCGCCGGCATCGGTGATAAAACCTAAGACCATATCTAAATTTAATTGTGCAGTCTCAGATGGAGTTAAATCAGTCGCAACTAAAATACAAGGTTGGCTAATAGCACTTAAATCAACTATTTCAATACCTAAAATATTTTTTAGCAATCGTTTACCAATATCTCGGATATCGGCTGCACGTTCTTTTAGATATTCATCATCTAAGTTCTCTAACTCTTTTGCTTGGGTTTCAAATACAGATTGGACTGCAGCATCGGCACTTGAGTGTTTACTTTTGATACGTGAAATAACTTCTTGTTCAAGATCTTCATCTTCAAGAAGCATAATATGACCTTCAAAAATAGCAGCTTTATCCTCACCTAAAGTGGTTTTTGCTCGCTCCATGATGGCATGTAATTGTTCGCTTGATTTTTCACGCGCCTCTTTGAAGCGATCAATTTCAGCATCAATTTTGTTATCTAGAATTTGCCTATTATTAATAACAATAGGTTCTTCTTTTAATAATAACGCTTTTGCAAAAGCGATACCGGGGGAAACAAGTATACCTGATACCATAACATTTAATCCTTATCTAATATTAAAACCGTTTAAAGCTAATATGGGAGTTTTATTCCAATTCAGGAATTAATTTTACTAAGTGAGCTACTGCTTCTTTTTCATCTTCACCTTCAGCTGAAATAGTAATAGTAGTTCCTTGAGTTAATCCTAGTGTTTGTAATTTAAATAAGCTTTTAGCACTAGCACTTTTTCCATTTGATGTGACTGTAATTTCAGAATTGAAATTTTTAGCTTCCTTTACGAATTGTGCAGCAGGGCGGGTATGAAGACCGTTCGATGCAGTAATGGTTACATCTTGCTTATACATAATCATTTAACTCCCAAAAATATTTGTTCATGCGACAATATAAATAAAAACAGCTTGAAAGGCTAGTAAGATTTCACAGATATGTAACATTTAGTCAATCTTATTCGCCATAATCTTCAATGTTAGCTGATATATATTATTAATATTGGTAAATCCGAGTGACTTTATCACTACATTTTTTAAATTCAACCTGCCCGTGAATTCCTTGTTTGATATTTTCATATACCATCTCCTCTGTACCATCTAGTTGTGAGGCCTGGATCTCTTCTCGGCAGAAAAATTCAAATTTATCAAGTTCTTGGTCACTATTACCTAACTGATAATTTTTAGGTAAATCTTGGTTGGTTATAAAGGTATTTACTTTATTCCGTACATCAAGAACAATTATACCTTTGTTTGGTATCCATGAACTACAAGCAGTTAAAGATATAACTATGTATAGCGATGTTAAAATTAATCTTAAAATGTTCAAAATAATTCCTTTATAAAGCACAATAACCTGTTTATTATTTACAGCTAGGCGCAAATTATATACTAATAATGTGTGAAAGTGCAGGGGGTGTATTTTTACCGTTATTACAAAACAAAGGTGGAATTAATGACAGATAGCAAAATTTATGATGAGCTTAATCGTCAACTTATTCAAAATAAAATTGGTATAACCGCCGCTGAATTACATGGATTTTTAACTGGTATCTTGGCCGGAGGAAATCATGACGAGAGCTGGAGAGTGTTAGTGCAAGACATGTTAAATGATGGGCAAAAAATTGCTGAACCGTTAAATAAGCAAATAGAAAAATTATATCATTCAACAAAACAACAACTTATTGATGAAGATTTTGAGTTCCAACTTTTACTTGGTGAACAAGATTTGTTTCACCAAATTGATGATTTAGTTGGCTGGGTAAATCATTTTTTATTAGGTATTGGTTTAGTTCAACCTAAACTTAATCGGCTTAAAGGTGATGTAGGTGAAGCAATATACGACCTAAGACAGATAGTTAAACTCGGCTATGATGAAGATGAAGATCAGCAAGAGCTAGGTTTTGCATTTGAAGAGATCAAAGAGTACGTTCGAATTACGGCGATCTTATGTTTTGATGAATTTAATGAATCTGATATCACCCCAACTCTTCATTAGAATGCTGTATTATTGATTATTAAGGTAAACGCTATGATATATATTCAAACAAAGGCAGAACTGTTAGCTCGACGAAATAAATTATTGGCACAGATGGAGTTAAATAGCATTGCCTTATTTTTTGCTTCGCCAGAAGTTAAGCGAAGTAATGATACCCATTATCCTTATCGACAAGATAGTGATTTTTGGTATTTTACTTCTTTTGTTGAACCAGAAGCACTTTTTGTGGTAATTAAACAGTCAGATAGTAAACCACGTTATATTTTATTTAATCGTAAAAAAGATCCTTTAGCTGAAACATGGACCGGATATCGTTTAGGTCAACAAGCTGCACTAGAAAAAGTTTTAGTAGATGAAGCCTATCTTTTTGATGAGATTGATGAAGTTTTGCCTAATTTAATCAATGGTAAAAAAGCTATTTATCATGCTGACCAACTATATCATTATGCTGACGAGATAATTAAAAAAACACTTAACTCGTTACGGCAAGGTGGTCGATTCAAACTTTCAGCTCCAAGCATAGTTATTGATTGGCGGCCAATCGTTCATGAAATGCGCATGTTTAAGTCTGAATATGAAATCGCCATTTTACGACAAGCTTGTGAAATCAGTGCGCAGGCACATATTCGAGCAATGCAAAAATGTAAGCCCAATTTGTTTGAATATCAATTAGAAGCCGAAATCTTACATGAGTTTGCTCGGTTAGGTGCTCGTTGGCCGTCATATAACACCATCGTTGGTGGTGGTAATAATGGTTGTATATTGCATTATGAAAATAATAGCGACAAGTTGCAAGATGGTGATTTAGTCTTGATTGATGCAGGTTGTGAATACCAATATTATGCCGGAGATATCACTCGAACATTTCCGGTTAATGGTCGCTTCAATTTAGCTCAACGCGAAATATATGACATAGTATTAAATGCACAATATACCGCTATCAAATTATTAAAACCTGGTACTTCGATATCCTCAGTGAATCAAGAAATTATTAGGATGATGGTTGAAGGGTTAGTGAAGTTGGGAATTATGCAAGGAGATGTTGAAACATTGATTGCTAATAAAGCTTATCTAGCGTTTTATATGCATGGATTAGGCCATTGGTTAGGTATTGATGTGCATGATGTTGGCAGTGATCGCGATCGTCTACTGGAACCAGGTATGGTCTTAACGGTAGAACCAGGACTCTATATTAATAAAGATGCTGATGTTCCTGAACGTTATAAGGGTATTGGTATTCGGATTGAAGACAATATTTTAATTACCGACGCTGGCAACCAAGTTTTAACAGCAACAGTGCCTAAAGATCCTCAACAAATTGAACTTATAATGCAAAACAACCAATGAATCTAAATAAGGCGCTAATCAAAATGTTGAGATTAGCGGTTTATATTTTAAAAAAAACAATTATTTATTAATAACCTCATGATTAACCTAAACTAATCGAACTATCACGATTAAAAATAATTTTCATTTTGATATCTTTACCGGCAATTGGTTTGTATTTCCATGTTTTCATTGCTGTGATCACTGCGCGATTAAAAATATTATTGGGTTGAGCTTCAATAATTCTAATATTTTCAACTCGTCCTTCACTATTTACATCAAACATGACAATAACATGACCTTCTAAGCGCATGTCTAGTGCTCTTCTTGGATATTCTGGGCGATTTCGGCTAATTGGTGTTGGATTGCCTGAATATTGCTGATTGTCAGAAATTTTAGGCGCCACAGATGTTTTTGCCGTATTATCACTAATTGCTTCTTGTCTAACTTGTTGACGAGAGGCTTTTTGTGTTGGTGGTTTTTTCTTTTTGGGTTTCGGTTCGGGTTTTACTATTGTTGGTTTATCAGGTTCAACAGTAGGTTTTTCGGGTTCTTTTTCTGGTATAGGCTCAGGTGTTTCTTCTTTAACAATTTCAGGCTCTACAATAGGTTCAATTGGTTGTTCTTCAATAGGCTTATTGTCTATGATTTCACTGTTTTCAGCACCTTGAGTTTCAGGTGTATTTTCAACTAATGATTGTTCAGGAGCGGCTAACTGAGTAAGGTCAACCATTACAGCTTTAATTGAATCATCACCTTCATCAACCATGATATTATTTGCGAACAACGCTGAGCTAAATAATAATCCTAATAAAAGTAGATGTGATATCACAGCGACAGATGCAAATACATATATATAATCATCCTTTTGCTTACTAGAAGTAGGTGATTGTGGCTCTTTTTCGGTGTTGATATCTATATCAAAATTGATCTTCATAGCAGTAATAATTTTTCCTTTAGGGCGAATATTCTAAATGAAAATGCTTATCATTTGTAGCATTTTTTTAAATATGATTTATCAATAACTTGTTGCATAAAAATATTTATCAGATAATAGTAAGTAAATATTTCTCATTTGTAGCGGTTAGACTGATGAATAATCCATCGATAAAACAGATACTCGATCTAGTACAAGAAGATTTAGTGAAGGTTAATCAGGCAATACAAGCAGAGCTTAGCTCTGATGTTGTATTAATCAATCAATTAGGCAATTATATCATCAGCAGTGGTGGCAAGCGTATTCGTCCTATTATTGCATTACTCATCGCCAAAGCGCTCAATTATAAGGGTGATAAACACATTATTACCGCAGCTTTTATTGAATTTATCCACACGGCGACTTTATTGCATGATGATGTTGTTGATGAATCTGATTTACGGCGTGGAAAATCAACCGCTAATGCATTATTTGGTAATGCGGCTAGTGTCTTAGTTGGTGATTATATTTATACCCGATCTTTCCAAATGATGGTACGTACCGAATCGTTCAAAGTATTAAAAATAATGTCAGAAGCGACAAATGTCATTGCCGAAGGTGAAGTTCAACAACTTATAAATTGTAATGATCCTGATATTACTAAAGAGCAGTATTTACAAGTTATTTATCGTAAAACAGCAAGACTGTTTGAAGCAACTTCACATTCAGCCGCGGTATTAGCCGGCGCAACTCCTGAGCAGGAATTTGCCCTGCAAGAGTATGGAAAATATTTGGGAACAGCCTTTCAAATTATTGATGACCTATTGGACTATAGCGCTGATAGTAATCAAAAATTAGGTAAAAATTTAGGCGATGACCTTAATGAAGGTAAACCAACTTTACCTTTATTACATGCTATGCATCATGCTAATTCAGAAGATGCGACTTTAATCCGCCAAGCCATTGAGCAAGGAAATGGTCGTCATTTATTAGATCATATTTTAGCGGTGATGCAGTCTTGTGGATCACTTGAATTTACTTTTAAAACCGCTCAACAAGAAGCCAATAAAGCATTTAATATTATTTCAATCCTACCTGATTCCACTTATAAAAAAGCGCTTCAAGATCTGGCATTACTATCAGTAAAAAGGGAAAACTAAACGTGATGTGATATTTTTAAAAACGTTATTGACGCAATTTATTTAGTAACAACGTGTTTTAGTTATATATCGTAATAATCTTAAATTGATTTTACGTTGTTATGCAAACAGATTGCGCCCCTTTAAATGCAGTTACTTCAATCAAGGTAGTTATTATGTTCAAAAGATCTTGGCCTGTGTTATTAATTTTTGTTTCGATGATATCGGTACAAGCAAGTGCTTCATTCGCTAAATACTTGTTCCCAGTACTCGGGCCAGAGGCGATGACTGCTTGGCGGTTATTTTTCTCGGCAATTTTATTGGTAATAATCTTTAAACCTTGGCGTAAAACCATCACTAAACCGGCCATTAAATATATTATTTTATATGGTGTAGCGATGGGGTGTATGAATTTGGCTTTTTATAATGCTATATCACGAATCCCGATAGGCATCGCCGTAGCCATTGAGTTAACCGGCCCCATTATGGTGGCGATGTTTTCCGGACGACGGTTAACCGATTTTATTTGGTTAGCTATTGCGATAGTTGGATTAGTGATGTTGCTACCTATTCATCAAGCTTCCAATGATTTAGATACTATTGGTATTTTACTGGCTTTATGTGCAGGTAGCTGTTGGGCGGGTTATATTATTTTTGGGCGTAAAGCGGGGGAAATTTATGGTGCATCAAGTGTTGCGGTAGGTTCAATTGTCGCCTCGCTATTACTGTTTCCAATTGGTGTATGGCAAAGTGGAAGCACCATGTTTTCAATCGAACTGCTGCCACTGGTTTTTGTGGTTTCACTGTTAGCATCAGCTATTCCATATGGTCTTGATATGATCGCACTACCACGCTTACCGGCGCAAACTTTTAGTACCTTAATGAGTTTGTCACCAGTATTTGCGGCGTTTTCTGGATTAATTGTGTTGCACGAACAGTTAACACATTATCAATGGTTGGCTATTATGTTCATTATCATTTCATCGATTGGAACGGTACTAACCATGCATCGGCCAAGTAAGATTAAAGCAATAAATCGAGAGAATTAAGTTTATTGAAATACTATCGCGCCGGGCTGCGCGATAGTAATGAATTGAAAGAAAGAGAAAAGAAAAATATTATCTCGGTGGGAAACCCATGCCGCCGCCCATTAACCCTTTCATTTGGCGCATCATCTTCATCATGCCACCACCTTTCATTTTTTTCATCATCTTTTGCATATCTTCAAACTGTTTAAGCAGCTTGTTGACATCTTGCACTTGGGTACCTGAACCATTAGCAATTCGACGTTTGCGAGAGCCTTTTATGATTTCTGGGTTTGCCCGCTCTTTTAATGTCATAGAACCAATAATTGCTTCCATCTTGATGGTGATTTTATCATCCATTTGTGCTTTGATATGTTCAGGAAGTTGACCGACGCCCGGTAGTTTGGCTAGCATTGCCCCCATTCCGCCCATACTACGCATTTGTCGCAGTTGATCTTGAAAGTCGTTAAAATCAAACTTATCGCCTTTTTTAAGTTTTTTGGCAATTTTTTCCGCTTTTTCACGATCAACATTACTCTGTAATTCTTCAATTAAAGAGAGAACATCACCCATGCCTAAAATGCGTGACGCGATACGGTCAGGATAAAAAGGTTCAAGAGCATCCGTCTTTTCACCCATCCCTAAGAATTTGATTGGTTTACCGGTAATATGACGAATTGATAATGCTGCACCACCACGCGCATCACCATCCACTTTAGTTAAAATAACCCCAGTTAGAGGTAAGGCATCATTAAATGCTTTGGCGGTATTAGCAGCATCTTGCCCGGTCATGGCATCGACCACAAACAAGGTTTCAATTGGGTTGATTGCATCATGTAATGCTTTGATTTCATACATCATTTCGTTATCAACATGCAATCGACCCGCAGTATCGACAATAAGCACATCAAAGAACTGTAGTTTGGCATGCGAAATGGCTTTGTTAACAATATCAACCGGTTTTTGTTTTATATCTGATGGGAAGAACTCAACATTAATCGCTTTCGACAGTGTTTCTAATTGTTTTATAGCTGCGGGACGATAAACGTCGGCAGAGACAACTAAGACTTTCTTTTTCTGTTTTTCTTTTAAGAATTTTGCCAGCTTAGCTACGCTAGTTGTTTTACCGGCACCTTGCAAGCCGGCCATTAGTATAACCGCTGGAGGCTGGGTAGCTAAATTAAGTGTACTGTTAACTTCGCCCATTGCGCTGGTAAGTTCGGCTTGAACTATTTTAATAAATTCTTGGCCGGGTGTTAGACTTTTATTAACATCTAAACCGACAGCTTTTTGTTTAACTTGGTTAATAAATTCTCGTACCACAGGTAAGGCAACATCGGCCTCAAGTAATGCCATACGCACATCGCGCAACGCATCTTTAATATTATCTTCAGACAGACGTCCACGACCACTAATATTGCGAAATGTCTGTGATAAACGATCAGTTAAATTCTCAAACATACTAACTCTCAACAAATGAAAAAATTTTCACCTATCATATCAGAAAATTGACAGAAGTCCCATGATCATAAATTTACCGTGACTTGACACCAAATTGGCTTCCTGTTGAAATGGGAGCCATAACAAGATGAAAGGAGAAAGCATACATGGTAAAAGTTGTTAATACCGATAAAGCCCCTGCGGCTATTGGCCCTTATGTTCAAGGTATTGATTTAGGCAATATGTTATTTGCATCAGGTCAAATTCCTATTAACCCAGCAACAGGTGAGATGCCAAATTGTGTCAAAGAGCAAGCAAAACAAAGTTTAGCGAATGTTAAAGCGATTATTACTGAAGCCGGTTATCAAGTTAAAAATATTGTTAAAACAACGATTTTTTTAGCTGATATGAATGATTTTGCCGAAGTGAATAGTGTCTATGAGGCATTTTTTACTGAAAATCAAGCCACATTCCCTGCTCGCTCTTGTGTGCAAGTTGCACGCATTCCTAAAGATGCAAAAGTTGAAATAGAAGTGATTGCTGTCAAATAACCTCACTAAAATGGTTAGCACCGAAAGGTGCTAATTAACGGTGCCAATTAAAGTACCCAAAAGTTGAGGAGCGGGGTTTTTGAGGTATTTTTACTTAATTCTCCTAATTTTTGTCGTCTACTTTGGGATTTTTCTATCAGAATCAATTTTTTAAATTATCGCTTTTATCAGCCTAAAATTATTTATATTTAAACTATTATTTAATGATTGATTGCCAATTAAGTTGGTGCAATAATCTACAACTATACATTGCTATTTACTGGTTAATTAGGTTGGAAAAATGTTTGAAAAAGTAGAGTCGTATGCGGGTGATCCAATTTTATCATTAGTCGCTGAATTTAATAATGATAAGCGTGCAGATAAGATCAATTTGAGTATTGGTTATTATTATGATGAAAACAGTGTGGTTCCGCAATTATCCTGCATAAAAACGGCTCGTGACTATATTTATCATCATCAACAAGGTGCACAACTTTATTTGCCAATGAGTGGCTTACCGAGTTATTGTCAAGCGATCCAATCGCTACTTTTTGGTGAAGATAATCCTGCTTTTCAAGCACAGCGAATCGCTACTGTTCAGACATTAGGCGGATCTGGGGCGCTGAAAGTTGGAGCTGACTTTTTATATCGCTATTTTCCCGATTCGCAAGTATGGGTTAGTGATCCAACTTGGGAAAATCATATCGCTATTTTCAATGGAGCAGGTTTTAAGGTAAATAAATATCCCTATTTTGATCCAGAGACTTGTGGCGTAAAATTTGATGCTATGCTTGCGACATTAAATAGTTTACCAGCTAAAAGTATAGTGTTGTTGCATCCTTGCTGTCATAACCCAACGGGTGCAGATTTAACCCATCAACAGTGGGATGAAGTGATTGAGGTTTTACAAAATCGTGAGCTTATCCCATTTATGGATATTGCTTACCAAGGTTTTGGGGAAACTATCGAAAGTGATAGTTATGCAATAAAAAAAGTGGCGAAGCAAGGCTTATGTGGTTTTATCAGTAATTCGTTTTCTAAAACATTCTCACTTTATGGTGAGCGAGTAGGTGGTTTATCGGTTTTATGTGATGATAACCAAGCGGCTAATAGAGTGTTTGGGCAATTACAAGCTACCGTTCGTCGAAATTATTCAAGTCCAGCCGCTTATGGTGCGCAGTTAGTGTCATACGTACTGAATAATGCTGAACTTAAAGCTTTATGGTTTAAAGAAGTTGAATCAATGCGTAACCGTATTGTTAGTATGCGCTCAACATTAGTCGATCTATTAAAAACAGCAGCACCTAAGCAAAATTTTGATTATTTACTCAAACAAAGAGGTATGTTTAGTTATACTGGTTTTTCTACAGAGCAAGTCGCACAGCTAAAAGATGATTTCGCTGTTTATTTGGTGGGCAGTGGAAGAATGTGTGTGGCGGGTTTAAATCACCATAATATACATTTTGTAGCAGACGCTTTTGCTACAATTAAATCATAATGTGATCAACTAGAGGAGATTTACATGTTACGTAAAATATCTATTTTATTAGTAAGTATCTTGATGACAACACTTGTTGTCGGTTGTAATACGGTTAAAGGTGTTGGTAAAGATGTTCAATCAGGCGGTAAAGCAATTACCAATACGGCTGAAGATGTTAGTGAAAAAATGTAAATAATACAGGTTGCTTGTAAGTATTTTTTTATAAGCAAATAATAAAAATGTATCGAATTTTTAGTTGTATTTTAATATTTTTACTTGTAGGGTGTAGTTCGTTAAATTTTCGAACTGCACCTTTAACAATGGAAAATTGCCAGTATCAAAATCGTTCTAGTATTGAATTTAAACTAAACCAGCTTGAACCCAATCTTACAGAATATCCCCATATTTATCTCTCACAAAGTCGAGTGAGTAATCATTTACCAATAAGTTATGTTGGTTTAAAAGGCAAATTAACCGGTCAAACTTTTGAGCGCGATTATCCAAAAGAGACATTTTGGCGAAGTCTTAATATATTTGAACGAGCATCAATGTATGATGATGGTTATGATGATTTGTATATTAGTGTTAAACAGAAAGAAGCTCGTGATCGTAAGGCAAAATTTGTGGTCAAAGAAGCGGTATTAGAAAACTGTCAGATTATCTATATTTCCATTGATTCTTTAGCTAAAGATAGGGATAATCCGTCACTAATTGAATCTAACGATTTATCTATTATGAAATAAGGAATTTATATGACTGACAACTTACCCCTTAAGGGATTAGGTGGCTGGCTTATTATTGTTGCAATAAGATTAATTTCTGGTTTCATTAGTAGTTTATTTTTGATTCTTAGTTCAGGCATTGTCTTTATAGGATGGTCTCAATTGACGAATCCAAACTCCGATTTTTATATTGAAAATCTTAAGTGGGTTTATCCATTTGAAATTGGTATTAATCTGATTATTATTCTTTTTAGTATCTATTTGCTCTATCTGTTTTTTACTAAAAATTATAAATTCCCATCTTTAATGATCTGTTTTGAATTTGTAATCGTTATATTTCAGATTTTAGACCTGTTTATTAATGATCAATTTACTATATTTAAACTTGAAATTCGTGATATTTTTATTACAACAAATAGCATAATTTGGAGCACTATTTGGGTTTTGTATATGCTAAATTCTGTGCGCGTGAAGAACACGTTTGTAAATGGACATCGTTGAGAAGAAAGTTATAATATTATTAGTTAATTTATTTTTTAAGGAATTAAAATGTCATTAAATTATGAAGCGTCTTTTGACGGAAAAGTTAAGAAAGCTGTAATTCCAGTAGCCGGTCTTGGCACGAGAATGTTGCCTGCAACCAAAGCGATTCCTAAAGAGATGTTACCCGTAGTGGATAAACCACTTATACAATATGTTGTTAAAGAGTGTATTGCAGCCGGAATAACTGAAATTATTTTTGTTACACATTCTTCTAAAAATTCGATTGAAAACCATTTTGATACTAGCTTCGAGCTTGAAGCTATGTTAGAAGCGCGAGTTAAACGTCAACTTTTGCAAGAAGTGCAAGGAATACTACCAAAACATGTTACTATTACAAGTGTTCGCCAAGGTTTAGCCAAAGGGCTTGGTCATGCGGTACTTTGTGCTTATCCTTTAGTTGGTGATGAACCTTTTGCTGTTGTGTTACCGGATGTGATTATAGATGAGTATGAAAGTGATCTTACTCAAGATAATTTAGCGGCGATGATTCATAATTATCATGAGACTAAACATAGCCAAATTATGGTTGAGCCGGTACCAAAAGAACTTGTTTCATCTTATGGTATTGTTGACTGTCGTGGTGAAGAGTTATCTGCAGGTAATGTAACACAAATGTATAGTGTAGTTGAAAAACCGTCAATTGAAGAAGCACCGTCTAATCAATCTGTGGTAGGCCGTTATGTATTGTCTGAAAAAATTTGGCCTTTATTAGCCAAAACACCATTAGGTGCTGGTGGTGAAATTCAATTAACTGACGCAATTGCGATGTTACTTGCAGAAGATCCTGTTGATGCGTATTGTATTAAAGGCCGAAGCCATGATTGTGGTAATAAATTAGGTTATGTCCAAACTTTTGTACAATACGCAATGCGTCATAAAAGTTTAGGTGATGATGTTAAAGCGTGGTTAAAAACGATTTAATTTTTTGCCTAATCAACTGATATAAAAAAGACGCCAATTGGCGTCTTTTTTGCTATTTGTTTAGAATACATCGAAAGTGTATTTTTTCATCATTAAACTTCTGACTGGTCATTATCTAAGGTCACGTTAGGATCGTTATAGATATCCATATTCATTAATCCAACTTCATGATCGGTTGCAATTGCTGCTGTCATAGCACCGGATACATTGGCTAAGGTTCTGGCCATATCAATGATTGGATCAACGGCTAGCACCATGCCGATTAAAGGGAAGTATTCAGCCATTCCCATGCCTGATAGTACAACGGTTGCGGCAACAGTTGCAGTACCCGGTATACCGGCGATGCCAATCGAACCTATAACGACTACAATCACTAGCATAATATAAAATTGAATATCAGTATTAATGCCTACCATATGGGCTACCATTACGGCAAGCAGTGCAGGGAAAAATCCAGCACAACCGTTCATTCCCATTGTACTACCCAATGATCCCACTAGATTAGCAGTACCGGTATTTACCCCCATTCTGACGGTTAATGTTGATATTGTCATAGGTAATGTACCAACTGATGAGCGGCTGGTGAAAGCTAGTAACCATGTGCCAAGTGCTTTTTTAATAAATATGATTGGTGAAACTCCATGCACCATCACAATCACGATATGTACTGCAAGCATTAATATGGTAGCAAGGTAAATTGCTAATACAAAGCTTAATACTTCGACTATTGCAGGGATACCATTGGAAATAATGGTGCGAGCAAGCAATGCAATTACTGCATAAGGCATATATTTGATGATCGTCATGGCAATTGACATGATAATTTTATAAAGTGCTTCAATAAAGGTTTTAAATAGGGCAATAGGTTGAGGATTCTTTTTTTCCATACGATTAGCTGCGAGTCCCATTAATGCCGAAAAGATGACTAAGCCAACAATATTCTCTTTTACCATGGAAGCAATGATGTTACTAGGGATAAGATTGACGAATGTATCAATGATATTGGTATATTGTTTTGCAACAGCGGTTTTGGCTGAGGTTGAACTTAGTTCACCTAATGATAATACATTAGCCAAGATAATCCCAATAATACAAGCAATGGCTGTAGTGAACAGTAGCCAAAAAATACCTCTGAATGCGATTTGTGGTAAATTTTCTTTACCAGAAAAATCAATAATCACTTTTACAATTGAGACGAAAATCAGAGGAATAACTAGCATGCGAATAAAGGCTATAAAGGCTCGGCCGAATAAACCATACCATGTTGCGGTTTCTTGCATCCAAATTGTTGAGCTATTTGGAAAACCAGCAGCAGCTTGAATACCTAAACCCAGTACGGCACCAAGTACTAAGCCAACCAGCATACGAATAGAAAAATTAACTTTTTTGGTTTGCAGTGGTCGCATTATTGCAAAAAAGCAAAACAGCAATAAGCCAATGCCTATTAAGGTTTGATAATGGGTGATAGATAAGAACTTTTCAAAAAAAGTCCCCTGAAAAATGGCATCTGACATGGTTTACCCCCAGCTTTTGGATAAAATTGAATTAATTTTGAATAATCTGTTTTTGGGTTGGATTAACCATTTAAATTAACCCAACTGCCCATTCTGAATCTTAATAACTAAGCAAATATTTATTATGCTTAAACTCTATTTAGCGATACCTCCGGCGATATTTAAAATATCCCACGGTCTTGAAAAAGGTGGCGCATATAAAAAGTCCATCATCGCTAATTCATCAATTTTCATATTTGCCCAAATAGCCGTAGCTAAACTATTGGTTCTTAATGCAGCGCCACTGCCACCAGCCAGTTGTCCACCTAATAAAACACGAGTTTCAGCGTGATAAATCAGTTTAGCAATAACGCTAGTTTGCCCTGCAACATAGTTACTATGATTTTTATCTTTAACGATTACTGTCTTGTACGGGATCCTGCTTTTGATTGCTTGTGATTCAGTTAGTCCTGTTCGGCCAGCTTCAATATCAAACACTCTTAATGCTGATGTGCCAAGGGTTCCTGGGAATTGATTATTACCGCCGGCTAAATTGTCACCAACCACCTTACCGAGTTTGTTGGCGCCAGTAGCTAATGGTATATAAGTCATTGATTGACTAACTCGATGATATAGTGCGACGCAGTCGCCCGCGGCATAAATATCAGCAATATTAGTTTTGCCATAACTATCAATGACAATAGCGCCATTGCTAAGTGTTTCAAGCTCTAAATCTTTATATACTTTGCTATTAGGTTTTACCCCTGTAGCTATAATGACAATATCCGCCGCATATTTAGCTTTATCGGTAATAACATGGGTAACTTTTTGTACACCTTCAAAACCTTGTACTCGTTCTTGTAGGTGTAAATCACAATGTTGTTTTAGGTTTTCTTCAATTATCTCGGTAAGTTCCGGATCGAAGGCGTCGACCAATACTCTATCATCTAATTGAATTAATTTTACATTTTTGTTTAATGCCACTAAAGATTCAGTTACTTCAAGCCCTATATAGCCAGCACCAATGACTATAACATTGGTATTTTGTGGATTCGTTAAGGCATTTTTTATTGCCAGACCATCATATATATCACGCAAAGTGAAAATATTTTCCAGTTGGTGATTTTCTAAAGGCGGAATTATTGGTGCTGCTCCAACCGCAATAAGTAATTTGTCATAATCATCATCAAAACAGTTATTGGTATTAAGATCTTTGACTGTAATTTTTTTTAATTTTGCATCAATAGCAATAACTTCATGTAACGTTTTGATTTCAATTCCATCTTTTGCAAATTGATTTGGTGTTCTGGATATCATTTCATTTTCATCTTGAAAATGATTACCAATAAAGTAAGGTAATCCACAAGCACCAAATGAAACAATATCTGATTTTTCATAAATGCGAATAGTTGCATTGGGATCCTTTCTTTTGGCTTTTGCTGCGGCACTGGCACCAGCAGCTTGAGCGCCAATGATGATTATTTTCATCGAGTGTTCTCCTTTGAGCGCAAATAATTTTTAACCATCATCGTAACATAGGTTAATCACACTAGTTAGATTAGTTGGTTATTTAGCTTTAATATTAATCAATTTAAAGTTGTATTGATAAGATTTGATTCCTGTTAAAAATAAATCTTAATCAGTTAAAATTTTTTGAGGAAAGGCGTTTTTTCAAGTATATCTTTGATTAATTCAACCTGTAGAGACGTATCGTTTAAGGCCGGGATGTAATAAAATTGTTCACCGCCAGCATTTAGGAATATTTCTCGATTTTGTTCATCAATTTCATAAAGGGTCTCAATACAATCCGCTGAAAAACCTGGACAGATAACCTGGACATATTTAGAGCCTGTTTTAGCCAATTTTTCTAATATATCGCTAGTGTTGGGTTCAACCCATTTCCCTTTACCAAACTTTGATTGATAAGCCATTTTTATTGTTAAGTCGATACCATTTTCTTGGCATTTGTTTGTCAATAATTTAGTGGTTAACTGGCATCTTTGCACATAGTCGTCTTGGCGTTTATCAATATAGCGTTCAGGAATACCATGATAAGAAAGGAGTAATACATCTGGCTGTCCTTGGATTGAAAACGCTTGCAGGACTTGTGAATAAAGAGCATCAATATAACTTGGGTGGTCGGCATAATCACGAATATAGCTAAAGTTAATTTTGATATTATTGTCAGCAATAAGTTGCTTTACTTTAGCTAATACCGCTTGAGTTGTGGTGGTCGAATATTGCGGAAATAACGGTAATAAAGTGACTTTTTCACATGATTTTAAATTATTTAGCGCCGACAGTAAGTTTGGTTCCCCATAGGTCATAGCTAATTCACATTGCATATCAGGTAGTGCTAATTGTAATTGATTAATTAAGCGTTTACTGTAACGAAGTAATGGTGATTCATTCTCAATCCATATCTTTTGATAATGGTTGATGATATAGGGAACACGTTTAGGCAGTATTAGGTATTTTAAAATTGGATACCAAATAAAAGCAGGTAGGTCGACAACATGGCGATCGAGTAAAAACTCAGTCAAGTAGTTGCGAATTGCCATTGGCGTTGCGGCACTTGGTGTGCCTAAATTAACTAGCAATAACCCCTGTTTTTTATTCACAAGCCATCCTTATGATTTTTCAAGATAGTGATGGATAACCTCAAGAAGGCGATTTAGCGCACCTTGGTTATTTTTTAAAACTTGATAGGCATTTTCGCCAATTTGCTGACAACGACTTTCATTATGTAATAAGCTATTAATTGTGGAATAGAGCGAATCAGCAGAACTGTCACATACCAGCATGCCATTAGCCTCAATTAACTGTTCACCAATAACTTTAAAGTTAAAAAAATGTGTACCGCTTATAATGGGAATATGGTGTAGGGCCGGTTCCAGTGGGTTATGTCCACCATGTTCAATTAAACTACCGCCAACAAAAGCAATATTAGCCAAACCATAAAGTTCCAGTAATTCTCCCATGGTATCACCCAAAATCACTTGTGTCAGATCTGTAGGATTTTGTTTGCTACTGCGTGTAATATAATTCAAGCCATTATCGGCAATTAGCTTTTCAACGGTTTTAAAACGTTCAGGGTGACGAGGGACTAAAATAAGTAATAAGTTGTCATGATTTTTAATAAGCTGTTGAAATGCTGATAAAATGATTTCATCTTCACCTGAATGGGTGCTGGCAGCGATTAGTACTGGTCGATGCAATTGCCATTGCTGTTTTAACTGCGCAAGATTCTGTTGTTGCTTGGCTGTGAGTTCAATATCAAACTTAATACTACCCGTTACCGCTAAATGATCTGCCGGTAGACCCAATGAGATAAATCTATCACCGTCTTGTCTATTTTGGGCGGCAACGGTGCTGATTTTAGCTAATAGTTTACTAATAGCTTGTCCTAGTTTATGGTATCTTTTGGCTGAACGTTCTGATAAGCGGGCATTAGCAATAATCAATGGAATTTTTTTGCTATCACATTGGCTAATTAAGTTTGGCCAAAGCTCTGTTTCCATAATTATGACTAATTTGGGCTGAACTGTTTTTAGAAAGCGATGTATTGCACAAGGCAGATCATAAGGCAAGTAGACATGACTAACACTCTCTTTGAGTATTGATTTAACTTGTTTAGAGCCAGTGGGTGTCATGGTCGTCACCGTAATCGGTAACTGTGGATATTGGCTTTGAAGTGCTTTAATCAATGGAATTGCGGCTAACGTTTCGCCGACAGAAACCGCATGTACTAAAATTCCACCTGATTTAACTTTATTTTTGCAAAATCCATAACGTTCTAACCAGCGTTTACGATAATCTGGCGCTTTACGGCTGCGCCAAAGTAATCTAAGCCAGACTAGTGGCTGAATTAGATAAAGTAAGATCGTATATACAATACTCATGATCATTCATTAGTAAGATTAAAAAAGTGTTGTCGGTAATAAACTAATTCGGCGATGGAGTCGCGAATATCATCTAAAGCTTGATGTGAACTCTGTTTACTGATACCTTTTAATATTTCTGGTTTCCAGCGTCTGGCTAATTCTTTAATCGTACTGACATCTAAATAGCGATAATGAAAATATTTTTCTAAATTTGGCATATAGTTAAATAGAAAACGGCGATCTTGGCCAATGGTATTACCACAGATTGGCGAACTGTTTTCCGGCACCCATTGTTTTAAAAATTCAAGGGTTTGTTGTTCAGCTTGTTGTTCGGAAATGGTACTTTGACGCACACGTTCAATTAATCCGGATTTGCCATGCGTTCTTTGATTCCAATCATCCATAAGCGCAAGTTGTTCATCTGATTGATGGATAGCAATGACTGGGCCTTCAGCTAGGATATTTAAATTAGAATCAGTTACGATGGTAGCGATTTCGATAATCCGATCGCTATTTGGATCAAGACCTGTCATTTCTAGGTCAATCCAGATAAGATTACTACTGTTTATATTTACTTGTGTCGTCATAATTTTCGAGATAAATTTTCTTTTTAATACCGAGTAGTGTAGCATAAGTACCAAACTGTTTGAGCAAAAAATTAGTTACTGTGGCGAAAAATCAACTCTCAAAAAATCAAAAAAGGCGTATGGCCGCTAAGCATCAACAGCGTTTAGAAACTAAGTTAGATGACAATCTGGCTAATTTTTCTGCGCCTCGTGATGGCGTGGTAGTGAGTCGCTTTGGCAAATCAGCGGATGTTGAAGATAATGCTGGCAACATCTACCGATGTAGTATTCGTCGTACTTTACCATCATTAGTGACCGGTGATAAAGTATTGTGGCGTGAAAGTTTAGAACCGAATACTAATGGTATTATAGGAGCCGTTCATCCTCGTCATTCCGAGTTAGTACGACCTGATTTTTATGATGGCGTTAAACCTGTTGCCGCCAATGTCGATCAAATTGTTATTATTTCTGCGGTATTACCTGAATTATCATTTAATATCATCGATCGTTATTTAGTTGCATGTGAAGCGACTAAAATTACCCCAATTATCGTATTGAATAAAATTGATTTGCTTGATGAACAAAAAAAACAAGAGATTGAACAGCAGTTTCTTATTTATAGCAAAATTGGTTATCAAGTTTTATATATCTCTTGCCAATCACAGCAGGGTATTGCGCCTTTGCAGCAGGTATTAGATGGCAAAATATCTATTTTAGTTGGGCAATCAGGTGTCGGTAAATCGAGTATTATCAATTTGCTATTACCTCATGATCAAGCGACGCTAACTGGTGAAGTGTCTGAAATATCGGGGCTTGGCCAACATACCACAACTTCAACTCGACTTTACCATTTACCTAATGGCGGCGATATTATAGATTCGCCGGGAATTCGGGAGTTTGGTTTATGGCATTTAGAACCCGAGGAAGTTATTGCCGGTTTTGTCGAATTTGATGATTATTTAGGGGGGTGCCAATTTCGGGATTGCAATCATTTAGATACCCCAGGTTGTTTATTGCAAAAAGCGGTTAGCGAAGGAGCGATAGCGCCATCAAGATTAGCTAATTATCATCGAATATTGCAGTCAATGCGTGAAGTCAAAACGAAAACTAATAAAAGTTATAAATGACCATCTTTGATGGTGATTAGCTGTTTTATTTATGAACCGCTTAGTTTTATTGCTCACAAACGATGTTGTGAGCAATAAAATAAAATTTAAGATCTAGAGTTTTTTAATGCAGAACCGATAGTAATATAAGCAAAGCCTTGGAATACTAGATCTATTCCTAAAAACATACCTAATACCCAAATACTATCATATGGCCAGCCTGCCATCAGCATAAGCCCTAAAATGATGTTAATAATCCCAGAAAAAATGATCCATACCCAACGCGGTAAATTGCGGTTACTCATTGCAGCAAAAATTTGAGTAAACCCGCTAATTGTTAATAATAATGAAATAAGTAATGTTAATGCTGAAGAGACAGCAATGGGT
The DNA here is from genome assembly GCF_002142215.1 of Gilliamella sp. N-G2. Lineage (GTDB taxonomy): Bacteria > Pseudomonadota > Gammaproteobacteria > Enterobacterales > Orbaceae > Gilliamella. The sequence continues at coordinate 60,932 of NZ_NAST01000007.1, forward strand.
TGGAAAAATGACATTAGACCAATAAAAATATATAAAATTCCCATAATGGCCCATAAAGCAGTTTGCCCAACCCCTTTGATGTTAAAAGAGTGGATAACTTGTATAATACCTGCGATAAAAATCAGTGAGCCAATAAAATAAACAGAAAACACAGTGGCGATGAATTGATAACCCAATGCCAAGCAACCGAGAACAATTAAAATTATACCAATTACAATAAACCAATTTGCTTTTTGTTTAAAACTTTGAATAATGTTTTCATTAGCTATCATATAAATTTCCTGTTTTTGTTGTTAATGTAATCTATTAAATAAACAAAATTTTTTAAAATAATTATTAGTCATATTAGTTTAGAGAATAGGTGATACAGAATACTTAGTAAAAATCAGACGATTTACTTTCACTAAGTATAATATTTGATCAATATAATAAAACCAATTTAGTTATTAAATTTTATCTTTCAGTGCTTCATCTAAAGTTGGATAAAACATTAATTTGTCTGCGATTGGTACAATTTTTGCTCGTGCTAAGGTTTTTAATGGTTGAAATTGTAGTTCGCAAATAGATAGATCAACTTGTGGCGGTAATTCATCAATAAAATGGATTAGTGCATTTAAGCCACCAGCATCAAGAATAGGTACTGCATCCCATTGCAAAACAATATGTTGGTAATCATTAATTTTCTGATATAACTCTAAGAATGTCTTTTCAGCGGCAGCGAAGAACAATGGACCATTGATACGTAGAACTAAGGTTTTTTCATTTACTTGATTCAATTCGACCAAGCGAGTCATACGGGCAATACGCCGCATAAATAAGATAGAGGCTAATACAATCCCCAGTGTAATAGCAATAACCATATCAAATAATACGGTAAGTGACATGCAAATAAGCATGATAATAATGTCGTCTTTAGGCGCACATTTAATAATATAGATTACGCGTTGAACGGCACTCATATTCCATGCAACAATTAACAATAATGCTGCCATTGCTGATAATGGGATAAATGATAAAAGCGGAGCAAAACAGATAAGGGCCAATAATACGATTAATGAATGCAATACTGCGGCAATCGGTGAGGTGGCACCAGCTTTAACATTTGCTGCCGAACGAGCTATTGCTGCTGTTGCTGAAATTCCTCCGAAAAACGGTGCAATGAGATTACCTAAACCCTGGCCAATGAGTTCGCTATTGGAATGATGTTTGGTATGTGTCATTTCATCCAACACGACTGCACATAGCAATGATTCAATTGCACATAACATTGCCATAGTTAACGAGATCGGAATTAAAGCGGTTAATGTCGGCCAATCCCATGTAAAAGTGGCGTGTTCCCATGGTAAGATAAATTCTGGCAAAACCGGCGGAATACCATGACCAACAGTGTTATCGGCTAATGTATAAGTGAATCGTGAACCTATTGTTTCGATGTGATAGCCAAATTGGTTGAATAACAACATGGTTAAAATACCTGCAATTAATGCTGGTAAATGGCCAGATATTTTTACCCGAAATTTAGGCCAAACAACTAGAACAATCAGTGTAACAAAACCAACTAGGGTATCGGCGATATTAATAGTTGGAAAAGTTCTAACTAGTTCAATAACTTTATTGATATAGCTTTCTGGCATATGTTCTAACGTTAAGCCAAAGAAATCTTTTATTTGCATGGTGGCAATCGTTATCGCAATACCGGAAGTAAAACCTAATACCACCGGTAGTGGAATGTATTCAATTAATCGCCCTAAACGAATCACTCCCATTAATATCAAAAAAACACCGGAAAGTAGCGTGGCAATTAACAGTCCGGATAAGCCAAATTGTGTAGAAACAGGATATAGAATTACCACAAATGCCGCAGTTGGTCCCGAAACGCTAAAACGTGAGCCACCGGTAAGGGCTATCACAAACCCGGCGATAATTGCCGTATAGAGGCCATGCTGAGGCGCAACACCACTCGCAATAGCTAGAGCCATAGCTAGCGGAATAGCGATGATACCAACGGTTATTCCGGCAATGAGATCTTTAAGAAAACGTGTTGTGTTGTAAGGAGTATTTATGCAAGCTGATATAAACGCACAGCTAATTTTAGTACCAGAAAGGCCATATAATTTCATTATTTTTTAAATCAATTAAATGAGTTATAAAAAGTAGCTAATAAGATAATCTTTTTTTTAAAAATTGAAAGAGTGTTATTAAAATAATTACATGATTTTCGGTTAAATTATGTCATTAATAGTATACAATGATCAAAAAAGCACTCATATTTTCCACTTATATTGTTGATTATAGGTAGGAGTCATTATGTCTTTTATAAAACAATCTTTTTTTATCCAGTTTTTAATCGTCGCAATTTTATTGCTGATATTCTCTCCCCTCAGTTTGGCAAAAATGATGACATCAGGCTCAAAGACCGCGTATCAATATGTTAAACAACCAACTGCTGTACCAGCTGGTTATCAAGCATTTTATATTGATCATATTGGTCGCCATGGTTCACGTTATCTTAGTAAATCCAAATATGAAGATATTGCTTATAGCGTATTAACCTTAGCTGAAAAAAATAATCAATTAACCGATATGGGAAAATCATTATTAAAGCAAATTATTCGTATTAACGCACTGAATAGAAATCATTATGGAGAGCTTACCGATCTTGGTCGAAAAGATATTAGTTTGATTAGTCAACGGATGTTAAACAACTATCCGACAGTTTTTAAAGGACAAAAAATCGAAGTAATATCATCAACTTCACCGCGAGCGAAAGAAACTGCGGAAATTTTTGTTAAACCATTTAAAGCGAATTATCCTGATATTCAGATTTTTCAACCACCAGAAAATAAACAAACGTTATTACGTTTTTTTGAGTATTCTCCGGCATATGATGCTTATAAGAAGAGTAAAAATATCAAAGCTGCGTTAAAATTGTTAGAACGTGCAACTAAAACTGCGGATATGAGCCAAGATGTTGCCCGTTTGATATTCACTGCTGATTTTATTCATCAGTTAAATAATAGTGTTGCTTTATCTGAAAAATCTTCAATTAAAACAGCAGATTTTGTTATTGCCATTTATCAACTTTATCAAGAATTATTATCGTTTCCGCCAGAAACGCTAGCTGGTAACCATCTTGATTTTAGTGATTATTTTACTCAAGATCAGCTAGTGTGGTTTAATACGGTAGTTACAGCTAAAAATTTTTTACAAATAGGTCCTGCTTTTGATGCAAAGGGGATTCAAGTGAAAATTGCTGCCCCACTATTGTTGGATATGCTAAAAACTGCTGATAAGGCTATAACCGATAAGAATGTCGATGCTAACTTACGCTTTGCACATGCTGAAACCGTTTCGCCATTAGCAACATTGCTTGAACTTGAGGGAGCATATACAGCGGTTAATTCAGTGGAGGACTACCCTTCCGTTTGGCAAGCAGAAAGAATTATTCCTATGGGAGCCAATATTCAATGGATTTTTTACCAAAGTAACCAATCTAATCAACCTATATTAATCAAAGTGATGTTAAATGAACGAGAAGTCCATCTTCCTTTGCCAACCAATAATTTTCCATACTATCAATGGGATGAAGTTAAACAATACTATAAAAATAAACTGCATAAGTTAGGTCTGACAGATGAGAGCGCCTCATTGGAATGGTTAAATAAGGTAAAATAAGTTATTAAACTTGTAGCCAAAAGGTCACTGGACCATCATTAATCAGCGCTACCTGCATGTCAGCGGCGAATTGTCCTGTTTGAGTTTCAATATGCTGTCGGCACTGTTTGACAAAAAATTGGTAAAGCTCATTGGCCATAGCGGGCGATGCGCCTTTTGTGAAACTTGGGCGCATACCTTTTTGTGTATCCGCTGCTAGCGTAAATTGTGAAACAACCAATAATTTACCATTTATTTGCTGAACATTGAGGTTCATCTTGCCATCATCATCACTGAAAATACGATAACCAAGTACTTTTTCCCGCAAACGTATCGCTTTTTGCTCGTTATCACCTTGCTCAATACCAAGTAAAACAAGTAATCCCTGATCTATTTGACCAATAATTTGATTATCAACAGAAACTGATGCTTGTTTTACGCGTTGAATTAGGGCAATCATAATAGATACTACTCCGGTTTAGGTGAGTACTTTAACAGTACTTTTCTTTGTTTATTAAAGTCAGTTAGGGTTGCTGCAAATTCAGCGCCAAATAGTACTATACACCACGAACAATAGATCCAAACCAACATAATAGGAATTGAAGAAACTACGCCATAAATTAGTTGATAAGTTGGGAAAGAAGTAACATACAGCGCAAAAGCACGTTTACCAATTTCGAATAATATTGCGGCAACTAAAGCACCAATTGCCGCTTCTTTAAACGGTATTGATTCAGTAGGAATAATGCTGTAAAGCAACCAGAATCCAACAATCGATATGATAAATGGTAAAGTGCTCAGCAGTAAATCACCACTAGCGGCAGTTGATAACCATTTTAATGAAAATATATAAGAACTTACTGCTATACTCGATCCGACTAAAATAGGACCTAATGTTAAAATTGTCCAATACATGGTTAAGTTATACATGAATGAACGTTTGCGTTTGGTTCGCCAAATACGGTTTAACGCATTATTAATTGAATTAATCAGTAGTAATGATGTCACCATTAAACCGATAATTCCGACAAAAGTCATTTTTTTTGTGTTGGTAATAAATTGTTCGAGATAATTTTGAATGGTGTCACTTGCAGTAGGGACAAGGTTGCTATAAATGAGCTGTTTTAATGATTGACTAACTTCATCAAACATAGGAAAGGCTGATAATAAAGAAAAAATAACGGTTATCAGTGGGACTAATGCAAGTATTGTTGTATAAGCAAGTTCTGCCGATGATGTGGTTAAGTGATCATGATTTATACGCGACCATAACATTGTCAGAAAGGTCTGTATATGTTTAAGTATATTCATAATATACCTTTTTAATTAGAAATAATACAGTTATTAATCCCATTTGTTTTTAAAGTACTTAACACCTTTTGCGCATCACCTTTATTTGAATATGGCCCAACGATGACTCGATATAGCTGCTGACTAGAAAATATCTTACCACTAATGCCTGTCATTGCCAGTGAGGCTTTTAATATATCTGCATTCGTTTTATCTTTAAATGCGCCACACTGTAGTAACCAATTACTATTGTCAGTATTTGCTAATATAGTTGGAGAATTTGTAGATGTTGTTGTGGCAGGCGTATTATTCATAAAACTATCTAATATTTGTTGTCTTTCGATTGTTTCTAAATTGGAATTACCACTAGCATTAGGTGTTTCTAATTCTTTGAGATAGGTCCAACGCTCCTGTGGTTTTTCTGGTAAGATTGCTGCTGGTGATTCAGTTTTTACTTTTGGTCGTTCAACAGGTTTTTCAGGGGAATTGGTTGAAATAAAATATAGAATAGAAGAAAACAAAATAATAATGATGAGCGCGAGGAATATCATTAAAGACGGAAGTATTCGGGACTTATTTTTTTTAGCTTTTCTTTTTGGTTGGCTCTTTTTTCTTACATAATCGCGTTGAACCACAATATACTCTCTTTGTTATATTCATATAAATTTAAATAATAGTATATTAATAAAAAAGTGGCCTACACCACTTTTTTTCAATTTTGTCTAAATTTATTTGTCAACAGAGTAAAGTATTAAGCTAATGCTTTAATCTGTTTAATTAAATTCGCTTTATGACGTGCAGCTTTATTTCTGTGGATTAAACCACGAGCCGCTTGACGGTCAACAACTGCTTGCATGTCTTTGAATGCTACTTCAGCTGTTTGTTTATCACCAGCTGCTACAGCTGCGTAAACTTTTTTAATATAAGTACGCATCATTGAACGGTTACTAGCATTATGTTTACGGCGTTTTTCGGACTGAACCGCACGCTTTTTAGCTGATTTGATATTAGCCAAAGTCAACTCCCAAGTTTAGATAAAATACATATTAATAAGGCGGGGAAATATGCCTGATTTTCTTTCTATTGTCAATGCAGTTACATAAAAAAATTTGCTATACAAAGTATAAATGACTTTATTTCAAGTAAATGTTTACTATATAACCGATAATGATTGTAACCTAAAAACAAATTTTATGTTAGAATAACAAAAATTTTATTGTTTATATATTTATAAGAGGAAGTCTCATGTCTATCATTAGAATGCAAGATCTTGATCTAAAAGGGAAACGTCTATTTATTCGCTCAGATCTTAATGTGCCAGTCAAAAATGGTAAGGTTACTTCTGATGCGCGAATTAAAGCATCATTACCTACTATTGAAGAAGCCATTAAAAAAGGCGCTAAAGTAATGGTTACTTCTCATATTGGCCGTCCAACGGAAGGTGAATATAACCCTGAATTCTCTTTACAACCAGTGGTGGATTATTTAAAAGAACATGTTTCTTTCCCTGTTCGTCTAGTTAAAGATTATCTTAACGGTGTCGACGTTAAAGAAGGTGAACTTGTTGTTCTTGAAAATGTACGTTTTAATGTTGGCGAAGGTAAAGATGACGAAGCTTTATCTAAAAAATATGCAGCACTTTGTGATATCTATGTAATGGATGCATTCGGTACAGCTCACCGAGCGCAAGCTTCAACTCATGGTGCTGGTAAATTTGCTCCAGTTGCTTGCGCAGGTCCATTATTAGCCGCAGAACTTGATGCATTAGGTAAAGCACTTGATAATCCAGCTCGTCCAATGGTCGCGATTGTTGCTGGTTCTAAAGTATCAACTAAATTAACTGTTCTTGATTCTTTATCAAAAATCGCTGATCAAATTATTGTTGGTGGTGGTATCGCTAATACCTTCATCGCAGCTGAAGGCTATAATGTGGGTAAATCACTTTATGAAGCTGATTTAATTCCTGAAGCGAAAAAATTAATGGCTAATTGTCATATTCCAGTTCCAACTGATGTTCGCGTAGCAACAGAATTTAGCGAAACAGCAACGGCAACTGAAAAATCAGTTAAAGATGTGAAAGAAAATGAACAAATCCTTGATTTAGGTGATGAGTCAGCAGAAGCGTTAGCTGATATTATCAAAAAAGCAAAAACCATTTTATGGAATGGTCCTGTCGGTGTGTTTGAGTTCCCTAATTTCCGTCGTGGTACTGAAATTGTTGCTAAAGCAATTGCTGATAGCCAAGGTTTCTCAATCGCCGGTGGCGGTGATACATTAGCGGCAATTGACTTATTTGGTATTGAAGATAAAATCTCTTATATTTCAACTGGTGGTGGTGCGTTCCTTGAGTTTGTTGAAGGTAAAAAACTTCCTGCAGTTGCTATGCTAGAAGAGAGAGCAAAAGCGTAATATTTTTCTATATGAAGGATGAGCCGATTACTCATCCTTTACTTTTTATATAAATAAATCTATAGGTATTAAAATGGCTACAAAGATTTCTGATGTCGTGAAACCTGGTGTTGTAACCGGTGATGATGTTCAAAAAGTGTTTCAAGTTGCTCGTGAAAACAATTTTGCATTACCAGCTGTTAACTGTGTTGACACTAATACAATTAACGCAGTAATTGAAACTGCCGCTAAAGTTGGTTCTGCTGTTATCGTTCAATTCTCTAATGGCGGTGCTCAATTTATCGCGGGTAAAGGATTAAAATTAGATGGGCAAGAAACTGCTGTTTTAGGTGCAATTTCTGGTGCTAAACATGTTCACCTTATGGCTGAAAAATACGGTGTACCTGTTATTGTTCATACCGACCACTGTGCTAAAAAACTTCTTCCTTGGGTTGATGGATTACTTGACGCCGGTGAAGCTAACTTTGCTAAAACTGGTAAACCTTTATTCTCTTCTCACATGATCGACCTTTCAGAAGAATCTTTGAAAGATAACATTGATATCTGTTGTCAATATCTTGCTCGTATGTCAGCAATGAAAATGACATTAGAGTTAGAACTTGGTTGTACTGGTGGTGAAGAAGATGGCGTAGATAATAGCCATATGGATAGTTCAGCACTTTATACTCAACCAGAAGATGTTGCTTATGCTTATGAACGTTTAAGTGCAATTAGCCCTCGTTTCACTATCGCTGCATCATTTGGTAACGTTCATGGTGTTTACAAACCAGGTAATGTGAAATTAACGCCAAAAATTTTAGATAATTCACAAAAATTTGTATCTGAAAAATTCAATTTACCAGCTAAATCATTGAACTTTGTGTTCCATGGCGGTTCAGGTTCTACACCAGAAGAAATTGCAGAAGCAGTAAGCTATGGTGTTGTTAAAATGAACATTGATACTGATACTCAATGGGCAAACTGGGCTGGTATTTTAGGTTATTACAAAGCAAATGAAGCTTATCTTCAAGGTCAATTAGGTAACCCTGAAGGCGTTGACGCACCGAATAAGAAATACTATGACCCACGTGTATGGTTACGTAAAGGTCAAGAATCTTTAGTTGCACGTTTAGAACTTGCATTTAAAGAACTTAATGCTGTCGACGTACTTTAATACTTTTTATTTTTATTCTATAAAAGCAGGGTTGTCCCTGCTTTTATTTTATCTGCTAATAAAAATCTTGCATTTTCGTAATAATTGTAGGATAATCTCGCCCTCATTTAACTTAGGGGAGCTGTCTATTTATTAATAGTTGTTATTAATAGAGGCGTTTGCACCCGAGAAAAGGAAACTAAAATGGCAAAAAAAGTACAAGCTTACATCAAGTTGCAAGTTGCAGCTGGTGCAGCAAATCCTAGTCCGCCAGTTGGTCCAGCACTTGGTCAACATGGTGTGAATATTATGGAATTTTGTAAAGCATTTAACGCTAAAACAGAAAGCATGGAAAAAGGTTTACCTATTCCTGTTGTTATTACTGTCTATTCTGACCGTTCATTCACTTTTGTAACTAAGACACCTCCGGCCGCTGTATTATTAAAGAAAGCTGCTAAAATCAAGTCTGGTTCAGGTGAGCCTAACAAGAAAAAAGTAGGTAAAGTAACTAGCGCTCAAATTCGCGAAATCGCTGAATTGAAAGCTGCTGATATGAATGGTGCAACCATTGAAACGATGATGCGTTCTATTGAAGGAACAGCACGTTCAATGGGCTTGGAAGTGGAGGGTTAATTCATGGCTAAATTATCTAAGAAAGCTAAACTTATCCGCGAAAAAGTAAATGCAACTAAACAATATGAAATTAATGAAGCTATCGCTTTGTTAAAAGAATTCGCAACAGCTAAATTTATTGAAAGCGTTGACGTTGCCGTTAATTTAGGTATTGATTCACGTAAATCAGATCAAAATGTACGTGGTGCTATCGTTCTTCCACACGGTACTGGACGTAGTGTACGAGTTGCTGTATTTACTCAAGGTGCAAACGCTGATGCCGCTAAAGAAGCAGGTGCTGAATTAGTAGGTATGGATGATCTAGCAGATCAAATCAAAAAAGGCGAAATGGACTTTGATGTTGTTATCGCATCTCCAGACGCAATGCGCGTGGTTGGTCAACTTGGTCAAATCTTAGGACCTCGTGGTTTAATGCCAAACCCTAAAGTTGGCACAGTAACTCCTAACGTTGCTGAAGCAGTAAAAAATGCTAAAGCAGGTCAAATTCGCTACCGTAACGATAAAAATGGTATTATCCATACCACTATCGGTAAAGCTGATTTTGATGCAGATAAACTTAAAGAAAATCTAGAAGCATTACTTGTTGCATTAAAACGTGCAAAACCAGCTTCTTCAAAAGGTGTATTTGTGAAGAAAGTTAGCCTTTCTACCACAATGGGTGCTGGTGTTGCTATTGATCAAGCTACATTAAATGCATCTGTTTAATTAATATTAAACAAAGAATCGGTTGGTGTCTGGCCTTAACCAGACCCCGTCCAAGACCGTAGGTGTAATTAATATTTAATTACTTAATCTTCCTACGTAGACGGTGACAGAACCTGATAAGATATAATAGAGGGATTCTGCTCATCGTGATTGTGCTAGCTACTTTTGTAGTTAGTTAAAGTAATTCTAGGCTTTGCCTAGTTTAATCCAGGAGCAATACCAATGGCACTAAATCTTCAAAATAAACAAGAAATTGTTGCTGAAGTTAATGAAATCGCCAAAGGTGCGCTATCTGCAGTTGTGGCCGACTCTCGTGGTGTAACTGTAGAAAATATGACCGCATTACGTAAATCTGCTCGTGAAGCTGGTGTTTATATGCGTGTTGTTCGTAACACCTTATTACGCCGCGTTGTTGAGGGAACTCAATACGAGTGTTTAAAAGATTCGTTTGTTGGTCCAACTCTAATTGCATTTTCAAATGAGCACCCAGGTGCTGCAGCGCGTATTTTTAAAGCGTTTGCAAAAGAAAATAGTAATTTTGAGATTAAAGCCGCAGCCTTTGAAGGTGAGTTGATTACTGCAGCGAACATTGATCGCTTAGCAACATTACCTACTTATGAAGAAGCATTAGCTCGCTTGATGTCAACCATGAAAGAAGCCGCAGCTGGCAAATTGGTTCGTACTCTTGCAGCGGTTCGCGATCAAAAACAAGCTGCTTAATTGCAGTATGATTGTGAATTTTATTAATTAAAAAAATGTAAATTTGGGAAACTATATTATGTCTATCACTAAAGAACAAATTTTAGATGCAGTTGCTGAAATGTCTGTAATGGATGTTGTTGAACTTGTATCTATGATGGAAGAAAAATTTGGCGTTTCTGCAGCAGCAGCTGTAGCAGTTGCAGCTGCTGGTCCAGCTGAAGCAGCAGAAGAAAAATCTGAATTTGATGTAATCTTAAAAGATGTTGGCGCTAACAAAGTAGCTGTTATCAAAGCAGTTCGTGGTGCAACTGGTTTAGGCTTAAAAGAAGCTAAAGACCTTGTTGAATCAGCTCCAGCAACTGTTAAAGAAGGTGTTAGTAAAGCTGACGCAGATGAACTTAAAAAGGCACTTGAAGAATCTGGTGCAGTTGTCGAACTTAAGTAAGTTTATCGATAACAAGCTAACTGGCTGGGGGTTTTATACCTCCAGCCTTTTTGCGCTGTAATAAGTCAAAGAATTTTATTTGAAGATTATCAATAATAAGTAATAAAGAAATAATATATATATTAAGCCTAATCATTTGATATTTATAGATATTTTCGATGAGGTGTCAGGCGTTATTATTTCGTAGTACCCTGATGAATATTTAATCATGCTAAAATAGCAGATAAGCAAGTTGAGGAACTAATGGTTTACTCTTATACCGAGAAAAAACGAATTCGTAAGAATTTTGGTAAGCGTCCACAAGTCTTGGATATACCGTATCTTCTTTCTATTCAACTTGATTCGTTCCAGAAGTTTATTGAGCAAGACCCTGAAGGTCAATATGGTTTAGAAGCCGCTTTTCGTTCAATATTTCCGATAAAAAGTTATAGTGGTAGCGCTGAGTTACAATACGTGAGCTTTAAGATGGGCGAACCTGTATTTGATGTAAAAGAATGTCAAATTAGAGGGATCACTTACTCAGCACCATTGCGCGTTAAATTACGTTTAGTTATTTATGATAAAGATGCGCCAGAAGGAACAGTTAAAGATATTAAAGAGCAAGACGTCTATATGGGCGAAATTCCTTTAATGACGGACAATGGTACGTTTGTGATTAACGGTACAGAACGTGTTATCGTTTCACAATTACACCGTAGTCCAGGTGTGTTCTTTGATAGTGATAAAGGTAAAACACACTCTTCTGGTAAAGTTTTATATAATGCTCGGATTATTCCTTATCGTGGCTCTTGGCTTGATTTCGAATTTGATCCAAAAGATAATCTTTTTGCTCGTATTGACCGTCGTCGTAAACTTCCTGCAACAATCATTTTGCGTGCGTTAGGTTATGAAACAGAAGAAATTTTAGATATGTTCTTCGAAAAAACTATTTTCGAAGTGGGCAAATCAAAATTAAAAATGGATCTTGTGCCAGAGCGTTTACGCGGTGAAACAGCGTTATTTGATATTGAATCAAAAGGTAAAGTTTACGCAGAGAAAGGTCGTCGTATTACAGCTCGTCATATTCGTGAGCTTGAAAAAGATAAAGTAACTAAGATCGATGTTCCAGTTGAATATATTGTTAATAAAGTATTAGCGAAAAATTATGTAAATCAAGAAACAGGTGAAGTTGTTGCTTTTGCTAATACACCAATTTCACTAGAGCTATTGCTTGAATTAACTAATGCTGGCTATAAGAAAATTGAAACATTATTCACTAATGATTTAGATCATGGTCCATTTATTTCTGAAACCTTAAATGTTGACTCTACTCGCGATCGACTAGGTGCATTAGTTGAAATTTACCGAATGATGCGCCCAGGCGAGCCACCAACAAAAGAAGCTGCTGAAGCATTATTTGATAATCTATTCTTCTCTGACGAACGTTATGACTTATCAGCAGTCGGTCGTATGAAATTCAACCGTTCTTTAGGACGAGACGATATTGAGGGTGAAAGTGTCTTAACTAAAACTGATATCGTTGATGTAATGAAGAAATTGATCAGTATTCGTAATGGTCATGGTGAAGTCGATGATATCGATCACTTAGGTAATCGTCGTATCCGTAGTGTTGGTGAAATGGCAGAAAACCAATTCCGTATTGGTTTAGTGCGTGTAGAGCGTGCTGTAAAAGAACGTTTATCATTAGGTGACTTAGATTCACTAATGCCACAAGATATGATTAATGCCAAACCAATTTCAGCAGCTATCCGCGAATTCTTTGGTTCTAGCCAGTTATCTCAGTTTATGGATCAAAACAATCCATTATCTGAAATTACTCACAAACGTCGTATTTCTGCATTAGGTCCAGGTGGTTTAACCCGTGAACGAGCAGGCTTTGAAGTACGTGACGTACATCCTACCCATTATGGTCGTGTATGTCCGATTGAAACACCGGAAGGTCCAAACATCGGTTTGATTAACTCATTAGCGGTTTATTCTCGTACTAATGAGTATGGATTCCTTGAGACTCCATATCGCCGAGTAATTGATGGTGTGGTGACTGACGAAATTAACTATTTATCAGCAATCGACGAAAGTGAATTTGTTATTGCTCAGGCTAACTCAAATCTTGATGACGATGGTCGTTTTAAAGAAGATTTAGTGACTTGTCGTTTAAATGGTGAGTCTGGTTTATATAGCCCTGAACAAGTCCACTATATGGACGTATCAACACAACAAATCGTATCGGTTGGTGCTTCATTAATTCCATTCTTAGAACATGACGATGCGAACCGTGCATTGATGGGTGCAAACATGCAACGTCAAGCGGTACCAACGTTAAAAGCAGAAAAACCATTTGTTGGTACAGGTATGGAACGTGCAGTAGCGGTTGACTCAGGTGTAACTGCAGTTGCTCGTCGTGGTGGTACAGTACAATATGTTGATGCATCACGCATTGTAATTAATGTTAACGATGATGAAATGTACGCTGGTGAAACAGGGATTGATATTTATAATTTAACTAAATATACCCGTTCGAACCAAAATACCTGTATTAACCAAATTCCATGTGTGGAATTAGGTGAAAAAGTTGAGCGTGGTGATGTCCTTGCGGATGGTCCATCAACTGACTTAGGTGAGTTGGCTTTAGGTCAAAACATGCGTGTGGCATTCATGCCATGGAATGGTTATAACTTTGAAGATTCTATTTTAGTTTCTGAAAAAGTGGTACAAGATGACCGTTTCACTTCGATTCATATTCAAGAATTATCTTGTGTATCTCGTGATACTAAACTAGGTGCAGAAGAAATTACCGCAGATATTCCAAATGTTGGTGAAGCGGCGCTTTCTAAACTAGATGAATCAGGCATTGTTTATATTGGTGCTGAAGTTAAAGGTGGTGATATTCTGGTTGGTAAAGTAACACCAAAAGGTGAAACACAGTTAACACCAGAAGAAAAATTATTACGCGCTATTTTTGGTGAAAAAGCGTCAGATGTTAAAGATACTTCACTTCGTGTACCAAATGGTGTTTCAGGTACAGTTATTGATGTTCAAGTCTTTACTCGTGATGGTGTACAGAAAGATAAACGTGCACTTGAAATTGAAGAGATGCAACTTAAACAAGTTCGCAAAGATTTAACAGAAGAACTTAAGATCCTTGAAGCAGCATTATTTGCTCGTATTCGTGATGTATTAATTTCTGGTGGCATTAAAGCAGATAAATTAGATGCGTTACCACGTGAAAAATGGTTAACCATTGGTATTGCCGATGAAAGTAAGCAAGCTCAATTAGAACAACTAGCTGAACAACACGAAGAAATTAAAGCTGAGTTTAACAAAAAACTTGAAGCTAAACGAATGAAGATCACTCAAGGTGATGATTTACAACCAGGTGTACTCAAAATCGTTAAAGTTTACTTAGCTGTTAAACGTCAAATTCAGCCTGGTGATAAGATGGCTGGTCGTCATGGTAACAAAGGGGTTATCTCTAAAATCAACCCAATTGAAGATATGCCATATGATGATAAAGGTCGCCCAGTAGATATCGTATTGAATCCTCTAGGTGTTCCTTCTCGTATGAATATCGGTCAGATTTTAGAAACTCACTTGGGTATGGCGGCGAAAGGTATTGGTCAAAAGATCGATGCAATGCTAAAAGAACAGCAAGAGTTAGCTAAATTACGTGATTTTATCCAAAAAGCTTATGACCTTGGTTTAGGTGCTGCACAAAAAGTAAATGTTGCTGAATTTACCGATCAAGAAGTGATGACATTGGCGCAAAATTTACGTAATGGTATGCCACTTGCAACACCGGTATTTGATGGTGCAAAAGAGCAAGAAATTAAAGCATTACTTGAACTTGGTGATTTACCAACTTCAGGTCAAATTACCTTGTATGATGGACGTACCGGTGAACAATTTGAACGTCCAGTAACTGTAGGTTATATGTACATGTTGAAATTGAATCACTTAGTTGATGATAAGATGCATGCCCGTTCTACAGGTTCATATAGTCTGGTTACTCAACAACCATTGGGTGGTAAAGCTCAATTTGGTGGTCAACGTTTCGGTGAGATGGAAGTATGGGCACTTGAAGCATATGGTGCAGCTTATACCTTACAAGAAATGTTAACTGTTAAATCAGATGATGTGAACGGTCGTACTAAGATGTATAAAAATATTGTAGATGGTGATCATCGTATGGAACCTGCGATCCCTGAATCATTTAACGTATTGTTAAAAGAGATTCGTTCGTTAGGTATTAATATCGAGTTAGATGAAGAGTAATCTTAGCTAACTAAAATGATTTCTATTTATAGGGATAACTTATCAGTAATGATAAGTTATCTAATTGGTTTAACTCCATAGGAGTCAATTGTGAAAGACTTACTAAAGTTTCTAAAAGCACAAACAAAAACTGAAGATTTTGATGCTATCAAGATAGGCCTTGCCTCTCCTGATATGATTCGTTCATGGTCTTTTGGTGAAGTTAAAAAACCTGAAACAATTAACTATCGTACGTTTAAACCTGAACGTGATGGATTGTTTTGTGCGCGTATTTTCGGGCCAGTTAAAGATTATGAATGTTTGTGTGGAAAATATAAACGTTTAAAACACCGTGGTGTTATTTGTGAAAAATGTGGTGTAGAAGTCACACAAGCTAAAGTACGTCGTGAACGTATGGGCCACATTGAACTTGCATCACCAACTGCACATATTTGGTTTTTAAAATCATTACCATCTCGTATTGGTTTATTACTTGATATGCCACTTCGTGATATTGAACGTGTACTTTATTTTGAATCATTTATGGTTCTTGATGGAGGCATGACAAATTTAGATCGTGGACAAATCTTAACTGAAGAACAGTATTTAGATGCGTTAGAAGAGTTCGGTGATGAGTTTG
This sequence comes from Gilliamella sp. N-G2, assembly GCF_002142215.1. GTDB lineage: Bacteria > Pseudomonadota > Gammaproteobacteria > Enterobacterales > Orbaceae > Gilliamella. Next base: position 76,793 of record NZ_NAST01000007.1, read on the forward strand.
ATGCACGCATGGGTGCAGAAGCTATTCAAGAATTATTACGTAATATTGATGTTCAAGCTGAATGTGAAGCATTACGTGATGAACTATCAACCACTAATTCTGAAACAAAACGTAAAAAGTTAACCAAAAGAATTAAGATTATTGAAGCATTTATCCAATCAGAAAATAAACCTGAATGGATGATCTTAAATGTGTTACCTGTATTGCCACCAGATTTACGACCATTAGTACCACTTGATGGCGGTCGTTTTGCAACATCGGACTTAAATGATTTATATCGTCGTGTTATCAACCGTAATAATCGTTTAAAACGTTTATTAGATTTAGCTGCACCAGATATTATTGTACGTAACGAAAAGCGTATGCTACAAGAATCTGTAGACGCATTATTAGATAATGGTCGTCGTGGTCGTGCAATCACTGGTTCAAACAAACGACCATTAAAATCACTTGCCGATATGATTAAAGGTAAGCAAGGTCGTTTCCGTCAAAACCTATTAGGTAAACGTGTAGACTATTCAGGCCGTTCAGTAATTACTGTAGGTCCATACTTACGTTTACATCAATGTGGTTTACCGAAGAAAATGGCTCTTGAGCTATTTAAACCATTTATCTACGGTAAATTAGAGCGTCGTGGTTATGCAACAACCATTAAAGCTGCTAAGAAGATGGTTGAACGTGAAGATGCAATTGTTTGGGATATCTTAGATGAAGTTATTCGCGAACATCCGGTATTATTAAACCGTGCACCAACACTTCATAGACTTGGTATTCAGGCGTTTGAACCTATCCTAATTGAAGGTAAAGCGATCCAATTGCACCCATTAGTTTGTGCGGCATTCAATGCTGACTTCGATGGTGACCAAATGGCGGTTCACGTTCCATTAACGTTAGAAGCACAATTAGAAGCGCGTGCGTTAATGATGTCAACCAACAATATTCTTTCACCAGCAAGTGGTGAACCTATTATCGTTCCATCTCAGGACGTGGTATTAGGTCTTTACTATATGACTCGTGATAAAGTCAATGCTAAAGGTGAAGGCATGGTATTAACCGGCCCTAAAGAAGCAGAAAAACTGTATCGTTTAGGTCTAGTTGAATTACATGCTAAAGTTAAAGTACGTATAACTGAAAGTCATCGTAACAGTATTGGTGAATGGGAAGATACGACTTCTGTAATTGATACTACTGTTGGTCGTGCTATCTTATGGTTAATTATGCCTAAAGGTATGAGTTTCTCTGTTATTAATCAACCGCTTGGTAAAAAAGCGATTTCACGAATTTTAAATATTTGTTATCGCCAATTGGGCATGAAAGAAACTGTTATTTTAGCTGACCAAGTTATGTATACCGGCTTTGCTTATGCAGCTCGTTCTGGTGTATCGGTTGGTATTGATGATATGGAAATTCCTGCTAAGAAATTACAAATTATCAATGAAGCTGAAATCGAAGTTGCAGAAATTCAAGAACAGTTCCAATCAGGTTTAGTAACTGCAGGTGAACGTTATAACAAAGTTATCGATATTTGGGCAGCAGCTAATGAGCGTGTTGCTAAAGCGATGATGGATAACTTATCAACTGAAAAAGTGATTAACCGTGAAGGTGAAGAAGAAGTTCAATCTTCATTTAATAGCATCTACATGATGGCCGATTCTGGTGCTCGTGGTTCTGCAGCTCAGATTCGTCAGTTAGCGGGTATGCGTGGTTTGATGGCTAAACCAGATGGTTCAATCATCGAAACACCAATTACGGCAAACTTCCGTGAAGGATTAAACGTACTTCAATACTTTATCTCGACCCATGGTGCGCGTAAAGGTCTTGCTGATACCGCATTGAAAACAGCGAACTCAGGTTACTTAACTCGTCGTTTAGTTGATGTGGCTCAAGATTTAGTTGTTATTGAAGATGACTGTGGCACGTTAGAAGGTGTGGTAATGACACCTGTGATTGAAGGTGGTGATGTTAAAGAACCATTACGTGAACGTGTATTAGGTCGTGTAACAGCTGAAGACGTATTAAAACCAGGTAGTGCGGATATTTTAATCCCTCGCAATACATTACTTGATGAAAGTTATTGTGATCTACTTGAACAAGAATCTGTAGATAGCGTTAAAGTTCGTTCAGTAGTTTCGTGTGATACTGATTTTGGTGTTTGTGCGAAATGTTATGGACGTGACTTAGCTCGTGGTCACTTAGTGAACAAAGGTGAAGCAATCGGTGTTATCGCTGCTCAATCAATCGGTGAGCCAGGTACACAGTTAACCATGCGTACGTTCCATATCGGTGGTGCGGCATCTCGAGCAGCAGCAGAATCTAGTGTTCAAGTTAAAAACAAAGGTAGTATTAAACTGACTAATGCTAAATTTGTAACTAATCCAGATCAGAAACTAGTTATTACTTCACGTAATGCTGAATTAACTATTATTGATGAATTAGGTCGAATGAAAGAAACTTATAAAGTTCCTTATGGCTCGATTCTAACTAAAGGTAATGGTGCAACTGTTGATGCTGGTGAAACGGTAGCAAACTGGGATCCGCATACAATGCCAGTTATTTCGGAAGCGAAAGGTTTTGTTCGTTTTGTTGATATGATCGATGGCCAAACCATTACTCGTCAAACTGATGAGTTAACAGGTTTATCATCTATCGTGATCTTAGATGTAGCAGAACGTACTGGTGTTGGTAAAGATCTACGTCCAGCAATTAAAATTGTTGATGCTAAAGGTAATGATATCTTTGTGGCAGGTACAGAAATGCTTGCGCAGTACTTCTTACCTGGTAAAGCATTAGTACAATTAGAAGATGGTGCGGAAATTAATGTTGGTGATACACTTGCACGTATTCCACAAGCATCTGTAGGTACTAAAGATATCACCGGTGGTTTACCTCGAGTAGCTGATTTATTTGAAGCTCGTAAACCTAAAGAGCCGGCAATTCTTGCTGAAATTGATGGTATTATCTCATTCGGTAAAGAAACTAAAGGTAAACGTCGCTTAATTATTACTCCACTAGATGGTAGTGAACCATATGAAGAGATGATTCCAAAATGGCGTCAACTTAACGTGTTCGAAGGCGAACAAGTTGGCCGTGGCGATGTGATTTCTGATGGACCTGAATCAGCACATGATATTTTACGTCTACGTGGTGTTAATGCAGTAACTCGTTACATTGTGAATGAAGTTCAAGAAGTTTATCGTTTACAAGGTGTAAAAATTAATGATAAACATATTGAAGTTATTGTTCGTCAAATGTTACGTAAAGCAACTGTTATTCATCCTGGTGGTTCTCGTTTACTTGATGGTGAACAACTTGAAGTTTCACGCTTGAAGATTATTAATCGTGAGCTTGAAGCACAAGGTAAAGAACCAATTGTTTACTTGCATGATTTGCTTGGTATTACTAAAGCATCACTTACTACTGAGTCATTTATTTCTGCGGCATCGTTCCAAGAAACGACTCGCGTATTAACTGAAGCAGCAGTTGCAGGTAAAAATGATGAACTTCGTGGTCTGAAAGAAAACGTTATTGTTGGTCGCTTAATTCCTGCAGGTACTGGTTATGCATATCATAAAGAGCGTTTGCGTAAACGCGCAATGCCATCTGATGATGCAATTCAACCAACAACTGTTTCAGCTGAGGAAGCTACAGCTAACTTAGCGGAATTATTGAATTCAGCAGAAGAAAATCAATAGATTTTAGATAAATCGACTAAAGTAGCACGTGTTATCACGTGCTATTTTTTTTGTCGAGTGTATGGGGTATGAAAGGAGTATTAGATGTATATTGTAATGAATCGTTTTAAAATTAAGTTAGGTAGTGAAGACACTTTTATTGAAATATGGCGTAATCGTGATAGTCATTTAAAAGAGATGAAAGGTTTTAATCGTTTTTATTTCCTTAAAGGAAAAACTTATGAAGATTACACATTGTTTTCATCATATGCCGAATGGGAATCAAAACAAGATTTTGAAAATTGGGTTAATTCTGCTCATTTCAAACATACTCACCGTAATACAGATAGCCGTCCAAATAACGCAGATATCTATTTTGAACCGGCTCAACTTGAATGTTTTGAAGTCATTATCTAAGTAATTTTTAAACTAAAAAATCAAATTTAAAAATAAGCATTGTGAGCAATACCAATAAAAAATTACCGATGATAATTCTTCGCAAATTGCTTAAAAAAAGATATAATCAAATAAAATTACATGGGCATAACATCTATTAAAGAACTTGAGCAGTCCATGTAAATTAAATCTACTATCTAAAAGTCTCTTCTTTGTATTTTATAGTTCATAATTATTTTTATAAAAAGTTTTAAAAATATATTCCTCAATTAAGCATTTTCAGTTTGTTTAGTAACAAAATTTTTAGGCTACTGGTTAGTATTTTCTAATTATCATTGCTTTTTTAAGTTATTTGAAAGTTTAACTATTTACAGGGGCTTGCCATGAAATCGAAATTACTATTGCTTATTCTTATTTTAATCATTGTTGGTGGATTTTTCTTTTTTAAAGACTATAACAGTATTCAAACTCAAGACGAAAAAGTTGCTGCATCTTGGTCGGAAGTGATTAATCAGTATAAACGTCGAGCAGATTTAGTTCCGAATCTTGTCAATACAGTAAAAGGATATGCAACTCATGAAAAAGATGTTTTTACACAGGTAACAGATGCGAGAGCGAAAGTGGGTTCGATCCAAATTAATGCAGATCAACTTAGCGATCCCGCTTTATTCTCAAAATTCCAACAAGCCCAATCAGAGTTAAGTTCCGCATTAAGTCGCTTAATTGCTGTTAGTGAAAATTACCCTGAACTTAAAGCAAACACTCTTTATCAAGATTTAATGAGCCAATTGGAAGGTACTGAAAACCGGATAACGGTTGCTAGAGGTCGATATATAGAAACAGTACAATCATTTAATACTTATATCCGTCAATTACCAACCAAGTGGATTGCAAATGTTATAGGGGTACAACCAAAACAACAGTTTACTGTTGAAAATGAACAACAAATTTCTAATCCACCAGCAGTCAATTTTGGACAATAAGTATAATGAAAAAATATTATCTGCTCTTTTGTTTACTGTTTCTTAGTGCTGTAAGTTATGCATTAACTGAAATTCCAACATTTGATCATCGTGTTATTGATACGTCAGATACATTAGAGCCATCACAAATAGATGATTTGGAATCAAGCTTGATTTCTTTTGAGAAAACGCGAACTGATGGTGCACAGATCGCGGTATTAATGATCCCCAAACTCGATAATGAAACGGTTGAACAGTATGCCGATAGGGTGTTTATTCAATGGAAAATAGGTAAAAAAGAGCAAGATAATGGTATTTTATTATTAATTGTTAAAGATGATAAGTTGATGCGAATTGAAGTTGGTTATGGTTTTGAAGGAATCATTACGGACTTAATTGCTAGTCATATCATTCGTGAACAATTAGCGCCACAATTTAGACAAAATAACTATTATCAAGGTATACATGATGCACTTTCAGTTTTAATTAATAAGTTAAATGATCCTCAACAGGTACCAGCGACTAATAATGATCCAGATCTCAAAACGGTACTTGCTGGTGATTTTGGTGCCAATTTATTTAATTATGGATTAGCATCCTTTTTTATTTGTTTCACTATTGCTAGCTTATTTTCGATTACTTCCACTAAACGTAGTGCTAGCCGAAGTTTAGGTACTGGTTTACTAAATGCTATATCAGTTGGTGGTTTTACTTTGTTCAATGGTTATTCATTACATATTGTCTTACCTCTAATATTTTTAGCATTTGTTGCCAGTGCGATTTTAAGTGGAATTTTAACCATGAGTGGTGGTAGCGGACGTGGTGGTCGAGGAGGCGGTTTCGGTGGGGGTAATGGTGGTGGTTTTGGCGGAGGTTCATTCGGCGGATTTGGTGGTGGTGGCGGTGGCCGTAGTGGTGGCGGTGGTGCCTCTGGCAGCTGGTAACCTTTCTTAAAAAGCACCAAAAAGAAATTGGCAATTTACTTTTTTGATAATACTACTACCTAGGTTTATAGCCTCAATAACAAAAATAACTATCTTTGTTTGAAAAATTTTGAGGAAAGGGGTTTTTTATATCAAAAAAATTTATTAATGATACTTTTAAGCAATAGTTTGTTTAAATTTAAAATCAATTTAGTTAATCTTCAATCATATCCTACATAATAATCCTTGTTTACAACAGCTTTTAGCATGCCTGACAATAAATTTCCTTTTGCAATAGGAAAAAGTCTCTCTCCACATTGATAATTATTTCCTTTAGGCTAAGTCATCTTAAAAAGAAACAAGAGAATTAGAATGACTATGCCACAAATACAATTCTGTATGATCGAAGATGATTTAGATCCCGAAGTTGTGACTGCGCAAACGATAGAAATCATTAATCGTTGGTTAACTGATCATCAAATAACCCAAAATGACGTGCAAAAAGCGATGTTGTTATCACATGTTAAAGCAATGGTTGAAAGAGCGAAAACGCGAGAAAAACTACCTGAGGTTGATCCTTCTTTATTTGATGAACTCTCAGAGCAATCCTTAATGCTTGCACGTAAAACCGTACAATTATTCAATAGCCTACCAATGGAAGAGGCTTATTTGCTGGCTGTTCATTATGAAGTAGCTATAGCAAATTAAACGAATTAATAAATTTAAAAAACAATAATTGATAGGAGCATAATTATGGCAGAAGTAATCATTGTCATCGGCGATAGAATGGGCAAAGGACAAAAAATTGCAGAGGGAATTAATTCTATAGAAGGGTGTCGTGCAATTGTTATTCCAGGTATGGCAGCTGATATGAAATTGGGTGACGTAATGAATAGTGAGAATGCAGATCTAGGGCTTTCGTTTTGTGGCAGTGGCGGTGCAGGTGCCATAACGGCACAAAATAAATATGGCTATTCTCAACGACACAGTATGCGTTCAATTGAAGAAGGAGAAACAGCCATTAATGACGGTTGTAAAGTACTAGGATTTGGTTTTATGGATACAGTTGAACTTGGTCAACGTATAGCCCAAGCATTTTTGAAAAAATATCCTCGTTCTTAAATAGGTTAAAAATATGAAAAAAACTGAGCAGATACAAGTAAGAGTAACTGGGCAAGGAGATTCAAAACAGCGTGCGTTCGCTATAGCGCTAAATCAAGTGCAAAAGCAAGTACTTAAAAATACTAATAATGTCATGCTACGAATTGAACCGCTTGATATTAGTGTTGTTTCTGCTATTGAAAAGATAACTACAGAACGCTTTTTATTTATCTTTTTACCTAGAAAAAAGACATTTTATGACATCACGCTTGATGTCTCAATAAATGTTACGTTTATCGATCTGAACGATATTAAATTTATCTCTAAATAACGTAAAAGGAAAGTCATGGAAATTCTAATTATAGCATTGAAGTCCATTGTAATTGGTGGACTGTGTGGATTTGGAGTAGGCGCTGGTGCAGCTCGAATGTTTCATGCTCCAACTTATCAAGGTATGGGGGCCTTTCGAACACTAGGTGAACTTAATTCTTGTGAGGGTGATCCTGCTGCGCATTTTTCATTTGGCTTAGGATTCTTTTTTAATGCTTGGGCTTCATCAGTTGCTGCCGGTTCATTTACCCAAGATGTTGATCATCGCATCATTCCAAACTGGGGTGCTGCACTATTGATGATAAAAAACCGAAATTTAGCACAAACGTTACATGATCCTAAGAAAATGGCCTTTGCTTGTGCATTTGTAGGTGTGATTGTTGTGTTATTTTTAAATACAACTACATCAGTTATTCCTGATTCTTTAAAAATTACCGCGACTAAAGTTTTAGTTCCTGCTGCGAATTTACTGGTAGCAACTGTAATGCCGGTTATTTTCTGGTTGGCAGCTTTAGATGCCGGTAGAAGAAGTGGTTTTTGGGGTACGTTGTTTGGTGGGCTAGCGCAATTAATTATGGGTAATGCAGTACCTGGTTTAGTGTTAGGTATTTTGATTGGTAAAGGAGTGGATGACAGTGGTTGGAATCGAGTGATGAAAATCATGTTGGCTGCGGTAATTATTTTATTTGTCATGAGCGGATATTTCCGTGGGTTTGATATGAAAATGATTAATTCATTCCGAGATGGTTTGTCTTATTGGTTTAAATAATATAGGGAACAATAGATTATGAATACTCAAACAACCATTAATAAAAGTTTTTGGTATGCCGATTGGTCATTCCCTATTCTTTGTGGATTACTCTCTGCTGGTATTTTCGCTGGAACGCATACTTTTTATGTATATGGGATTGGTGCTTTTAACGAAATAGCCTTTGTTGCAATGCTTAAATCAGGTATGACGACAGGCGATTATGGTGCAGTAGCCGCTTTTGGTGCTAGCTTTTTATTTGCACGTGTCATTGAGGGATCTCTGGTTGGGATACTTGATATTGGTGGTGCGTTACAAACAGGTATTGGTTTAGGTGTGCCAGCGTTGCTATTAGCTGGTGGCTATACATTGCCAATTGAAAACTTTTTGGTAGCGTTATTAACCGGCTTATTACTCGGTATGGTAATTGGTTTACTTATCATCCTTATTCGTAAATTTACGGTTAACAGTGGTGGTGGTTCAACCTTTGGCGCAGATGTCATGATGGGCGCGGGAAATGCATCAGGTCGATTTCTTGGTCCAATGATTATTTTATCAGCTATGGTTGCATCTATTCCTATTGGTATCGGGTCATTGCTTGGTGCACTATTATTTTATGTATGGAAAAAGCCTATTACTGGCGGTGCAATATTAGGTGCCATGATTTTTGGCGGTATCTTCCCAATTATATAATATTATGTTCCCTCTATCATGATTATGATCGAGGGGATTGGATTAAATTATGTATGATTTAATTATAAAAAATGCCAAACTCATTGATAATTCAATAACTGATATTGCCATTCAACAAGGCAAAATTGTTGAAATTGGCAAAAATATAATCGCAACATCAAATCAAGTGTTGGATTTACAAAATCAACACTATATAAGTGCCGGCTGGATAGATTCCCATACTCATTGCTTTGCTCACTCACCAATTTATTACGATGAACCCGATCTCATTGGTGTTAAAACTGGTGTGACGGCAGTGGTTGATGCTGGTAGTGTTGGCGCACTTGATGCGGACGAATTTTATGATTTAGCGATGCAGGCTAAAACTCATGTTTATTCTTTTTTAAATATCTCAAAAATTGGTTTAATAAGGCAGAGTGAGCTTGCTGATATGCAAGATATCGATGTATCGTTATTTGACCAAACTTTAGTTAAATATCCTAATTTTATTATTGGAATAAAAGTTAGGATGAGCCGTAGCGTTGTTGGCGAAAATGGTATTTTGCCGTTAATCAAAGCGAAAGAGATGCAGAAAAAGACGGGTTTGCCACTAATGATTCATGTAGGAAATAATCCGCCTGAACTTGATGAAATAGCAGATTTATTAACTAAAGGCGATATTATTACTCATTGTTTTAATGGTAAGCCAAACCAAATATTTGATAAGCAAAATAATCTGCGTGATTCAATTAAACGTGCCATTGAACGTGGGGTAATTTTAGATATTGGTCATGGTGGTGAAAGTTTCAGTTTTGCGGTAGCTGAACGAGCTAAATGTTTAGATGTTTATCCAAACACTATCAGCTCTGATATATATTCTAAAAATCGATTGCAAGGTCCTGTATTTAACTTAGCAAATGTGATGAATAAATTTATCTGTCTAGGTTATAGCAAAACTAGAATTATTGATAGTGTCACTAGAAATGCGGCACAAATTTTGCATTTAAACAATAAAGGGGAAATAACCATTGGCTATGATGCCGATTTGACTATTTTTGATATAAAACAGCAAACCGTCTCTTTAACTGATTCAGAAGGTGAAAAGAGGGAATGCCATGAACAGTTTGTTCCTTTAGCCGCTATCGTAACAAATACAACCAAAAAAGTTACACACATTGAAATAACACAAGAAGGTAGTAAAAATGAGCTCAGAATCTCAAACTGAAAAAGAAATATACAGTAAATACCACTTAAAAAAAGTGATTAATGCTTCGGGGCGAATGACTATTTTAGGTGTTTCAACTCCCAGAGCAGAAGTGGTTGATACTGTATCTCATGGATTAAATGAATATTTTGAAATAAAAGATTTAGTTGATAAAACTGGTCAATACATTGCTAAATTACTCAATGTCGAAAACGCTGTAGTCGTATCATGTGCTTCTGCTGGCATTGCGCAAGCTGTCGCAGGTTTAATCGTTAAAGATGATCGTGATTTATTATTTAATTTACATAGTTCTGATAAATGGGTAGCAAGGGAAATTATTGTGCCAAAAGGACATAACGTAAATTTTGGCGCTCCTATTGGTACGATGGTCGCTTTAGGTGGTGGAATTGTAGTTGAAGCGGGTTATGCAAATGAGTGTAAACCAGAGCATATTGAATCATTAATTAATTCTAATACCGCGGCTATTTTATATGTTAAATCACATCATTGTGTGCAAAAAAGTATGTTATCAGTTGCGCAAGCCGTAACAGTTGCTAAAAAATATAATATTCCATTAATTGTTGATGCCGCAGCGGAAGAGGATTTACAAACTTATTATCAACAAGGCGCTGATTTAGTTATTTATAGTGGTGCAAAAGCAATTGAAGGGCCTACTAGTGGCTTAGTTATTGGCCGTCATCAAGCCATTGAATGGCTTAAACTTCAGTCTCAAGGTATTGGCCGGCCAATGAAGGTTGGTAAAGAAGGGATTTTAGGCCTAACTAAGGCAATTGAGTTATATATTAACGATCCTAAACAAGAAACTGGACAAGAAATGGTTGCCAAAATGACACCATTTATCGAAAAATTAAATTCTATTAATGGTATATCGGCAAAAGTTGTCTGGGATGGTGCTGGCCGAGATATTGCTCGTGCAGAAATATCATTTGATGCAAAGGTTATTGGTAAAACAGCTGTTGAAATGATAGATCTGATGAAGCAAGGTGAGATTGCAGTCTATTTTCGGGAATATAAAGCCAATGAAGGCAAAGTAGATGCAGATGTTCGCAGTGTAACGGCGGAACAGCTTGATATTGTCTATAACAAAATTATAAAAATTATCCAAGGAGTAAAATAATGCAATTGACACCAAATTATTTTAACGATCGTGTTTGTTTAAACGTATTAGCCAATTCAATTGATAACGCTAGTTCTATTTATGAAGCGGCACAAACTTATGTTGTTGTTGGGGTGTTATCTAAAAATTATCCAGATAATCAGCAAGCAATAGCAGATATGAAAAAATATGCGTTAGCCATTGATAATGCTATTTCAGTTGGTCTTGGTGCGGGTGATCCTAATCAATCTACTATGGTGTCAGAAATATCTGCAGTTCTACAGCCTCAACATGTTAATCAAGTTTTTACTGGGGTGGCAACAAGTCGTGCTTTATTAGGACAAAAAGAAACGGTAATCAATGGTCTTGTATCACCAACCGGTAAAGTAGGCTTAGTTAATATTGCCACAGGACCAATAAGCTCAAAATCACCCGCTGCAATCGTGCCGGTTGAAACCGCAATTGCTTTATTAAAAGATATGGGGGGAAGCTCAATTAAATATTTCCCTATGGGAGGGTTAAAACATATTGATGAATATGAGTATGTGGCTAAATGTTGTGCTGAACATGATTTCTATCTAGAACCTACTGGTGGTATAGATTTAGATAATTATGAGACCATTTTAAAAATTGCTTTAAATGCCGGTGTGAAAAAAGTTATTCCACATATTTATACCTCAATTATTGATAAAGCAACTGGGGCGACAAGAACTGAAGATGTTAAACAACTATTAGCGATTACGCAAAAGTTAGCAGGATGAGTAATGGCATCTAATTTGCTATTCCCGTATCAACGATTAGCGTATATTTTTGATACGATAAAAAACGAATTGCTACCTCAAAAAGAGTTAGCAAATCGTTTTTCAGTATCAATAAGAACTATTCGTTCTGATATTGTTGCTCTTAACGATGTATTACACACCTATGGCGCTCAAGTTGATTATGTTAAAAACGTTGGTTATCACCTTGTCATATCCGATCCTAATTTGTATGCAACCATACCGATTGTTCAGCAAATAGAAAGGGTTCCTCGGACTAATAAAGAACGAGTTTCCGCCTTATTGATTGCGTTTTTAACACAATCAAAATCGGTAAAATTGGATGATATTGCTGGTGAGTGGTTTTTGAGTCGTAATACATTACAAAATGATGTTATCGAAGTTAAACAATATTTAGATAAATATCATTTATCTCTCGATAATCGTCCTTATTCGGGTATGCGATTAGTTGGTGAGGAGTCGGCTATTCGAGCGTGTTTAACTGATATATTATGGCAAAACCATATCACAGGGGACACTATCAATGTTAATCGATTAATTCAGGCAATATTATCTGATATTGATTTAGATTATCTGGAAAATGTACTACAAAATCAGTTTGAACGTTTTGAATTAAAATTAACTTCGGAAGGGCAAGGATATTTGCTCTATTGTTGTGCCGTTTCAATCACCAGAATTACGCAAGGGCATGAATTAGTAGAATATCAAGTCGATAATATTGATTCGACAGTTATTGGTGCGGCACGTGAAGTTTCTGAAGGCTTCTCCTATTTTTTAGGTAGTACCCTTTCTGATGCTGAATTCAACTATTTATGTGTGCAAATCATGTCGCGTACTATTATGCAATCACCTAATCAAGCCAAAAGTTTAGAGTTATTTGAACATATCTTATCTTATATCAATGATTCTTATCACTATAATTTGAAACAAGATATGAAGCTACGTCAAGATATGTTAATTCATATTTCATCGTTGCTATCTCGCATAAAATATCAAATTCATACATCTAATCCGTTATTACATGAAATTAAACAATATTATCCTTTTGCTTATGATATTACTTTATCGGCATTAGCGAATATTCCTAAGTTTACTGATGTGAAAATGACTGAAGACGAAATCAGCTATTTAGCAATTCATATAGGGGTAGCATTAGAACGCAATTATAGTGCAGGATATGAAAGATTAGTGCAAATTTTATTAGTCAGTGAATTGGGTAACGCTACTTTGCGTATGATTGAATCAAAAATTAAACGCGATTTTCCTCATATTTTAATTAATCGAACGATTTCGTATAGAGAATATGAACAGTTAACGCATATTGAAGAAGATTTTGTGGTATCGACGGTTCGCTTAAACGAAAAAGATAAGCAAATAGTGAAAATAGCGCCATTTCCAACGCCTTATCAACTAGAACAATTAGGGCGTTTATCAATGGTTGATCGCACTATGCCATATATTATTGAGCGTTTTTTTAATGAAAAATTTTTCCTAATTATTGACAAACCGATGACACAAAGCGAACTATTCCAGATAGTTTGTCAACGACTGGAAAAATTTGGATATGTGGGACAGGACTTTTATCCATCGGTAGTAGAACGAGAAAGTATTGTATCGACTTTAATCGGTGAAAATATTGCTATTCCTCATTCAGTTGGGTTGTTGGCTAAAAAGACAGTGGTTACCACTATTTTGGCTCCTCAAGGTATTGAATGGAATAAAAATGAAATTGCGCATGTTATTTTCTTATTAGCAATTAGCAAAGATGAATACGAAGATGCGATGCGAATTTATAACTTAGTCGTCAATTTTGTTAAAGAGAGATCAACTAAGAGGTTGTTAAATAGTCGTAATTTTGATGATTTTCAAGCTATTGTAAAAGATAGTTTTGGGCGTTTATCGTAATAAACTTGAGTTAATTTGCAATTAAGAAAGGGATTCAACTAAGCGAGTAACACAAGTTATTTAGCGATTAAATAAATAACAATTTTGAGCGCTAAAAAAAACTGTTCCTCAAAATTTTCTGTTAAGAAATAAGTAAAATAATAATTATAAATATTTAAGAAATAATCAACAATTAAAACAAATTATCATGTGCTTGCCCATTGACGAAATGGTGATTTAAAGGTATTATGCGCGCCTTATGGCTTTGTGTGGTTTTTAGCTGCACTTAATAATTTTTAAGGTAGGCATGCATATCTTATGCAAAATAAATTACCATTAACAATTGACCCAATCAAAGCAGCACAAAAAAGACTTGATTATGTTGGATATTATCCAGCAAAAAGTGCAACAAGGATTGAAAGTCCAAAAAGTGATATCGAATGTCATTTGTCTTTTGATTTTGATGAGCAAAGACTTTGCGTTATCACCATTGATGCAAAAATGACGCTAGAACAAATTTGTCAGCGTTGTTTTAAACCTTTTATCACTGAAGTTCATGTGATGAATAAATTTAGTCCTGTTAAGAGCGATGCTCAAGCAGAGACATTACCGGAACATTATGAACCCGTTTTAGTTAACGAGTTTGGTGAAGTAGATATATTAGCGTTAATTGAGGACGAAATTATTCTCTCATTACCAATTGCGCCGGTGCATGATAGTAAACACTGCGAAGTGTCAGAGGCAGATATGGTGTTTGGTGAAATTCCTGCTGAGAATGAAAAACCAAATCCATTTGCAATTTTAGTTAGTTTAAAGAATAAGGGGTAAATCCATGGCTGTTCAACAGAATCGTAAAACTCGTGCAAAACGTGGTATGCGTCGTTCTCATGATGCATTAACTGTTGCTAATATCTCAGTTGATGAATCAGGTAAAACTCATTTACGTCATCACGTAACCGCTGATGGTTATTATCGCGGCCGAAAAGTGATTTCTAAATAATTAATTAGTAATTAGAAATCTTCAGGTGACATTTTGGATAATCTAACCATTGCGTTAGATGCTATGAGCGGGGACTTTGGTCCTCGTATTGTTGTTCCTGCTGCAATTCAAGCATTACATCATTATCCTAATCTTTCTATCTTTCTTGTTGGTGACACAAAGGAAGTTAGATTTTTTTTATCTAAAGAAAATACCAAGCTAGTTACCCAGTACCAAGAAACTGGTCGCTTGATGGTAACAGAATCAACATCTATCATTACTAATGATATGAAACCTTCTTATGCGATTAGGCATAGTCAAGGCTCCTCAATGAGAATTGCATTAGAGTTAGTAAAAAGCAATAAAGCTCAGGCTTGTGTCAGTGCTGGTAATACCGGTGCGCTGATGGGACTTTCTAAGTTATTATTGCATTCATTAACTGGCATCGATCGACCGGCGTTAGTTGCAACTATTCCTGCTTTGAATAATCAAAACACAGTCGTGCTTGATTTAGGGGCTAATGCAGAATGCGATAGTGATATGTTAGTGCAATTTGCCATAATGGGCGAAATTTTAGCAAAGTCAGTGCTGCACATTGAAAATCCGCGGGTTGCCTTGCTTAATATTGGTGAAGAAGATATTAAGGGATTAGATAAAATTCGTGCTGCTGCGTCTATTTTGAAAGCCAATGATCAAATTAATTATATCGGTTATTTAGAAGGTAACGAGTTGTTAACTGGTAAAACCGATGTGCTTGTTTGTGATGGTTTTGTGGGTAATGTGACGTTAAAAACCGTAGAAGGACTAATCAAAATTTTTATGTCATCATTCAAAATGCTGTTAGGGCATAATTCATTAATTATGAAATTGTTGAGTAAGTGGCTGCAACGAAAAATAGTAAAAAATTTTGGTTATTTAGACCCTGGACGATATAATGGGGCTTGTTTACTTGGACTTCAAAGTATTGTGATTAAAAGTCACGGTAGTGCCAATCAAAAATCTTTTTTTGCAGCAATTGAACAAGCTATTTTAGCTATCGAAACCAATATACCTGAGAAGATTGCCAACAGTCTTTCTTCCGCACTACCTAAGAGCGAATAATTAGATGTATACAAAGATATTAGGAACAGGAAGTTACCTTCCAAAACAAATAAGAACCAATGCCGATCTTGAAAAGATGGTGGATACTAGTGACGAGTGGATAACAACTCGTACTGGTATTAAAGAGAGACGTATTGCCGCACCCGATGAAACCGTTACGAGTATGGCTTATGAAGCAGCGATTAACGCGATTGAAATGGCTGATATTGATAAACAAGAAATTGGTTTAATTATTGTTGCAACAGCCACATCGGTTAATGCTTTTCCTAGTTCAGCTACTGAATTACAAGCTAAATTGGAACTGGGAGATGTAATTGCATTTGATGTATCGGCAGCTTGTTCAGGATTTATCTATGCGCTAGATATTGCTGATAAATATGTAAAAAGTGGCGCAATTAAATATGCCTTAGTTGTTGGCTCCGATATGTTAACTCGTGGTGTTGATCCAAATGATCGCGGCACAATTATTATTTTTGGTGATGGTGCGGGCGCGGTTGTGGTCGGTGCTTCTCAAGAACCTGGGATTATTGCTTCTCATCTTCATGCAAATGGTCGTTATGGTGAATTGTTAAAATATCCCTATGTCGATCGTCGTTCACTAAATGATCCTGTCTATATGACAATGCATGGTAATGAAGTATTCAAAATTGCGGTCAAAGAACTTTCAAATTTAGTCGATGAACTTTTGAACGAAAATGCCTTTAAAAAATCAGATTTAGATTGGTTAGTTCCTCATCAAGCTAATTTACGTATTATTTCAGCAACGGCTAAACGCCTTGATATGGATATGAGTAAGGTTATTGTGACGCTTGATAAACAAGGCAATACTTCTGCCGCTTCCGTGCCTTGTGCTTTAGATACTGGGGTACGAGATGGCCGTATTAAGCGAGGGCAATTAATTTTATTAGAAGCTTTCGGTGGTGGTTTTGTTTGGGGCTCGGCACTCGTTAAATTTTAATTTATAACTTATTTTAGGTAATCAAGGATTTCAAAAATGACCAAATTTGCAATGGTATTCCCAGGACAAGGCTCACAAGCTGTAGGTATGTTAAAAGATCTTGCGGAAAACTATCCAGTTGTTAAGTCAACTTTTGATGAAGCGTCACAAGTGTTAGGTTATGATTTATGGGCTTTAGTGCAAGAAGGGCCAGCTGAAGAACTCAATAAAACTTGGCAAACTCAACCTGCATTACTTGCTTCATCGGTAGCTATTTACCGTGTTTGGCAAAGTATAAATGGTGCTCAACCTGAATTTATGGCTGGTCACAGTTTAGGAGAATACTCAGCATTGGTATGTGCCGGCGTAATTGATTTTAAAGATGCCATTAAATTAGTTGAATTACGTGGAAAACTAATGCAAGAAGCGGTGCCAAGTGGTACTGGCGCGATGTTTGCTATTATTGGTTTAGATAACGATTCAATTCAAAAAGCATGTGAACAAGCGGCTCAAGGTCAAGTTGTTGCACCAGTTAATTTCAATTCACCAGGCCAAGTTGTTATTGCCGGTAATAAAGACGCTGTTGAACGCGCAGGTGCGCTTTGTAAAGAGGCTGGAGCTAAACGCGCATTACCGCTTGCAGTTAGTGTACCTTCTCATTGTGCTTTAATGAAACCTGCTGCTGATAAATTAGCGATAACTTTAAATGATATTACATTTAATACTCCTAAATTTGCGGTAATTAATAATGTCGATGTTAAAGTTGAAACATCAGCAGAAAAAATTAAAGCCGCATTAATAGCTCAGCTATATAGTCCTGTTCGTTGGACTGAAAGTGTTGAAGAAATGGCAAAACAAGGAGTGACACTGTTAATGGAAATGGGACCTGGTAAAGTATTAACTGGTTTAACTAAACGAATTGTTGATTCATTATCAGCATGCGCTGTTAATGATAAAGCGTCATTAGATGTTGCAATAGAAAATACTAAATAAATGATAAAAGGGGTAGTTATGAACCTATCAGGAAAAATTGCTTTAGTCACAGGTGCTAGCCGTGGAATTGGTAAAGCAATTGCAGAAAAATTAGTTGCTTGTGGTGCTACCGTAATTGGAACTGCAACAACAGAAAAAGGTGCACAAGCTATAAGTGATTATTTAGGCTCTAACGGTAAAGGTTTAGCGCTAAATGTGACCGACGAAGCATCGATTGAATCAACCATTAATGCCATTAAAACGGAATTTGGCGATATCGATATTCTAGTTAATAATGCCGGTATTACCCGTGATAATTTATTAATGCGAATGAAAGAAGATGAATGGCAAGATATTTTAGATACTAATTTAACATCGGTATTTCGTTTATCAAAAGCATTAATGCGTACTATGATGAAAAAACGTTATGGTAGAATCATTACTATAGGATCTGTTGTTGGGACTATGGGCAATGCTGGCCAAGCTAACTATGCGGCGGCAAAAGCAGGATTGATTGGATTTAGTAAATCACTAGCACGTGAAGTTGCATCTCGAGGTATTACGGTAAATGTAGTCGCCCCAGGGTTCATTGCAACTGACATGACAGAAGCATTAACTGATGAACAAAAAGCGTTAACATTAGCACAAGTACCAGCAGGGCGTTTAGGCGAACCAGCTGAAATTGCTAATGCAGTTGCGTTCTTTGCTTCTGATGAGGCATCTTACATCACTGGTGAAACTTTGCATGTCAATGGTGGCATGTATATGGTGTAATTCATCAGAATAGTGTAAAATGAACCAATAATTTACTTTTTGAACAAAAATTAAGCAATTGGGTTGAAAAATGATTGGCATCTTTTTCAACATTTTATAAACTTACATTCACCGCCACTTTCGGCGATATTTATAGGAAAAAAAAGAGTATGAGCACTATTGAAGAGCGAGTTAAGAAAATTATTGTTGAGCAACTTGGTGTGAAAGAGGACGAAGTTAAAAATGAATCTTCTTTCGTTGAAGATCTTGGCGCTGACTCTCTTGATACAGTTGAATTAGTTATGGCTTTAGAAGAAGAATTTGATACTGAAATTCCTGATGAAGAAGCTGAAAAAATTACAACTGTACAATCAGCAATTGATTACATTACTGCAAATCAATAAGGTTGGCAGAGTTTTCATAATAGGCGGTCAAATGATCGCCTAGTTTGTATTTATGTCACTATTTTTCAAAAAAGAATTTGGCATAAGTTAATTCTGAAAACTGATAATAAAAATTTCAATGATTCAAATTTCATTTCAATCCTTTTCTGGAGGACAATGTGTCTAAATGCAGAGTTGTTGTTACTGGAATGGGCATGATATCTCCAGTAGGTAATACAGTTGATTCTACTTGGCAAGCTTTATTAGCAGGTCAAAGTGGAGTAGAACTTATAGAACACTTTGATACAGCCCCTTTTGCAACGCGCTTCGCCGCGATGGTTAAAGACTTTAATGGCGAAGATTATAATATTTCACGTAAAGATGCACGTAAAATGGATTATTTTATCCAATATGGTATTGCTGCAGGTATGCAGGCAATGCAAGACGCGGGCATTGAAATTACAGAAGAAAATGCTGAGCGCATCGGTTGTGCTATCGGTTCAGGTATTGGTGGACTAGGATTAATTGAAGAAAATCATAGTGCATTAGTTAATGGTGGACCACGTAAAATTAGTCCTTTTTTTGTACCTTCAACTATAGTTAATATGATTGCAGGTCATTTATCCATCATTTATGGATTAAAAGGTCCAAGTATTACTATTGCTACTGCTTGCTCTTCTGGTGTACATAACATTGGCCATGCAGCTCGTATGATTGCTTATGGTGATGCTGATGCGATGTTAGCTGGAGGTGGTGAAAAAGCGAGTACTCCTCTTGGTATAGGCGGTTTTGGTGCCGCTAGAGCATTATCAACGAATAATGATAATCCAAAAGCTGCAAGTCGCCCATGGGATAAAGACCGTGATGGTTTTGTGCTTGGTGATGGGGCTGGTATCATGTTCCTAGAAGAATATGAACATGCTAAAAAGCGTGGTGCTAAAATTTATGCTGAAGTAGTTGGCTTTGGTATGAGTGGTGATGCTTATCATATGACTTCACCTCCAGCTGACGGTAGCGGAGCTGCATTAGCCATGAAATGTGCAATTCGTGATGCAGGTATAACACCTGAACAAATTGGTTATATTAATGCTCATGGTACATCAACTCCTGCTGGTGACAAAGCTGAAACTCAGGCAGTTAAAAGTATTTTCCAAGAAAACGCTAATAAAGTAATGGTAAGTTCAACCAAATCTATGATTGGGCATTTACTAGGTGCTGCTGGTGCTGTTGAATCTATTTTTACGGTGCTTGCCTTACGAGATCAGGCTGTTCCACCAACAATTAATCTAGATAATCCTGATGAAGGATGTGATCTTGATTATGTTCCACATACAGCTCGTCAAGTGAAAAACTTAGAATATGCTCTTTGTAATTCATTTGGTTTTGGTGGTACCAACGGTTCAGTTTTATTCAAGAAGATCTAATCACCTTTCTTCCCATCACGGTTTAGTGATGGGAATCATCTAATTTAATCTTTTGACAATACTTTTCAAAATAAAAAATGTGGCATATACCTCATTTTTAAAAATATTTAGTAGCTTATTCATAATAAAAGCGTATGTTTACACGTAACCACATAGATAAAAAATATTTTTCTCAATAATGGTAATAAGATTTATCTATGCAAGATTTTTTTAATTTTTAGGAGTTGTTATTATGATTACTACTGCACTTTTCCCTAATCGTTACATTCAAGGTTTTAATGCCATTGAAAATAGTTTAGGCGAAGAATTAGCAAGGTTAGGTAAAAAAGCGTTATTGTTGGAAAGTCCATCTGCCCACAAAAATTTATCTAAAACTATCGAAAAATCACTATCCGGTAAGATTGAAAGTGTAGTTGATATTTTTAACCGAGAGTGTAGTGACGAAGAGATAACAAGAATTATTGAGTTAGCCAAAGCTCAAAATATTGATGTGATTGTTGGTATCGGTGGAGGTAAGGTTATTGATACCGCAAAAGCGGTTGCCGCGACTATTAATTATCCTTGTGTTGTTGTACCAACACTAGCCTCAACCGATGCGCCTTGTAGTGCTTTATCAGTAATTTATACCTCAACAGGTGAATTTAAACGCTATTTTGTATTACCAAGAAATCCTGATGTCGTTTTAGTTGATTCAAAAGTTATTGCTAATGCACCTGCAAGATTTTTAGTTGCAGGTATGGGGGATGCTTTAGCCACTTGGTTTGAAGCTGAAGATTGTCGACAATCAAAAGCTGGAAACATGACAGGGCGACCAGGCCCAATGACCGCCTTTGCGCTAGCAAAATTTTGTTTTGAAATATTGTTAAAATATGGTGTTCAGGCTAAAAATGCTTGTGAACAAAAAGTAGTAACCTCTGCACTAGAGCATGTGATTGAAGCCAATACACTACTTTCTGGATTAGGATTTGAAAGTGGCGGGCTTTCAGCTGCTCATGCCATTCATAATGGATTTACCGCATTAGAAGCGACACATCAGTATTGGCATGGTGAAAAAGTGGCGTTTGGTACCCTAGCTATGTTAATGTTAATTGATAGTGATCCACAAATGATCGAAACTGTTTATCATTTTTGTCAGTCCGTAGGGTTGCCAACTACGCTAGCAGAAATTGGCTTAGCTAATGTTAGCGATGATGATTTGATGCAAGTGGCAACTTTAGCTTGTGCGCAAGGTGAGTCAATTCATAATTCTCCAGCTGAAGTTTCTCCAGAAACAGTATTCGCAGCAATAAAAGCAGCTAATGCTGAAGGTTTACGACGCAAATAATTTTAGCACTTATCCAGATAAATTTGCTTAACTTCTGTTATTTTTTTAACGGAAGTTTTACTAATTGCTTAATTGGCTGATTTTGCGATAAATAAAGACAATAATAATATTCATCTAGTTTATGCTATAATTGTAACTAATTTTTTGTGTAATAATTTTGGTAAATATGACTGAACCTAAGTTTATTCATCTTCATTTGCATAGCGATTTTTCAATGGTTGACGGCATTGCTAAAGTGGGCGCTTTAGTCAATGAAATAAGCAAATTGCAAATGCCTGCTTTTGCGATTACTGATTTTACCAATCTTTGCGGACTAGTTAAGTTCTATGGTTCTGCCATGGGAAAAGGCATAAAACCCATTATTGGTGCTGACTTAGCAGTTAAAAGTTCACAATTAAATGATGATATTTATCGATTAACTATATTAGCGGCTAATAATACCGGCTATCAAAATCTTACAATGCTAATTTCAAAAGCTTATCAGCGAGGTTATATCGGTGATATGCCAGTTGTTGATCAAGAATGGTTAACTCTGCATCGAGAAGGATTAATCATATTAGCTGGTCGGGAAAGTGATATTGGTATTGGTGTTATTCGTGATAATCAAGCGATTATTGATGAGGCCGTCAATTATTATTTAGATCATTTTGATCAACATTTTTATTTTGAATTAGTTCGTACCAATCGCGTTAATGAAGAGTTATTTATTTATAGTGCTATTAAATTAGCTGAACAATATTCCTTACCCGTTGTGGCAACTAATGATGTTCGTTTCTTGACTCCTTCTGATTTTGAAGCGCATGAAATTCGCGTCGCGATTCATGACGGTAATACACTTGACGATCCAAATAGACCGAAAAATTACTCATCTGAGCAATATTTGCGCTCAGAACAAGAGATGTGTAAATTATTTTCCGACATTCCTGAAGCATTGGAAAATAGTGTTGAAATAGCCAAACGATGTAATGTAACTATTCGCCTCGGTGAATATTTTTTACCTCAATTTCCTACCGGTGATATGTCGACCGAAGAATTTTTGGTACATAAATCGCGTCAGGGTCTAGAAGAACGATTAGCGTTTCTTTTTCCTGATCCGGAAGAACGAAAACAAAAACGTTCACAATATGATGAGCGATTAGAAACAGAATTAAACGTAATAAATCAGATGGGGTTTCCGGGTTACTTTTTGATCGTAATGGAATTTATTCAATGGTCGAAAGATAACGATATTCCCGTTGGCCCTGGACGTGGTTCAGGGGCAGGATCACTGGTTGCGTATGCTTTAAAAATAACTGATTTAGATCCATTAGCATTTGATTTACTGTTTGAACGTTTTTTGAATCCAGAACGGGTTTCTATGCCGGATTTTGATGTCGACTTTTGTATGGAAAAGCGTGATATGGTTATTGATCACGTTGCTGATATGTATGGTCGGGATGCGGTATCTCAAATTATTACCTTTGGTACTATGGCTGCTAAAGCGGTTATTCGTGATGTAGGGCGAGTACTTGGCCATCCTTATGGATTTGTTGATCGTATATCAAAATTAATTCCTCTTGATCCTGGTATGACCTTAGCTAAAGCATTTGAAGCTGAACCACAATTGCAAGAGCTTTATGATAATAATGAAGAGGTTAAATCGCTTATTGATATCGCCAGACAGTTGGAAGGGGTAACTCGCAATGCCGGTAAACATGCTGGTGGCGTAGTAATATCCCCGACGAAGATCACTGATTTTTCTCCTATTTATTGTGATTCTGAGGGGCATCATCCTGTAACTCAATTTGATAAAAATGATGTTGAATATGCAGGACTGGTTAAATTTGACTTCTTAGGATTACGCACCTTAACCATTATTGACTGGGCGATTAAAATGATTAATGAGCGTCAGTTAAGGGATGGTAAGCCAACAGTTGATATTACGCGTATTCCATTAGATGATGAAGAATCTTTCCAATTATTATTAAAGGCTGAAACTACAGCGGTTTTTCAATTGGAATCGCGTGGTATGAAAGATTTGATCAGGCGATTAAAGCCCGACTGTTTTGAAGATATGATCGCTTTAGTTGCTTTATTTCGACCGGGGCCGTTACAGTCAGGGATGGTGGATAATTTTATTGACCGTAAGCATGGACGAGAAGAAGTATCTTATCCAGATATCAATCACCAACACGAATCTCTTAAACCAATATTAGAACCAACTTATGGCATAATTTTATATCAAGAACAAGTTATGCAAATTGCCCAAACACTATCTGGTTATACGCTAGGTGGCGCAGACTTGTTACGACGAGCGATGGGTAAGAAAAAACCAGAAGAGATGGCTAAGCAGCGTTCTGTTTTTAAAGAAGGTGCGGAAAGGCAAGGCGTTGATGGTGAACTTTCAATGCATATTTTTGATCTGGTTGAAAAATTTGCTGGTTATGGCTTTAATAAATCTCACTCTGCTGCTTATGCACTTGTTTCCTATCAGACTTTATGGTTAAAGACACATTATCCGGCTGAATTTATGGCTGCAGTAATGACTGCTGATATGGACAATACTGATAAAATTGTTGGTTTAGTTGACGAATGTCTACGAATGGGGTTGCAAGTTAATCCTCCTGATATTAATAGTGGTCTTTACCATTTTCATGTGAATGATAAAGGTGAAATTGTTTACGGTATTGGTGCTATAAAGGGAGTAGGGGAAGGCCCAATAGAAGCTATTGTTGAAGCTCGTAATAGCGGTGGTTATTTTAAAAATATCTTCGAGCTTTGTGCTCGAACGGATATGAAAAAAATTAATCGTCGGGTGTTAGAGAAATTAACTATGGCAGGTGCTTTTGATAAATTAGGACCACATAGAGCGGCTATTTTACATAGTATCAATGATGCAATGCAAGCGGCAGATCAATACGCTAAAGCGAAGAATATTGGTCAAGAAGATATGTTTGGTGTCCTTGCTGAAGAGCCAGAACAAGTTGAGCACGCATATGCTGCTGTACCTGAATTACCGGCACAAGTTTTACTTGATGGTGAACGTGAAGCATTAGGACTTTATTTAACCGGCCATCCGGTTACCCAATATTTAAAAGAACTCAATCGATATTCAGGGGGCCTTCGTATTAGTGAGGCAGCTCCTACTGGATGGGGCAAAATGGCTACTTTTGCTGGTATTGTTGTTGATGCCAGAGTTCGAATTACCAAAAAAGGTAATAAAATTGGATTATTCACTTTAGATGATAGGTCAGGGCGAATTGATGGCATGCTTTTTTCTGAAGCATTAGATAAATTTGGTCATTTACTGGTAAAAGATAAAATTCTAATTGTTTCAGGGCAAGTAAGTCATGATGATTTCAATGGTGGGTTTAAATTATCTGTTCGTGATATTGTTGATTTAAAAGATGCTCGGGCTAAATATGTTAAAGGGTTAGCTATTACATTAACTGATATTGAGGTTAATCGGGCAATCTTACAACGACTACAGCAAATTATAGAGCCTTATCGACACGGTAGTGTTCCAATTAATTTATATTATCAAAGAGAAGACTCTATCGTACGCCTACAATTTGGTACCACTTGGCGTATAGTACCTGAAGATGCACTAATAATAGAACTAAAAACCTTATTAGGTAACGAGCGTGTAAATTTTGAATTTGATTAATTAAGTTATATTAATCGAATAAGTAATAAAAAATCTGGTCTATTTAGAAATAAAGATTTAAATAAACATTAAAGGTGCTATTTAACCTGTTTAAGTGTATTAATAATAAATATTGATGACTTCAATGACAATTACATAGTAAAATTGATTTAATTTTATTTTAATAAATAGTCTGTATACTAAATTTAGTAACGTATTTTTTATAAAATACAAATAATACAAGAGGCAATCACAAGCGTTATGAACAATTTTTTGGAATTTGAAAAGCCGATAGCGGAATTAGAAGCAAAAATTAATTCCTTAAAGAATATTGATTCGCAACAAGTTGAATTAGATATTAATTTAGATAAAGAAATTAAGCAATTAAATCAGAAAAGTCGTGAATTGACTAAAAAAATATTTTCTAATCTATCACCTTGGGATGTGGCTCAGTTAGCTAGGCACCCTAATCGCCCGTATACATTAGACTACATTAATGAAATTTTTACCGATTTTGACGAGTTGGCTGGTGATCGAGCTTATGCGGATGATAAAGCAATTGTTGGTGGCATAGCGCGCATAGATGACCGCCCCGTTATGGTTATTGGGCACCAAAAAGGCCGTGAAACCAAACAGAAAATCTATCGTAACTTTGGTATGCCTGCGCCAGAAGGTTACCGTAAAGCATTGAGATTAATGCAAATGGCTGAGCGATTTAAGTTACCAATTATTACATTTATTGATACACCAGGAGCCTATCCTGGAATTGGTGCAGAGGAAAGAGGACAAGCTGAGGCAATTGCCCGTAACCTACGTGAAATGTCACGATTAAATGTACCAACAATTTGTACTGTCATTGGTGAAGGAGGATCAGGTGGCGCACTTGCAATTGGTGTCGCAGATAAAGTCAATATGCTACAGTATAGTACTTACTCAGTTATTTCTCCTGAAGGTTGTGCGTCTATTCTTTGGAAAAGTGCAGATAAAGCACCTGTGGCGGCTGAGGCAATGAATATGACAGCAGATAAATTGATAAAACTAAAACTTATTGATGCTGTTATACCCGAACCTCTAGGTGGTGCACATCGTGATTATACGGCGGTTGCCGCTTCACTTAAAAAGCAATTATTATCTGATCTCGATGAATTGGAAAGTTTGGAATTATCAGTACTACTTGAAAGACGTTTCCAGCGTCTTATGAATTATGGTTATGTACGCTAAAATGGAATGTAAAAATGGATAAGCCTAAGGGATTAAAACGCATAATTAATGCTACTAAATATTCTTTTAAGGGATTTAAATCAGCAATAAAATACGAAACTGCATTTCGTCAGGAATTGATTTTATTAATTGTTGCTTATATTACAGTTATGCTTATCAATTTCTCAATTTACGAACGAATTTTATTGTTGGGTTCAATTGGTGTTGTAATGATTGTAGAGTTAATCAATAGTGCTATTGAATGCGTGGTGGATCGTATTGGTAGTGAAAGGCATGAATTGTCTGGACGGGCAAAAGATTATGGTTCTGCAGCGGTTTTTCTTTCTCTGTTACTAACTATAATTTTATGGATTTATCTGTTTGCTTGTCACTTCTTTCCTTAATCTAGAGTCTAGATTTTCTAAATTATCGATAAAAAATGCGAGAAATTCTCGCATTTTTTTATTTTTAAAAACAGTTTAAATCATTCAGACACTAACTCTTTGATAAGATAATTCCCTGTTTTTTCTGTATCCAGCGTGTTTTTTAACCACGGCATAATGGTTTGCATTTGTTGTTGTAATTTCCATGGCGGATTAATAACGATCATACCTGAAGCCGTCATACCTTTCTGGTTATTATCTGGTTTGATTGCAAATTCAAATTGAGAAATTTTCTTAATCCCTAAGTTAACAATTTCATCTATCATCTTTTGCGTTTGAGTTCGAGAAACAACCGGATACCAAATTAAATAAATGCCAGTTGCGAAACGTTTATATGCTTCTAATAATGCTTTAGGGATTTTTTGATAATCATCTTTTATTTCATATGAAGGATCAATCAAAACAATGCCTCGACGAGATTCGGGAGGTAGTTTTGATTTTAATTGTGAAAATCCATCTTCTCTTAAAACTCGAGCCCGTTTATCTTTACTGAATTCTTGTCGCAACAATGGATAATCTGTAGGATGAAGCTCAGTGAGATTGATTTTGTCTTGTTCTCTTAGTAATTGTTTAGCTATTAAAGGGGAGCCTAAATAATATTTTAAATTATCGAAAGGATTATAACGTTTTAAAACCGATAAATAGGTGTTTAGTAACTCAGGTGTTTCGGATTGTTGCCAAATTAAATTGATACCAGATAAATATTCCCCTGTTTTTTCAGAATGTTCACTTTGTAGTAAATAACGACCGGCTCCCGAATGAGTATCTAAGTATAAAAATGGTTTTTCTTTTTCTTTTAATGAGTTAATACATAGCGTTAATACAATGTGTTTCAATACATCGGCATGGTTGCCAGCGTGATAGCTATGACGATAGCTTAACATGACTTATTTAACCTCTTTTTTTCATTTTTTTGCATATAAAAAGTAGTTAAAGCTAGACTTAACAGGCAGGGTATTTCCATTAACTCTTCAATTAAATCTTTGCGCTGTGGATCTAACACCAAAAATTGGTAACCTAAACGACGGTGTTCAGCAGTATCGGCGATACCTAAGAATAAAAAGGCGAAAAATAGATGCCAGACCGGAATTGTTTCATATTTATATCGTCGAGTTATTTCTTGACGAATAGTTGGCAAAAATATAGTTAGTAATGGAATTGCCATAATAATACCAGCAATAATTTTATAATAAAAACGAGGAACATCTGGGAAAAAATCTCGTCCCCAACTGATACCTCGACCAAATAGCATAAACCACCAAAATATTGTCCATATCCAAAATTTATACAGGTTTGAATGATTTTTAACACTTTTCGCATAAAAATAGCTATAACCGCACATAAATAATAAAAATAATGACTGGATATGTTCGACTAAACTTACGGTTAGTTTTCCATATAATGGCAGACAAAAGTTACCTACGATATATAAGAAAAAGCTTAACAGTACAATAAATATAGAACTTTTGTAAAAGTGGGTATCAAAATTAGGCATAATTTATTTTAAAATTAACTAAAGTTTTTAAGTTTTAGTATAGTACCGCATTTACGACATTGATAACTAGTTTTATTATTTATAATTTTGTTATGTCGTATTGGTGATAAACAATGCTCTTGGCAGTCACAAAAATATATATATTCGTTGCGTTTAATCTTGAAATTATGGGTCACTTTTGGTTCTTTTTTCATTATTTCAGACATGACATATTGCCATTCTTTGCCATGTGGTTTTACTTTACCAAAATATTGAAAAGTAATGAGATGAGCTAATTCATGAGGCACAACTTCATTAATAAAATCTTTCCTATTCTCATAGAGCATTGTGCTATTAAGTTGTATTTCCCAATGGGTTAATAATGCGCAGCCTGCAATAGTACCTTTTGGTTTGTAACTGATTTTAGGCTCTTTATAATTGGTTGTTAATATTTGATTGGCTTGAATTAAGTGGGTTCTTAAACAAGCCAATACTTGATTTTGGAGATAAATTGGTACTTGTTTATAATCCTGCTGCATCGCGAAGAATAGCTGCCTTATCGGTTTTTTCCCATGGGAAGATATCTCGACCAAAATGACCATAGCTTGCCGTTTTTTGATAAATTGGCTGGATAAGATCAAGCATTTGAATTAATCCATAAGGACGTAAATCAAAAAATTCTTTTATTAACGAGATAATTTTATCGTGAGCAATTTTTTCAGTGCCAAAAGTATTAACATAAATAGAAGTTGGGTGAGCAACACCGATAGCGTAAGAAATTTGTAATTCACATTTATCAGCAAGTCCTGCGGCTACAATATTTTTGGCTACATATCTTGCAGCGTAAGCTGCTGAACGATCTACTTTTGAAGGATCTTTCCCCGAAAATGCTCCACCACCATGTCGTGCGGCACCACCATAAGTATCAACAATAATTTTTCGTCCAGTTAAACCACAATCTCCCATAGGACCACCAATAACAAAACGCCCAGTAGGATTGATAAAATATTTTGTTCTTGAAGTTAACCACTCGCTTGGTAGGGTTGGTTTAATGATCTCTTCCATTACCGCTTCATGCAACGCTTTTTGTTCAATGTCTTCTGAATGTTGGGTCGATAAAACTATAGTATCAACTCCTTGAATTTTTCCATCTTGGTAAATTAATGTGACTTGGCTTTTGGCATCGGGTCTTAACCATGGGAGACTACCATTTTTTCTTACTTCAGCTTGACGATGCATAAGATCATGAGCATAACTAATTGCTGCTGGCATTAAGTTAGGCATTTCATTGGTAGCATATCCAAACATAATACCTTGGTCACCAGCACCTTGCTCCAGTGGATTTTGACGATCAACGCCTTGATTAATATCTGGCGATTGCTTACCAATTGCATTGAGAACTGCGCAAGAATTGGCATCAAAGCCCATTTCAGAACTAGTATAACCAATATCATTAATGGTTTTTCTGGTTAATTCTTCAATGTCAACCCAAGCAGAAGTTGTAATTTCTCCACCAACTAATGCCATACCGGTTTTTACGTAAGTTTCACAAGCAACTCGTGCTTTAGGATCTTGTTCTAAAATAGCATCTAATACAGCATCAGATATTTGATCGGCGATTTTATCAGGGTGACCTTCTGATACAGATTCTGAAGTAAATAGAAATTCTGACATGTTTTACCTTCTTTAACTTATTTAGTGCAATTCTCTAAATATAAAATAATTTTGAAAGATGCTTGTGTTTAGCAGTTTTACCATCTAGACGTCCATTTTAATGATTTATTCTAAAAAAAGCCAGCACTACCGCAAACAAAATTACTTGCATAAAATTTTAATCAAATTAGGATATGGCTCGTTTATTTTTTTAACCTTCATTAACTATATATGAATATTGTAAAACAATCTCCCACAGTATTAGTTTTTGATTCGGGTATTGGTGGATTATCTATTTATAAAGAAATCTATAATAAAATACCGAATATACATTATATTTATGCTTTTGATAATGAAGGATTTCCCTATGGTGATAAATCATCTGAATATTTAATTACTAGAGTTAATCGTATCATTGATACCATTTTACAATCATACTCTATTGATTTAGCGGTGATTGCATGTAATACCGCTAGCACTATTTGTTTACCTAGTTTACGAACAAACTTTTCTTTTCCAATTGTAGGTGTTGTACCTGCAATTAAGCCTGCTAGCAAAGTTACTAAAAATAAATGTATCGGTTTATTGGCAACAAAGGCAACCATACAACGAGCATATACAAATAATTTAATCCAAGAATTTGCGCCAGATTGTAGTGTAAAGTTACTTGGTTTATCAGAATTAGCTCATATCGCTGAAAATAAGCTACAAGGGATTGCTGTTGATATGCAGCAACTTGAAACTTTATTGCAGCCATGGCTTAATTCACCTATTATTCCAGATACTATTGTACTTGGCTGCACCCATTATCCGTTTATTAAAGATGAGTTAAGAATACTTTTTCCTAATACAACTTTTATCGATTCAGGAAACGCGATAGCTACTCGAGTAACTTCATTACTTAATGATCGATTTGATCTGAATAATTTAGAAAAGTCATCTTTAAAAGATAATATTGTCTTAAGTACCCTATGCAACCCAAATATTGGAAAACTGATGAAAAAATTATCAGAATATAATCTTTATAAATATCATTGTATTAGAATTTCTGGTGGTTAAAGCTTACCCGAACGATTAATTAATTTTAGTTTTTAACTTGCGAAAAAAAAAGAAGTGCCTATAATGCGCATCCACTGACACGGCGTCAGCGACAAGCAGACAAAGGTCGTGTTAGTGAGCAAGGTCAAAAATTTTAAAAAAAGATCTTGACGAATAAAAAGGTGTAGCGTAGTATACGCAGCCCTTGAGACAGCAAACTGAAACAAGAAATTGTGAAGTAAATTAAAAGCTGTCAGCTCTTTAAAAAGAAGAAACAGACAATCTGTGTGGGCACTTGCGAGACGAAAAATTAAAAGTCTACGGACTAAAAAAATTAAGTCTTGATAAGTGACACTGAAGATTCATTTGAATTATGTCAGAGACAGTTATTGAGCATCAAACTTTAAATTGAAGAGTTTGATCATGGCTCAGATTGAACGCTGGCGGCAGGCTTA
>NZ_NAST01000070.1 GCF_002142215.1 Gilliamella sp. N-G2
TATTTTCCTGATGAGGTAAATCCTCTTCAATCGTGGTTGTCGGTTTGGGCAGCATCGACGTAATGCTGCCTGGCTGATGGTTTGCATCAGTTTTGATATGAGTTCTATCTGATTGATTTGAATTAATAGCAATACTTTGCCCTGAAACCACTTTCGCTTGTTGGGTCAGAGTATCATTGACGGTTTTATCCACCGCAACTTGGTTATGTTTGTTTTCAACATTCACTTCACTGCGTGGTTGCTCGGTCAGTTTTGTTTTTTCAAATATTTGATGATCGACAATATTTTTATTTAAGGCATTATCAATAAAAATTTCATCGGGTTTAGTGTATTCATGTTCTGTTTTTCTGTAATCATCAGTATGCTTTTTCCAATGCTCAATACGTTTACCAGAATACACATATTTAGCTATTGCTTCTTGTGAATGATTATTAAGTTGATCTACATTGATATTGACGGTTTTACCGGCAATGATTTTACTATCCTGATTATTCAAAGTTTGCCCATGAATAATCACATTACCTGCAGCGGTAATGTTGCCAGGATCGGTCTCTAATACCGTTGTTTGGTATTTTGTTTTAACAATTTTATAATGGTTAGAGTTTCTATAACTTTTTCCATTTACTTTAATTCTTTCAATAATACCGGTTTCCCGGAACTGTTCAGGAATATCATTCCATTTATAGTAGCACCTTCTTCCTCCTTTCTCACAACCGTATGATTTAGGCTTCGCTAATCCATATTGGTGAAAATAAAATACCTGAATACGATAATAAACATCATCTGGTGAGTATTTTTCTAGACTTCCCTCATGTTCAAAATACTCTTCTCTTTCCGGTGGTTCATCACTTTTACGCATTTCAGTGACAATATGGTCATTGATATTATTAAGTTCATTAGTCGCTATATATAAATCACCCTGTGCTTCAATCGTGGCTGAGTGGTTATTAATTTGCTTGGCAGAGCCAGTCACACTCCAGTTTTCATCCAGTTCACCGCCAATCACAA
>NZ_NAST01000071.1 GCF_002142215.1 Gilliamella sp. N-G2
GATAAGGGATCCAAAAGTTATTCATCAATATACATTTAATCCGACGAGTTTTATTTGGTTGGAGCCTCAAGGAACCAACTATGTAACTTTTGATGATGCAAAAAATATATGTGGTGGTATACAAAACCTACCAACTTTAAGCATGTTTACTAATTCACCACAAAATAATATTAGCCAATCTATTAAATGGCAATATGTGGCTAATACATTTACTCGTGCTATAGGTCAAGGTCTTTTTGCTGAGTGGGGGTATACTGATTATAATGCTTATCCTGATTCTGATTGGGGTAAGTTTATTCAAGCAAAGGATGGTAAAGCGTTCTATTGGACTAAAAATGCTAATTACTATGAGAATGTTATGTTCGTTGGTGATGCAAGAGCAGGAAATGTGAATGCATATCCTACGTATTTTCCGCTTCTTGTAGCGTGTAAAAGGTAACATTTTAATGTTATTTTTAAAGAAAAAATTTGAGATTATTAAGAAATAAAACTTAATAAACTTTATAAGTTTCAAACAAAAATTTCGTCTAAGGGCGTAAGCGACCTAAGACGAAATTTTCCGATTAAAAAACAAACAAATTTAATTCTAATACTCCTAACTAGGTGTAATACTTGTTAAGTAGCATTTTTATCTGCAATTCATCTAACAATAAAATTCCTAGCATCATATCAATTAATTACAATGGTGAGAAATAATCGCTTTAAATAACAATTAATTAAATAAAATATAAACAGGACAAAAAAGTTGAGAAACTGGGTTTTTGAAATTAACTGTATGTATCCATTGAAATCTATTTAGCTTAATAATAATTTACATAAAATCAGAGTACAAATGAAATAATTTAAATTATTATGTCCAAAGATAAAGGAATATCCATAATTTGTAGTTAACGCTATTGAATGGCACTTAGTATTATA
>NZ_NAST01000072.1 GCF_002142215.1 Gilliamella sp. N-G2
TTTCTTCATCTGTTAATATGCCTTTTCTTTCTTTGTATTCTAAACCTTTTTTGGTTTGATGCTCATCTGAGTTTAAATAATTATTCTCAACCGCATTTTTACTGCTACTAATAGCCGCACTGGCATCGCCAAAATTACCACCGCCGGCAGCTACCGCAAGGCCGGATGCTAGTTGAGATAGTGCGCTAATGGTTTGTTTTTCTGCTTCGGTTAAATCTTTGACTTCTTTGCCATACAGTTGTTTGCGGATGATATCTGCCGCAACTTCACCCACCACTGCACCCGCTCCACCAGATAATGCTGAGTTGCCTTGTAGCTCAGCCACTACCGCACCAAGTATTGCATGAGCAACTAACCTCGCGGTTTCGTTATCACCGGCTTGTATCTTTATCTGCTCAGCTAGCCATGGTGCACTGGCGCCAGCAAGACCGCCGGTCATATCACCGGTGATAATGCCGGTAATAATTGATACAGCAGAGTCAACGCCTTTACTAAAGTCATTGCCCATTTTGCCATCTTGTGAGTCTTTACCGGCATCTTTATGAATAGTGCGTTCGAGCTCTTTAACCTGTTCGCCTAACTCTTTTAAGCTAGTAACAATGTTTAGTCTGGTCTGCTCATCCTCTTTATTAAAGATTGGTTTGAGTTTGCTATGGGCATTTTCGGTATCATGACTGAGTTCATTAATATCTTGTGTTTGTTTATCTTGGTCACGAATGATTT
>NZ_NAST01000073.1 GCF_002142215.1 Gilliamella sp. N-G2
TTTCCTTCATTATCTTGCCAAGCGTACGTCGTTTTTGTTTTAAATGGTTGTGCTTCCCTTATTTTATCTCCATCAGCATCCTGATAATTGCTCTGCACATCTAAATCCAATAGTGCTACCTTAAAATCACTAAACTTTAAGTTATTATCAAACTCTTTTATTTCTTCACCTTTTATATTATTGCTCGATTCACTATAAAAAGTTTCTAATACCTTAAATCCCTGCTTTTTTGATGCGTTTTCTATATCTATAAATTCAGGTTTGTTTCCATTAATTGCTTTTACCGTTTGTGTCGTTAACGCACTAACTTTAAAGCAGAATAAAAATAATATAATTAAAAATAAAGCGGTGTTTATAAACAAAAGCGGAGAGGTATGAAATGTTCTATATACTAATTTAATTAATAAACTTTTTAATGATGCCCGATGCCCGATGCCCGATGCCCGATCACAATTACATTTTATCATATTTATACCCATTATGAAAGCTATTCATTGTTTTTTTTTAAAATTATTCAAGTGATTATAATACTAAGTGCCATTCAATAGCGTTAACTACAAATTATGGATATTCCTTTATCTTTGGACATAATAATTTAAATTATTTCATTTGTACTCTGATTTTATGTAAATTATTATTAAGCTAAATAG
>NZ_NAST01000074.1 GCF_002142215.1 Gilliamella sp. N-G2
ATTAATTCAAATCAATCAGATAGAACTCATATCAAAACTGATGCAAACCATCAGCCAGGCAGCATTACGTCGATGCTGCCCAAACCGACAACCACGATTGAAGAGGATTTACCTCATCAGGAAAATAATCCCCCTGCCGTTGATGAATCGACACTACCTGAAGCTGGCAATGACATAACACCATCGAAAACCATTAGTGTTTATGAGCCAGACTTAACCTTACCAGATAATAGCTTATGGATAGTCAATAAAGAGACTGACAAAAATTATATTGTTGAAACCGATCCGCGTTTTACTAACCGTAAAAAATGGTTAAGTTCTGATTATATGATTAATCGTCTAAGTGGCAACCCAGATTCAGTATTAAAACGATTAGGAGATGGTTACTATGAACAACAACTTATTCAACAACAAATTGTTGGCTTAACCGGTCACCGTTATTTACAAGGTTATCAATCTGACCTTGAACAATTTCAGGCATTAATGGATGCGGGTATCAGTTTTGCTAAAGAATTTGGTATTGCTATTGGTGTGGAATTAACCGGCGAACAAATGCGGGCATTAACCACCGATATCGTCTTGTTAGTGAAAAAAAG
>NZ_NAST01000075.1 GCF_002142215.1 Gilliamella sp. N-G2
TAATGTAAGCCGGTTTCTCTGTCTAAATATTGTCCCTGATATCTGAGGTTTTGCTCTATGGGTTCGTGTTCGATTTCATGAATCCGCTTTCCCCATAACTGAAAGCTACATTCCCACAGTATTTTACCGTTTGCATCCGTCAGTTCTTCCGGACAGCCATTCAGGTCGGTGTAGATATACAGGCTGGTGGGTTGATTCGGGCCGGTTTTCTGAATCATTCTTAACCCGTCCCACAGGAAGCGGGTACGGTTGTAAGGTTTGCCCTCGCGGTCTAACTTTTGTTTTTCGATGCGTCTGCCAAGGGCGTCATAGAGGTAGCGGTATCGTTCGGTTTTGTTGAGCTGTTCAATGCGTACTTCGCTCAGGCGGTGTTCGGCGTCGTAGTGGTAATGCTGGGTGGCACCGGTGGTCTGTTTACTGGCAGTTCTGCCGTGCTCGTCGTAACGGTAGTGGTGTCCTCTGAAATGCAGGAGCTGGTTACAGCGAATCAGGTTGTAGTTGCTGTAGTCCTCTCTGTATTTGCTGTCCAGCAGGTTGGCAGCGGCATCATATTGCAGGGTTTCCCAGTATCTCTGGTTGCGACAG
>NZ_NAST01000076.1 GCF_002142215.1 Gilliamella sp. N-G2
AGTCCTCAAAACTGAGGAGTGCTTTTTCCCTTAAATTAATAATTGAATTTGTGATTGTTCTTGTAGTTTTTGTATCCTATTTGTTAACTCTGGCTTTTTCTCTTTACCCCATCGCCTTAATAAGCGACCTGACATACTTGCTACATCTTTTTCTTTCATGTACTCAAGCATTAAGTCATTATGTTGTTTCATGTAGCTATGTTGCATTTTAGTAAGTTGTTCAGCCATCCAGTTAAACGCGTTAATGTACGCCTCTTTTATCTGTGCCGCAGCTTTACCAGTGAAGCCCATAACCAAAAATATAAATCCATCTTTAGTCATCTTAAACATTGGTCTTAGCTTGCCTTGTTCATCAAGATAACTAGCCTCCTCAAAATTGAGGGCGCGAAATTCCTTTGAACACTCAAGCTTATTTATGCCTCTTAAAATGTTATCGTGCCGTTTATTAAAATACTCAGCCACTTTTAAAGATGTGGTCATTACTTGATTACCTTGTAAAGTAACCATGTTTTCAAATTTAAATTGAGTTATAGTCATATTATGTCTCTCTATAGAATGAGCCTA
>NZ_NAST01000077.1 GCF_002142215.1 Gilliamella sp. N-G2
GATGCCAGTGCGGCTATTAGTAGCAGTAAAAATGCGGTTGAGAATAATTATTTAAACTCAGATGAGCATCAAACCAAAAAAGGTTTAGAATACAAAGAAAGAAAAGGCATATTAACAGATGAAGAAAAAATGGAATTACTTGAACTTCGTCTTAAAGATGATAGTTTAAGTGATGCATTAATAAATGCGTGTACTGATGTAAATAGTGATGAATGCCATGAGGAACGCCAGAAAGCCTACGATGCTTTAAAAACTTATAAGCATTTAACTTATTTAAATCCTCCAAATGCTCAAATCGGTTACCAAGAAATTGAGCATTTATTAAACAGTACATCATCAGAAGCAAATGAATTCCGTGCTATTTATAATGGATATGTAGTAAGTTTTAAAAGTTTTGGTTACAGTGATGAAGAAGCTAAAGTAATGGCTGGTAGAACCATTGGAATAATGATGATGATTAATGGTTTTGAAGGGCATTTTACTTTACCTATAATAAATAGAGCATTAAAAGGAAGTAAATTAT
>NZ_NAST01000008.1 GCF_002142215.1 Gilliamella sp. N-G2
ATTTATAAAATTAATTAATAATTATTATTTATATAGTTTGGTCAATTATTGTTATTAGTAAATAAAGATAAAGCGGTATTGTTTTTATCATCTTTGATGTAAAGAATATGTATTATGGCATTTATCTTTAATACGCAAGATACACAATAACGATAGGTTTGAAAAGTGATTTTTGTTTATGCACATTATATATTAATGGAAGTAAATTAGACTTTTATAATAAAAATTTTTGAGGAAAGGGGCTTTTTAAGCCCCTAAAATCAGCTTTTAGCTAATATATTTTAAAAGATTAATGTTAGTATTAGTATTTTATTGGCTATACAAAGTAACAGCTATTAATAGCCATACTTTTCTAATGGTTCCTGTAATATTATTCGGTCGGTTAATGAGTCAAATTCTGTTTTTTCTTGTTTTTGTGTTGGTTTGATTCGTTCCGATAATCTTAATTCAATGGTTAAATCACATTGGTTGTCAGTGATATTGTTAACATGAAACTTAATTGCTTGTTGGCGGTTCTGAGCGCTAATCAATGCATCTGGTTGATTGTCCTGCATCCAACTGACTATGTTGGCGGTTAAATCATTAAAAGGGTAGCAATAACCTATTAGATTTATCGTTAACGTGAAATGGTATTGAAATCCAGAATTGTCCACTGAGAAAGGCTCAACAATGCCATCTTTGATGATAAATTGATTTTCCGCCGTTAAATTAGAATTTAACAGATTCTTCTCAAACAAATAGTGTTTTAATTGGTTAATTTTTTTCATATGGATCCTTTTAATCTTTATAAATAATCTTGATGGCAGTAAAACAGTGATTTCCAATGCAATAAAATAGAGTTGAGGTTGAAATAAAATAACTGTTAATTATCAATCCTCGATCCAAATGTATTGTCCTGAATATTAAACTTAGTTATTCGTATGCTTAAATGCTGATTTTCAACTAACATCATTTATTTTGTTGCTATCATTGTGAATTACTGTTGTTAGTTGATTTTACTGAACGACAAAAGATAGCTATGTTGCCTTTGCTTTTTAATAAACAGAGTAATAATGTGATGTTCATTACAACTTGGGCTAGGTAAGCGCGATGTGGTAGATTGAAAAATGAAAATAAGCAAACAGCAGCACTTGAAACTATCATCAACCATGCTAACCAACTGTATTTAACTTTGTAGCGACAATTGTTGCGATCGAAGGTAAATAATCTCACCGCAATCATTAAACAAAAAATAGCATTGAGCGTCATTATCATGATTTTTTGCCTCTAAAGTTATTGAATAAATCTGTTGGATCATCGAATTTTTTAATTAACCATAATAACAATTTGACACTAATAGCCGATGCAACTAATGCACCTAAACCTAGTGGCATTTTTGTTTGAATATTGGCTGGAAAAATAGGGATGAGTAAATACAGCGTCATTTCTGCTAACAGTAATCCCATAGCAAATGAGATAAAAAATAGGACGATGCGGCGCAAAACAGAAATATATTGTTCACTAATCACAAGTAAAATCGAACCACAAAGTGCGCCTAAAATAATGCCATTTTCAATGTTAGGATAAATCATTGATAGTGAAAAAGCGCTAATAACTGCGGTAAAAGTTAGACTGGTGGGCTCTGTCATTAAATTAGTCCCATAAATTAATAGAATTAGAATTTTTTTCAGGTACCGATTCAGGCACGTTTACTTCAATACCCATAGGTAATATTGCTGGTAATTCACAAAGTTTTGGGTTGTTTTGATAAATTATTTCGACAATTCCGGCTGTTTTACCAAAAACTCGATAAGCTAATGCATCAATACTTTCATTTTGCATGGTATAAACAATCATTCTTTAATTACTCCATAGTTAATTTGGATTTATTTTTAACAGCAACATTGATGGTGTTTCAATAAATAGGGCTCGGCGGAAAACAAAGGTGTCGAATCGCTTAAAACCATTGCACCGCCGAGGTGTGAGGGTCACTCGTTATAAATAGTTATTGATATTATGGTCGTTGTTAACTGATTTTTAAGCAATTAACTAAAATTGTGACAAATTGAAATACAATACCAAAAGAGAGGGGCGATCTGTTAAGTAAAAATCAGTGACTATTACTGTTAGTAATCTCCCAGATCGCTTGTTTATCAACATTGCATTTTTCGATGACATGCAATAAATGTTCATTGTATTTTAAGCTATCACCAAAGGTCATTGGTTGCGGGGGTAAATTTGGCTGACAACTAATGAGTAGATTCGCTGGTATTGGTTGATTGACGAAGATTTTTCGCTCGGTTGTACAAGCTACCAGAAATGGGCATAGGCACCAGCTGGTTAGCGCAATAATTCTCTTTGAGTTGACCATTGATCTGCTCCTGATTTTGTAGCGATTGCTGTTCCAAAGATTGTTTATTTTTTTCGTTATCAGCGATAATCTGATTATTCCTGATAATTGTTTGTTGTAACTGGCCTAACTTTTGTGTCAATTGACTGACTTCATTTTTTGCCAATTGTTTTGCATGCAGTAAATCAGTAATGATAAAAATGAGTAATAGAAATGTGAAAGCAATAGTGAAGTTGGTTTTGTTCATACTAATCCTGGTAAATAAATTGTTTTGCCGTTTTGTTTTACCGCAGTAATAACACGTCTGCGTTGGTTTATATGACTAAATTCAATGTGAACCCATTGATTATATTCTTGAATGATTTTGTCAAATTCGACGCCAACCGTGATTAAACGTTGGCAAATTTGTTTGGGATTGCCATAGGCACAGTGGAAATCAACGGCTAAACCTTTGGTATGAGCGCTAGTTTGAGAGCCTCCAACTTGACTATTTAGAGTAGGGCAGCGATATCCTGATGTGATGATTATTGGATGCGCCAAAGCCTTCCTAACTAATTCTAATTTGTTTGCTGTTAGCTGAATATTGGCCATTAATTCATCTGGCACATGATTATCGATGTTTAGCCGAGTAGCGGTTGTTGAGCGAGTAAATTCTTCTAATTTGAAGTGTTCTGTTAATCTCATGACTTTTCATCTCCTTTGATCTATATTATGAATCTTTCTTCCAGAGTTTTAATTAAGGTTGTTCCTGAGCAATCTGCTAGGTAAGCAATAATTTCAGCAAGTACAAATGACAAATCAATATAACCAATAGTTAAAAAGATTAAGATTGCCACAAAAATCGAAATAACTATTTGAGCAATTTATGTATTAATAGCTAATTTGTTACTGTTTAATGGTTTATAAAAGTAACTTGCTAATGATGCAAACGAACTGATGATGAACAAATAAATAACCACCTGCCAACCTAAATTTTCAGGATCGTTAATCAGCATTATTGACTCTCAATATTTAAATGGCCGCTAAGTAAGTTTTCAGACCTATATTATAAAAATAGTAAATTGATTATCTTTTTTATATGTCTTTTTCAATCTTGATAAGTATATGAGACAAAATAAGTGGCCACTTAACACTGTTTAATTATACAGTTTTTTGTAATTTCAACCTAATTTATAAGGACAAATTGATTGAAAAGTTATCATTAAAAATTGTTATTAATTAATGAGTTGCATGTTTGTTTTAATGGAGGTTTGTAATAGATAATTTGACAATTAAAATCCTTTATTTTGGCTAAAATAAATAGGTATTTGACAGGTTTAATAGATTAATTGAAAACTTTGCTATCAAGATATTAATGAATAGAAATAAACATGATTTTGAAGATAATTATTAGTAAATATGAAATTAACTGGAACGGTAAGGCTTTAAAAACCCCGTTCCTCAAAATTTTTGAAATTACTATGAAATGAAATGGCAGAAAAGAAGGATAGTTGATGATGGTTGTTAAGTGGGTATGAACTATTTTCAACTATCCTAACGTGTTTATGAATTATTTGAATTATCAGTTTGCTTAGCAGCCAGTTGTTCTTTTAGTGGTTCGAGTAAATCTCGAAACCAAAAAAGTATTATGTCTTTATCATTTTCACGTAAATGAATATATTCAGTAATGATTCGTGAAAGTAATTCGGCGCGTTCAATTGTTTTTATTTTTTCCAACTCGTTCATTTTTATTTACCCTTCAACACTGTATTTATGTACAGTATATAATAATTAACTTTTCGATCAAGTATATTTTTTAAAAACTTTGAGCCAACTAGACACTAATATTTAGTGCATTGATATTTTTTATTTTTTTGCTTAATTTTTATGCTTTTCACCTAGTTAAAACCAAAACTTATGGCTTTTTTTCTACAGTTTAAAGTAATCATGATATGATTCTTTAGGAGGCCTTTTTTTCGTTTCTATACAGTGGTCAGTAATTATTAAATTAAGCCCATTTAACGTGTCAGATAATATAAGATGCTGATGAGTATTGAGTTTGATACTTTGCCTTAAATAGAGACGATTCACATTTATATCATTATCCGGTAAACCGATAATTTTCAGTTGTTGTTTAATGATTTGTCGTTGCTGTTCAGAATTATCAATGGGAGTACAGTTATTGACAGAACTCCAAGGCGTGCGTTCCGCCCGCAATAATGATACATCTCTAGTTTTTACGATATTGTGGTTACTTTTAGCTACTAACTTCCATTTAATTAATCTAGTACATATAAAAGATGCCAGTCCATGGATTGGCGCATAAACTCCTTTTATTTTTTTGATGATCTCTTCATATTGATTAATTTTGTCCTCATAAGCAAGGCGGACTTTAATATCTTTACGTTTGACTAAGGGGCCACCTTGATGAGCGGTATAAGCCGCCCAATCACCAATATCGGCTGAAGCTAACACCGGATCGATAATAGCATCGGTTACTTTTTTACTTTTCAAACGCCGTAGTTCTCGCCATACACTGACTGGGGCGCCACCCAATTGTTGAAATTGACGAATCTTCCAGCGACTAGCCCAAGCCGTGATGGCTTTAGATGACTGTTTTAATTTTTCACCTGTTTGTGTATCAATTTCGTTTTCGAGTGCATATCCATCAATATTTTTGGCAATATATTTGGCAATGTAGCCAGTTGCTGACCCTTTTTTCTTATCAATATCTTTAAATTCAAAGCGATTGATGGCGGCTCCTTTTTCATCACCATCTTCATCCATGGCATATATCCACATGCTATAAAAAGCTTTTTGGATATCTCCTGGGCGCATAAAGACTAAAATATGCCAGTGAGGGGTACCGTCATGGTGAGGTTCAGCAACTCGAAAACCAAAAAATTGAATATTTTCCCGATTTAATTTAGCTCGAATTCGTGACCAAACTTTGCATAAATAGGCTTGTGTTTCTCGTGGAGTATTGCCTTGCCAGTTTTCAACAAAACCGCCTTTGGCATGCGCACTGTGATATTTTGCTGGTGCAGTCAAGGTAATAAAAGCGCCTTGATAACCTAGCTGATCAGCTAAATCTTCAAAGCCACGCATACGAGTCATAAGCTCTACACGCCTTATTGCGGGGTTAGCTATTGATTTATAAACTTGTAAATCCAATGGTATTTGTTCACCCGTTTCTGGATTTTCTATCGCCATTTTCTCCAAATATTTTTGATTGCGACGTTTTTGCTCTTGCCATTCCATTTGACAGCTACGACTCGCATAAGGCGATGCCTTTTTTTGTACTTGACCGACTGCAATGGCTAAATGTTCATGTTCGAAATCTCGACGCGTTTTTAATTTACGCTGCCACCATTCATGATTGGTTATTTTAGCCAATGCCTTAATGCAATTTTCGTTGGTTAATTTATTATGGTTAAAATCGTTCAAATAGGGTGGGGGAATGTTAATACCGTTTAGTTCTTTTAAAACGCTACGATAAAGTTTCTGCTCCAAACTATCGCTTTCAATATGATTAGCGGTCAAGCAAAAGTCCTGATCCGCAAGGCAGGTTTGGATGTGTTTATTGAGATAATTGGCGATTTCAACACTTAAATTGACTAACTTTTTAGTGCCTAAAGTCGATAATTGAGCAAATTCATCAGCAAAATTAATCGCTAAGGCACTAGGGTTAGCTGCTTGATAACGAGCTTTGACTTGTGATAACCGTGATTGAATATTACCACCCAAAGTTTGCCGTAAAAAACTATTGGCGGCTTTTCGTCCTTCAACTTGAAAAAGATTAATATATTTATCTGCAAAATAGCCAGCTAAAAAATCAGGTAAATCAGCAAAATATTGTGCACGGAAGGGATGATCTTCTTGGTCAACTTGCCACAATTTGATTTCATTATAGCTGATAGATTGTGGCATTTTTTTGCCACAATCAAACTGGGCTATTGGCGTTCTTACTATTTTTTTATTAGGTGAATATTGCCCTATATTTTCATAGTAATCACGCATAGCTAATAATAAAGAATGTTTATTTTTAGCAGGAATAACGGGCAAGGAGAATGGTTGGCTGATCATAAATTCTCGGTAGCAATTATCGTTTGGCAAATAGCTCTTTTAGACTTTGACAATCGACACAAAGTTGACAACCTTTTAACAATTGTCGGCGTTTTTCTGGGATTGGCTCACCACATTCCAGACAATCTTTTGCTGATTCACCGGCAAAGGTTTGCCGATTAGCCAATAGATTATCCAGTTCAAGTTGAGCCAAATCATTTGCTTGGTCTACAATATCTCGCATTAGGCATTCGTCTCATAGCTTTGATGGCGGAGTTTTTCAGCTTCTTGATTAAGCAGTTCATTTACTTCACTAGCGGTTAAATCCTGATCTAAAATATGACCACCTATTTCCATTAAGCGATTAATATATAGATCACAAAGTCGTTGTTCGGTTTCTTGTTTAATTTGTCCCGATATATCTTGTAATTTCAATTGGGTAATGCTGCTTGAGTTCATATGCTTTTCCTCATCTTGTTATTCATTATTGTTTGGTAAAATCTTGTGCTTCACAGTGGGCAAAAACATCAACGATTGCTTGCAACCGACGAAGTCCTATCTCTAAATTATCTATTTCATTATCATTGAGCTGATCAAAGTTCAGATTACGTTCTGAATATGGCAATCTTGTCTTTAATGGCGTTATGCCTGCTGCTGCTAATAACAGTCTTTTTTGTCCAGGCTTTAACCGATTAAAATTGCTGCGAACTAAGCTGCGATGTCCATGTATCAATTGATATAAATTTCTTATATGTTCAAGTTGATGAGCTCGTTCGATATTATTCATCGATCTTCCTTCTATGACTGAGTTTGAATCAAAAAAGAGCCATTTCTTGCGAAAAAGGCAACGGTGTTATTAACTGATTTAAGTTCGGTTTAACGATGTTTAATTGGCCATAATTTAACAGTTTTACCATTACTTTTTTCGATCCAACCATTTGGATTATGTTTATTCGTTTGAATAAAAATGACTAAAGGTTGCGTCGTCGATTTTTGACTTAAATAGATAGCCTGACTCATATTATTGCTCCTTTAAATTTATTTCAGGATTAAACGCCTTAGCACCTTCAAGCGTCAGGGCGGTCATATTAATTAGTGTTGTCGAACGGTCATGCTTACCGGTGATTTTTTTCTTTCTTGTTGGCAGCAATCCTTCGTGCACATACTTTTTTACGGTA
Organism: Gilliamella sp. N-G2; assembly: GCF_002142215.1. Lineage (GTDB taxonomy): Bacteria > Pseudomonadota > Gammaproteobacteria > Enterobacterales > Orbaceae > Gilliamella. The sequence continues at coordinate 7,552 of NZ_NAST01000008.1, forward strand.
CGTGGATTCATACCCGAAACTCGAGCAAATTCATCAACAGTGACATAAGGAGCAGAAATAGTGATTGAAATTGTTGTCATCATGGTGCATTATTCCTAACATAAATATGCTTATGTGTAATTATGTGTATTTATATGTAAATTTAAGTTAAATATAATTTAACATTAAGCTAAGCTTAATGTCAATCATATTTTTATTTTTTAATTAACTTAGGCTTAATTTGAAATGAGTATTAATTTTAATTCTGGCGGTGCCAAAGTATTGGACAGAATCATTGAGGCTTATGGGTTTAAATCCAAAGTAGAATACAGCAACTATTTAGGTACCTCTGCAGCGAGTTTATCAATCCGTTATCGACGCGATCTCTTTCCTTCCGATCTGGTTGTTAAATGTATGGATGAAACAGGCGCATCATTACAATGGTTAGCAACTGGTGAAGGGCAATTTAACCCCGCTGAACAATCTAAAGAGACAGTGATTTCAGATGAAACTTTAGTCAAACTTGAGCGATTAGCCAGCCTAAAAGATAAAGGCGCCATTACCGAACAAGAGTTTAGCGAATTAAAAGCACAGTTGATTTAGGATAGTATAGGATTAATTGCAGGTATGTCAGTAAGAAAACAACCTAATGGAAAATGGTTATTTGAAAAATATCTCCCTGGTGGCCGTCGAATACGAAAAAACTTTGCCACCAAAGGAGAGGCACTGGCATATGAAAATTATCTTGAAGAACAAACTAACCAAAAACCATGGATCAATGAAAAAATAGATAAACGCCGTTTATCGGAATTGATCCAAAGCTGGTACGCGTTGCATGGTCAAACCTTAAAAGATGGCCAAACGCGTTTGAAAGCAATGCTATTTGCCAGTGAATGTATGGATAACCCTTTAGCAACAAACTTTACTGCAAAACAATTTACCAACTATCGCCAAAAACGAATTGATGGAGAGATATATCGAACCGATCGCATTAAAACTGTTGCTCCTAGGACAATGAACCTTGAACTAACCTATTTTAAGGCGATGTTTAACGAATTAATTCGGTTAGGGGAGTGGCAACATAAAAATCCTTTGGAACTGGTTCGTTCATTTAAAACGGATGAACAAGAGATGGCTTATTTATCCAAAGAACAAATTCAAGCTTTACTCAACTCTTGTCAGCAAAGTAGTGCGTCCGATTTAACCATTATTGTTAAAATTTGTTTAGCAACTGGCGCTAGATGGAGCGAAGCTGAAAGCTTAAAAAGCGCACAAGTCAAGGATGGAAAAATCACCTACATCAATACTAAAGGTAAACGGAACCGCACCATACCTATCAGTGAGGAACTATTTAAACAAATTCCCAATAAACATGGCCAGCTTTTTACTGGTTGTTACTCGGCTTTTCGATCTGCATTAGATAGAACTGGCATCGAACTACCTGAGCGCCAACTAACCCATGTATTACGCCACACCTTTGCCAGCCACTTTATGATGAATGGTGGCAACATATTAGTTCTACAAAAAATCTTAGGCCACACCGACATCAAAATGACTATGCGCTACGCCCACTTTGCCCCCGATCACTTTGAAGATGCAGTAAGATTGAATCCTTTAAATGATGGGAAAAAATAAGATGAAATATTTAAATATAATTAAAAAAATTGAAATTGATGGTGTTAGAAAGAAAAAGAAATCAAAAATTAAATTTATGTCCAAAGAATGGATAATTAGACATTGGTGGTTAATTTTTGTGGTTGCTATATATTCTTTTTCTCTTGTTTTTTTTATTTTCTCAAAAAATTATTTATGGGCATGTATATCATTAATTTTTACCTATTTATTGATAGGATACTATGCCTCAATTACATATAAAAGTATAAAACAAGAAAAAAAATTATTCCGTCTACCCTTTAATAGAGCTATCAATTTAAATGTAAAATCAGTTTATTGTTCAGATAAAAAATATTTAAAACAACTAATATTACTTGATGTATCAGAATTAAAATTTGGATGTTTAGAGTTAAATAGTGAATATGAATATTTTAAAAAAAGGATAAACCTATTTATTGGACCAATAGATAAGCTAGGTATATTACCTGGACTTATAGCTACTATAGGTGTATTACCCAATACAATAGATGCGTTTGGGATAAATTATTGGGTATCAATTTTTTCTTATGCTTATATTGGGCTTATTATTTTTAGTTTATTTTTTTATGATACTGTAGCTAAATATGAGAGAATGCTTTCATTAACTAAGTTTGTGATTGAATCTAAATTAGATAAATGAGTTTATATGGGAAATTATAGCAAAGGCATTTCAGAGCGAATAAGGCATGTAAGAATAAAAAAGGATATTGTTTAATTTGTGGTTCATATGGCGAACTCACTATGGATCATGTTCCTCCCAAAGGTGCTATAACCGTATCAAAAATAGAACAAAAACATATTTTTGAAATTATAGGTGCTGATAACATAAAATTAAAAGGAGTTCAGTCGCATAATGGTAGCAGATTTAGAACGATATGTGCAAAGTGTAATAATGAAATAATTGGCAAGAATGATCAGGAGGTATCTTCTGTCATTAAAGAATTAAATACAAAAATAAAAAAACACTTCTCTGGTTTTCCTTCGATTAATAATTCGGTCTCTGTCCGATTCGACCCTATACGTTTTTGTCGTGCAATGATTGGACATATATTATCCGCAACAACAGTCAATGATTGTATAAGAGAACCAGTTAACTCACCTTATTTTTCTCCTTTACAAGATTTTGTCTTAGGAAACGATAATGCGCTAAATGATACTCATGATATTTATTACTGGTTTTATCCTAATAAAATGCATTTTAGTGGTAAAATAATAGGTTTTTATGATGATGGTAACTTTTGCGTAATCAGTATTCTATCATTTTTTCCTATCGCATTTTTATTAACCGAAAAGAATAAAGGAATATATCCAGCTCAAGCTACAAAACTAACTTTTAATGATTCTCATATTATCATGGATTTATCTTTACAAAATATTAAATACGCTAACTTCCCATTTATATCTCTTAAAGGCAACAAAATGTATATGGGAAATGATGCAACCTGTATTGTTAGTTATCCTATCAAATAGTTATAAGAATTCACTACTATTAATAAACAAAAAATGGCGGTAAATTGGCGATCGAATATGATTTTATAGTGCTTAATATGTTTTTATATGTATAGTTAACTAATTGATTAATAACTAAGTTATTGATTTAAAACCCCACTCCAAAAAACTCATAATCGATTGGTCACTGGTTCAAGTTAAGTCGTAAAATCTATCAAGTATTTTATCACTATTAATTTTGAAATATAGATATCAATTTCACCATATCTAAATTGCATTTTTAATAATATTAAACTAATCTAAACCCCTCAAAAAAAAATTATTAAATAATTTTCCAACGGATTAATAGGGAAGTTTAATGATATTTTCAAGGATTAGAGGTGTTAAGCATTATGAAATATTTATTTAAAGATTCTGTATTGATCGGTCTCTTTTTCATATTCTACTTTAGTATGGACATAACTTATTATGTTGTTTTAGAAAATCCTCATTCGTTTATTAGGAAAATAGGTAAGCCAACTGTTGATATTTTATTTGCTATAGCGGTTGTAGTTAAAATTATTTTCTTTCTTTCAATGTTGATAAAACTATTTGTTGCTAATAGTACACATTTGTTAACCTCTTATTTAGGATTAATTTTAGGGCTAGCATTTTCTTTTATTTGGCTATTTATTTTATATATTTGTTTCGTCCGATTTCATAGTTGGGGATGGAATGGTTTTGGATTTCTTGGTTGGGCGTTTTTGCCTGCGATTGGCTGTTTTATGAGTTATATTGTTTTAATACTTATCAGAATGTTATATTTTTTATATTGTGTTTTATTTCTTGAAAGATCTAAATAAAATTTTTTGATTAACTGTTATTTTTTTGATATTGCATGAGAAAATTATTTAGCCATCAAAAGTAGAATGAATAACTGATTATTAAACAGTTAAATATTAATTTTATCTGAGTGTAACCATATTTATTTGGATGAGATTTTTTAGGCTAACAGTGAAGTTAACTTAAGTTTATAGGGATTAATTATGCCAAAAATTATTAAATATTTATCTAAAGATAAATTATGGATTTGTCTTTTTGGGGTTACTTATTTGACATTTATAGTTACTTTTAATATTTTTTCATTAAGAAGCGAATTTTATATTAGTCATGCAGCTCCACATATCCGTTTTATACTATTTTGTATAATAATAATCTCTGAAATTGTTTTCTTCCTAATACAATTAATAAAATTATTTATTATCCCTCAGACTCATGTATTAACTTCTTTCTTAGGATTATTTTGTGGATTAGTTTTTTCTTTTTGCTGGTTGGGTATTTTATATTTTTATTTTGAGCATGTTAGTAATGGTTATGATGATATAGGATTCATCATTGCGATGTTCATTCCTGCACTCGGTTGTTTTTTCGGTTACATTATTTTAGTTTTGATTAAAATATTAAGATGTTTATATTATTTTTTTCTTGTTAAACAATCCAATAGCTCTTATCAGTAAAAAAGAATATTTTAAAAAAGTCTTTTAAAAAAATTAGTTGAATTTTATTAGGTATTTGTCAGTTATTTTAAAATGATTGAGTACCTTTTCTCATTTGTTATTTTTTAATTTCTTTTAATATGCCATTATTATCAATTTGAGATAAGACAGAATTACGTTGCTTATTTTATCGAGTATTTAAACTTAAAAATCTAAATTTTTTTATATTTTAAAGCTTTTTTAGCGAAGATATTGAGAGATTTATTCAATCTCGACTTGATTTTTGTTTCAATCAGCGTTTATATATAACTGTAATAAGCAAATCGGCTTATTATTTATAACATTTTACTGGAGGAGCTTATAATGGTACAAAAATTTGCTGCATACGGTAGTGATGTTTCAGCTGGCACTTATAAATGTGCTGATTGTGGCTATGTATATTCAAACCAAAGTAAAAAATCGTTACCCCCTTGTCCTGATCATAATAAAAAACCACATAGTAAGAATGGTTGGTATGTGGTGAGTGGTCAAGGTGATTCAGTAAAAGATCCTCATCATACTAAAAAGTAGCACTCGTTCTATGTTGTAACTTTGAAAGGTAACACTTAGTGTTACCTTTTTTGTTACCTTTATACTAATATAAGAATATTTTTTATTAAAATTACAAAGAAATTAATTTAGCTTAATGGTTTTCAATTAAGATTAATAGCATTTAAATCAGTCTTAAATTTTACGATAAATGATTCATAACTCTTTTTTTATGAAAATTTTTGTGTAAGATATCTATTAGATTATTGTTAAGACGATGATATTAGATTATTAAAAATTGCAGTTAGGTTAACTAATTTTAATATATTGATTTTTTATTTTTTAATTATAATTAATAGATAAATTTATAAGTATTAGTAAAGGAATAAATAATGAAAAAAGTTGTTAAATTAGCAGTGTTAATTTCAGGTCTTTTAGTATTTTCAACTGCCAATGCTGCACCTAAAAATACAGATAAAAACAATGCGGTAACTGTGACTAAAGCATTAGCAGATAGTGCAAAACGCTCATTGTTAGGAGAAAAAGGTAAATTTCCTATTCAAGTAGAGGCTGGTTATGAAGTTACCAATATTACCGCGAACATTAATAATGTGGTTTTCGAATATAAAATGCCTTCAGATAGCCAAAATACTCCTTTGAATGATTTTATGGAGAATGTTAGATTAGGGCTTAATAGTCAATTTTGTGATAAACCTGATGTCGTAAATGTCTTAAAAACTTATGACATTCGTTTTATTTTCCGTTTTCAATTTTCTGATGATCGTAATATTCCTACCACTTTATCAATCAAAGAAATCTGTGAGTTAGATTAGGTAAATATTAGATTATTCGCTATTAGGTGAATTTTAGTAATGAATCGAAACATTGAGGTATTAATTTTGATTCATTACTAAGTTAACGACTTAATTAAAATTTTCTTCTTATTTTTTCCATCCAAAACTGCTAGTTTGCTTAGGTTATAATTTATCAAGAATTACTTGCTGTTAGTTGAGTAGCGTTATCTAATTGAAGTTTGTTTCTTAATAATATTTTTTCCAAAATAGATGTATATAATGGCATTCCACCCAGCGCTTGCGCGATGAGTGTTGCACCTAAGCAAGTAATAATCATCGGTAAAATAAGCTGATAGTTATCTGACATTTCCATTACTAAGACAATCCCTGTGAGTGGTGCTCGTACGGTTGCCGCAAATAATCCTCCCATACCAATGATAGCGCAAGCACCAAGTTCAATATGATAATTTGGGTAAATTTGTTGCGCAATCACCCCAAAAGCGATCCCAACAGTTGTCCCTAGGGCTAAAGTTGGGGCAAAAATGCCCCCTGGAGCGCCGGAACTAAAGCATAAAACGGTAGTGACAAAGCGCAAACATAAAATCATTATCAAACTATTAATTGTATAATTACCTGCAACTGCATTAGGAATAAAATCAAAACCGCTACCGGTTATTTCAGGTAGGATGAAGCTTATAACTCCAAATAACCCTGCCAAACAAAATCCAGTGATAACAAAGTAGTATTGATTAAATTGATAAAATTGTTTGAATCGCTCTTGTAAGGTCAATATGCACTTATTTGATAAAACACCAATAACACCAAAAAAAGTCCCTAACAAGAGATAGAGCCATAAAGATTCAATAGGAACAGCATTAAAGTGGCCGATCTGAAAGACTGATTCCTGATTATATAAAAATTGATACATAATGCTGGCCATAATCACGCCAACAAAAATAGCTTTTATTGAGGTCAAATTATAGCGAAATTGTGGGCGCATCTCTTCTATAATAAACAGTATTCCAGCTAATGGCGCGTTAAAAGCTGCAGTAATGCCAGCGGCGGCTCCGGTTGCTAAAAAAGTATGTCGATAAGCTTTATTTTTAACTTTAAGCAGATCGGAGACCATTGCACCAATATTACCACCAAGTTGAACAGTAGGGCCTTCACGACCTAACACCATACCAGAGCCCAAAGCACCGATGCCACCAATAAATTTAACTGGTAGGACAGATCGCCAACGTACTGGACGTAAATCAAGTAATGCACCTTCAATTTCTGGTATACCTGAACCGCCAGATTCTGGTGCAAAACGTTTGACCAAGTAGTAAGCTAACCCGCCCATTGTCCCTGTGATAGCAAAGATTAATAGATAATTAATTACTAGATTGTCGACCAGATTAAATAATAATGTTTTACGCAGTGAGATTACCCAATTCACCGCATATTGAAATAATACGCCAACAATACCAGTGATTGTGCCGATAACGCCGGCAATTATTAGTACGATTAGAGGGGCTTTATCCTGAAAACTACGTATTTTATGATAAAGTTGAATTCTTTTTTTGATAGCAGAATAACTAGGCACAATATTGACTGTAATTAGAACAATGAAGGCAAATTTTACGCCTGTTTAATCGAAAAAGATAGTTTCAAATTTTCACTAAAATACTTGATACTAGGACGATTATCTGATTAAAAATCTGCGATAATTCGCCATTAAGCAGTAATATAGCTGCGCGATTTTTTAATCCAAATAATTAAAAATATTGTTCGTCCAAAACTAAATAAACTGTAAGCCAGCCATAATCCATGATTTCCCCAAACTGGCACTGCAAAATATTGTGCTATCAACCAAAGCAATAACGCTAATAACATTGAATCACGGATTGATGAAGTGTAAGTAATACCAGAAAAAACACCATAATAGATCAATCCTCCCGCGGCAACGATAGGGAATATAATTAACCATGATTGATATTGCAGAGAAAGATTTATAATTTCCGTTTGATTAGTAAGTAGCTTGATAATTGAGGTGTCAAACGCTAACCAAATAGCAATTATTATAATTGGGCAAATAAAACAGGCTTGCAATGACCAACGTAGAGTTTGGTTATAGAGACCCATATTTTTATTGCCCTTCGCGCGGCCACTAAATACACTTGATGCATTAGCAAAACCATCAAACAGATATGCCATCATATAATGGATCTGGAATAAGACGGCATTAGCGGCCAATACTTCGGTATCAAATGTTGAGCCAATCGAAATAAAATGATTTGTGACGATTAATAAACAGATAGTCCTTATCATTAGATTGGTATTGACTAAAATGACCCCTTTTAATGATTGCCATGACAAAATAGCTTTTAAGTCGGTTTTTTGATAGGTTTTCGGTAGATATCGATAGATAAACCAAATCCCGATTAAAGAACAACTTATTTGGGCGATTAACGTTGCGAATGCGACTCCTTTGATGTCCAAATGAAACCACCAGACAAAAAGCATCGCCATTATAATATTAAGTACATTGATGAAAACTTGTAGAAATAATACTGCTTTCACTTTAGAGATACCCATTAACCAACCAACTAACACATAATTGATAAGCACAAAAGGTGCCCCCCAAATTAACACGGAAAAATAGCTATCAGCATAGTGTTGAACTTCTTGATTAGGATTAATGATCTGCATTGAAGCAGAAAAAATGAGTTTTTGAAAAATAATAAATACCAAACCTAAAAAAATCGCAATAAATAGGGGGCGAATAAGCGAAGATTTTAGTAACAATGCGTTATCCAAGGCTTGAGCTGCGAAACCGGTGGTACTGACTCTTAAAAAGCCAAATAACCAGTAAATGGTATTGAATATTACTGTTCCAATGGCAATGCCAGCAATAAAAGCTGGATTAGGTAAATGACCAACTAAAGCGGTATCAACTACGCCAAGCAAGGGGGTGGTAATAGTTGACAGTACAAAGGGGACCACCAATTTAAGATAATCGCTAAACTGATATTGTTGATTTGATGTTGATGAGTTTGCCATTTTTTAGAAACCTAAAACTGATTCGAGAAGTTGGATAGAGTAAGGGTTTTTGACTTGATTAAGTTTGTCTATACTATCAATATATTCAATGATCTCACCTTTATAAAAAAATGCCACTTTGTTACAAAGATAAGTAATGGTGGTTAGGTCATGGGTGATAAAAATACTGGTAAGATTTAGTTGCTTTTGTAAATCGGCAAGTAGTGACAATATTTGGGTTTGTACTGAGATATCTAATGAACTCACAGCTTCATCAAATAAGATAAATTGCGGAGAGCAGGCAATTGCTCTGGCAATGCAAACACGCTGTAATTGACCACCACTCATTTGGTGAGCAAAACGATTATAAAAAGAGCTGTCTAAACCGACTTGTTCTAATAAAGCGTTAATACGCAGCTTACGGTCATCTTTGGCTAGTTTTTCGTAGATGTCAATCGGTTCAGCAATGATTTGGGCGGCAGTGAAATACGGATTGACTGAAGCATTATAATCTTGAAATACCGCACTGATATCTTTACGCATAGCTGACTTTTTCCACGCCCGTTTAGCTATATCTTGGCCATTAAAATAGATATTACCACTATCAGGTTTTTCTAAACCTAAAATCAGTTTACCTAATGTGCTTTTACCACTACCACTTTCACCAATAATGCCAAGACATTCACCTTGTTTTAACTCGAATGAAACGCCATTGATAACGGTATTCTTTTTTCGGCTAAACAGATTCTGATTCGGCTGTAAAAAAGACTTTTTTATATTTTCAACTTGTAATAACGGTGGCATTAAGTTGTCTCCGTGATCAAATTTGGATTATTGAAACCAATGATAGCATTGAACTTATTTAATAACTGTTTGCGTGTATCTATCAAGTAACGAGTATAGTCATGTTGAGGATGGTAAAAAATTTGTTCACGACTACCTGATTCCACAATCTTCCCTTTATTCATCACAATAATATCATCAGCAATATGATGAATCACACCTAAATCATGAGAGATAAAAATCACGGTTGTTTTCAAGTTCTGTTTTATCTCGGTAAACATTTTTAAAATATGAAATTGGCTAATTGAATCTAGTGCTGTAGTGGGTTCATCAGCAATGATGAGTTCTGGTTCAAGCATTAATGCCAAACCAATCATTATTCTCTGTAACATGCCACCACTTAATTGATGAGGATATTTTTTATAGATCTCTTGTGGATTATTAAGGCCAATATTTTCAATCATTTCTAACGCTTTTGTCATGGCTTGCTTTTTGTTAATATCTTGATGTGCTTGCAGTGTTTCAACTACTTGCTTGCCAATACAATATAGCGGATCGAAGGCACTCATAGGATGTTGTAATATTATCGAAATTACATTACCACGTATCTGCTTTAAGGTTTGTTTATTCTGTTGTAATAGATCACCATTATTAGCTAAGGTTAGTTTAGCTTGTTGTGGCTTAAATAATATTTGACCTGACACATTAAAATAGGGCTCTAACAATCCGATAATGGCTTTACATGTTAAACTTTTGCCACTGCCACTTTCACCAACGATACCTAAACATGAATGACGATTAATTGTAAATGAGACATCATCTAATAGCTTGTTACCATTGTCGAGGGTAACCGTAAGTTTATTCACTTCTAATAGCGAGCTACTCATGCTTTTGGTCCTTAGGATCTAAAATATCTCTTAAACAATCACCTAACATATTAAATGCGGCAACGACAATTAAAATTGCAATACCAGGAAAGACCATCTGCTTCGGATGTTGGGTCATGACATTTTTCGCTTCACTTAACATTAACCCCCACTCGGCAGTAGGTGCTTGAACACCTAATCCAATAAAGGATAGTGCTGAGATATTTAAAATTACCCAACCGGTATCTAAGGTTGCTAATATTACCAGCTCAGACATAACATTAGGTAATAAATGACGGCAAATAATAAACGAATGTGGTGCGCCAATAGCCCGTGAAAAAAGGATATAATTTTTTCGGCTATATTTTATGACTGAACTACGAATCATACGGCTATACCATGCCCATTTAACCACAATATTGGCGATAATGACGTTTTCAATACCTACGCCTAACACACCAACAATCGCTAAAATCATTACTTGACTAGGAAACGACAGCATAATGTCACAAAGGCGCATAATGCATTCATCAAGTTTGCCTCGTTGATAACCTGAGATAAGGCCGATCAGACTACCAACCACGATAGTAATGATCATGGTAAGTAAGGATAAAAACAGGGTAGATCGGATACCATAAAGCAAACGCGATAAAATATCGCGACCAAGATGATCACAACCAAGCCAATGTTGACTAGACATGGCAGCATATTTACGCACAATACGAACTTTATTGGGATCATACGGTGCAATATAAGGTGCTAAAATACCTAATATAACGATTGTGGTGATGATGATTAAACAGATTAAAGCTGTTTTATTGTTAATTAGTTTTTTAGTTATATTCATACGGCACCACCATTATCTCGTAATCGTGGATCTAACCATTGATGAATGATATCAACAATAAAATTACAAACTACAAATAGAATAGCCATGATAAGAATATAAGCTTGAATGACTGGATAATCACGGTTCATGATAGCTGCTATACATAAACGACCAAGTCCCGGCCACGAAAAGATATATTCGACGACAAAAGATCCAGCTATTAATTGTGGAATAGTCATGCCTAAAGCCGTGATAGTAGTATGCAGAGAATTAACTAACACATGTTTAACAATTATCGTTCTTTCTTTTAAACCACGGCTACGAGCATAAAATACTGAATAATTATGCTTATTTTCCAACATATTATTACGGATAAAACGAATATAAGTTGAGATATAGACAAACGATAAGGTTAAGGTGGGTAAAATGAGATTTTGCCATGTTCCGTAACCGTTTGTAGGCAGTAAATCTAAATAATTGGCAAACAGCCAAATAAATAGTAAACCTAACCAATAACTAGGCATTGCAGTACCGAGAAAGATAATGATACGAACAATATGATCGAATGCTGAATTGGCAAATATGGCACATAAAACACCTAAAATTAAACTGATGATAAGTGTAAATGCAAATGCCGACATCGCTAAAATTAATGTCGGAATTAAACTGCGGATCATCTCATCCCAAACTAGTCTATCTCGATGAATAAATGAACGACCAAAATCGAGATGTAAAACATCATACAGCCAAATAAAATAGCGTTCTAAAAAAGGCTTATTTAACCCCAATTCTTGACGCATACTTTCAATAGCATCTGGTGTTGGCATAATTTCGTTTAAACGTAATGCAACTTCAGCAGGATCGGAAGGGGCTAAATTTATAAGAAAAAAAGCGATAAAAGAGATACCGAATAATATCGGTATCATCATGGTTAAACGTTTAATAATATAATTTAACATTATTCGTCAATAATATTAGTTTATTAAAAATGCATTTTCTCAAATGGAATATCAAATTGAGAAGGAGCGAATTCAATTCCTTTTAATGATTTAACTGCAATAGCACGATTACGTTCATAAGTTAATGGGATATAAACGGCCTGATTGTGCAGTGTTTCTAGTACATAACGGAATAGATCTTGCCGCTCTTTTTCATCAGTTGAAATTAATGCTTTACTAATACTCGCATCAATTTGTGGTTTTTCTTTCAAGCCTTGTTGCGCCATATAATCACCATATACCGGTAATTTCATCCCCGATAAAAATGATTGCGGATCATATGGTGTTCCCCATGAAATATCGAATACCATATCAAAATCACCCGCTTTTTGGCGATCACGATAACCTTGCTCTTCTTCACCATGGATATTAAGCTTTAATCCCACTTGCTCAAATTCGTCTTGCATATATTGTGCAATGGTTTTTTGAGAGGCAGTATTACTATCATAATAAAGAGTGATCTCAAACGGTTTACCATCTTTTTGGCGATAATCTTCACCTTTAACTTTTAGCCAACCAGCTTTATCAAGTAGTGTTTCAGCTAATTTTGTATCGTATACATAAGGTTTTAAACCAATGTTGGCATAAGGAATATTGGTTGCCATTAACGTATCCGCTGGTGCTTCGCTATTATTAAAAATACCTTCTGAGATATCTTTCTTACTGATAATATGTTCGATAGCTTGGCGGACATTAACATCACTCAATTGATTTCTCGTAGTGTTCATTAAAACAATTCGACTGGAAACTGGTTTCGACATTAAGGTTTGAAACTTATCCATGCTAGAAAAACGCTCAAATGAATCCGCATCAACCATATTTTTACCATAAATCAGATCTATTTCACCTTTTTCAAGAGCCATTAGTCGACTTTGATTATCTGCGATTACTTTCATAGTCACTTTTTTCAGTAATGGCTTAGTACCCCAATAAGTTGGATTGGCATTAAACACTGCATACTGATCTTTCTTATGATCACCTAAAACATATGGGCCGGTACCAATATAAGATTTCACGCCATTTTTAGTTTCACCATCAATCATAGAATTTGGGGAAATAAATCGCATAGGGCGAGTGACGGCAATTTCAATCATGAAAGGGTAGTAAGGCTCAGAAAGATTAACCTCAAGAGTATAATCATCTACTGCTTTGACCTCGGTGATTAAACGCACCATTTCTAACCAAGTATGGCGAACTTTGTTGGATAATACGGCATCCCAATTCAGTTTGGCACTGTGTGCATCAAATTTTGCTCCATCACTGAATGTGACGTCTTTTCTTAATTTGAATGTGTAAGTTTTACCTTCGTTAGTAATAGTCCAGCTTTCTGCCAACCATGGAGAAAAAGTTCCATCTTCATTATAGTGAACTAATGATTCATACAACATATTTTGCGCCCACATTTCACCTGAATATAAATGTGGATTTAAATCACGAATATCACGAAAGTTTGCGAAAGTAATATCGTCTTTGGCTAAACAATTAAAACTAAAGCAACTTAACATTAAGAAGATAAATAATTTTTTTAAATGAGGGAAGTTAAAAGACATACCTATTCCATGAAATAATTATGTTTTGGGTTTGCAACAATACAATAAATGATAATGATAATCAATATCATCATGACGGTTTGCTTAAAAAATATATGATAAATTAAGAACAAATGTTAAATGATGAATAACTCTATACTTTATAAGGTTATTCCCTAAAATGGTAACATATATTAAATAACTAGCAATGAAAAGATAAAATAATCAGACAATTATTATTAAATTGCTTTATAATGTTGCTGATTATTTATTTTTTTCGATTATTTAGGAATCATTACATGTCATTTGACTCTCTTGGCTTAGATGCCAAGATATTAAAAGCTATTGAAGAACAACACTATACCGATCCCACTCCCATCCAACAACAAGCTATTCCCGTAATACTGTCAGGTAAAGATTTAATGGCTAGTGCCCAAACCGGTACCGGTAAAACCGCAGGTTTTGGTTTACCCATTTTACAAAAATTGCATCAAATGCAATTAAGAAATTTAACTAAATCTGAACCGAGAAAAGGTAAACGTCCTTTATATGCATTAATTTTAGCACCAACACGTGAGCTAGCAGCGCAAATTGGTGAAAATATTCGTGATTATAGCCGTTATTTATCTATTCGTTCACTAGTGGTATTTGGTGGTGTTAGTATCAATCCACAAATGATGAAACTTCGCGGTGGGGTGGATATTTTAATTGCCACACCAGGACGATTATTAGATTTAGTGCAGCAAAATGCTGTCGATCTTTCGCCTGTAAAAATTTTGGTTCTGGATGAGGCTGATCGTATGTTAGATATGGGCTTTATCCATGATATCCGTCGTGTGATCGCTAAATTACCGAAAAAACGCCAAAATTTACTTTTTTCCGCCACCTTTTCTGACGAGATAAAAGGATTAGCGAATACCATCTTAAATTCGCCTGAATCGATTGCTGTGGCAAAAACCAATAGTGCATCTGAGCAAATTACGCAATATGTGCATCGGGTAGATAAGCGTCGTAAGCGTGAATTACTCTCTTATTTAATTGGCAAAAATCAATGGCAACAGGTGTTAATTTTTACTCGAACCAAGTATGGTGCTAATCATCTAGCGGAACAGTTAACCAAAGATGGCATTAAAGCTTCAGCAATTCATGGTAATAAGAGTCAGGGCGCCAGAACGAAAGCGTTAGCTGATTTTAAGTCGGGACAAATACGAGCATTAGTCGCTACAGATATTGCCGCCAGAGGATTAGATATTGAGTTATTACCTTATGTTATTAATTATGAGCTGCCACAAGTAGCAGAAGATTATGTTCATCGAATTGGCCGAACTGGGCGAGCGCAAAATCAAGGTCAAGCTATATCGCTAGTTTGTATTGATGAACTTCCTCAATTAAAATCAATTGAGAAATTGCTTAGAAAACCGATTCCAGAAATTTTTACTCAAGGATTTGAAGTCGATCCTAGAATTAAAGCGGAGCCAGTCAAAAAAGTGCCAACAAAACGAGCTCCAACAAAAAGAAGAAGTGCTGATAAGTCTCGAACTTCTAAAAATCATCAGAATAGTATGAAGCAATCAAACCATCATACACATTCTAAAACTAACTAAATTATTTAAAGCAGAAGGATATTATTATGGCTAAGGTTAATCGCAGTCGTCGTTTAAGAAAAAAATTACATATTGAAGAATTTAAAGAGTTAGGTTTTACTGTAAGCTGGTCATTTGACGAAGGTACTAATGAAGAAACCATCGATAACGTTGTCGATCAATTTATCGTTGAAGCAATACAAGCTAATGGTTTGGCTTACGAAGGAAGTGGTTATTTGACTTGGAAGGGGATTATTTGTACCCAGAAATTAGGTAACTGTACTGAAGAAGATCGTGACAATGTCACTAAATGGCTTGAGAGTCATGGTTTAAAAAATGTTAAAACCAGCGCTTTAATCGATATTTGGTGGGATGAATTAGATTTTTAATTCTTTATATAACCAGCCAATAAAAAAATAGCCACTTATGTGGCTATTTTTATTGATTTTTATGCAGCTTTATTCGATACCTTGACTTCGCAAGTAATCTTCATAATTACCTGTATAATCAATCACTTTTTCTGGCGTGATTTCAATAATACGGCTAGCCAGTGAGCTGACAAATTCGCGGTCATGCGATACAAAAAATAACGTTCCTTGATAAAGCTCTAATGCCATATTTAATGATTCGATCGATTCCATATCAAGGTGATTAGTCGGTTCATCCATGACAATGATATTTGGTCGTTGCATCATCAATTTACCAAACAGCATACGGCCTTTTTCACCACCAGATAGAACTTTAACTTGCTTTTTAATATCATCTTGGGAGAACAATAATCGACCTAAAATACTTCGTACCGCTTGTTCATCATCATTAGGTTGTTTCCATTGACTCATCCATTCAAATACAGTTAAGTCTTGTTCAAACTCATATTCATGATCTTGCGCATAATAACCAATATTGGCATTTTCTGACCATTTAATATCACCTTGTTCTGGTGTTAATTCATTCATCAAGGTTTTGAGTAGGGTAGTTTTACCGATACCGTTAGTCCCTAAAATTGCTACTTTTTCGCCAACTTCGACCATGAGATTAAGATTTTTAAATAAAGGACCATTGTCGAAACCTTTAGTGAGGTTTTCTACCACTAGTGCATTACGAAATAGTTTTTTATCTTGCTCAAAGCGAATAAATGGGTTTTGTCGGCTAGATGCCTTGACTTCTTCCAGTTTTATTTTTTCAATTTGTCTAGCTCGAGATGTTGCTTGTTTTGATTTAGCTGCATTAGCACTAAAGCGACTGACGAAGGATTGTAATTCACTTATTTGTGCTTTCTTTTTCGCATTATCAGCTAATAAACGTTCTCTTGCTTGAGTAGCGGCAGTCATATAATCATCATAATTGCCAGGGTAAATACGAAGTTCACCATAATCCATATCGGCCATATGGGTACAGACCATGTTAAGAAAATGGCGATCATGGGATATGATGATCATCGTGCTTTCACGTTCATTTAAGGTATCTTCCAACCAACGGATAGTATCAATATCTAAGTTATTGGTTGGTTCGTCGAGTAATAAAATATCAGGATTTGAAAATAGCGCTTGGGCTAATAATACCCGTAGTTTCCAACCTGGAGCAATTTCACTCATTAGACCATAATGTTGTTCGATAGGAATACCAACTCCAAGCAATAATTCACCAGCTCTCGCCTCTGCACTATAACCATCCATTTCGGCATATTGGGTCTCTAAATCAGCGACTTTAAAACCGTCTTCCTCACTCATTTCTGCTAAAGAGTAAATGCGATCACGTTCTTGCTTGATTTGCCATAATTCTGTATGTCCCATAATTACGGTATCGAGAACAGTAAACTCCTCAAAAGCAAATTGATCTTGGCGTAATTTACCCAATCTTTCATGAGGATCAAGCGATACATTGCCTGAAGTTGGCACTAAATCGCCACCAATAATTTTCATAAAGGTGGATTTACCACTCCCATTGGCACCAATTAATCCATAACGATTACCATTACCAAATTTGACGGAAATATTTTCAAATAGTGGCTTACTGCCGAATTGCATTGTGATATTGCTTGTTGTTAACACTGATAATTACTCTCGAATTGACAAAAGGAGGCAGTTATATATAACAAAAATACATATAACACCATTAAAATAAATTTCTTTATATTATGGCATATTTAACACTTTTTGAATAATTCAGTTTTATATCTATGAATTTACTAATGATTTTCATGTTTGTTATTTTTTAACAAACAAAAATTTTGTTAAAAGCAATATATAAAAACTTTAATGAGAAAAAGTGGTTTAGAAAATATTATGTTAGTTTTAAGCAGTGAAAGTGAGAGATAATAATAGCTGCATATCCAACGCAAAGAATATTAAAAATATTCCAAATATACATCTATAACTTAGAAATCATCATAACAATTAATATTTTCGATTTTATTAGTGAAAATGTTTAAAAATTAAGTGATAAGTATTGTTAATACTTAACCCAAATTTAATAGAAAAACATGCGATTAACTTTATGTTTTATAGAGTAATTCATATCATATCATTTGATGCTGGCAGTTGTATTTCGGCGTCGAAGTAATCATTGTTCGATTATTATTTAATTTGGTAAATATATTTGTCAAAGTAAATGAGCAAGGTATCGATAAAAGTAAAAATACTACGACCATTTTCTAATCAAAACTCAAACATTGGTAAATTATAATTAAAGCCTATCTTGTTGTTTCAATTAGAATAATAGTATCATTAATACGTTTTAATTGTAGAATTTGCGGAATTGTAATAAAAGGCTTGTTTCGTTATCGCTTATAAATCAAGCCTTGTAGGATATCAATATGAATAAAAAGGATTTCGAATAATAGGGACAATATATGAAATATTTTTGGTTAACGATGATGTTTTTTAATCTTGGCTGGATTAGTTGTTGTGAAGCAACAAATTTCAAAGATTTAACGTCTTGGCAGTATTACGATCAGGAAATTCCGATACAATCAACAGAGGGAGAGTTGTGGGTATTTGATGATAATCGAATTAAATGTGATTGGTTCGAAGATATAGAAGAATTTAATTGTAATTTACTTTTTTTAAAATCAAATAAAAAATTTGATTTTTCTTTACCACTTGATAGTTTCATTGACAATACTTCATTCAATGGATATTTGTACAAAAGTTCTGCAAATAATTTATTTAACGTGTTTCTTATTGAGGGTGAGTCTGAGCGAGGTACAGTTGGTTACTATGTTTTAATCTTTGATAAAACTAAATTGGTTAATCATTTCTACCTTGATTATGGCAGAGCTGGTATCTATTCGTTTGACCAAGCTAAAAAATTATTACTAGATAATGCTACAGATAATGAAGAGTTACCAAAATTGAATATCTATAGCGCTGAAAATTTTGATGAAATTTATATCAATCCAAAATATTTTATTTCAATTTATAGAAAAAATAATAAGTTTTTATTTAAAATTGCTAGAAGTTATATGTGGAATCCTGACGATATTCCAATAACGGATGAAAATAAATATATCTATATTGAAAGAACAATCAATGAATAGTTGGAGTAAGAAATAATTATTGTAATGGTTGTAATCAATTATTACATCAAAAGGTTTACAACCGATATATGAATTGTTACCATGCCTGACTTTTTATTTTCGGTACAAAGTTGCTATGTATTACCTTATTTTTGTCACTATTGTTTGGTCGTTTTCATTTAGTTTTATTGCAGTTTATTTAAGTGGTCAAGTTGATACTTGGTTTGCGGTAGTCATGCGCGTTTTGCTGGCTTTTATTACCTTTATTCCTTTTTTACGTTTCAAAAATGTTTCTGTAAAGCAGATGTTGCTTTTGATGGGAGTAGGTGCATGCCAATTAGGAATTATGTACTTCTTTTATTACAACTCATTCCAATGTATTTCGGTGCCAGAGGTTTTATTATTTACCATTTCAACACCAATTTATGTCACTATTATTTATGATTTACTACAAGGGCATCGATTAAGACTTAATTATTTATTAACGGCCATTATAGCGGTAATTGGTGCGGCAATTATCCGTTATGACCACATCAGTCGTGATTTTATCATTGGCTTTTTATTAATTCAGGGTGCCAATATCGTCTTTGCTTTAGGACAAGTCGGTTATAAACGTATTATGGAACTCTATCCATTACCGCAACATCAAGCTTTTGCCTGGGTCTATTTTGGGGCAATAGTTGTAGCAACTATTGGTTGGTTATTATTTGGTAATGCTGACAAACTGCCTACCACTCAATTACAGTGGGGGATTATTATTTGGTTAGGTATTGTGGCTTCGGGATTATGTTATTTCTTATGGAATTTAGGTGCGACTAAAGTCGATTCTGGAACATTGGCCATTATGAATAATTTGGTTATTCCGGCTGGTATTTTAGTAAATGTTGTTATTTGGCACCAATCAATAGATTGGGGTCGATTCACTGTTGGTAGTGCGATTATTGTTTTTGCTTTGATTTTACACCATAAGTTCAAAAATTTTGCTGTGAAATAAGCCTATCTTAGGCAAAAGGTAACTGTAACATTATTGATAGAATTAACGGTGTTGTTATCGATGACAACGCCGTTGATATCAATAAGCTAGAAGCAATAGGACCTTGTAAAACCTCAAACTGCCTTGCCATCATATAGCAATTTATGGCTATTGATACTGAACTTAATAATACGATAACTTGTAGCTCTAAAACAGGTAATCCTAACAATTTACCTAGTATATAGGTGACAATTGGTAACATAAACAATTTGATAATACAGATTGCTATAGTGATATGTAGATCATTACGAATTTTATATTCAGCCAGTCCCATACCTAATACGATTAATGATAGCGGAGCGGTCATGTCACTAACCATTTTGGTTGATTTTTCGATAAATATAGGTAAAGGTATACCGATGTAATTAACGGTTATACCGACAAATATGCCGATGATGATTGGATTTTTGGATACATTTTTAAAGGCTTTAATAAAACCTTTGCTTGAGAGTTTACCCATTTGCACAAATTCAATGGATACTGTTGCTAAAGTCCATAAAATTAAAGCATTAAATATTACGATAATGGCGACTATGGGAATCGCTTTTTCACCCAATAACATATTGATAATTGGAATACCAACAAATACCGTATTTGTGTAAATTCCACCCATAGCAAACATGGTACTTTCAGAACCATTAAGTTTAAAAAATTTAACCGCAATAAAGCAACTCAATGCAAAAACAATAAATGAGCCACCAAAAAATACTAATAAAAGATTAATATCGATTTCTGAATGTTCAGAAAAGTGGCTCATAATTTGAAAGAGCATAATTGGGAAAGCAATATAGAAAGTGAATTTAGTTACACTATCTGTTACCGTTTTTTGCCAACGGCCCATTTTCACAGCAATATAACCTAACAAAATTAGCATAAATAAAGGTAAGGTGGTTAAAAACTGCTGCCATAATGTGATTAGAAATTCCATCTTAATATATCTTTCTATGCATGTTTTCTGGTGAAGTACCATTCTAATTCAGTTGAGCGATGAGAATCAAATTGGTAACCATCTAAATTAAAACTTTTAATATCATTACAATTATTAATGTTATTTTTTATAATAAATCGGCTCATTAATCCGCGTGCTTTTTTGGCGTAAAAGCTGATCACTTTATAATCATCTTTGGTTTTATCTAAAAATATCGGTTGAATAATTTTGCTATTTAGGTGTTTAACTTGTATCGCTTTAAAATATTCATTAGAGGCTAAATTAATTAAGGTTGGTTGAGGTGATTTTGCTAACTCTTCATTGAGTTTATCGGTTAAGCTTTCTCCCCAAAATTGATAAAGATTAGTATTGTTACCATTTTTTAACCGGATACCCATTTCTAAACGGTAAGGTTGAATTAAATCAAGTGGTTTTAATAAACCATATAATCCAGATAGAATACGTAAATGCGATTGCGCAAATTGCAGGTCACTAGGAGTAAAATCTTCAACATGTAGACCTTCATATACATCGCCTTTAAACGCTAGGATCGCTTGTCTGGCATTTTGTAAATTAAAATCAGGATGCCAATTCTGGAATCTTTCATAATTAACTGCCGCAAGTTTGGGGCTGATAGACATTAATTTAGCTAAATCATCGCTAGTTAGCTTTTTACAAACAGTAATAAGTTGTTTTGTTGCCTCTAAACAGTCAGGTAGGGTATGGGTTGTAGTGATTAATGGACTTTGATAGTCAAGGGTTTTGGCTGGAGAGATAATAGTTAGCATAAAAAGTGTTACCTATTGTGTTTTGTGCGAATTGGGTTTATTTTACCTGTAATCTTAGCAAATAAGGAGAATAAATATGAATAGTACCAAAAAAGAAATACATGATATTCGATCTTGGGCAAATATCCGTGAAACTTCTATTGAAATTGCCGAGGCTATTTTTGAACTAGCTAATGATGATGAAAAATTAGCAGAACAAATTTGGGAAGAAGGTAGCGATGAAGTGTTACAACGCGCTTTCGCTAAAACTAAAGCTAATAAGCTCTTTTGGGGCGAACAGACCATTGAACGTGAAAACGTATAATATATATTATAAATCAATTGGTTAGATTTATTTTAAGTGATCAAAAGGATTTTAAAATTTTATGAAAATAATGAAATTAATGACTATATTTATTATTTTTATGCCACTAGTGGTTTTTGCTAATTCAAAATATGCTGATTTAAATCAGTACGAATTGCGCATCTACTGTGGTCGCGAGCCTTCAGAAGCAGCCCTGACTGAATGTTTAGAAAAAATTTTTTATATTAGTCAAGCTGAGTTAGATAAATCGCAAAAGAAATTTTTCAATAAACTTGATAATTGGTGGGAAGATAAAGAATACATCGTAATTGCTAAAACTAGATTGGAAAAATCTAACCAAGAATTTATTAAATATCGCACTCTGCAGTGTGATTTTGCACGTTCGTTAGGTGGTGGAGCAATTGATAATGCGCTAGATATGATGAAATTTTCTTGCCTTGCTGAACTAAATTTTCAACGAGCAAAACAGCTAGATCTTTATCTTAAATAAAGTACAAGATTAAATCTTTATTTAAATTATTGTACTGATTTGTGTGATATAACCATTTTGGTTTTAACGTTCTGTTATAAATGAATTAATTATTATAGTTACTATTATAATAATTTTTCTATTTCTTATAGCAAAATAAAATTATCAATAGTTATTCTCAGTATATAATAAAATTTTAAATGACAATTTGATCTTGATATGAAATTAACTTTTTTAGGGACAAGTGCCGGTTCACCAACCGCAGAACGTAATGTAAGTAGTGTTATGCTTGATCTTCGACAAGAACGAGGGCGATTATGGCTGTTTGATAGTGGTGAAGCAACGCAGATGCAAATGCAAAAGGCCAATTTTAGTTTAGCTAAATTGGAGATGGTATTTTTGACTCATTTGCATGGTGATCATCTATTTGGTTTACCTGGTGTGTTAACCACTCGTTCATTAATGCAAAAGCAATCGGCATTAACGTTAGTTGGACCTAAAGGTATTAAACAATTTATTCAAACAGTGATTGAAATTAGTTCTTCATGGCTTACTTACCCTTTAAATATTATTGAACTTGAACAAGATAGCTTAGTATTTGAAGATAATAAATTTCGCGTCGAAGCCAAATTATTACAACATCGAGTCCCTTGTTTTGGTTATCGTATTGTTGAAAAGGATTTACCTCCAAGCTTAGATATTGACAAATTGCAGCAAGATAATATTAATCCTGGTGTACACTACGCTGTTTTAAAAGAAGGGTTAACTGTTACTTTAGAAGATGGTAGAACGATTAATGGTAAGGATTATCAAGGCGATATTAAACGAGGCAAAAAAGTAGCTATATTGGGTGATACCATTCCTTGTCAAGCATCCATTGATTTAGCTGAAAACGTTGATTTATTAGTGCATGAGGCCACTCAAGAGCAAGCTTTTGAGGCAAAAGCCATTGAACGAGGGCACTCAACGACAATACACGCCGCCAACATTGCTAAGCAAGCTAAGGCTAAAAGGCTAATCATAACGCATATTAGCCCTAGATATAGTATACAAGATAATCAAAAACTGGTTAATGAAGCAAGGAGCGTCTTCGCTAATACTGAAATTGCCACTGATTTTGCCTCTTTTCAAGTTTAATCAATTACGCCGACATTGTCGGCTATTACTAATCAAACTAATCAAAATTAAAACTATAACTATAACTATAACAATAATTAAAACATGACCTTTCTTATATATTTTTACTATATCGAGATGACCATATTTGTAAAAAATATTGAGAAGTCTATACCATCTTATTTTTACTTATCTGAACTTAATTCCTTAGGACTGATTTGGTTATTGAACGGCCTTAATAAAATTATTTTATTTGTGATTTTGATAATAATTATGTCATTTAGATTAATATTCCTAATTTTTTCATCCAATTAACATAATCATCTGCACTTTTATTTACCTCATTCAAAGTAATTTTATCTGGGTAGTCTGGTTCATTGTTTGCGCCATAAAGTGCAAACATAGACTGATAATCAGCATGAACGTAATTCATTGTTAATTCGAAAGGTTTTAATATTTCCTCAAGCGTATATTGATATTGTCCTGTGCAGGAATAATCTGCTTTCTTAATACCAGCTGAAACCGCTAAAGCCACTTTTTTGTTATTTAATTTATCGCCTAAAGAACCGAAAGCCCAACCATAAGTAAAAACGTCGTCAAACCATTGTTTTAACAGTGGTGGACAATTAAACCAATATATTGGGAACTGAATGACTAAATTCTGATGGTTTTCAATTAAATTTTGTTCAAATTTAACGTCTATTTGTTGGGTTGGATAGCATGAATATATATCATGTATGGTTAGTTGTTCATAGTATTGATTTAATTTATTAAGCCAGCATCGATTAACACTTGATGATGATAAATTTGGATGGGCTACAATCACTAAAGTTCGTTTCATTCTCAATATTCCTTTTTGTTGTGATAAATCATCTTGTCATAGTAATATTGATACAATTATTTTTGAAGTACGGTAATTGTTGTTATGTACTATCTTTAAGGAGAGTGTAAATATGGAAAAGCATCATTGTGCAGAAGATAATTTCGAGAATAGTGGATTTAATTACACGCTCTCGATGATCAGAGGAAAATATAAGATTATTATTCTTTATTGGTTAAATGAAAATCAACCATCTATGCGCTTTAATGAACTAAAACGTAGCATTAAAGAAATTTCCTTTAAAACATTGAGTAATACTTTAAAAGAAATGGAGAGAGATAAATTAATTTTTAGAAAAGAATACCCTCAAATTCCACCAAAAGTTGAATATGGACTATTAGAGCGGGGTAAAACACTAGTGCCTGTATTAGATATGCTTTGCCAATGGGGAAATATACATAAAGATGATAGCTTGGATTAAATTAGAAGCTAGTTTTTGTAAAAAATATTGAGAAGTGTATACCGTCTTAAGATGAAAATGATTTATTAATATCATTTAGTTTCACTATTTACAGAAAAATTTTATTGATGATTGTAGTGGTTAGATAACTTTATAAATAAATTTTATTAAGTGATAAATGTAGGATGAAAAAGTAAGTTTTTGTAAAAAATATTGAGGAGTCTATACCATCTTAATATAAAAATAATGAACTATTATACTCTAATAGCCTTAAACTGATTCGCCGGCTTTACCGGCGAATATATTGATTTATAAACAAAAATCATTAATTAAATTTTCAATGGTTAATTTGGTCGGTTTTAAGAAATCCATTGAAATAAATTCATCTGGTTGATGAGCTTGCTCAATTGAGCCTGGCCCTAATACAATGGTTGGGGCGATTTGATTTAAATATGGCGCTTCAGTACTGTAGTTAACAGTTTGCGCGGTGTGACCAACCAGTTTTTCGATATGATTTAATGCTGGATGATCTTTTTTACATTCATAGCCCGGTATTGGTGATACCTCATATTCGATGGAAACTCGATTAGGATATTGGTCCATAACGGGTTGTAATGCTTCACAAAGGGCATTATAAAGTGAGTCAATATCGTTATCTGGTAATACCCGAATATCAATAATCAATTCACAACAGCCACAGATACGATTAGCTGCATCACCGCCATGAATAACGCCAAGATTCATGGTTGGATAAGGTACGCTAAAGCCATCATTGTGATATTGTTCTTTGAATTTTTGTTTCAAAATAAGTAATCTTTCAATCACTAAATGCATGATTTCGATAGCATTAATACCTTTGTCTGGATCACTTGAATGGCCTGACTTACCAATAACTCTAATTGAATTAGATATAAATCCTTTATGAGCACGAATAGGAATTAATGATGTAGGTTCGCCGATAATTGTGCAGTCTGGTTGTAGTTGCGTTTGTTGGGCAAAAAATGAAGCGCCAGCCATTGATGTCTCTTCGTCCGCGGTAGCCAATACATAAATTGGTTTGGTTAATGTTTTAAGATCGATATCACGCAATGCATCTAATATAAATGCAAAAAATCCTTTCATATCTGCAGTGCCTAGCCCATAAAGCTTATTATTTTCTTCAGTTAACTTAAATGGGTCTTTTGTCCATTGCCCATCATCAAATGGCACAGTATCACTATGACCACTTAATAATAGACCACCTTGAGTTTTATTGTCACTATTGGAATAGGTGGCTAACATATTAAATTTATTACGAGTATTTGGTACAGGTTGAATGTCAATTGTAAAGCCTAAATCAGCAAACCATTGGGCTAATTTGTCAATTAGTGGTTTATTAGAATAATCTAATTTTTCATTGGTTACATTACTGATAGTTGGCGTGGATATTAATTCATTATAAATTGTCAAAAAAGAAGGAAGAGCCATAAAATCACCTTTATTAAATAAGTCCGCTGTAAAGAAATATATTTAATTACTATATTTCCTTACAGCACTGCTAGCAATAGTTTGTTGCTATTCTGTTAAACGGTTATTGATTAGCAACTAATTGTTTTATCATTGAATATTTCGCTACTATTATAGTTAAAGATAGACTAAATATTATTTGTCATTATTGTTATAATAACTTATTTTAAAGCTACTCAAAGTAAAAATTTATTATCAATCACTAATAAGGAAATAGACAGTGAAGATTAAATCATTATGGTTTATTGGTTTACTCATACCATTTTTCGCAAATGCACAAAATCCATCATTTGATGATGATTTTAGTCATTTATTAAAAAGCTTTACCCAATGTGATAAGACTTTTTTTTCGGATTTAAATCAAAAAAAATATCGTAATTATTTTCCAATCGTCAATTTACCAAATGGCTATAGCAAATTTGCCACTAAATCTATTAATCATCCCCAAAAAAATAGACTTACATTTGATCCACCGATTATCTTTAATGGTTTAAAAATTGAAAGTTTTGATCAGTCCCAATATATTAACGATGAGCATCTAAAGTACTATTATTGGGGGTTTAACACCGATAATACCTTTGAAGAGATTAAAAGTGCGTTACCATGGGTTGATTGGCAAATATCGGCTGATGGTACGCTTGATGTTGCCAATGCGTTATTTTATAAAAATGGTGTTTGGTCTGACAATAAACATGTATTAACCAATGACTCTCCAGTAAGAGGCACTGCTGAAAATTTATTGTTTCTTGAATATGATAGGTTTAGTGGCAAAGTCATGATTCAATGTACAGTTCAAGGTGATATTCCATTGAAAGAATTAAAACGGTTTAGACCAGATTTATGATCTTTCTCAAGATAATCGTTTAACATTTATAAGATAACTCCAAATTAATTTTATATTGATTTGGAGTTTAGTTTTTTATTAACTTCATTCCATTGACTAAATAAATAATACATTAAAATATTTTCAATTAAATAAATCAGATATTCCTTTTTTGCTTGTCTTGATAAATCATCATCTACATTTATTGTGATCTATATTTAAAATTATAAATGACCTTTTTTAGCTTTTATTGCGTTTGTTTTGAGAGTTGATGTTATTTATAAAAGACATTTGTTATGATAATCATCGTATTGAAAATAAATCGCTTATAACAGTTAAATTTTTAGTTAAATTTATTATAAGTTTGTCACTTTAGAATGGGTGTTATTCATGAAACAAATAAACAAAAAATGGATTATTATTGCAGTTGTGGTTGTTGTTATCGGATTTATCTTGTGGCAACAGTTTAAACCTGATGGCTATGGTTCAGATTTTACTAGTGGTAATGGGCGTATTGAAGCGACTGAAATTAACATCTCTACTAAATTAGCTGGTAGAATTGAGAAAATTAATGTTGATGAAGGTGATTTTGTCACTGCTGGCCAACCGCTAGTCATTATGCAAACTGATACTTTACAAGCGCAACTAAATGAAGCCCAAGCTCAGTATCGACAAGCAATGAGTAATGAATCAACATCAAAAGCACAAGTGGCCTTAAAAATGAGTGATAAAGTTGCTGCTTTAGCTGGTGTTACTCAAAAAGAAAGTGACTTAGATAATGCAAACAAACATTTAGAACGTACCGCAGCGCTTTATAAAAAAGGAGCTATTTCAGTTCAACAATTTGATGATGATACAGCTAAAGTTAATAGTGCTAAAGCCGCGTTAGATTCGGCTAAATCACAAGTTTCTGCCGCTGATGCAGCTATTGAAGCTGCTCAAGCTGGTGTAGAAAGTGCTCAATCAGCAATTAAAGTTGCACAAGCCAATATCAATCAAATACAAGCGGATATTGATGACAGTACCTTAACTGCTCCAGTTGATGGACGTATTCAGTATCGTATTGCCCAACCTGGTGAAGTTTTACCTTCAGGCGGAAAAGTATTAAATCTAGTCAATCTGTCTGATGTTTATTTGACTTTCTTTTTACCAGAAATGATTGCTGGAAAAGTAGGAATTGGTGATGAAGTAAGATTAGTGTTGGATGCCTTACCTGGTAAAGCTATTTCAGCCAAAATTTCATTTGTATCTAGCGTTGCACAATTTACGCCTAAAACTGTTGAAACCAAAGATGAACGTCAAAAATTGATGTTTAGAGTTAAAGCACAATTAAGCCCAGAATTGTTAAGATGTTATATTACACATGTTAAAACCGGTCTTCCTGGTGCTGCATGGGTTAGACTTGATCCTAATACGGAGTGGCCTGCTGGTTTATCTGATGTTGCTAAATGCCAAACAAAATAATTGGAGATAGCATATGTCAGAATCGGATAAAAAGGATTTGACGTTACTTGCTGAAGGTAAAACTACTGAAGATGCAGTTGTCAATGTCAGTAATGTAACATTACATTATAAAAAAACTTGTGCATTGAATGATGTCAGTATTGCCATCCCACCAAGATGCATGGTGGGATTGATTGGTCCCGATGGAGTGGGTAAATCGAGTCTATTGTCTTTGATAGCTGGCGCGCATGTCATCCAAGAAGGATTAGTTTACGTTTTAGATGGGGATATGAAAGATAAAATTCATCGTCAAAACGTATGTACCCGTATTGCTTATATGCCACAAGGATTAGGCAAAAATCTTTATCCAACACTGTCAGTCGAAGAAAATTTACAATTTTTTGCCCGTTTATTTGGTAATGATGCAGCCGAAAGACGGCGACGTATCGATGAGTTAACCAAAAGTACCGGCTTATATCCTTTCTTATCTCGGCCTGCAGGTCGTCTTTCTGGTGGGATGAAACAAAAGGTAAGTTTATGTTCGGCTTTAATTCATGACCCCGATTTACTGATTCTTGATGAACCAACAACCGGTGTCGATCCACTTTCTCGTGCACAATTTTGGCAACTCATTAATAAAATCCGTGAGCAACGTCCACAAATGAGTGTCATTGTTGCTACCGCGTATATGGATGAGGCACAAAACTTTGATTGGTTAGTGGCAATGTATGGCGGTAAGATCCTCGAAACAGGTACACCACAAGCGTTGTTAGCCAAAACAGCAAAAGATAATTTAGATGATGCTTTTATTCAATTAATGCCTGAAGATGCTAGAGAAGGTTATCAGGCCGTTGAAATTCCACCATTAGATTTAAATCAAGATTTAAAAGTAGCAATCGAAGCAAAAGGATTAACTAAGCAATTTGGCGATTTTATTGCGGTTGATCATGTTAATTTTTCCATAAAACAAGGTGAGATTTTTGGTTTTTTAGGATCAAATGGTTGCGGTAAATCAACCACCATGAAGATGTTAACTGGTCTATTACCAATTTCGTCAGGTGAAGCGTGGTTATTTGGGAAACCGGTTGATGCCAGTGATATTAATGTAAGACGCCATTTAGGTTATATGTCGCAGGCGTTCTCACTTTATAGTGAGTTGACGGTTGAACAAAACCTCGTTTTACATGCTCGTCTATTTGGTATTGAAGAAAGTAAAATACCAGCACGAGTCGAGGAGTTGGTTAAGCGTTTTGGTCTGGAAAATGAATTAAAAAGTTTACCAGATAGTCTACCGTTAGGCGTTAAGCAAAGACTTTCTTTATCGGTCGCTGTGGTTCACAACCCTGAAATACTTATTCTTGATGAACCTACTTCTGGCGTTGATCCGATTGCTCGTGATGACTTTTGGCGTTTAATTATTGAACTTTCTCGAAAAGATAAAGTCACCGTATTTATCACTACCCACTTTATGAATGAAGCGGCTCGTTGTGATCGGATCTCATTAATGCATGCTGGGAAGGTTTTAGCCAGCGATACGCCAGATAATATCATTCATTCCAAAAATGCGAAAACCCTTGAAGAGGCCTTTATTCGATATTTAGTTGATGCTGGTGCTGATGATACAAACAATGATGAAAAAGCTAGCGAAATGCCTAAAGCCGTAACTAATGATAATGAGCAAGTTAAAGTCAATGCGCATCATTTACAAGGATTCAGTTTAACTCGTTTGATTGGTTGTTTGTGGCGTGAAACACTTGAGTTATCTCGTGATCCATTGCGCGCTTTATTGGCACTGTTAGGTTCAGCGATATTAATGTTGGTGATGGGCTATGGTATCACGATGGATGTTGAGGACTTAAATTTTGCAGTATTAGATCGTGATCAAACGATTACCAGTCAAAACTATATTACTAATTTATCTGGCTCTAAGCGTTATTTTATTGAGAAACCTCCAATCATTGATTATGATGATATGGACCATAGAATGAGAAGTAATGAGATAGCGTTGGCGATTGAAATTCCACCTAATTTTGGCCGTGATATTCAACGCGGTGATCCAGTTAATATCGGTATCTGGATTGATGGAGCCATGCCGTTACGTGCCGACACGATTAAAGGATATGTACAAGGTATGCACCTTGCGTGGTTAAGTGACAAAATAAAAACCACTACCGGCACCGAATCTAGCTCATTGGCAAATATTGAGACCCGTTATCGTTATAATCCGGATATTAAAAGTTTGCAAGCGATGGTGCCTGCGGTCATTCCTATTTTACTCTTAATGATTCCGTCAATGTTAGCGGCATTATCCGTAGTGCGTGAAAAAGAGATGGGATCAATAATTAACTTATATGTAACGCCTGTTACTCGAACTGAGTTTTTATTAGGTAAACAAGTTCCTTATATTGTTATTTCGATGCTTAGTTTCTTATTATTGTTGCTTATGGCGGTTACTATATTTGGCGTACCGATAAAAGGCAGTTTGCTAACTTTATGTTTAGCTGGATTAGCTTATTGTATTATTGCTACTGGTTTTGGTTTACTTGCCTCAACTGTCACACGTAGTCAAATTGCAGTTATATTTTTAACCTGTGTTGGTACTATGTTACCGGCGATACAATTTTCGGGGTTACTCAATCCAGTAGCATCACTAGAAGGGAGTGGGCGATATATTGGTGAAGTCTATCCAACTACCCATATGCTTATTATTGCTCGGGGTGTTTTCAATAAGGCATTAGGATTTTTTGATTTACATAACTCGATATTTACCTTACTGATTACTATTCCTATTATACTTGGTGCAAGTATATTCCTCCTCAAGAAACAAGAAGGATAGATATTATGCAAAGTTTTATTAATATTTATCGCTTAGGTATTAAAGAGTTATGGGGATTGATTCGTGATCCAATCATGTTACTGTTAATCGCCTATTGCTTTACACTGGATATTTATACCGCAGCTACCGCAACTTCAGACTCGCTTCATCATGCTTCAATTGCTGTGGTTGATGAAGATGATTCACCGTTATCTAGGCAAATTATCGCAGCGCTTTATCCACCAATGTTTAATAAGCCAGTTAAATTAAATTCAATGGATGAAGTTGATCGTGGAATGGATACCGATAGTTATACTTTTGCATTAAATATACCACCTAATTTTCAACGTGATGTGTTAAATAACCAAAGTCCAGAAATTCAACTTAATATTGATGCAACCCGAATGGGACAGGCTTTTGTAGGTAATGGTTATATTACGCAAATTGTCACCAGCGAAATAACTAAATACTTTAATCAAATTGATAAACCAACCAGTTTGCCGGTTAACATTGAGGTTCATGCGGCCTTTAATCCTAATTTAACCCGTTCTTGGTTTGGTTCTGTCATGGAGATTATTAATATTGTTACCACATTGTCGATTATTTTAACTGGTGCGGCGTTAATGAAAGAGCGCGAGCATGGTACTATCGATCACTTGTTGTCAATGCCTGTGACACCATTTCAAATCATGATTTCTAAAGTTTGGTCTATGGGGCTGGTGGTATTAGTTTCGACTTGGGGGGCACTGTTAGTCGTTGTCCATGGTTGGTTAAATGTACCAATTGAGGGCTCGATTACCTTATTTTTAATTGGTGCTGCTTTGCATTTATTCGTGACAACGTCACTAGGTATCTTTATGGCGACGGTGGCTAAATCAACCGCACAATTTGCGATGCTATTTATTTTGATTCTTCTACCGTTACAGATGCTTTCAGGTGGTAGTACGCCAAGAGAAAGTATGCCGGAAGTGGTGCAAAATATTATGTTATTTGCACCAACAACTCATTTTGTCGAATTAGGGCAGGCAATTTTATATCGAGGGGCTGGTTTAAGTGTGGTTTGGACCTCGTATGCGTGGTTATTAGGAATTGGTAGTGTATTTTTCCTTATTGCGCTTAAACGTTTTCGTAGTTCAATTGTTAATATGGGCTCTTAATTTTATTAATAATAATGTGCAAAAATTAACTTTATTTGTACTTAACAATTTAGATTATTAAAGTTTTTTATGAAAAAGATTCATTTACAAAAATATATTATTGCAATTTTAACTGTTATTACTATTCCTTTTGCAATGGCCGAGTCTTCAGATAATGTTGATAATAACACAACTGAAGCTATTCCCGTCTATAATGTGAAGGAAGAATTTTTAGATATCAATAACAAGGCAACTGAATTTATTACCGCTTATAATAAAGCGCATCATACTAATTTACATAATGTCGAAGTAAATGGAAAAGATTATTTACCTCGTTGTCTTGTACCATTAAAAGCTGGTTGGAAGAAAGCTGAAGTTCATGGCGGTAAAATTCCTTTTCGATATGTTATTTCTATTTCTTGTGAAAAATCGAAGGATGATAGATATAGAAAAAAATGGGATATTGATGTGCATGTTCGCAATGAACAAGGTAATTCAATTCAATCAATTGATTAAATTATTATCTTAGCGGTTAATCCGTTATCTATTTTACAAAAGGTAACTCGTCCCAACGAGTCGTATATCGTTGGCTAAGTCGCTCTCGCTTGATTTGCCATGCTGCAGTTTGTCTGATACCGCCTAAATGAATAGTGTTTTTTCCCATTTTCTGATTAATGTAATCCATGGTTTTCATTAATTGTTCACTTTTGTGTTTTTCAGTTGCTGATGTTTCAGCTGTAAATAAATCCGATTGGCAATAATTATCTTTAGTTTTTAAATCAAGTAACATCACACCTGATTTCATAAATAAAAAACCTGGTTTATAAATGGATTGTAATCCTTTTTGGGCTGCATGAATAATAAGTCTTGAATCATCGGTCGCCGATAATAATGGCACCACAATTGACGGATTATATTGCACTAATTCAGGTCGAAATCGATTAGTTTTTAAAAATACCAGTACGGCATTAGCAACTGATTTTTGCTTTCTCAATTTTTCTGCGCCACGGCTTGCATGCACACGAATTGCTTCTTGTATATCAAATAG
Organism: Gilliamella sp. N-G2; assembly: GCF_002142215.1. Taxonomy (GTDB): domain Bacteria; phylum Pseudomonadota; class Gammaproteobacteria; order Enterobacterales; family Orbaceae; genus Gilliamella. The sequence continues at coordinate 41,248 of NZ_NAST01000008.1, forward strand.
ATCATTGGTTAAATGACCAAAACTACGTGATGTCATAATATTTTTTTTAGCTGTATGCAGATCATCTAATTCAATACAATTCATACCACGTAACTCAAGTATGGTACGCTCAAGGACAACAGAAAATGACAGTCTAATTTGTTTTAAATTTGCTTGATGTAAATCCCAAGCGGTATGAATACCTAGTTCTTTTAATCTTTGCGTAATTCGCCAACCAACGCCCCATATATCTGCAACTGAGAATTGCTTTAAGATAGTTATTTTTTCTTCCTGATCCGTCGGAAAACAATAAACACCTTGATGAATAGGGTGTTTTTTGGCGATATGATTAGCTAATTTTGCTAGCGTGCGAGTTGTAGCAATCCCGATACTGACAGGGATACCCGTATCTCGTTTTACTATTGCTTTTAAATTTTGACAATGACTTAAAACATGGCTAAACCCGTTTAGATGAATGAAAGCCTCATCGATCGAATAGAGCTCGATATCCGCAGTATAATGGCGAACGGTATCAAATACTCGCTGACTCATATCACCATAAAGTTCATAATTAGAGCTTAGTAAGGTAATTTTTTTTTGAATATGGGAGGGGATTTGATAGGCAGGCATGCCCATCGCGACTAACGGTTTGAGTTCATTAGAGCGAGCTATTACACAACCATCATTATTTGAAAGAATACCAATTGGTTTTCCTTCTAATTTGGGATTAAATACCCGTTCACAAGATGCGTAAAAATTATTACAATCAATTAAGCCAATCATGAGTGTCCCCGTTTACGTAGGGAATGAATGGTATGTATTACCACTCCCCAAATATGTACGTCTTTGCCAACTAATGAAATTGGAGGGTAAAGTTTATTGCCAGACAATAAATGATGTTCGCCATTAATAAAACTTAAACATTTACAGGTTAATTCACCATCCACAGCAGCAACAACAATATCATCTATTTTCGGTTGTAAAGATCGGTCGACAACAAGGAGATCACCACTATAAATGCCATAATCAATCATTGAGTCACCAATCGCTTTAATATAGTAAGTTGCACTAGGATGCTTCACTAAATGACTTGTTAGATCTAGTTTTGTTTCTAAATAATCATCAGCAGGAGATGGAAATCCAGCTCTTACTGGTGTATCAACTAAAGGTAAATAAGCAGTGAGCGAACTATTAGCTTGCCCAAGGACAACACAATATTTATTCAAGAAAAGACTCCGAAAAATTAATAAAAACGAATAGTGCCGGATTATTCGTATTAAAAATAATTATATGTATAAATATACAGTATAAAATACTTAATTCAATAAAAACGAGTGTAAAAAAATAAAAATAGATTATTAAAAAAAGATAATTTGTTACTTTACAACTGACTAAAATTTAATTAGCATAGCGCGCTATTATAAGTAGCAAAGGAGATTTTTATTATGATTTGTTTAACAAACCTTTGCAGGTTGATCCGCCAATAATTAAGTAACTTTTTCTATTCTTACTTCAATTCACTTAGCTGATCTTTGCCTGCCAATTAATTTATACCCATTGTTTAAAGATAACTTGATATCGTTCAAGTAAAACCAATTATTGATAAATCGTATTGAGAGTGATCGTATTGTCACTGGATAAAATTAAACATTTCTTAACGATTAATGTTAAGTTGCGTATGCGTTTTATTTGATGGGTTCATTTAAAAATTTGTCTTTAAACAGTATTGAAAAAAATAACAATAATATTTATTTAAATGGATTGATATATGGACAATTCTATACAGGTGCTATCAGATAAAACGTGGTTAATAGCATCTAAAAATACCTGGATCGAAGGTTTAGCAATACAACAATTACTGACAACAGCTAATTTACCTAATATGGTTAAAGTAATGGGGATGCCCGATCTTCATCCAGGCAAAGGCTATCCAATAGGCGCAGCATATTTAAGTCGTGAAATAATTTATCCGGCATTAATTGGTAGCGATATCGGCTGTGGCATGGGATTTTGGCAAACTGACATTAACCTTGCCAAATTGAGTATTGATAAGTTAGAAAAGCAAATAGGGAATATTGATTTGCCTGATACTCGTCACAAATATAATTTAGGTACTATTGGTGGCGGTAATCATTTTGCTGAAATTCAAAAAGTCAGTAAGATTTTTGATGCAACATTATTTAATCAATACCAACTTAATGCCAAAAAACTGTTTTTATTAGTGCATAGTGGCTCAAGAGGTTTAGGACATGCTATTTTGCAAAATCAATTATCACGCTTTGGTTATCAAGGCTTAGCAGATGATAGTGATGATGCATTAAATTATATTGAAAAACATGATAATGCAGTTGCTTTTGCAAGATTAAATCGTCAAGTTGTGGCGGAAAGATTAATGACCAATTTGAATACTCAAGGCCATGAAGTACTTAATGTTTGTCACAATTTTTTACAAAAAGTCACTATAGATAAACAGAGCTATTGGTTACATCGAAAAGGTGCATCGTCGGCAATGGATGAACTGGTGATTGTGCCTGGTTCACGAGGTGATTACAGCTATCTTGTCAAACCGATTCAACGAGATGATCTACTTATGTCATTAGCACATGGTGCTGGGCGTAAATGGCGTCGAGCTAACTGTAAAGGTAAGTTGGATAATCGCTATTCAATGCAAGAACTCAAACGGACTAAACTAGGTAGTCGTGTTATTTGTGAAGATAGTAGCCTTATTTTTGAAGAAGCGCCGCAAGCTTATAAATCAATTGATAGTGTAATTGAATCAATGCAGCAAGCTAATATTGTTACTGTCATTGCACAATTGACACCAATATTGAACTATAAAACACAGGGAGGTCACTGATGGCTTTGTTGTTTTTTTCTTCTGCTAGAGGGCCCGATGAGTGTACTTTAGCAGTTGCTAAAGCGGTAACGCAATTTTTAAAAGAGGCTGAACAACAGTCACTAACCACTGAAATTATCGAAAGCGTATTGGGTGATAAACCCAATACTTTTCGATCAGTATTACTATCGATCGAAGGTGTTGAATGTGACCAATTAATTCAACGTTGGTTAGGTACAATACAATGGATCTGTCAAAGTCCTTATCGCCCAAACCATAAGCGAAAAAATTGGTTTTTTGGAGTAACTTGTTTAGCAAACCCTATGGAGTTAAATGACAATACCATTGAATTTACCACTACGAAATCATCTGGAGCAGGTGGTCAACATGTTAATAAAACTGAATCAGCGGTACGAGCGACACATTTAGCAACAGGAATTAGTGTTAAAGTACAAACCGAACGTAGTCAACATGCAAATAAACGGTTAGCTAAATTGTTATTGGCACATAAATTAGCTGAATATGCAGCTGAACAAACCCAGCAGCAAAAAAATATCCGTCAACAATTTCACTATTCTATATTGAGAGGCAACAGCCAATTGGTCTTTTACGGTGAAAAGTTTCAGCAGAGAAAAGACTGAAAAAATAAATCCGTCGGTTCTATAACGGCGGATAATTTTGTTTAATTATTGTTTTAATTTAAGTTAATCTCTATAAATAATCTTAGGTATTAAATTACTATCGATAAGTGATATTCACTGATAAAAATAATCATGATTAATGTTGTTATTTATACGGCTAATGACTAATATTAATGATAACTAGTTTTATAAATTATATTTTTTGAGGATAGGAATGAGGATATGATGAAATACAGTTTATTGTTTTTATCGGTGTTAAGTTGTTTAGCATCTTCTGCTTATGCGACTTCCGCGAAAGCTAATGTCGAAGAGCGTTGTCACGCATTGTCAAATTTGAAATTAGAGAATGCTAAAGTAGTAAGTAGCGAATTAATTGCCGATCGTTTTTCACCAAGTTCTAAATTAGCTGATACTTTAAGAGGCGCTAAAGCTAAAGAAATTGTCGATTTACCGCAGATTTGTCGTGTCGAATTATCCATTGAACCGGCTATTAATGTCGAAGTTTGGTTGCCGACTAATTGGAATCAACGATTACAAGCAATAGGTGGCGGTGGATATGCAGGATTTATACCATTTGATAAATTAGCCGTAGCTGCTAAAAATGGTTATGTTGCAGCTGCTACAGATACTGGACATACCGGTAATTTAGTTGAAGGTAAATTTGTCTTTAAAGATGGCAAATTACAGGCCGATTCGGTAACTGATTTTGCTTATCGCAGTGTACACGAGATGACAGTAAAAACCAAACAAGTCATAGTGTCATATTATGGTCAAGCTGCTAATTATGCATATTGGAATGGTTGTTCAACGGGTGGAAGACAAGGGCTAATGGAAGCACAAAGGTATCCGGCGGATTATGATGGTTTGTATATTGCAGCACCAGCGATCCATTGGGATAAATTTATACCAGCAGAAATATGGCCTCAAATTGTTATGCAACAAGAGCTAGGTAAACCGATCGATAGTGATAAACTGGAAAAAGTTAGAAAAGCGATTATTGAACTGGCTGATGAAAAAGATGGTATTAAAGATGGTTTAGTTAGTGATCCTGCAGCAGTAGATATCAGTGATGAATTACTATATAAAACAGGACTTGATAAGGACGAAGTTCGCACATTAAGAAAAATTTGGCAAGGACCAACAGATCAAAATGGCAAATCTTTATGGTTTAGCATTGAACCGACTGCACCACTTGATGTTTTAGCTAGTAATAAAGGACCTTTTCCTATTCCAGAAGATTATTTAAAGTATTGGATTAAACAAGATCCTAATTTTGACTGGAAAACCTTAGGTTACAGCGGTTTTGATAACTATTTTAATGAATCAGTAGAGTTATTCCGTCCAATAATGGGAACTGATAATGCCGATTTGAGTCAATTTAAAAAATTGGGTGGTAAAATGATTATTTGGCATGGCTTGAATGATCGCCTGATCGCACCAAAAGGAACAATTCAATATTATAATAATGTATTGAAGATTATGGGCGGTAAAGATTCAGTAGATGATTTTGCAAAATTCTACCTCGCTCCTGGTGTTGACCATTGTAATGGAGGCGATGGCCCAGATAAAATTAATGGTTTTGAGTCGCTCGTTAATTGGGTTGAGAAAAAACAAGCGCCAAACAGATTAATTGCCCAAAAAATTGAAAATGGTCAGGTCACTCTACAACGTCCTTTATGCCAATATCCACAAAAAACGATTTATCAAGGTAAAGGGGATACTAATAATCCTGAAAACTTTGTTTGTCAGTAATTAAATCATTAGCTAACCAATATATTTGGTTAGCTTTTTTATCCTTTCAAAAATAACTGTTCAAATAATTACTAATTTTGTCGTTTTCTCGCTCGACAAATCGCTTGATGATTTTCATCGGCCCACTGTATTAATGTATTCATTGGTTTAAGAAATGATATACCAAGTTCAGCTAGAGCGTACTCTACACGAGCTGGGACTTGTGCATAAACGGTTCGAGTGATATAACCATCTTTTTCTAGTCTTTTTAATGTCCGTGACAGCATTTGTCGTGATATATCGCCAATTTCTCTATGTAAAGAATTGAATCGCATAGCATTATGTTCTAATGATTTTAGAATTAACAGACTCCATTGATCGCCAATTCTATCGAGAACATCACGAATAGGACATGGATGGTCAAATTCAAATAGTTCACTTCTTGTCGTTTTAGTCATTGTCATAATTTTCGTTATCTAGTTTCCCTAAACAGATTAAGTCACATTGAGCTGACCTAGTCATGTTTATGTTACTTATTGTTTTATTTGGTTTTTATTGTTACCATTCAAGCAGTCTACATTATAGACTAATAACGCATTATAGATAGAGTTTATCTAAATTAAAATAGAAATTGGAGTTGGTATGAATATAATTAAAAAAAGCTTTGTTATTGGTATTTGTTTGTTGAGTTTTACTGGTATTGCCGTTGCAAAAGATCTAAAGCAAAGAAATCTCGTTCAAGAGGAAGAAAATCGTACACTGGTTATCAATTTTTATAATAACTTCTTTAATAAGCATCAAGTGGCTGAGGCAACTAAAACGTTGGCTGAAGATTATAAACAACATAATCCCTATGTCGCTAATGGTAGAACACCTGCGATTACGTATTTCGAAGGCTTCTTTAAGCAAAATCCGCAGTCAAGTGCTACTATAATTCGTTCATCAGTAGAAGGCGATATTGTATGGTTACATGTCCATTCTAAAATCAATAATGATGATCTTGGTAAAGCGGTAGTTGATATATTCCGAGTTAAAGATGGAAAAATAGTGGAACATTGGGATGTGATCCAAAATGTACCAGAGCAGGCAGAAAATAATAATACGATGTTTTAATGATTGATTCGATAACTTATAAGCGCCTTAATGGCGCTTTTTTCGTTCTTTTTAATTTTTTTAACTTTAAATATTAAGTAAAAATTTATTTGTCATTTCTATTTACGATCCAGCTATTTGTATTTTATATAAAAATCGCTGTTTTTTTGTGCTTTTGATGGTGTCTTTTTTGAACTAGATCACAAAAATAAGCGTTTTAACATTGAATAATTCAAATTATCACTTTTCTATTAGTTTAAATGAATTTTTATTTTATTCAAAATAATCATGATGTTAATTTTTTATATTGTCCTTTCAGTAACTTATTTTAGCTTCGATTTTATTATTATTTTGTGACTTGAATCACTCGCCGTATCAAACAGTGTGATATGTATCACGAATCGGTAAATTTTCATTATTTAATATAAAAATCAGCAAATAGCTTAATAAATAAGAAATTTGTAAGAAATTTATATTTTAGTTTTTTAGTAAAAACTCAATGTTAGGCAAAAATCGAAAAAAGGAGATTAGCAATGTTAAAAATTCGGACAGTATGTGGAAATGGTATTGGTAGTTCATTAATGGCGGCTAATCACGTAAAGAATATCTGTGCTACTTTGAATATCAAGGCTGATGTGGCGTCAATAGATTTTGCTAATGCCGAAGGTGAAAAAGCAGATCTATATGTGACCATTAAAGATTTAGCTAAACAATTTTCTGATCAATCAAAAGTTGTCATTATTCGTAGTTATGTCAATAAAAAGCAAATTGAGGAAGACATTAGTGAAAAATTACAGCAATTAGCTGAAATTTGATGTTTTTTCAAAGGAGATATTCTTATGCAATTGTTACTTTCATTTTTAACGGAGATTTTTAGTCAACCAGCTTTTTTAATGGGAATTATTGCTTTTGTAGGATTAGTTTGTTTGCGTTCTCCATTAAATAAACTTTTGACAGGAACTTTAAAACCAATTTTAGGTTACTTAATGTTAAGTGCTGGTGCTGGTGTAATTATTAGCAACTTAAATCCATTGGGTAGCATTATTGAAGCTGGATTTGGTATTCGTGGTGTTATTCCTAATAATGAAGCAATAGTATCGGTAGCACAAAAAGTTTTAGGTGTTGAAACCATGAGTATTTTGTTGCTGGGCTTTATTATAAATTTAATTATTGCTCGGTTTACTAAATATAAATATATATTTTTAACTGGTCACCATTCATTCTTTCTTGCCTGTTTATTTTCAGCTGTTCTACGCGCGGCTAAATTTGATGGTTGGGAACTCATTATTATTGGTGGTTTTTTATTAGGTTCATGGTCAGCGATTTCACCTGCAATTGGTCAAAATTACACAAAGCAAGTTACAGATGATGGCGGGATTGCCATGGGGCATTTTGGTTCGATTGGTTATTATTTATCTGCGTTTATTGCTAAAAGAGTCGGGGATAAAAATAATTCCTTTGCCGATACCGAAATATCTGAAAAATGGGGGTTTTTACGAGATACAACTGTAACAACTGGTATCGTAATGGTAATCATATATATTTTTTGTAGCTTAGTTGCCGGAAGTGAATATATGGCTACTATTACCGAACAAAGCCCAATCATCTTTTCCATTCTGAGTGGTTTACAATTTGCGGTTGGTGTGGCTATTGTTTATAACGGTGTTAGATTAATTCTAGGTGATCTTGTTCCAGCCTTCCAAGGTATAAGTCAAAAACTTATTCCTAATTCAATACCGGCAGTCGATTGTGCTGTATTTTTTACCTTTAGTCCTACCGCTGTTGTCGTTGGTTTTATTTGTTCATTTATCGGTGGATTAATTGGTATGTTTATTTTAGGTGGAATGGGGATGGCATTAATTATTCCAGGTATGGTGCCTCATTTCTTCTGTGGCGGTACCTCAGGTGTATTTGCGGATAAATTAGGTGGCAAACGAGGTTGTATTATCGCATCTTTTATTGGTGGAATATTATTAGCGTTCTTGCCAGCATTATTATTACCTACATTAGGCGATTTAGGTTTCCAAAACTCAACTTTTGCTGATTTTGATTTTGCAGTTTGGGGGATCATCATTGGTAAACTATTTAATATTTTCGGTCAAACTGCTATCTATTTTATCTGTTTAATTTTAATCATTGTTCTTTGTGTGCCATTCTTCTTTAAATCTATCAAAGTTGTTGGTGATTCAAGAAATATAGACCAATCATAATTTGCGACTTCATGGTCGAGTAATTTTATTCTCAACCATGAGTTACTCATTATTTGCAATTAATGAATCTTAGTAAAAACAATTTTTATAGTTAAATGAATAATTAAGGATTAATTATGGCAATACTGACAATTGGACTAGCTTGTTATGATCAGTTCTATTTTACAACTAGTTATCCAAAAGAGAACAGTAAATCATTTGCTTATGATTTTATTGAAAGCGGTGGTGGCCCTTGTGCAAATGCGGCTTATTTATTGGGGCTATGGGGAGAAGATATTTACCACTTAGGACATTTGCATGATGATATATACGGTAACAAAATTGTCTCTGAATTTAAACAAATTGGCGTGAAAACTGACCAAATTATTTTTTCAGATGAGATGATTACGCCACTTGCTGCTATTACCGTCAATAAAGAAAATGGCTCGCGAACTATTATTACGCGAAAATTAAATACTCCACCATCAATAACGACTACCGAAAAAAATAAATTGAATCAGTTTATTCGATATTTACAAGAAAATAAGCGTGATTTAGTTATTCTCATCGATGGTCATGAACCAGAATTAAGTGAATATGTCATTAAACAATTACCTAATGTCAAAGTTGTCATGGATGCTGGATCGTTACGAGATAGTAATCTCTATTTAGCCAAATATACGGATTATCTAGTTGCAAGTGAAAATTTTGCACTTGCTTATGCCCATTTAGATGAATTTACAAATAAAAAGTCATTAGAAAGTGCATTGAAAAAACTAACATCAATAGCTAGAGGTTCGGCTTTTATAACATTAGGCGAAAAGGGATGTGCTTATATGGAAGATAAAAAAGTTAAAGTTAGCCCAAGCTTTCTTTGTCAATCAATTGATACGACAGGTGCTGGAGACATATTTCATGGGGCATTTTCCTATGGGGTAAGTTATGGTTGGAACATTGAAGAGATTATTTCATTTGCAAGTTTAACCGCAGCAATTTCGATTGAACGTAAAGGTGTTCGTAAAGCAATGCCTAATTTATCTGAAGTCAATAAAGCGCAACGTAGATTTGAAAGAAATTTGACTGAATATTTTAAATAACTAATTAATAAATAAAGGATTAAGAGGTAGATTATGTTAGTTTCAATGAAAGATATGTTAAATAATGCTTATCATGAACATTATGCTGTAGGACAATTTAATATCAATAATTTGGAATGGGTTGCTACAGTTTTAAAAACAGCAAAAGAGAATCGATCGCCAGCAATTCTTGGTGTATCAGGCGGTACAATAAAGCATATGTTGGGCTTTAATACTATCCATGCTATTGTCAAAAATGCAATGGATTATTTAGATATTGATGTACCTATTGCTTTACATTTGGATCATGGTCAAAGTTATGAATCTTGTTTTGCCGCAATTAATGCAGGATTCAGTTCAGTAATGTTTGATGGTTCGCATTTACCATTTGAAGAAAATCTCGAAATTACCAAACGTATAGTAGATTACGCGCACAAAAGAGGAGTTTCGGTAGAAGCTGAATTAGGGACTATTGCAGGAAGTGAAGATGGAATAGTTAATTCTCAAGTAATTTATGCAGATCCACATCAATGTTTAACCATGGTAAAAGAAACTAATGTTGATTGTTTAGCTGCAGCATTGGGTTCTACTCACGGTCTATATAAAGGAAAAGCTAAATTAGGATTTAATGAAATGCAGCATATTTCTAATTTAATAAAAATACCATTAGTGCTTCATGGTGGAACAGGAATTTGTGATGAAGATATGTTACATGCGATTTCTTTAGGGACAGCAAAAATTAATGTTAATACCGAAAATATGTATACGTGGTGTGTTGCTGTTGGAAAATTATTTGCTGAACAAAAAGATCATGACATTAATGACCCTCGTAAAGTGATTAATCATGGATTAAGTCCGGTAGCAGAAAAAATAACAGAACGAATGAAATTATTTGGATCAGTTAATCGATATTAATCGTTCCTTTTATTTAACGAAAAATAAAGCCATCTATCATGATGGCTTTTTTTATTAAAAATAATATTGGAAATTAAATAAATTTTATATTTTGCTGTTTATTTTTTGTTAAACCCAATATACTTGCCATCTCTCTCACATGGTAATGATAATCATTATCATTATTATTTGTGTGGTTAATTTAATTTAAAAATGCATTTTATGAAGGAATGAAATATGAATTATAAGAAGGTGAGTACCATAATGCTCTTTATGAGTTTTTCTCTTCAAGCTGCACCACAGCCTGAAGAGAATAAATTGTCTAACAATATAACAGAACAACAAAAAAATAATAAAAGCAAAACAGTTAATGAAGATATTGATGATGTCATGACAGTTATTGCTCGTTCGTCATCGCAAGATGAATTAAAAAAAATCAATAGTGTGATTGCTGGTCGTTCTACACTTTCTTCTGGTTTAATTGAACAAAAGCAAGCAGATAATGTCGCCGAATTACTTAATACCTTACCTGGTGTAAGTTCTGCTGGTTCGGTAAGGCCGGGAGGACAAACATTAAATATTTGGGGATTTGGTAAAGTTGAAGATGTCAAAATAATTGTTGACGGTGCTCAAAAAGGTTTCCAAAAATATCAACAAGGTTCGGTTTTTGTGGAACCAGAATTATTGAAACAAGTTGAAGTTAATAAAGGTCCACATGATGTCAAATTTGGCAATGGTGGATTTGGTGGTGTGGTTAAAATGGAAACTAAAGATGCCATTGATTTACTTGATCCAGATAAATATGTGGGAGGATTGCTTAAATATAGTTTTCATTCCAATAATCATCAAAATATGGAAACAGGCCTGTCTATGGTCGTACTAAGAATAATTTTTTTGATGGTTTAGTATACTATACCAAACGAAATAGCGGTAATTTTAAACGGCCAGATGGATCAAGGTTTGTTTTTTCTGAGGATGATATGGATAGCTACATGAGTAAGTTGAATATTAGACCTAATGAAGAGCACACTTTTACGTTATCTGGTATTCACTCTAAACGTGATTCTTGGCAACCGTGGGCGGCAAAATATGTCGAAAAAATGACTCCTCCTACAGCAGCACAGATAAAAAAATATGGTTATAAAGCTGCATGGTTAAGGAAATTGGTAAAAAGATACCAAACAGATGATTCAGCCCAATTTAAATGGAATTACCAACCAATTTATAATCCGCTCATTGATTTAACACTACATACTACATACTCTAAAACTAAACAACATGATAAGCGTCCAGCTAAATATAATCCGGTTTCTTCGTTAGGAACCATGGGTAATGAAAGTTGGGTCAGTTATACCGATAAAACGATTGAATTGGAAAATGTAAGTTTAATTAATATTGGTGATGTGAAGAATGCATTAAAAATTGGCTCACAAGCTCATTTACATGATCGTAATACATTAATGTATTATAAGGGTTATGAAAAAAAACCAAACTATCATCAGGGTTATTTTCAACCAGCATATATGCCATCTGGTAAACAGCAAACTTACAGTTTTTATGTACAAGATGAAATTTCTGTTAGCAATTTTGTTTTAACGCCTAGCCTACGATATGATTATGTAAGAAATCATGGCACAAAAAATTATGCCTCCGCTTATAATGATCCTGATCCACGTTTTGGACATGATTATTCTCCGGTGACATATAGTGGTTGGACGCCACGATTTGGTACTTATTGGCAAGCAACCAATAATATTGGCTTTTTTGGTGACATCAGTTACGCATGGCAAGCGCCAACCATAGATCAAACTTATGAAGTGCAATTTACGCCTAAAAATGGCGGAAGTGGTAAGATTACTGCGACGCCGTAATTTAGATAAAGAACGCGATTTATCAATTCGAATTGGTAATATTTTAGATTTTAATAATTTAATATTGGAAAACGATAAAATACAGGTTCGTAGTACGCTATTTAGGCAACGTGTCACTAATGAAATATTTGTTACTCGTGGCTTTAATGGATCGATTTGTGGGCCCAATAATTCATGTCCTTTAGGCCAATCTAATTATCGAAATCTTCCGGGTAAATTAATTGTGAAAGGCTTTGAACTTGAAGCATATTATGATAGTAAATATTGGTTTTCAAGTGCGACATATTCTATACAGAAAGGGGAACGAGATACCGCACCTCAAGCACCTTGGATGCATAACAAAACCTATGTAGCGACTATTGCTCCTCGTACAGCCACGTTAACTGCCGGATTTAAAATACCAGAATGGAATATAAGAGCCGGATGGAATGCTCAATTTGTCAGAAAACAGGATCGAACCGGGCATGAAGATAGAAATCATGATGGTTTACCTGATCTTGGTGCTTATTCATTAGGACCTTCATCAGGGTATTCATTACATAACTTATTTGCTAGTTGGCAACCAACCTTTTTACCAAAAGCAGAAGTTAAACTATCTGTAGATAATTTATTTAACAAGGATTACAGACTCTATCTTGGTGAAAATACTTATGGTATGGCACGTAACTTTAAAGCCAGTTTTTCTTATCGATTCTGATAATTAAGATATCGTTTTTTGCGATATTGATTAATTGTTTTTTATTCAAGACTCATAAAAGCCCTTATAAAGAAGGGCTTTGTTTTATATATTTTATTATTGGTTAAGATAATTTTTAATAAAATTGAATTTACGAGCTACATAAATCATATCTTGAAATTGTTGTTGGGCTGATTGATCCGTTTTTTCAATCCACGCTTTAATAATAGGGTTATCTTTAAAAGTTGGATCAGAAGCATAGGCGTATAAATAAGTTTCAATGATTTTAATTTCAGTAAATTTTAAATCGACTAAATAATGATAAGCAGCCAATAATCGCTGAAATAATTGCGCTGATTTTTCATTAGGTAATGAAATATGTTCACGTTGCATATTGGTAATTAATTCATTGATATAACTATTTTCATCAACATGATAAATTGTTCTGTTTAAAAGTATTTCTTCGGCTAATTTTTCAGCAAAGTCTTGAGTTATTTTAGCTTTTTGTTCTACCGTTAATCTTGAGTTGCTATTAATTGTTTTCTGTCCGTCTTCGATCGCTTTCCTCGCTTCAATATCACTGCGTGAAGGGTTGAGATCAGGATCATATTTTATTACAGCAATAATTGCCGCAGTATTAACTAGAATTTTAGTTGCATCTAACAAAGTAGATTTATTGTTTATAATTTTAACCATTTTAATTCTCAAATTTTTATATTAATGTCATAGATTATAAATCGTGTTTCATTGGTAAAAGATCTGCTTCTCGCAATTTCAATTCCACACTATACATAGTTTTAATATCATTAATATTTTGTCTATTAGGAAAATGATCGAATAAAACAATGACAGTACCAACATGGGTATTCTCTTTTATAATTGGTATTAATTGATAAACTTCTGGATAATCCTTATGTTGTAGTGGACTAGGTATGTAAGCCATTAAAGATAAGTTTATGCGTGGAGGAAAAATATAAATTGAACTAGGAATTTCTCTACTATTCATTGTAATAAAGTTATGGCTAAATTTTTGCGCTAATCCAGTTATAAACGATGCCATTTTATCAATAATTTGTTTACTTTCAGGTAAATTAAAATAGAAACTAACGGAAGATTCACCCGCCTGAAAACCTTCGATAGCTTTGTATCCGGAATAGGACATCAGATTACAATTAGATAATTTTTGACTATCGGCAAAAAAAAATAAAACACTGTCTCTTGTTTCGATTTGTTTACAAGCTCGCGATAGTTTTTTTAATCCATATTCGGTAAATCCTTCAGGACTATAAATTAAAGCTTTGGGCTTACCTTTGGCTGTACTTCGATCTGGGTACCAATGGGCATTGTTATCTATACAGTATTGATAAATATTTAATATGTCATGTAGTTGTTGATTAAGATCGGTAAATACAATTTGCTGCATTCTGGGAAGATGAATTTTAATATCAAATTGCGTCATGTTTGTTTCCATGTAAACATCCTTATTTTTTATCTTTCATTTTTACAAATTAATCATAACATTATTTATCTTTAAAAATGAAAGTAATTTTACTTATCATTTTTTAAGTTTGATAAGCTAAGATTTGACGATTGAATCGTTTTAATTAGGTTTAGATAGATTGATTTGTCTGTTTCGAATTGAGTTTGCACATCATTTTTATCAGAATTAGCATATTTTTGATTAAATACTGCACCAATTAACACGATTTCACCCTGAATATAATCTTTTGATAACATAGCGAAGCTTAAATCATTTACGATCAAAGTGAGATTTTTTTATTATATAAATTTGGTATGAGTTTTCTGGTTATTTTACCATTTAACAGACATACCGTATCTCCATCATTTATGAATGATAAACATCGCATAATAAAACTAATATCAGAGAAAAAGTTTTTGGCTTCATAGTTTGATTTTTGATGAGATTTATCAAAACTATCTTTAGGTTGTAAATATATGGCCCCACCAAAGGATCGTTTAAGATAACCTTGTTGTTCTAAATAATTTAAATCTTGTCGTATAATTACATCAGATACATTAATAATTCAGATAATTCATCAACTTTAACTTCACCTTGCTTTCTAACTATTTCGGTAATATCTAATTGTCTTTTTAACAGTGAAGTATTTCCTTTAGCCAATTTTATTTACCTTTTTAAAAATTATGTGTTAATGAACTATACAAAACAGATTATTAAATACTTGTGCAAATAAAACTTAAAGTTGAGATATGTTGCACGTTACTAAATCAGAAATAATCCTTATTAATATCAGTATAATGAATTAGTTAATTATAATGATGCATACATAAAAATAATATAAAGCAAATTATTTCATTTTTATTATTACTAAATTGAAAGATTAAATATATATTTAGCTTTATTATCAGCTTTATTTTGTATAAATGGTGAGCTAACATTAGTTAGAAGCTAATAAATGTGAATACGTTATGATTAAAAAATTAACCAATATACAAATTTATAACAATACAATCATCATTGATGGCCATGAAAGTAAGGTGCATGTTGATGGAACTTGCTTAGAGGCTGCTCTATTAGTGGATGACAATTATATTTTGTTATTTGTTACTTTTGATTGTCCATTTGAAGAAATTTTAGCTATTTATTTATTTGATTTACAACAAAATCGAATAATTGATAAAGCGAAAATATATCAAATGTATTATACAGATTTTTTTAGTGATTTAGTGATTCTTTCAGAAAATAAGCTTTCTTTTGATTTTCTGATCGAAGGTGGTTGGACATTAGAGTTATTTGATAAACCGAAAAGATCGCTAAGGTATTTATTTCCAACATTATTGGTGAAGCGACCATTTTCATTAACGAGATACTTTAGTATAAAAAATAATGTTTAATGCCAAACTAAAATTATTAACATCCGGTCCTATGCCTATTTATAAATAGAAATCTTACCCTAAACTAATTTGTCTATTAACGATTTCGATGAGGATATCGAAATTATCCATTAGCATAAAATATATAATCTTTTAATAATATTGCTACGCGTTAAAAGATGATAGTACTTATCTGGTTAGGTTAATAAATTCAGTTAAGTTGATAATGGATAGAATTAAATACCAAGTATTACAATTTATACTTCAGAAAACCATAAGATTGAAAATGAAGCTTTTTCTGAATTTTCAATTTGTTTAAAACAGTTACCCCCCAAATTGTTGAAACCCAAAGATGATAATATACACATCACTTATTTAACAAGTGATATCGGTTATGGAAGACCGATCTATTTTGAAGACAAATTAAGAAAAAAAGTTTTTCGTAATCAAGAGGTCATGAAGGTATATCTACATCAAGTTGATTTATTAATTAGAGAAAAAGATAGGTATTAGAGCTAGAATTCGTTGTTTTTTGTATGACGTCGACTATATATTTGCTAAAAATTAAAGGTTACTAACTATGAATAACGAATTTTCAAAGAAAAGAACTAGGAAATATTTTAGTTACAGCAATTAGTGATGGTTATTTGAATGTTAATTTTGATTTACTGGCAAATATTGATATTGCAGAATGTGAAAGAATCCAGCGAAATGCTTATCAAAAAAAACTAAATGCCGTGCATATCAATACATTTTAGTTCAAAAACAAGGAATGAATATTTTAATTGATGCAGGTGCTGGTGTGGTAAAAGGGTGGTTGAGGAAATAAATCTGATATTTCCAATTAGAATATAGATATAATTTTTTAATATTATCCCAATATTTTAACAACATTTATAATGTTATAACTTAATATTAAAATTAGTTTATTTACTTGATAGACTAATTTGTCTTGATAGGGAGTGATAATGAAAAAATATATTTACCTGATTATGTTGTTGGGGTTTGCTTTAATTGGTTGTGACAATAAGTCAGAATCAGCCAAAGAAAGTCAGCAAGACAAAAAAGAGATCGTAGTTGGTTTACCTCCTAGTATGCATAATATCATGATGGAAAAAGTTGTTAAGCCAGCTTTAGAACAAAAGGGTTATAAAGTTAAATTGGTAAATTTCAGCTCTCTTAGAGACTCAAATACTGCTTTAGTCGAAGGAAGTATTGATCTTAATGCTGCACAACATCAAGCTTATCTTGATGTATATAATAAAGAAACTAAAAGTGATCTTGTTTCTTTAGTTCATATTCCTTCTATTTCTGCTGCGCTTTTTTCTCAACGACATCATTCCATTGATGAAATAGCTAATGACCAAACAATTGTCATTCCAAATGATCCTTCAAATAAGGCAAGATCATTATTATTCTTGCAAAGTTTAAATTGGATTACGTTAAAACCTGAAAGTAAATCAGGGACATTAGATTTAAATGACATTGCTGACAATAAATATAATTTGAAATTTAAATCCATATTATCAGAATTAATTCCTAGAACTCTTGGAGAAGTTGATTATGCGATAATGCCAGGTGGCGTAGCATGGTTAAGTAAAGTTCCGGCGGATAATGTTTTAGTGCAAGAGAAGTTAACACCTAATCTAGAATTAATGGTCGTAGTAAAAAAAGAAAATTTGAACAGCAAATGGGCTCAAGAGGTGAAACAACTTTACCAATCAGATGTGCTTAAAAAATTCATTAGTGAAGATCCTGATGCGAAAGGTCGCTTTATTTGGCCACAACAATAATAAAACAATCATTTATAAACTATCTTAGTAACAAATTAGGATAGTTTATTTTGTTGTGTATAACATTGTATATTTACAAATAATTAAAATAAATTTTTTTTTATGTTGTCATAAAATCAATGACTCCATTTGGTTAGTGTATTTTTCATAAATAGTATTGAATTTTAATAATTAATTCTCAAATTTTTTGTGTTAAGATGCCCTACTTTGATGTAACAATTATATAAAAGTTGTTGAATGTAAGGAAACATTTAATAAAGTTTAAGTTATCTTAAATGATGAGCAAACGGAAAGTGAACTTCCAGTAAAAGTCAATAATGATTTATTTATTGAAGCTAAAGATCACAAATGGAATCAAGCTATTGGTAAAAAAGTTCAAAAGATATTACTGAAAACATTGGTTCAAATGAATTTTATCAAATAGTTATAGTGAAAGTGAATATTTGAAGTATTCAAAAGATGAGTGAATAGAAGATAAAATTAGTTATGCTCCTAATAGAACTAAAAAATTATCTGAAATTAATCAAGATGTATTTCCGAAACCTGATTTAGAAGGCATAAGATGTGATGAAGGCCAAAAGGATTTGCTAGAAACATTAGATAAATGATAACAACTTTTCACTTTAACTGGTATTGATTTTACAATTAATTATGAAAGATTAAGGGATATGATAGCATGCATGCCTTACTTGATTCTAAAAAATTTTAAAAGATCAAATTTTAAAAAGTAAAAGTAATTAAATCGTATAATTAAGTTTATTGAATTTTACTTTTTGTGTTAACCAGATTTATTTTTTTATGTTAAAATTTACACTCTTTTAATAAAATTGAATAAATGAATGTGATGAAAAGTTTAAAGTATTCTCTTATATTAGCTTGTAGTATAACACTCTGTAGCTGTTTTAATGGTCCAACTTCAGAAGTTCGTCCAATTGATAATCCTACTAATAATGAAATTAAATTAGTCATTGATGGTAAAGAAATTGCCATTCCTGCTAACACTAGAATTAACCATACTTTTGAATATGGTAAGCATAATATAGCTTATAATAATGAGTCATTTGAGATTGTTGTGAAACCTGTAAAATTTAATGGTCATGGTTTTATTAATCCAACCCAAAGTAATTATATTCTACATACTTTTATTTATGCTACTGACAATACCAGTGATGAAACTTATGACAAATTGTATGAGAAAACACTTAACAAAATTGAAGTTAATTTAAACGGTCAGCAAGTAGAAGTAGAGCTACCTATAAAAGTGGTCAATGATTTCTTTATTGAGGACCGAGATAATAGATGGGATTACTTTATTGATGAAAACATTCCCGACGAAATTACTGAAAATATTAATAAAAATCAATCTTATCAATCTCGTAAAATTAAAATGTATCGTGAAAGCGAATATTTGAAGTTTTTGAAAGATGATGGATACGAAGATGAAATTAGTTTTCTTAATAAACCTAAAAAACTATCTGAAATTAATCAGTATGTATTTCCGAAACTTGATTTAGAAAGCATAAGATGTGATGAAGGTAAAAAATATTTGCTTGACACATTAGATAAATGGCAACAACTTTTCACTTTAACGGGTAGTGACTTTGCAAGTAAATATGAAGGATTAGGAGGATATGATGGTATGTATGCCTTACTTGATTCTAAAAAACTTTGTCCTGAAGATAAAGATCCTGAACAAACTTATTCCAAAGCCATTAGGCCTTTAGACGATGCTTTAACTAATGGACGTGATATGTACTTTTTTATAATAAAATAAAATTTGAAAATTTCTTTTTTTAAAGATCAAATTATAACAATCAAAGGCACTAAATCTTACAATTAGATATAGTGCCTTTTAATTTTTCTTTTAACAACATCACTTTTTTTATGTTAAGATTTGTATTCTTGTAATATAAACTAAATAAATGGATGTTATGAAAATATTTAAATATTCTCTGCTTTTGTTATGTAGCCTTTCTTCGGTTGGTTGCTTTGAATCAAGCACTACAGGGAAATCTGTAAAACGTCTGATTGATAATCCAACAGACAAGGAAATAAAAGTAGCAATTGATGGTAATGAGTTAGCTATTCCCGCCAAATCAAGCGTTAAATATGAATTTGAATATGGTAAACATCAGTTGACTTATAATGGCCAATCATTAAACTTTTTAGCTAAGCCCTCAACATTTAATAACACTGGATTTATCAATCCAACTCAATCCAATTATTATATGTATCGAACATATTATACGAATAGCCAAGAAAATTACGAAAGTAGAATTAAAGAATATCTTAAAACGTTCCAAGTGACTATCAATGGTGAACCTCATGAGATAGAACTTCCAATTAAAATTATTAATGATGTATTTATTGAAAGAAATGACGATAGATATGAGGATACATGGGATTATGGCATAGATGATAAATTACCAGATGAAATAAGAAGTAAAGGTATTACTAAAAAGGATAAATTGTTTCGTGAGGCTGATTTTATTGATTATCTAGCTGAATCTGAGGAAGATCTTAAGACAATACAATTTCCAAACCAACCAAAGAAATATGCTGATTTAACTAAATATATTGTTCCCAATATTAATTTAGATAAAATTAAATGTGATGAGGGGCGAGAATTTGTAAAACAACATTTAGCTGATTGGAATAACCTTTTCACCTTAAAAGGAGATGATTTGACTAAATTATATAATCAAATAAAATCCGATAAAACTTTCAGAACAAAACACGATATCATGAGAAGATGTGTTGGAGATATAGATCCAGAACACACATATATGTATGCTACTAGAGAAATTGAATCGGCATTAGAGGATAGTGATGAATTAAATCTTATTATTATTGAATGATTATTTCATTATTGATTGATAATATATTATATGATGCACCTAATTGAACAATTAGGTGCTTTTTTCTTGGTAAGTAAAGAATTTTTTAGATAAATATTTTCAGTATTGAAAGTTGTTAATTGGCACAATTTGTAAATGATTTTATTGATATAACTCACATAAATTACAAAAAAACTTTTGGTTAAGTTTAAATCGATATAGTATTAATCTGATATTAATAATAGAAAGGAATATCTTATGAATAAAACTAAGTTGAAAATTGTCGCATTGATTAGTGGGATTATCCTTAGTACCTCTAGCGCTTTTGCCTCACTTGATGATGCCAAACAACTAAAAATTATTAGTTATAATGTTTATAATGGTATGAAGTTAGATGAGAGTGAAGGGAAACAAAAATATATTGATTGGGCCAAAGCACAAGATGCCGATATTATTGCTTGGCAAGAGATGAATTTTTTTACTCGTGAAAAACTTGAAAAATTTGCAGCCAGTTATGGACATAAATATGCGGTACTTTTAAAAGAATCACCAGAAGATGCTGCTTTTTTCCCTGTAGCTATTACCTCTAAATATCCAATAGTTAATGTTAATAAAGTCGTTGATAATTTGTGGCATGGGGCACTCTATGCAGATATCGGAAATTATCATTTTGTCGTTACACATATGAATCCATTTTGGACTGCTAAACGAATTGATGAGATTAATTTAATTATCGATTCAATCAAATATAGTCGTGATCCTAAAGGGAAATGGATAATTGCCGGAGATTTGAACTCATTTTCGCCAGCAGATAAATCTGACTATGATAAAAGTACCCTTTTAGAGGATATTAAAGAAAAGCAAAAGAAAAGACCAATTTTAGAAAATCTGGTTGATGGTAAACTAAGTTATACTGTACAACAAAATCTTCTGGATGCTGGTTTTATTGATGCATTAAAAATTAAACATAAAGAATTTGTGGCAACTGCACCAACTAAAGTATTTTATGATCAAGCATCAGTTCCATTACGCTATGATTATATCTATGTTTCACCACCACTTAAAAATAATGTCATTGATGTTCAAGTAATAAAAGATGATTTTACGGATAAATATTCCGATCATTATCCTGTCCAGATGATCATAAAAAATGATTAATATTAATCGAACTTATTTATATAAAAGATATTGATAGATTAAACGGGCAAAAGCCCGTTTTTTTTATTGTGTTTATCTATTTTAAAAGCCGAGAAAAATAACCGTTACTTTTAATCCAAACGAGATTAAAAAATTATTTTCTTGCAACAAATACTGCTCGCATTGGCGCAGGATAACCTTCTACTGTTTTGGATAAATCGTTAGGATCTAAAAATTCCGCTAATGAATCGGATTCCATCCATTCTGTTTTGCGTTGTTCATCCAATCTGGTTTTGGATATATCAACCATTTTTATATCTTTAAAACCACATTTATGTAACCAATTTATCATGGTTGGTACTGATGGAATAAAATAGACATTTCGCATTTGAGCATAACGTTCACCAGGCATTAATGCTTGATGTTCGGTTCCCTCAATAACCAGTGTTTCTAGTACTAATTCGCCACCATCAACTAATTGATCTTTCAATTGATAAAGATGATCAAGCGGTGAGCGACGATGATATAACACTCCCATTGAAAAAACCGTATCAAATGCGTTTAATTTTGGTAATTCTTCAATGCCTAATGGAAGTAAGTGAGCTCGCTGGTCATTGCCCAATAGTTTTCTTATTGCTTCAAATTGGCATAGATAAAGCGCCATAGGGTCAATACCAACAGCAAGTTTAGCTCCTGCACCAATCATACGCCATAAATGATAACCGCTATTGCAGCCAACATCGAGAACTGTTTTACCTTCTAAATTATCGATATGATTAATCAATCTTTGCCATTTCCAGTCGGAACGCCATTCAGTATCAATATCAATACCATAAAGATGAAAAGGGCCTTTACGCCATGGCATCATAGTTTTTAATAATTGTGTGATACGTTGCTGTTCGCCAGAAGATAATGGTTGCTCTGTTTTTGCGGTTACGCTATGTAATAGATCAACTTGAAAAGGGGTAATTGCAGGCAAGTGTTTTATACTATTTATCCATTGACTAAAACGGTTATCTAAATTTTGTTTTTGCCAATTAGCCAATTGCGCTGGTAAAACTTCAAGCCAATTTTTAAGCTTATTTTTTGCGATAATTTGGTAAAAATCACCAAAATCAATCATTCTGTTTTCCTTTATAATTAAATTAAATCTAGAGGTTATTTGATAGCAATAATCGAGCCAAAATTAAAACATTGAAACCAAGTATCAACATGCTCAAATCCTGCTGTTATCAAACGTTGTTTATGGGTCGCAACTGTGTCTGTAAGCATAACATTTTCTAGCATATTACGTTTTTGGCTTATTTCTAGTTCACTATAACCATTGGCTCTTTTGAAATCATGATGCATATTAAATAATAATTCGTCGACAGTCTCATCACTAAAACTAAACTTTTCCGATAAAACTAATATGCCATTTGGTCGCAAAGCTTGATAAATATTACTTAAAACCTGTTGTCGATTTTCTGGGGTTAAAAATTGCAAGGTAAAATTAAGAACTACCATTGATGCATTTTGCATATTTATATTACAAATATCTTCACAAATTACATCGACAGGTGTATTTGATTTATAGGCATCAATATGCTTTTTACATCGTTCTACCATAGGTAATGAGTTATCAATAGCGATAATGTGACAATTTTCGTGTTTGATATTACGACGAATAGCGAGCGTGGCAGCGCCTAACGAGCAGCCTAAATCATAAATCATAGAATTAGGTTGTACAAATCGGTCAGCTAGCATACCAATCATTGATATTATATTAGAATAGCCGGGTACCGAACGCTGCACCATATCTGGGAAAACTTCGGCAACTTTTTCGTCAAAAGTCCAATCACCTAATTTATTGATCGGAGTTGCAAATAGCTGGTCTTTTTTGGTATCCATAAAAGTTATTGGTACTATAGAATCTAATTCTGTTATCATACCATTTTTCGCGTTCGATTGTTCGAGTAATTATGACTTTTGTTGATTTTACAGCCATTTTCGCAACGATTATTATCAGTATTTCGGTCACTTTTTTATTAGGAAAACGCTGGCAGTTTTGGTTTAACCTTCACTTAACCGTTTATGGTCGAATTATTTATTGGCTGATTATTGGTTTAGCCGGTGCATCGTTAATCCTTGCTAGAGTATTAAATGGTATTTTAACCTCGGAATTACATTTGTTCCTGTTAACGATTGCAGGTTTGATGATCTGTAGCGTTTTTATAACACTCATTTTTGAAATTGTTTATCGGGTTAGCAAAAAGCAAATTAAGCCCAATCTTTGGCATAAAATCAGTTTTATTATTGCAGTTGTAGCTTTATTTTGTTTTGGCCATGAAATGGCGATAAATCCTAAAATAGTAGATTATCAGGTTGTGATTAATAAATCAGCCAATGTTGATCATCTAAGAATTGTGCAACTTTCTGACATTCATATTAATGAACATACCTCTGCAAGAATGATTCAAAACATGATTGACAAGGTAAATAGCTTAAAGCCTGATTTTATCGTAATAACTGGTGATACATTAGATAAACGATTAAAACCTTTCGTTGAAAATGGATTTATTGAACAGTTCCAGCAATTAAAGTCCAAATACGGTAATTATATTATTTTTGGCAATCATGAATATTTAGGTACCCATGATAATAATAATCGCGAAGAAGATATTATTAATGCATTTAAACGAGCGAATTTAAAAGTATTGAAAGATGATATTGTTTATCTTGATGAGGTTGGCATCACGTTGATAGGGCGTGATGACTTTTCATCATATAAGTACGATGTTAAGCGTGCCTCACTATCCGATTTAATCATGTTTTCTGATACGGATAGACCAATAATTTTGTTAGATCACCAACCACTAGATATTAAAGATGTTGCTGAACAACAAGTAGATTTGATGTTATCTGGGCATACTCATGGTGGTCAAATCTTTCCTATCAATATATTGGTGGCGATGATGTACAAAAATGCCAATGGTATTTATCACGATGCTGATCATCATTTCACCAGTATAGTCAATAGCGGTTACGGATTTGGTGGCCCACCAATTCGATTAATGACTCGCTCTGAAATTGTTGTAATCGATGTATCTTTTGTCAACAAAACTACCATTCAATAGATTATCTTAAATAGGAAGCGTATTTTGAATTATCAATTTATTATTAGTAATGATGAATTATCCAATTATTGTCAAAAGATCAAGAATAGTAGTGCTATAGCATTGGATACTGAATTTGTACGAACTAGGACATTTTATCCTCATTTAGGACTTTTACAGGTTTTTGATGGCCAACATGCTGCGCTAATTGATCCACTTAATATTAACGATTGGCAGGAATTCTTAGCGATTTTAACCAATCCTAATATTGAAAAATATTTTCACTCCTGTAGCGAAGATATTGAAGTATTTCTTCATGCATTTAATTGTGTTCCTTCTCCAGTAATAGATAGCCAAATTTTAGCTTCTTTTTTGGATAACCCCATCAGTAGTGGTTATGCAAGTTTAGTCAATAAATATCTTGGCGTTGAGTTAGATAAAAGTGAAACACGGACTGATTGGTTAAAACGTCCTTTGACTGAAAAACAGTGTGATTATGCTATTAATGATGTTTTATATCTGTTTCCATTAATGGATAATTTAAAATCTCAGCTTACATCGATTGATTATTTAGCGGCTGCTTATCAAGAATGTCGAAATGCAATTGCGCGTAAATGTGAAACATTTGATCCACAAAAGGCTTACTTAAATATTAAAAATAGCTGGCAATTGAAAGGTGATAGTTTAGGGCAATTAGCTAAACTTGCTTGCTGGCGCTATCAATTTGCTAAAAATCACGACATAGCGTTGAATTTTGTGGTGCACGAAGAGATTTTATGGAAAATTGCGCGTTATCAACCAACCTCATTAGCAGAACTTGATAAATTGGGTATGAGAGGTAAAGATATCCGTTCATATGGTCAAACAATTTTGGATATATTGCTTCAACCTATACCTATTATTCCGGCAATTCAACGTATTAATAGTTATCCAAATTATAAAAATATTGCTGATTTATTGAAACAAATCGCTGAAAAAATAGCATTACAAACAGGACTTAATAGCGAATTAATACTTTCAAGACGATTAATCAATCAGTATGTAAAATGGCAAAATGATAGGAAAGGTGAAATTCCAGAAATTCTGTCAGGATGGCGAAAACCATTATTTGAACAATATGACCTGCCTAATTGATTAAATCATAATGGAAGAATGACAAAATTTTAGTTAAATGGTGTCAAATTACATTGACACCAATCTCTATATTAAGCTAGTTCACTTAGCATCGATTCAACAATTTTTGATGATTGGGCTGCAGCAAGTTTTAAAAATGATTGAAAATCAACTGCCGATTCATTATCTCCATTATCAGAAATTGCTCTCACCACCACAAAAGGTACTTTAAATAACCAACAAACATGGCCAATAGCGGCAGCTTCCATTTCAACGGCGATTGCATCAGGAAAAGTTTGCTTGATCCGTTCTAAATTGCTTTTACCATTGATAAAGGCATCACCACTGCCAATTGAGCCATCAACAGCATTGACCCCATGTTTCTTTATACATTGTTTAGCTAATGATTGATAATTAACATCAGCAGCAAATGAAACAGGGCAACCGGACATTTGACCAGGTTTATATCCAAAGGCGGTTAAATCAACATCATGATAAAATACATCTTTTGATACAATAATATCACCGATATTCAGTTCCGTTGACAGCCCACCCGCTGAACCGGTATTAATGACTGCATCAACTTGATAATTATTTAATAATAATGTTGTTCCTGAGGCTGCAGCAACTTTACCTATGCCTGATTGTAATAATACAATTTCACAATTTGCTATTTTACCAATATGAAAATCACATCCTAAATGACGCTCTAATTGATAATCGGTAATTTTACTCTTTAGTATGGCTACTTCTTCTTCCATAGCAGCGATAATAGCAATTTTCATATGGTCCTCTTGGCTTATTGGCCGTATATTTATTTTAAATGTGCTATCATAATTGCTGTAAGTTAACTTGACAATAAATGAATATAACGGAGATAAAATTTGCGTACGATTTTTATAACGGGGTGTTCAAGCGGTATAGGATTGATTTCAGCTATCGCTCTGAAAAAACGAGGTTATCGTGTCATTGCATCATGCCGGAAAATAGCAGACCAACAAAAATTAATTGAGCAAGGTTTTGAAACCGTTTTATTAGACTTAGACGATGCCGATTCAATTAATCAAGCAGCACAACAAGTATTAACCTTGTGTGAGGGTAAATTATATGCATTATTTAATAATGCTGGATTTGGCGTCTATGGCCGTTTAAACACCATCAGTCGATCACAATTAGAATCACAGTTTTCTACTAACTTTTTTGGTGTTCATCAATTAACCCAATTATTATTACCGGCAATGATTGAACAAAATGAAGGTAGAATAATTCAAACTAGCTCAATTGTTGGCATAGTCGCAACACCGGGTAGAGGAGCATATTCTGCCAGCAAATATGCATTAGAAGCATGGTCTGATGTACTCCGTTTAGAGTTAGCTAACACCAATATTAAAGTTTGTTTAATCGAACCTGGTCCATTAAAAACCTATTTTTCAAATAATGTAAATCAGACCGAAAAAGAAAAAATAGTAAAAAATCCACCTATTGCTAAGCGCTTTACATTAGCCCCTGAAGCGGTATTGCCATATCTGTACCACGCATTAGAGCATAACAAACCGAAAATACGTTACAGGGTAACAAAAGTAACTAAATTGGCGGCAATAGCTAAACGTTTGCTTCCAGATAGATTAATGGATAAAATTTTACAAAATAAATAATCAGTTAAACTTATTTATAGGATAGATTATGTCAAATCAATTTATTTTTGATGTTAATGAACAGAATATTCAAGAAATTATTGAAAAATCAACTAGTAGTCCTGTGTTATTCTATTTTTGGTCACCAAGAAGTCCTAACTATCAAGAAATGACAGATACGTTAACCAAATTAGCAACACAACATCAAGGACAATTCATTCTTGCTAGCGTAAATTGTGATGAACAACAAATGTTAGCAGCACAGTTTGGGCTTAGAGCAATTCCAACCGTTTATATGTTTCAAAATGGTCAACCTGTTGATGGTTTTCAAGGCCCACAAAATGAAGAAACCATCAAAACCTTTTTAGATAAAATTTTACCTAATGAAGATGAATTGAAACTTATTGAAGCGCAACAATTTTTTAATGAAGGCCAATATGCGCAAGCATTACCTTTATTAAAACAAGCTTGGACTGTACTTAAAGATCATTTAGGTAAACCAAGATCAGATATTGCGTTAATGTTAGCGAAAAGCCAAATTGAACAAAAACAACTAGCAGAAGCTAAGGATGTTTTGGAAACTATTCCATTACAAGATCAGGATTCAGCTTACCACGGTTTACAAGCCGAAATTGAGTTACTCGAACAAGCTGCAAATTCACCTGAATTACAGCAATTACAAGCTGAATTAGCTAAACAGCCAGATAATGTTGAGTTAATGATTCAACTTTCATCGCAACTAATGCAAGTTGGTCGGCACGAAGAAGCATTAGAACTGTTGTTTAAACCTTTAACAAAAGATCTGAATGCTGGTGAAGGGCAGGTGAAGAAAACTTTACTAGATCTATTAGCAGCTTTAGGAACCAATAACGCACTTGCTAGTAGCTATCGCCGTAAGCTTTATACGCTATTATATTAAAATTGCTAAAACCAAAGCTTGAAGGATTTTGGACGCTTTTTTATGATTAACTGGATATTAGGGACGAATATCACAACCTAGAAATATATTTCGCAGTAAAGTTAATGAATAAAAAAATCGCGGAAAATTGAATTCTAGATAGTTAGATTAAGTTATATAAAATGAAGAGATTCAACAATAGAGCATTGTTGAATCTTTTTTATTTAGTGTTCGATAACGCGAGGAAAGTTTTCATTACTACGAAGGGTTAGAACTTCCACACCATTATCTGTAACTAAGATCGTGTGTTCATATTGGGCTGACAATCCATGATCTTTGGTTTTAACTGTCCAACCATCTTTCATGGTACGAGTACGCCAATCTCCAGTATTTACCATCGGTTCAATAGTAAAAGTCATACCTGATTTCAGGATCACACCACCATCATCAGCATCATAATGTAAAACTTGTGGCTCATCATGATATACTTCACCTATACCATGACCGCAATATTCACGAACAGAAGAAAAGCCAAATTTATCAACATATTTTTGAATTGCTTTACCGATTTCTTTTAATCTGATCCCCGGTTTAATGATTTTAATGGCTTCGTATAAACTCTCTTGTGTGACTTGACATAGTTTTTCTCCGGCAACAGTTGGTTTTCCTGCAATGTACATTTTTGAGGTATCACCATGAAAACCATCTTTAATTACGGTCACATCAATATTAAGAATATCACCATCTTTTAACTTTTTATCAAAACTTGGAATACCATGACATACTACATCGTTAATTGAAATGCAGCTGGTATGCTGAAAACCATGATAACCAATGTTGGCAGGAATAGCTTTTTGCACATTAACAATGTGTTCATAACAGATCTGATCCAGTTCACCAGTGCTAATACCTGGTTTTACATAAGGTTCAATCATTTCTAAAACTTCTGCGGCTAATTTACCAGCAATACGCATTTTTTCGATTTCAGCGGGGGTTTTTAACTTAATAGACATTAATGGGTTCCTATAATTTGTATGGCAATATCCTATCATATACCGCTATTTCGTCAAATCATAGCTATTGATAAATCAAGTATAATGATTAAATTTTAGATTTTTGTTAAAAAATTTTGAGGAAAGGGGTTTTTG
Source organism: Gilliamella sp. N-G2 (assembly GCF_002142215.1). Lineage (GTDB taxonomy): Bacteria > Pseudomonadota > Gammaproteobacteria > Enterobacterales > Orbaceae > Gilliamella. Next base: position 70,741 of record NZ_NAST01000008.1, read on the forward strand.
GACATAAAAAAAGAAAACTAATACAGCTTAAAACCATTTAATTATATAATAATGCATTATAAAAAAAGGTTTTCATAAAATGCAATGTAGTTATTATCAAGAAAATAAATGTTTGTCTTGTCATAAAATAAATCAACCATATAAATCTCAACTAAATGAAAAGCAAAACCAATTAATTGAAACTTTAGCAAAGTTTAATCCTAAAGAAGTTAAAGATCCATTTGCTAGCCCTGAGCAAGGTTTTCGCAATAAAGCTAAAATGGCGGTGCTAGGCACGGTTGAAAAACCCATATTAGGTATACAAAATGATAATCAGATCATTGATCTGTGTGATTGTCCGCTTTATAGCGTTAATATGCAAAGTATCCTAAAAATGGTTCGTACCTATATCCGTAAACAGGGATTGGTTCCTTATAATATTAATAAGCGGAAAGGGGAGTTAAAATTTGTCATTATTACCGAAAGTGTTATCGATGATAAAAGCCACTTTATGCTACGGTTTGTATTAAAATCACATAAATTTGTCGAGAAGATAAGCAATAGTTTGCACAATTTAATCGATAAGATAAATAATCTACAAGTCGTATCAATTAATATTCAACCTAATCATGCCGCCATATTAGAGGGTAACGAAGAGTTAATTTTAACGGATAATCCTTTTTTAGAATTTAGGTTAAATCACATACCACTTTATATAAAATCAAAAAGCTTCTTTCAAACAAATAGCTATATTGCTGAAAAATTATATAAAACGGCTAGTGATTGGGTGGCAAATTTAGATGTAAATTCTATATGGGATCTCTTTTGTGGTGTGGGAGGATTTGGTTTGCATTGTGTTCGTCATGCCAATAACGATAATATTCAATTAACAGGAATTGAAATTAGTTCTGAAGCTATTGAATGCGCATCAAAATCTGCTAAACAGCTAGGTTATGACAAACTTAATTTTGAATCATTAGATGCTACTAAATATGCAACCCATCAAAAGCAGACGCCTGATTTAGTTTTACTTAATCCACCAAGACGAGGGGCAGGTAGAGTACTGGTCGAATATCTGGAAAATATACAACCTAATTATATTTTATATTCAAGTTGTAATTTGTCATCATTAGCACAAGATCTACAATTGTTGACTCATTACCAAATGACCAAAGTACAATTGTTTGATATGTTCCCTCATACATCTCATATGGAAGTGTTAGTTTTGTTAGAAAAAATCAGATAAATCATTACTAAGATAGGCTAGTTTTTATAATGAATATTAATAAATCTAGCCTAACCAATTTTGTGAATTCTTTTGTTCTTACCTTTTATTTTCATCATATAAAGATTTCTTATCCTGATTCTATTCAATTTTTATAATTACAGCAAAAAACATTAAATGATAATCATTCGCAAATGTTAATAATTATTATTAACATTGATCATGTTTATAATTTTTGCTAGATTAATGAGCCAAAAATGATAATTATCAAATATTGGGGCATTGGTTAAAGCAGTTCATTAATCTAATTTTGTGGTGAAAAATGAAAATAAATAAGATATTTCTAATGATGTTGGCGGCTTCAATACCTTTCCCTGTATTTGCTGACAATGATGATATAGAAACAATTACGGTTACGGCGAGCAGACAAAAGAAAGCTAAATTGGCTATCCCTGAAACGGTTGATGTTGTGACTAAGAAAAATATAGATGATCATCAAATGTCAACAATGGAAGATTTAGTTAGATATATGCCAGGTATATCGGTAAATCGACAAACTTCTGGTACCGATCCTTTTGGGAATCTCGGTGGAATTAGAATACGTGGCATGTCGGGTAACCGTGTTCAGTTACAAGTAGATGGCTCAAGGATTATTGAAAGTATACAAGACGGAAACAGAAATTTTATTGATTTATCAAATATCAAAACCGTGGAAGTTATTCGTGGACCAGGATCAGTTTTATGGGGAGCCGATTCAGTTGGTGGTGTTGTGGCATTTAAAACATTAGATCCTAGTGATTTACTTAAAGGCAGATCATATGTAGTTAGAGTTAATGGTGGAGAGTTTCAGTATTAAATATCTTCAATCATCGTTATTTTAAATGTCCTATGTTTAGTAGTTATTATAAAAATCCGCAAACTAATGTAAAAGTAACGAATCCTGTCGAGTTACAAACAGCGCAAGGAAGAACATTTGCCATAAGTGCGGTTATAAATTTCTAATAATTTTAGGAAACCCATTAAAAAATTTACTCATTCAGCAACAACATTTAGAAGCAAATTACCGTTTTGTTTTAACTCGATTTAGAGAAGCGAAAGAGTCTGTTGCATTATTAGAGGGAGAAAAGGTTGAACAACAACAATTTGATCAACATTTTAATAGTATTGTAAAAAATTGGTATAAGCTGATTAAACGGCAATTTATTTTAGGTTGTTTTACTCGCCCTTACTATTTAACCGTATTAAGTATTCCGACCTTTTTTCTCTACCAATCTATTTAATCGGTAAAGTTAGTTTGGGATCATTGATGCAAATTAGTAAATCATTTAGTAATGTAGTAACTAATTTATCTTGGTTTATTTTCAATTATAACAAACTGGCCGAACTGATAGCATGTAGTTATCGTTTGGGCCAATTTATTCAACAGTCTGAACAAGTCTCTTATCAGTTTAAACAACTTAATCAAGCTGAAAATGGAAATGAACGTTTATCGTTGGAAAATTTAATTATAAAGAAACCTGATGGAAAGATTTTACTAAAATTACCCGATCTCCATATTAACAAAGGGGAATCAGTTGTTTTATCTGGCGCATCAGATATAGGTAAATCAACACTTTTTAAAATAATCTCTGGTCTTTATCCATATTATGATGGAGTGGTCAAGGTTCCTAAATTTAAGAAACTTTTTTTATCACAAAATGCTTACTTTCCTATGGGAGGATTGGCTCATGCAGTAAGTTATCCAGAACCATTGTTTGAGAAAGATCTTACTGTTATTAAACAATTACTGTTTGATGTGGGTTTTTCTTCTGAAGATATCGATAAATATTTACTTAATGATAATTTAAATACACTTTCTGGTGGAGAAAAACAACGTTTAGTAGTTGCGAGAATTTTAATGCATAAACCGGATTGGATTTTTATGGATGAAACCACCAATGCATTAGATAAAGTAGCCGAAAAACAATTGCTAAAATTGTTACAGACTAACTTACCTACAAGTAGTTTTATTATAATTTCTCATAGTGATATATCAAATTACTTTAATAAGTGTTATCAATTAAATTTATCATGATTTTTAAAAACAGATTATTTAACTAAATATTAAAACAAATCAAGGGGTAATTTATGGCTGAGTCCAAAAATGATATTGTACAAAAAACAATAGATGATTTACACGAAACAATGCAAACTATCATACTTTCAACAATCACCGAAAAAAGAGTGGTTGATACTAGCTATTCACCTTATTTCTTTGACGGTAATGACTATTACATTTTAATTTCAGACTTAGCACCACATAGTAAAAATATCAAAGCCAATTCAAACATATCTTTTTTAATTATTGATGATGAATCTAATACTAAGAATATTTATGCTCGTAGAAGATTGTCTTTCCATGCTTCGGCAACTATTGTTGAAAGAGGATCTGAACAATTTGATTCTGTTGTCGATCTGCTAGCTAAAAAAGTGAGCAAAATGGTTTATATGTTAGCTGAAATGAATGATTTTAATTTATTTAAATTAACCCCAAAAGAGGGTAGATTAGTTGTTGGTTTTGGTAAAACCTATATTATCGATCCACAAAATAAAACGGTAATACCAGTAGATGAAGATTATGTCGCTAAGCAAAAACAACAATCTACTAATTAATATCATTATCTAAGCATTATCTATATTATTGCCATTACTTATTAACTCAGTAATGGCTTTTTTCATCACTCCACTTTTTGCTTGAATGTTTTAAATAATAGTTTTTTTATTTTCGATTGAGGATTCATATTCTTAAAATAGCTTCACTCAATCAAGAAAACTGCCTATCTAAAGCAGTAAACTATGTTAAAATTAAACCAACATAAACTGAATTTAGGATAGTTAATATTATGGTTCCTGATGTTTCGAAAGCTCTCAGTTGGTTAGAAAAACATTATACTATTTTACAAGGCATTCAGAGAGGCCTTGAACGTGAGACATTACGGATTTTACCTGATGGTTCGCTGTCAAAAACACCGTTTCCTGAAAAAATTGGTGCTGCATTAACTCATCCATGGATCACGACTGACTTTGCAGAATCTTTATTAGAGTTTATTACTCCAGTTAATACCAATATCGATTATATGTTAACTTTTTTACGAGATTTACACCGTTATGCCAGTGTAAATATTGGTGATGAGTTAATGTGGCCACTGAGCATGCCTTGTTTTGTTGCCAAAGAAGATGACATTATCTTAGCTCAATATGGAAAATCTAATGAAGGACGTTTTAAAACGGTTTATCGTGAAGGTTTAAAAAATCGTTATGGTGCCATGATGCAAACTATTTCAGGGGTTCATTATAACTTTTCATTACCCATGGCATTTTGGCAAGCAAGAGATGGTGTTAAAAACAGTGAAGAGGGTAAGGCTGTTATTTCGGAAGGTTATTTCACTCTAATTCGCAATTACTACCGTTTTGGTTGGGTTATCCCTTATCTATTTGGTGCATCGCCATCAATGTGCTCGTCATTTATTCAAGATCCAGAAAAAGCAAAAGCTTTCATCGAACAAACTAATGGTAACTGCTATTTACCTTATGCCACATCATTACGATTGAGTGATATTGGTTATACTAATAATGCCCAGAAACAATTAGGGATCACCTTTAATCATCTAGATACTTATGTTGAAGGTTTAAAGCGGGCTACCAAGACAAAATCAGCCGATTTTGGCAAATTAGGCATTAAGGTTGATGGCCATTATCGACAATTGAATGATAATGTATTACAAATTGAGAATGAATTTTATGCACCAATTCGACCGAAACGAGTTCCAAGATCTGGGGAATCACCATCTGATGCTTTACTACGTGGTGGCATAGAATATATAGAAGTTCGAGCACTTGATGTTAATCCATTTTCACCAATTGGTATTACCGAGGAACAAATTCGATTTATCGACCTATTTTTAATTTGGTGTGCTTTAGCGCCTGCTCCTGAAATGAGTAGTGCAGAGCTAGAATGTGCAAAATTAAATTGGAATAGAGTGATTATTGAAGGCCGTAAACCAGGATTAGAAATTGGATTAGGCTGTGATAGCTATCGACAACCGTTAGCTAAAGTAGGGCATGAACTTTTCAAAGATTTACTTCGAGTCGCCGATGTACTTGATCATCAAGACGACAAACAACAATATCGAAAAGTTTGTGAACGGCTTGATCTTATGTTTGATCAACCGGAATTGACATTATCGGCGAGAACTTTAGCCGCTATTAGTGATTTGGGAACAGCTAAATTTGGTTTAGCTTTAGCTACTCAATATAAAAAACAACTAAGTTCAGAACCTTTATCAGTTCTAACTGAAGATGATTTTAATCAACAACGAATGTTATCAATTGAAAAACAAAAGAAAATAGAACAAAATGATACTATGTCATTTGATGAATATCTAAAAGAAAAAATGAACAGCTAAAATGTTTAAACATCGCGATTATACATTACGATATCAAGGAAAAAGTGATGTTGAATTAATATTACCAAACCATAAAGTTATGCATAATGAACCGTTAATCGACCAACAGTCTTTTTCGGTTTTGGTTTGGAATATTTTTAAACAAAAAAGGGCAGATTGTATTAATATCCTTGAGCAATATGCAGATCAAACTAAGTTGATATTATTACAAGAATCTCAAACCACGTCCCAATTATTAAATTTTATTGCTCGGCATAACAAAATTGCCGATCATGTTCCTGCTTATTGTTTTAATGATGTTTTTGCAGGGGTTATGACTATTACTGATTCGGCGCCAACACAGATTCTATCATTTAGAGAAAAAGAGCCTTTTATTCGTGTACCAAAGTCAGCTTTAATTACTGTCTATCCAATTAAAAATTCAATGCAGAAGCTGTTAGTTGCCAATATCCATGCTATTAATTTTAGTATTGGTTTAAAAATTTATCGTCAACAGATGCATATGTTATTAAATTATATTAAGCTTCACGATGGCCCTGTCATTTTAGCGGGAGATTTTAATGCTTGGAGCCGAAAAAGGTTGAATTTACTTTATAATTTGACGCGTTCGATAAATCTTAAACCTGTTAATTTTGCTTTAGATATTAGAAAGACTTTTTTAGGAAGACCATTAGATTTTGTTTTTTATCGCGGGTTGAAACTTGATGCGGCTAAAATAATAAATACAGCCGCATCGGATCATAATCCTTTATTTGTCAATTTTAAAATGAATTAGAATTGACTAAATTAATTGTTAAAACATCTCCTTCTTTCACACGTCCATTTTTTAAATTATTCCATTGCAAAAGATCTGTTATTTTCACTCGGTAATTTCTTGCGATGGAATAAAGATTATCTCCAGCTTTAACTTGGTAAGTAATTTTTTTGTTACTATTCATAAAGATAGAATTAGTATCTTTAGTATTTACTGTATTGTACTGAATTGACGTTGATTTAATTTCAAACGGCATATTGTTATGTGGTACATCTTCTAAAATTTCAGTTACTTGATTAACAGCTAAATTTTCAGTTTTTAACTTTTTAAATAATTTATCTGCATGAGAATAAGGTACCAATAAATGAAAAGGACCATTTACTGTTTGTTGTACATAACCTGCATTGTATGTCATTAAATCATTTAATGATAATCCAGTATATTGAGCTATTTTTGCCAATGAAACATTCTGAGACATATCAATTCTGACTAAGGAATTTTCATAGTTACAGTCAGGTAATTTAATACCATAACGTTTATTGTTTTTAACAATATCAATAATGGCTAATATTTTGGGTACATAATGCATTGTTTCATTAGGTAAATCTAACGACCAATAATCAGTTGACAAACCTTTAGCTTTATTTTTATCAATAGCTCTTTGAATTCGACCTTCACCAGCATTATATGCAGCTAATGTTAACAACCAATCGCCATTAAATCGATTATTAAGGTTTTGTAACAAAGAAATAGCTGAACCAGTTGATGCAATTAGATCTCGACGACCATCAAAACTGCTACTACGTTTTAAACCATATTCTTTAGCAGTAATAGGTACAAATTGCCATAAACCAGCTGCTTGTGCCGGAGAGGTAGCTAAAGGATCGTAAGCACTTTCAATTAATGGAATTAAAGCGAGTTCAACAGGTAATTTGTTTTTTCGTAATTGATTAATGATGTAATATACATAAGGTTCAGATCGCAATGCAATATTTTCAAATCCTTGTGGATTTCGTAGTAAACGTTCGCGTTCGGCAACAACTCGGCTATTATTAGGTACATTAACGTTAATTTGGGTTAGCATATAATGCCAAGGATTTTGCGTAACTGAAGCGTAATTAACACCACCACTTTTAACGTTAGAATTAACTATCGATTTAGCATTGTATTTTTTTGAGCCAGCGGTGTATCGTGAACTATGATTCTGACACCCGACTAAAAAAGCACATAACACTGTAAATATTAATAATTTTTTCATTAGATTATAAGTTAGGACATTAATTTAAGTTGAGTATTATACCTAAAAAATGTCCTTTTGGCTCCTAAAAAAAATAAACAAATCTAACTCATTGTTACAATTAAATTTATTTTGTAATTTTTTTTCCTGACAACGTAAAAATAAGTTGATTTGTTTTTCTTTGTTTAACATAGAAGGCAAAGTTATTTTCTTTTTGCAAATAAAATCATGATTCTCATGGATTACTTGATCCTCAGGAACCAGCATTTGAGCAAAATCTAAATTAGTTAAGGTATATTCATGTCCTGCACAAATAAGGGTCTCATCAGGTAACTGCTTTAATTTATTCAGCGAACTTAGCATTTGCTTATAATCACCTTCAAAAATTCTACCACAACCAGCGGAAAACAATGTATCTCCACAAAATAAATATGGCTGACAATAATAAGCTAAATGTCCCAATGTATGTCCCGGTACTGAAATAACCTTATATCGAAAATCACCAATCAATAATTCATTGATGTTTTCGAGATGATTAATCTGCAAATTAATTTCACTTGGCCCATAAGTTTCAATATCGGGATAAGCTGCTTTTAGCTCAGTTACCCCACCGGTGTGATCGATATGGTGATGAGTGAGTAAAATTGCAAGGGGGGATAAGTGAGATTTTTTTAGAAAACTTAGTACTGGTGCTGATTCACCCGGATCTATAATAACTACCTGTTTATTAGCATTTTCAAGTAACCAAATATAATTATCTTTTAGAGCAGGGATAATATGTAGCTGATACATTGTTATTATACCTTTATTTTATCGGATTAATCAGTTAATGATGCTTCAAAAATATTATCATGTAAGGTAGGTGATTCAGCTTGTGTTTTAGCGATAACATCACAACGTTCGTTATCAATATGGCCAGCATGGCCTTTTACCCAAACCCATTCGATAGTATGTAGCTTGGCTAATTCATCTAAACGTTGCCATAAATCTACGTTTTTCACGGGTTGTTTTTTAGCGGTTCTCCAGCCGTTTTTTTTCCAACCATGAATCCAATTCGAAATACCATTGCGTAAATATTGGCTGTCAGAATAAAGCTTAATTTGACAGGGTTCTTTCAGTAATTCTAACGCAACAATGGCAGCAAGTAACTCCATACGATTATTAGTGGTGTTGAAATAACCTTGAGCTAATATTTTTTCATTTTGTTTGTATTTTAAAATAGCTGCATACCCACCAGGTCCTGGATTACCCAAACAAGATCCATCAGTGAATATATCAATACTTTTTTGCATATGTGGCCTAATTTATAAACTTTTATCGTGATTATTTTTCAAGAAATTTTGGTTTAATATAAATATTAATAAACCATTATTAATGTTGTATCAATCATTGACTAAAACAGTGTAGGTATCAACATCAGAGCGTTTTAGTGTTAGACTATACCACTAATTTGTTAAATTCCCAATTATAGATAAAGAAGAGTATATTGTGATAACACATTCAACCCGCCAAATTGTATTAGATACAGAAACTACAGGTATGAATCAAGACGGTAATAATCATTATGAAGGTCATAAAATTATTGAGATTGGTGCAGTTGAGGTATTAAATCGACGATTAACAGGAAATCATTTCCATGTTTACATCAATCCAGAACGTTTAATTGATGAAGAAGCCTTTAAAGTTCATGGTATCAGTGATGAATTTGTTAAAGACAAACCGATTTTTAAAAATATTGCGCATGATTTTATTAAATTTATAGATGGTGCTGAATTAGTTATTCATAATGCCTCGTTTGACGTTGGTTTTATGGACTATGAGTTTCGTCTTTGTGGGTTAGACTATAAAACAGCTGATCACTGTATTGTTACCGATACATTAGCTATGGCTCGCCGTCTTTTCCCCGGTAAACGTAATAATTTGGATGCATTATGCGAGCGTTATCAAATTGATAATTCACATCGTACCTTACATGGAGCCTTACTGGATGCTGAAATACTTGCTGAAGTTTATTTAGCAATGACCGGAGGACAAACCACTTTGGCATTTAGTTCGGACGATAATTTATCTTCATCAATGACGAATAATGCCGTGAAAAAAATTGAACGTAGTGGAATACCGCTAACAGTAATTAAAGCTAATGAAGCAGAATTATCTGCGCATGATTCAATTTTAGAAAAAATTAATAAAAAAAGTGGCGGAGCGCTTTGGAAAGTGCATTAATGATTGTTTTCTATTCAATTGAACATAATTTTTGAAATTTATATTGACGAAAATAATAATAATCTTTAATATCACGCCTACTTTAATCTTCTGCATTAAAGTAGTCTAAAAAGCGGAGCGGTAGTTCAGTTGGTTAGAATACCTGCCTGTCACGCAGGGGGTCGCGGGTTCGAGCCCCGTCCGTTCCGCCAATTCTTAAAAGTTTTACTCAATTTGAGTATAATTCAAAAACACTTATATAAAGCCATCTAATCTATATAAAACTTATAATATTTCTGAATTAATTTTAACTATACTTCAATGCTATTTTTTTGTTAAAAAATACAAAATAACTTTTGTTACAATAAATTAATTTTTGTATCCTTTTTTCGTTCCAATTTTAAATATAGGTGATATCACGACATGAAACTAACTTAGTTGTGATATTTCGATTTAAATTTACTATATCAACTTATATTTAATTTCTCTAAAAATGGGATTCGAGCCTCATTGTTCTTTTATTTGATATTTAATTGTAACTTTTCAATCTATTTATGTTATCTTCAACAATTATTTGCACAATTTGAAGTTATTTTAATTGATTAGATATGTTAAAAAAATCACTATTTATTTTTCTTGGTGGGATCTCTTTTGCTTTAGGTACGGTGGGAATTTTTGTTCCTCTTTTACCTACAGTGCCTTTTTATTTGCTTACTGCATATCTATGGTTAAATAGTTCTGATCGCCTTTATAACTATTTTACCCAAACGCGTTATTATCAAACTTATGTACAGAAAATGATTATCGAAAAAAAGATTTCAAAAACAGGATTAATAAAAATGTTAACCATGGTATTTATCATTTTATTAATTCCATTTATTTTATTTGATTCTTTGCATGTTAGGATTATTTTGTTAATCGTTTTTCTTGCTCATCTGATATTTGGTTCTTATTATTTTTTAAGGAAGAAATAAGGTATAAAAAATTACAGGGCAACAAAGTTACCCTGTAACAACATAAAAATGATAAATAAAATTACTCTATTATATTAAAGACTTTTTTTGATTTCGATCGCCAATAACGGATTCCACATAGCGCCTGTTGCACTCATAACAGCATCAGCCCCATTATTGATAAATTGGTGATAATGTTCACTGTTACTCACGCCACCCACACCGATAATAGCAAATTTTAAATCCATTTGTTTACGATATTTATTAAGTCGACTAACCATATCTAAACCAGCCCAACGAATTGCGTCACCACAGATTCCACCTTCTTTGCGGTTTTCCCCCAATGCTGGATGTCCATTGGCATCTACAGGTTTTGCTGATAGGGTATTGATTGCACTTAAACCATCAATTATTTTACCTACTCGAGTTAATAATGAAACAATTCTTTCATCATCAGGGAAGTAAGCTAATTTTAAGATAAGAGGGCGATCAGGTACCGCATTTTTGATTTCATTCACAATGCGTTCAACTCTATCTACATCAAAACAAAGTAGTTTACTTGCGCCTTCATTCGGGCAACTTAAATTGGCTTCTAAAATTGGAGCATTGATTTCTCTGACTAATTTAGCGGCTAGTGCATAATCCTGCTCAATTGCTCCATTACCTTGAGTTCCTTGGAAGCTTCCAATAACACATTGCCCAGCACCGGCTGCTTTGACTGCATCTGCCATATCAGGTTGCCAAATATCCGGAGCAAATGATGGAACACCAAATGAATTGGTTATGGATAAAGGTTGACCATAATTGGTATCAGCTAATACGGTGTCTAAATTGCATGTAAGTTTACCTTTAGGGTGAACGGATAAGACATTAGGTAAAGGATGGCATTTATGTAATTTAGTTCTAACTGTTTTATATACGCATAAATCGAATCCATACGCAAAAGCAGCTTTAATATAATTTGCATTTAATAGAGGCCCAGCAGGCTGACCAAATGGAAGATTAACTTCAACATTTAAGAATTTGCTTGGTTTAGTGGAAACTTGTTCTGCCTTGTCTAAGTCGGCAAAAAGTCCAAAAGGGCCATTGGCATAATTATCTTCATAACTAATAGTTGGATTATAAAAAGGGATCAATGGTTTCATGCTGTCTCCTGTCTATGGCTGTACTTGATGTGGTATTGATTAATAATTTGATATAAAATTGAGCGGGTAAATTTATAGATATAAAAAATCCTCCATAAAGGAGGATCTATATTCAAAATAAAAAGACAATTTAATTTTACTTTTGTTATTGGCTTTTCTGTTAGAACCACAAGCATAATCAAATTCTCTTTTCTAAAATTGATAAACATTCTAGCTGAATAAAAATAAAGTACAAGTGATTGGTATCAAAAAAATTGTAAGTAAATGAAATAGTTACAGTGTTTTTTTTTAGACTAGCATACCCCCTCCGTAGTAGGCTAACGATTCAAAGTAATAAAAATTTGACAATTATTGATTGCTGTATTAGTAAGTTACTTTATAAATTATTAATAAATATAAGGAATTTTTTGTCGAAAAAATGATATTTAGCGACTAATGAAACTTATGTAAGTGGAGAAGAAGAATTTCGGATGCTATGATCCATGTTAACATTCAAATATTAATGATTAGGTATTGAAATATGAAAAACAAAAATATCTTTAACCCAGTACTGTTACCCAATGGTATTACTCTTAAAAATCGCATTATGATGGCGCCAATGACCACTTGTTCGGGATTTTATGAAGGTTCGGTTACTCATGACTTAATCGAATATTATCGAGCAAGAGCTGGCGAAATTGGCACAATAATTGTTGAATGTGGTTTTGTTGATAATAAGGGATTAGCTTTTCCAGGTGCTATTGGTTTAGATAATGACGATAAGATTGAAGGCTTGGCTAAGGTAGCCCAAGCTATTAAAGAGAAGGGCTCAAAAGCTGTAATTCAAGTCTATCACGGCGGTCGAATGGTTGAGCCTAAACTCATTGGCGGCCAAAGTCCTGTAGGACCAAGTGCGATAGCGGCACCAAGACCTGGTGCCGCCACCCCTATAGAATTAACCGCTGAAGAAGTGGATCAGATGATAGATAAGTTTGGACAAGCGGTTCGTCGTGCTATTCAAGCTGGATTTGACGGGGTCGAAATTCATGGCGCTAACACTTATCTCATCCAACAATTTTATTCACCTAATTCAAACCAACGAAATGATAAGTGGGGAGGGAGTCGCGACAACCGAGCACTGTTTCCACTAGCAATCTTAGATATTACTCATGAGATGGTAAAACGTTACGCAAATCCTGAATTTATTGTCGGCTATCGTTTTTCACCAGAAGAGTTAGAAGTTCCTGGTATTCGTTTTGACGATTCTATGTATTTGCTTGAAAAGTTAGCTGAAAAAGGCTTAGATTACATCCACTTTTCAATGGGGGCAATCTTAAGACCATCAATCGTTGAGACCCAAGATCCGACACCATTAATTAATAAATATGTGGCAATGCGTTCAGAAACCTTAGCTAAAATACCGGTTGTTGGTGTTGGTAATGTGGTAAATGAGAAAGATGTAGAAGCAGCGTTAGATAATGGTTTTGATTTAGTGGCAGTTGGGCGAGCTTGTATTGCTTATCCTGATTGGACAGATCGTATTAAAAAAGGCGAACAACTTGAACTCTATATCAACAGTGATAAACGTGAAGAACTTAATATTCCTGAACCTTTATGGCATTTCTCATTGGTTGAAAGCTTAATTCGAGATGTAAATTTAAATGTTAAAAAATTCAAACCGGGTAATTATCAAGAGACTGTCAATGATGAATCTTATGATTATGTTATTAATGTTGAACTTGGTAAAGATTTCATCAAAGATATGGAATTGGTCAACCCGAGTAATTATGACAGTGAAGTTTTAAATAACTTTTCTGAAATCAAACATCGCATCATTGATTCAAACAGTCCTCATGTGGATGCCATTTCAGGGGCAACATCACAATGTGAAGCTTTCAAAAAGGCCGTAACCAAGGCTATGGCTCAATCAAACAAAGAAGCTATTATTGCTGAAGGTGGTGATCCTAATACTAAAGCCTATGATGTTGTGGTTGTCGGTAGTGGTGGTGCAGGTTTGGCTGCGGCTATTCAAGCTCACGATCTTGGTGTAAGTGTAGTTGTGGTTGAAAAGATGTCGGTTATTGGTGGAAATACTAATAAAGCTTCAGCAGGTATGAATGCCGCTGAAACAAAATTCCAAAAACTCAAAGGAATCGTGGATAGTAAAGATCTATTTTATAATGAAACCATGACCGGTGGTAAAAATAAAAATAATCCTGAATTATTACGATATTTCGTTGAAAATGCCCCAGATGCCATCGATTGGTTAGACAATAATGGGATTGAACTTAGTGGGATCACGACAACGGGTGGTATGAGTGTCGATCGTACGCATCGCCCAGCCAGTGGCGCTGCAGTTGGCGGTTATTTAATTAGTGGTTTAGTTAAAAATATCAATCGTCGAGGTATCGAAGTCATGCTTGATAGCAATGTGACTGAAATTATTACTGAAAATCATAAAGTTGTTGGCGTTAAAGTTACCGAAGAAGATGGTTCGATTCAAACCATTAAGGCTAAAGCTGTGATTATTGCAACCGGCGGATTTAGTGCTAACCGTGAAATGGTTGAAAAATACCGTCCTGACCTCAAAGGATTTGTTACAACTAATCATAAAGGCGCTACTGGTTCGGGGATCATGATCTTGGAAAAATTAGGTGCAGGCACGGTGGATATGAAAGAAATACAAATTCACCCAACAGTGGAACAAACGACTTCTTATTTAATCTCTGAATCAATTCGTGGCGGTGGTGCTATTTTGGTATCACAAATAGGCAAACGTTTTGTTAATGAATTAGATACTCGAGACAAAGTGTCGGCCGAAATTATCAAATTACCAGAACACTATTCTTATATTTTATTTGACCAACAAGTTCGGGATGAAAACAAGGCTGTTGAAGAATATGTTTCCCACGATCTCGTGGTACAAGCTGATTCGATCAATGAGTTAGCACAAAAACTCTCAATTGATGCAAATACGCTATCGAACACCATTGAACGCTATAATCAATTTGTTAATACCAAACAAGATGAAGATTATGGAAGAACAACGGGAATGCGTCATCCAATAAATAAAGCCCCTTACTATGCAATTAAGATTGCTCCGGGGGTTCATCATACCATGGGTGGTGTGACTATCAATACTCATACGCAAGTACTGGATACTGCTAAAAACATTATCCAAGGTGTATTTGCTGCAGGTGAGGTTGTCGGTGGGGTACATGGAGCTAATCGTATAGGCGGTAACGCAGTAGCGGATATCATCATTTTTGGTATGCAGGCTGGAAGGCAAGCTACAGATTATATCCATCAATAAATTGCCATATATTTCTTGAGTTTATTTAAAATGGTTAATTCACGTTATGAATATTCTCAAGCGATGATGGGAACAACGGTATCATTAATGCTTTTTGAGCCGAATGATTTCGTTGTTCAACTTGTGTTTAAAACCATTAATCAGCTTGAAGATAGATTGACTGTTAATCGGCCAATATCCGAAGTGATGTTAATTAATAATGCTGCTGGAAAGCATCCGGTAAGGATTAGCTATGCTGTTTATTCACTTATTGAGCAAGCTTGTAAAATAAGTTTAATGCCAAACAGTTGTTTTAATGTTGCTATTGGTCCATTAGTTAAACTATGGAAGATAGGTTTTAATGGTCATCAGGTCCCCAA
The DNA here is from genome assembly GCF_002142215.1 of Gilliamella sp. N-G2. Lineage (GTDB taxonomy): Bacteria > Pseudomonadota > Gammaproteobacteria > Enterobacterales > Orbaceae > Gilliamella. Next base: position 86,332 of record NZ_NAST01000008.1, read on the forward strand.
TACTGATCAAATAATAAATAAAAGATCGTTAATTGATCCTAATGATATTCAACTGGATGCTAAATCATGTTCGGTCTTTTTGAAAAAAGAGGGAATGGAAATAGATCTAGGTGCGATAGCTAAAGGTTATATTGCTGATGTTATTAAAGAAGTTTTACGACAAAATGATATCCATCAAGCAATAATTAATTTGGGTGGTAATGTATTAACAGTAGGTGAATCGCCGATTGATAGCCAAGGTTATTGGCATATTGGACTTAAAAAACCTTTTTCCTCAATTCAAAATGAACTAGTTGGTTTAATTAAAGTTAAAAATAAATCTATTGTTACTTCTGGAATTTATGAGCGTTACTTTATTCAAAATCATCATCTTTATCATCACATTCTCGATTCTAAAACCGGTTATCCTTTAGATAACGAATTAGAAAGTGTGACGGTGATTTCTGATACCTCTCTTGAGGGTGATATTTATTCAACGCTTTTATATGGTTTTGGTTCAATTAAAGGATGTGAGTATTTAAAAAAACATCGCAATCTGTCTGGTATTTTTTTATTGAAAAACAAAACAATAAAATTGGTAAACCCAGACAATTTTGCTTTTCAACTTCTTAATGAGACATATCAAATAAAATAAATATTTTCAATAAGATATTGTTTATAATATCTATAGAGTTTTATTATGAATTTGATCAAATTAATTTTTAATTAAAAGGAAAATACTATGAATATAGCAAAGAAACCGCCAGTAAAATGGCTCCCACTTCTCATTATTGCGGGAATATCTGCAATATTGTGGTTTTTTATATCTCCTCCAGAGGGGATTAGTTTACAAGGTTGGCAAACCAGTATTATATTTGTTGCAACCATTGCCTGTATTGTGGCCGAAATTATGCCTATTGGCGCTATTGGTTTATTAGCCATTACGGTTTTTGCTGTATTAAGACCATCAGGTGCTGAAACAGCTACAGATGCAATCAAAATTTCTTTAAGCGAATTAAATAGTAGTTTAATTTGGCTTATTGTTATCGCATTTATGATTGCTAGAGGATTTATCAAAACTGGTTTGAGCAAACGTATTGCTTATTTTTTAGTTAAAATTTTAGGAAAGAACACATTAGGCTTAGCTTATGGGCTATCGGTAACCGATATTGCTTTAGCACCAGCTATTCCAAGCACTACAGCTCGAGCTGGTGGTGTTATTTATCCTATAGCAGAAGCTTTAGCAATAAACTTTAATTCAAACCCTAAAGATGAATCAAGAAATCGTATTGGTACTTTTTTAATGCTAACCATAAGTCACGTTAACGACATTACTTCGGCAATGTTTTTAACAGCTTTTACTGGTAATTTATTAGCAGCAAAATTAGTGACTTCATCACTTGGGATCACTTTGGGTTGGGGACAATGGTTTATTGCTGCAATTGTTCCTTGTTTAGTGTCATTTGTTGTGATTCCTTTAGTTATTTATTTCTTAACTAATCCAGAATTGAAAAAAACACCTGAAGCACCAAAATTAGCTGCTGAAGAACTTAAGAAAATGGGTTCAATTACCTTAAAAGAAATAATTATGGGTTCTACAGTCATTTTATTATTAGCGCTTTGGATTTTTGGTAAAAATGTCGGTATTGATTCAACCACGACAGCATTTATCGGTTTAACAATTTTAATCTTAACTGGTGTATTGAGCTGGGATGATATCAAAGGTGAAAAAGCTGCATGGGATACTTTAATTTGGTTCGCCGCACTATTGATGATGGCTGGTCAAGTAAATAAACTTGGCGTAACTAAGTGGCTAGGTGATACCATCGGAAATGCAGTAAAAGGGCATTTAGGTGATAGTAGCTGGGTTTTAGTTATTGTGATTTTATGCATTGCTTATGTTTATTTACATTACTTCTTCGCAAGTGGTAACGCGCATATTGCCGCTTTGTTTCCAGTGTTTTTATCTGTTGCAATTGCATTAGGTGTTCCACAAATGATAGCTATATTTGCTTTGGTAATTTGTACTAACTATTTCGGATCAATTACGCAATTTGCTAATGCACGAAACCCATTACTTTTTGCCGAAGGTTTTGTACCAGTAAAAACCTGGTGGAAAGTTGGATTTATTTGTAGTGTTGTAAACCTAATTATTGTCTTTACCATCGGTATATTATGGTGGAAAATTATTGGATTAGGTTAATATATTTGATAACCGAAACCGCCAAAGTAATGGCGGTTTTTTAATTATTTGTTTGAATAATGAGTCAAATTAGAAGATGTCAATTGATAACTTCCAATCATTAACCGCTTTCCAATATTTTTTTTCTTGCTCTAAATCTAACAAAATCAAACGATTATTTTCAACAAATTGTTTATTAATGGTTAACGTCACTTTAGTTGATTTTTCTTTGGATAAAATTAACTGAAAAGCATTTAAATCTAGATCGGTATTGCGTTGGTTATTAATCAGGATTGATAATCTTAAAACTTGTAATATTGCCATAATATGTTTGAATTCAAACAAGCTAAAGTAAGGGAATTCTTCAATATTAATTGATTTACGATGGTATCGAACCAACGTTGATAACAATAATTGTTGTTCTTCATTAAATCCAGGTAAATTACTATTCTTTAAAATATAACTAGAATGTTTATGGATAGAAGAGAAGTTAATTTTTAAACCTACTTCATGCAATTGCGCTGCCCAATATAATATGGATTCAACACTTTGGGGTATGATCATGGATGATTGTGCTTTCCATTGAGAAAAAAGGTATTTTGCCGTTTTTACAATTTGTTTAGCATGGCGCTCATCAATATTATAGTGTTGCGATAGCGATTCAGCTGTTGTTTGTCTGATATCTCGATAGTTCGGCCCATCTATAAGTTCGTAAAGAACACCTTCACGTAAAGCACTTGGACTAAATTGTAATTCTTCTAAACCTAATGCATTAAAGACGCCACTGAAGATGGCTAGCCCACTAACAAAAACATTTTTTCTTTCCTCGGATAGAGATGGGAAATCAATTTCATGAAAATCATTAAATTCTAATACGTAACTGATTAAATCATCCAAACGTTTAGGGGTGATAATTCCGTCACTAACTCCAATATCGAGTAAAATTTTATAAATGCTTTTAATGGTACCGGAGGTACCGAAAGCAGCACTAATATTCTGTTTTTTTATTAAGTTAATTAAATTTTCAATTTGTTGTTCTGCAGCTAGTTTTGCTTGTTGAAATGAATGGTAATCGATTTTCTTTTGCGGAAAGAATTGTTTAGTATAAGTGACACACCCCATTGGTCTGCTAGCTACTAGTATTGGTTTTAAATCATTACCTTTACCAATAGCAATTTCAGTAGAGCCACCACCAATATCAACCACGAATTTGCTATCATTTTCATTGGTTGACTCTGCAGTCATTGTACCTAGATAAATAAGTCTAGCTTCTTCTTGACCAGAAATGATTTCAATAGGATAAGGTAATACTTTAGCTGCTTCGTTTAAAAATTTAAGTCTATTTATCGCAATTCGTAAAGTATAAGTAGCGACAATTCTTACATTTTCGGCTGGAAATCCATTTAATCGTTCAGCAAATAAAGCTAAACATTCAATACCGCGATTAATACTTGATTGACTTAATTCATTATATTCATTTAATCCAGTAGCAAGATGAACATTCTTTTTATGTTTATATATGATTTGTCTAGCTCCATCGATATTGCGAGAGATGATCATATGAAAACTATTAGAGCCTAAATCGATTACAGCATATTCATTAAATTTATTCACGTTAAAACCCTTATATCGATGATTCCATGTGCTTTAAATAGTCATAAATGGCATGTTGTGCTCTTATTTTTTTCTTATTGCCTCGTTGGACATAATTATTCATATTATCTTTATCGATGATTCTTGCTTTGACATTATCATTACATTGCAAGTTAAAGATATCATGTATAGTAGATTTTAATACTGGATCAAAAATTTTAACGCCAACTTCAATTCGATTATCTAAGTTACGAGGCATCCAGTCTGCTGATGAAATATAAGTGTCTTTTTTACCATCGTTTTCAAAAATATATACGCGAGCGTGCTCTAAATATTGATCGACAATACTAGTTACATAGATGTTTTCACTTAAATTAGGGATTTGAGGAACTAACACACAAGTCCCCCTAACAATCATTCTAATATTTACACCTGCACAGGAAGCTCGATAAAGTTGGTCAATCATCTCTTTATCGGTGATCGCATTTAATTTTAAATAAATACCAGAAGGTTTTCCTGCTTTGGCATTATTAATTTCACGTTCAATAAACTCATAAAAACGTTGGCGAGTATTTTGTGGAGATACCAGTAAGTGATTAAATGAAACAGGTTTAAATGGATTTTCAATGAAATTAAATACTTTAATAACTTCATCAGTAATGGCTGGATCAGAAGTTAATAGAGAAAAATCAGTATATACTCGTGCTGTTTTTTCATTAAAGTTACCTGAGCCAATATGTGCATAGCGAACAATTCTATCTTCTTCTCGTCGATCAATTAAAAATAATTTAGCATGGATCTTGAGTTTTGGTTGTGAATAGATAACTTTAATACCACTACGAATTAATCTTTTAGCCCATTTTATATTTGCTTCTTCATCAAAGCGAGCCTGAAGTTCAACCACTACTGTAACTTTTTTACCATTATTGGCGGCATTAATTGCTGCGTGTATAAATCGTGAATCTTTCGCAACCCGATAAATATTCATGCGAATATGGGTCACAGCTGGATCGAAAGAGGCTTGACGCATGATCTCAAGTACATGACCAAATGAATAATAAGGATAGTAGAGCAATACATCTCGATCCTTAATTGTCGCAAAAGCATTCCTAAATTTTTTAAATCGATTATAAGCAAGACTAGGTAAACGTTTATTAAGTAAATTTTTAACGCCTAAATCAGGAAAATTAGCTAAATCTTTAAAATTAGGATAACGTCCGCCTGGCATTGCATCTTGTTCTGTTAATCTTAATTTATTAATCAATAATTCAAATAATGCTTTAGGCATATCTTTTTGATAGGTAAAGCGTACTGGTTGTGCGGTTAAACGTTGTTTCAAACCTTGTGACATTAATTCTAGTAAACTATCGAGTTCACTATTTAATTCATATTCAGCATCACGATTAATGTTGATTGAATAAGCATTTAATTCAACAGCATCAAAAAAGACTTTAAAAATATCGTCTAAACAGTAACGTAAAATATTATCTAAAAATATAATTGATTTGTTTTTGGTTGAGACTTCCGATGGTAGTAATACAAAACGAGGAGCATTGTCGGTAGGCAGCTCCAATAAGGCATAACTAATATTATCTTTACAAATAATTTCAACAGCTAAATAAGCATGATCATCTTTGAGAAATTGAATTAATTCGGTATGACTATCAAGAAGAATAGGGGTGATATATTGTCTTAGATTTTGTTTATAGTAATTTTTTATCCAATTTTCTTGATAACTGGTAAGTTGCCTTTCATTTATTAGAAAAATCTGGTTTCTGGCCATTTCTAATAACAGTTCGTTATAGAGCTGATCAAATTGTAACTCAAGTTGAATAACTTTTTGGTTAACTTGTCTTAATAAATGTTTTGCATTGGAGGTAGATTGAGATTGTTCTTGCTCAATAAGAACATATTTTTTTAAGTTTGCAAATTGAACTTTATAAAATTCATCTAGATTACTGGAGTAAATACCTAAAAAACGGATTCGTTCTATAAGAGGATTACTTTCGTCAGCCGCCTCTTGTAGTACACGTTGATTAAAGGATAACCAACTGAGTTCTTTGGGTAAATATACTTTTTCTATAATCATGTCTTATTTGGTCCATTCCACAAATTGAATATCTAACAGCATAACGGAAGTTAAAAAAAAAGCTAGCATATCGCTAGCTTTTTATCATTCATTTAAACAAATTTAAAATGATTAGATGCGGTGTACCGAAGTTGTATTAGTAGTACCACTTGGAACCAATGCACCTGATACCATAACAATAGTATCGCCTTGTTTAGCGTTACAAACTTTAACAGCCATTTCTTTACCTAAACGGTAGAAATCATCAGTTGAATTAATCGCATCAATTAAAATTGGTTCAACACCTTTAGATAATGCTAATTGATTAACTGTTTTTTGACTTGAAGATAGCGCTAAAATACGAGCTGTCGGGAAATAATGACGAAGTTCACGAGCAGATTTACCACTACGAGTAGCAACAACAATTAATGGAACATTTAAACGTTCAGCAATTTCAACTGCACCACAACATACTGCAGCAGTAATACGTAAAGTTTCTTCTTTGGTTGTTAACTCAAGTTTGGCTGGAATAGTACCATCAGTACGTTTACAGATAGTAGCCATCACATTTACTGCTTCAAATGGATATTTACCTTTAGCACTTTCACCTGATAACATAACTGCGTCAGTTCCATCAATGATTGCATTAGCAACGTCACCTGCTTCAGCACGAGTAGGGCGAGGGTTTTTAATCATTGAGTCTAACATTTGTGTTGCAGTAATAACTGGTTTTGAAGCTTTATTACATTTTTTGATCATCATTTTTTGAGCAAAAATAACTTCTTCAACAGCGATTTCCACACCTAAGTCACCACGAGCAACCATGATACCATCAGAAGCTTCTAAAATTTCATCAAAATTATCTAAACCTTCTTGGTTTTCAATTTTAGAAATAATTTTGATTTCTTCACCACCGTGAGCTTTAAGATGAGCTCGGATATCTTCAACGTCAGAACGTTTACGAATAAAAGAAGCAGCAATAAAGTCAACGCCTTGCTCACAACCAAAAATTAAATCATTTTTATCTTTTTCAGCAAGTGCAGGTAATTTAATAGAAACACCTGGTAAGTTAATACCTTTATTTTCACCTAAATCACCATTATTTAGTACTTTACAAACAACTTCGTTACCGTTAATTTCGACAACGTCCATAGCGATTAAACCATCATCAACTAATACACGATTGCCTGGTTTAAGATCTTGAGCAAAACCTTTATAAGTAACCGCAACACGTTCTGAATTACCAACAACGGTCTCATCAGTAGTAAAAGTGAAAGTTTGACCAGCAACAAGTGATACATCATTACCACCTTCTAACTTAATAGTACGGATTTCTGGACCTTTAGTATCCAACATAATTGCCGCTTTTAAGCCTGTTTCTTGCATTACTTCACGTAAATTTTTGATTCGATTACCGTGTTCTTCATAATCACCATGAGAGAAGTTTAAACGCATTACATTCATGCCTGCATTTAATAATTTGGTTAACATCTCTTTTGATTCTGATTTTGGTCCTATAGTACAAACGATTTTTGTCTTTTTCATAATATTATCACTACTTGTTAAGGTTAATGTTTAAATTTCATATAAACTGGGTATATGTCTAAATGCAAAATATTCTTATTGGATTGAAAGGGATATAAGAAGGATCGAGCAACTGAAAAATAGTTACTTAATTTTATTTCAGTATCTGAAAAATTGACTATTTTCATTAAAATATAGACCCTCAAAAAACTGGCTTCATTATAGACTTAACTCTATTTTAAATAAAGTTTTTTTATCATCAAATCTGTTTTAAGTTTATACAATTAGTAAAGATAACAGATTGGATAATAACAATAGATTTTATAAATTTTTTGAGGAAAGGGATTTTTAGTTACATATAATCCTTTAATTGAAAGATAAGTGTGTCTTGGTTATTTTTTAACACTAATTTAGTGTCAATTAATTGAATATTTGCCCCATCAATAATCAGTTTTTTAATCACATTATCGAGTAAATCTAATTGTTTATTCTGACATTTATTGTTGGTCATATTGATTATCTGGCCTTTGATCATATTATTTTTAAGTCTGGTTTGAGCTGAAAATTCATTACACATTTTTCCAATCATAATCATATTTTCGCCAAATTCTAAATCAGCATTTTTGAAAACAGGCAAACTCAAACCATTATTTTCCATCAGGACATAATGATGATGCATAAGATCCTGTTCTTTGATGCTATTAGAAGAAGTACACCCACTTAAGCTAAATATTACCGAAACTGATAATAGTAATAGTGATTTTTTCATTTAATCTCCTATAAATAAAGAATATTTGCTATAATTTATAATAATTATAATTGTAAATAATATACTTAACGCCTTATGGTATCTCAACAACAATTAAACAAATTGTCGTCAATGACTTTCTTAGATCAACTGAAAATAAGAAAGCTCATTAATAAAAAACAAAATATTGCTGAAATCGAATCAGCAATAAATTTAGCTGTCGAACATTATAATGTTCGATTACAATCTTTACCTAATCATATTGATTTTCCTAGTAATTTACCGGTAGTTGAAAAAAAACAGGCTATTTATGAAGCCATTAAACATCATCAAGTAGTCATCATTGCTGGCGAAACAGGCTCAGGTAAAACCACACAAATTCCCAAAATATGTCTAGAATTAGGGCTAGGAGTTAAAGGCTATATTGGTCATACTCAACCTAGAAGATTAGCCGCTCGTTCGGTAGCCAACCGTATTGCTGAAGAATTGAAAACGGAAATAGGGCAATTAGTCGGCTACAAAGTTAGATTTTCAGATCATGTTAGTGATAGTACATTGGTTAAATTGATGACTGATGGCATTTTATTAGCAGAAATTCAACAAGATAAGCTATTACTGCAATATGATACTATCATTATAGATGAAGCTCATGAACGTAGTTTAAATATTGATTTTATTTTAGGATATTTAAAACAACTATTACCTAAACGCCCTGATTTAAAAGTTATTATCACTTCGGCAACAATAGATGTTGAACGTTTCTCTAATCATTTTAATCATGCTCCGATAATTGAAGTATCAGGCAGAACCTATCCGGTTGAAGTTAGGTATAGGCCAGTGATTTTTAGTGAGGATTATGAAAGTGATAAAAACAATGATTTTCAACCAATCATTAATGCTATCGATGAGCTTTCATTGGAAAGTACTGGTGATATACTCATTTTTCTAACCGGAGAACGTGAAATACGTGATCTTGCCGATACATTAAGAAAATTAGAATTGAAACATACTGAAATTCTACCTCTGTACGCAAGACTATCGGCTTCAGAACAAAATCGCATTTTTCAATCACATAATGGACGAAGGATTGTATTAGCAACTAATGTTGCTGAAACGTCGCTAACTGTTCCAGGCATTAAATATGTTATTGACCCCGGCTTAGCCAGAATTAGTCGTTATAGCTATCGTACTAAAGTACAACGATTACCAATTGAACCAATTTCTCAAGCATCGGCAAATCAAAGAAAAGGGCGTTGTGGTAGAACATCGGACGGTATTTGTATTCGGCTTTATGATGAGCAAGATTTTTTATCAAGACCTGAATTTACTGAACCAGAAATATTACGAACAAATTTAGCTTCAGTTATATTACAAATGACATCATTAGGATTAGGTGATATTGCTGCTTTTCCGTTTGTGGAATCACCTGATTCTAGGTATATCCGTGATGGTATACGGTTATTAGAAGAACTTGGAGCTATTTATACTAAACATCATCATTATCACTTAACGGATATAGGTCGAATTTTATCTCAGTTGCCTATAGATCCTCGATTAGCGAGAATGTTAGTTGAAGCAAGACAATTAGGTTGTATAAAAGAAGTGATGATTATTACTGCAGCACTATCAATACAAGATCCTAGAGAGCGTCCATTTGATAAACAGCAAGCTTCTGATGAAAAACATCGACGGTTTGCCGATAAAGAATCAGACTTTATTTCTTTCATTAATTTATGGAATTATATTGCCAACCAACAAACAGAATTATCGGGTAACCAATTTAGACGTTTATGTCAAAAAGAATACCTCAATTATCTGCGTATTCGTGAATGGCAAGATGTTTATACGCAAATTAGGCAAACAATTAAACAACTAGCATTTCCGATTAATAGCAAATTAGCGGATTATCGTTCATTACACATTGCACTATTAAGTGGTTTATTATCGCATGTTGGGATGAAAGAAATTGAAAAGCATGAATATATTGGTGCTCGTAATATCAAATTTGCAATTTTCCCTAATTCAGCGATTTTTAAAAATCAACCAAAATGGTGTATAGCTAGTGAATTGGTTGAAACCAGTCGATTGTGGGGCAGAACGGCTGCCAAAATTGAAGCTGAATGGATCGAGCCAATAGCTAAACATTTAGTTAAATACAGTTACAGTGAACCGAGATGGTCTAAAAAACAAGGAACAACCATTGCTAATGAAAAAGTCACTTTATATGGATTACCTATTGTTGCTAGTCGCACGGTTAATTACAGTAAAATTGATCCAATATTAAGTCGTTCTTTATTTATTCGCCATGCGTTAGTGGAAGGTGATTGGCAAACTAACCACAGTTTTTATAAGCAAAATCAAAAATTAATCAATGAAGTTGAGGATCTTGAACATAAGTCTCGACGTCAAGATATTCTGATTGATGATGATGACCTATATAATTTTTATGATAAACGAATAGATAAATCAGTCATTTCTGCAAAGCATTTTGATACATGGTGGAAAACAAAACAAAAAATTGATCCAGAATTTCTTAATGTCGAAAAAAATATGTTGATTAAACAGTCAGCACAACCGGTGAAAGTGAATGATTATCCAGATTTTTGGTATCAAGACAACTTAAAGTTACCTTTGAGTTATCAGTTTGATCTTGGTAACGCGCGTGACGGCGTCACAATTACTATTCCACTAAACATCCTTAATCAGATAAAAAATAGTGGTTTTGATTGGCAAGTTCCTGGTTTTCGCTATGATTTAATTATTTCATTAATCAAGTCATTACCTAAATCATTACGTAAAAGTTTGGTACCTGCACCTAACTATGCTGAAGCTTTTTTGAGTAGAGTCAATTCAACAGCATCGCCGTTACTTGAAACATTGCAAAATGAATTTAGAAAAATGACCGGTACTAGGATTGAGCTAACGGATTGGCAACTTGATCAAGTACCTAGTTACTTAAAGATGAATTTCAGTATTGTTGATCATAATCGTGAAATAGCTTTCGGCAAAGATTTAGTTAAGCTTCAAGAACAGCTTAAAACCGAAGTTCAACAAGCGTTATCATCCTTAACTCAGAAAAAATCGATTAAAATAGAGAAGAATAACATTACTGATTGGGATTTTGGTTCTTTACCTGCAATCTATGAAGAAAAACAAAATAATTACACAATTAAAGCTTATCCAGCGATTATTGATAATCAACATTCAGTTAGTATCAAACTTGTTGATTCTTTGGAAGAACAAAAGCGATTAAGCAAGTTAGGTATTCGACGATTATTAATCCTCAATATTCCATCACCCATAAAATATTTACATGAAAAGCTGCCAAACAAATCTAAGTTAGGTTTATATTTTAATTCGTTTGGCACTGTACTTAATCTTATTGATGATTGCATTGCTTGTGGAGTTGATCATTTAATAGAAAAAAACAACCAACCTATTGATAATAAACAACAATATCAACAACTTCTTACTTACACTAAAAGCCATATCAATGAAACTGTTGTTGATATTGCTAAACAAGCAGAATCAATATTAACGTTACACTTTAATATTAATAAAAAATTAAAAGGTCGAGTAGATCTATCCCTTGCTTTTGCTTTATCAGATATAAAACAGCAAGTCAGTGAATTAGTCTATAAAGGATTTGTTGCACAAACCGGTTATGACAAACTTCCTGATGTTTATCGCTATTTATCTGCGATTGAAAAACGCTTGGAGAAGCTTGGTTCGAATATGGCTAAAGATAGACAAGCAATGAATATAATAGAAGAAGTTAAGAATGAATATCAAACTTGGTTAAATAGTTTGCCAGAAAATCAAAAATCATCAAGCAAAGTGACTAACATTAAATGGATGATTGAAGAACTAAGAGTTAACCTTTTTGCCCAACAATTAGGAACACCTTATCCAATTTCAGCAAAACGCATAAGACAACAAATAGGGACTGTATCGGAAGGGTTATAATTTTAGAATCTATAATCTGAAAAGTTATGATAGTAAAAAGAAGGGCGCTTAGGCGCCCATTTTTGATTATCGATAAAGATCAATAAATACCGTAATATTTGGACCTTTAGAATCATGTGCTACACGAGCAATATGATAATATTTTGCGCCTGCTTCAATCGCGCGTTTACCTGCTTGATAAGAAATTTCTTGGTCAGTGACATAATAACCTCTAAATTTCAATGTATCAAATGCAACCATTTTGGCTGCTGTAGCATCATTAAGTTCTTGAATTTTTCTTCCATCAGGTAATGTTACAGTGTAACGAGTTACTCTTTGAGGTTCTGTAACAACAGGAGTGGTTGTTTCAGTATTTGATGATGTTGCAACTTTAGCTGTAGTAGCAGTTGCTGTAGTGGTAGTCGTTTTATCTATAACTTTATTATTAAACTTATCGGCATAATATTTTTCATTGAACGCTGAAGGAGAATAATAACCCGGTTTTTCAACCTGCATTGCAGCATCACCACCTTTAGCTAAAGCTAATTGTCCTGCTTCAGAATCATAAGGAATAGCATCTTCTGGTTGTAATTTACGTTCTGGTGCATCTTTTTTGAATATATAAGCTGCAATTTGTAAATTACTACCTATTTCTGAACGTGAATCAATATAGAATCCATAAGCCCCTTGAGCTGATGCTTCTTTAGCAATTGCTTGATTAATATCATAATCTGTTGGGAAATAACCACGAATACGGACAATATTAAATGGTTCTAAACGAATTGCTTTTGATTTTGGATACTCATAAACACCTTCAAACTTACGTAAACTTTCCGTTTGTTCTACAGCTTTAGGAGCGTCTGATTTATATAATTTAGCATAAACAATTCGTAAAGTATCATTAGATGGACTGATATTGGTAGTAGTAATATAGAAAGAAGCCGCACCTTCATTATCAGCAGCTTTTGACATAGCCATAACGTAATCGCTATCAGTATAAAATGCACCACGTATAGTAATATTTTTAAAAGATTGCAAACTATTAGCTTGTTCTTCTGTTAATTGCTGAGCCGCAAAAGAACAAAAAGGCATAAGTGCAACAGACGTGGCTATAATTGTTTTCTTTAAAGTTATCATATAAAAAACCTGCAATAAATTTGTAATTATTTTAGCACAAATAAATTTAATTTCCTAAATCTACTAGGGCTTCTAAATTATTAATATATATATATTTACCTTTAGCTGTTAAAATATTTAGCTCTTGTAATTTTGATAAATTACGACTAATAGTTTCAATAGTTAATCCTAAATAATTAGCAATTTCGGCACGACTCATAGCTAATTTTATATTTAATGAAGAATGTCCTCTTTGTTGATATCGAAGATAAAGAGAATAAATAAAAGTAGCTAGACGTTCATCCGATTTTTTCTGAGAATAGCAAAGAACCAATTTCTGATAATTATAAATATCAGTACTTAAGAGTTTAAATATTAAATCTCTAACATCACTATTTGAATTGATGACTTTTATCAATTCATCATAATAAAGTTCACAGATCAATGTGTTGCTTAAAGCTTGAATGTTATTATTGTAAACTCTTGTTGATATAGAATCTAAACCAACAATATCTCCCGGTAAAAAAAAGCCAGTAATTTGTTCACTATTTTCATGTGTTGTCACAAATGTTTTAAGTGCACCTGAATGGACAATATAAAATTTTTTTAATGGCGTTTGAGATTTTACAACTATCTCATTTTTTAAATATAACTTTTTTCGTTCTAAAACATTTTCTAACGTGTTATTGAGCAACATTGGAATACAGAGTCTACCGATACTGCATAACTCGCATGGAACGGAATAACTATTGCAACGCAATGTTTTGTAGATACTGTGCATATTATCCTAAATAGAACCATAATAGATTTAAGTGAATAAGATTATCATATTTTTATATAAAATAAAAATTGACTATTTTATTTTTGTTATCCATTCAAAATAGAATAAGATAGAAAATATAAATTGAATTAAGATTTAGTAAACAATTATTGGTAATAGGCTATAAAAATTTGAATTATTAGAAGAATATAGAGTAGTTAGTAATAATATATTATATTTAACATAATATACATTATGCGCACTTAAATAAATTTATAAGAGGCGACCTAAATAATGATACTAACAGCAAAATCTTAGTAGTTTTTTATTCCTGCTCGATTCAAAAAACCAATATTTAAACTCTTTAAATTTGACTTACGATTATCGAATTTAATTTATAAAATTTCGATTTCATGGAGCATCCGAAATTAAAATCAAATGTTATATTGAATTGCTATCGCATTCGATGAACTATTATTATTAATTATAAAATAGTTTTATTATATAGAGTTTAAGCGCTATAAATTAAAAATTAGCTCATCAAGAGGAAAAAATATACGCAATCCATATAATGATTATAGAT
>NZ_NAST01000009.1 GCF_002142215.1 Gilliamella sp. N-G2
ATTTTATTCTATCCAGAAATTATCTAAACCGAAATGGCTTCTTATTTTCTTATATCTAGCTGTGGTACCTTGTACTTATGGTTTAAGTAGTTTTACAGTCAATGTTATTCAAGGAAATAGCCCTAAGGTTGATAATGTAAGATTAGCAGCAGACAATCATGGTTTTACAGTAAATAAGGTATTTTATAGTGAGTCAACAGGAAATATAAAAGAAGATGAAATAAAAGAGTTTGATGGCAATTTAACGTTAAATGACTTTGTTATAAAACAATTAAATTATCAATCACTGGATAATCAAAAGAATTATCAAGATGACGATGGAGATAATATCGATCCAGTTCAACCATTCTTGACGACAACCACCACTTGGCAGTGGCTTGATGCGAATGGTGTTAAAATTTCCGATAAGGAGCAAAATAATATAATTGGTTGTGGGAGTGGTTATCCAATGCCACTAAGGTTAGAGATACTTAATCAAATACAAGCCATTTCACAATATGGAATACCAAGGAAAAGTGGGTTAGTAACATTAAAGAAAGCGTATAAAATTGCAGTAAAACCGCAAATTTGTTATGCCAAACCTAACTCAACTATTATATCACCAGAAATGCAATGGTTAACCAATAACCAAAATAATGATTTTAGTTTTGATAACGATAAAAATTGGTGGAATATGAAACAATATTCTGTACCTCATGTAAGTAATGGTGGAGGATATACTAGTGATTATGTACCTGATTATGGATATAAGGTTACTAATACTTTAACTGGGAAATTATTTCCAACTAGTGGATTCAAAGGGGCGCAATTTCAATTGCTAATGAGTGGCGCACAATCCGATTATACTTTTAGTGTTCCTGTTAATCCTGGCGGAAAAGTAACAATTGATAAATATGGTAATATACTTTTAAATGATAAACCATCGGGAAAAGTTACGGTTAGAGCAACATATAAGAAAAACACTTCAATTAAACTTGACTATAGTTTTGATCCAAGAAGTAATTGGGTTATACCTTATGATTGGGCATATAATTGGTGGAATGCGTCTGGTTATTGTAAGTTACTAACTCGAGCAGAATTTACCAATTCTCCAAGAAATAAAGCGCCACAAAATTGGTTATATGTATATAACGCATTTACTCGAGCAATTGATGGTTCAATATTAGGTGAATGGGGACCAATAAACAAAAAAAATTATCCTCAATCAAATTGGGCAGATCAATTATATTGGACTTCAGAATATTGGGGTTCTCTTTCTGGAGAAAACTCAGCTCATTTTAGGATAGGTTTATATCTTGGCGACGTCGGAGTTGGAGTGGATACAAATGGACATTATGTTGCTTGTAAAGGATGATTTATTAAAAGGTTTTAGAGTTTATTAATTTAATAAAATTGGATATTAAAATAACACAATAATATGAATGAAATTATTATTTAAGTAATTGACAAAAGTTCTAATACGGAAGGTTGTGTTAAATAGTTTTTTATTTGAAATATCAAAGTATAGCGATAAATATTGGTAATAAAATATAAATTGAAAGATGTTATGTGTGAAAAACAAAAAGTTAATAGGAAAAAATTTATTTATAAAACATGATATCTTGTAGGATATGTTTATGTTGTTCGCAAGCGCACAGCGCTCGCGGACAGCACTATTAGTGCCGGCGAAGTAGCGCAAAGCGATACACCGCCGAGAAAAATATGATTAAAAAACAGACATGCTTATAGAAGAAAAATTAATTATATCCCAACGACGTAATTATTTAAGTTTAATTGAAGAAGGTATCTTTTTAAGAGCTTATAATCAATCAGCGTACATTTTAACTCAATATTATTATAACGATTTAAAAGTTATGAACAATATGATTAAAAAACTTAATAATAGGAAGATAGTTTTTTGTGCGTTTCCTAAAAAACAAATTATGAAGAGATTAAGTAATGTATATAAAACAGAATGGGGTTATGAATTAAGAGGAGATTTTGATTTATCTAATTATAAGAATTGGTTTCAGCATAAATTAAGTCTAAAGTCAGACTTTCCAAATAAGAAAAATATCAAAACGCAAAATTTTAATCAAGATTCTAATCATCTTGAGAAAAGAGAAATAATATTTAAGCAAAAATTAAATAAATCTATGAATAATAATTTATTAAACTCGGTACCTCATAATATTCAATTAACCCAACAACAATTAAATTTTTTAAAAAATTGGCAAAAAGGAAAATGTTTGCCAATTATTATGGAAAATTTTATAGAAAGTATTAGACAACAGTTATGGGAATATTAATAAGTTCTATAATAATAAATAACTGATTGAAAATATAATAAGATATCTGTGTAGGAGTGTAAGTTCCAACAATGCGTAAATATGCAAGACATCGAAACTAACTATTTAAATTAAATCAGAAACAAATTAGTGATATAAAAATTTGAGGAACGGGGTTCTTGCTACCCCGTTTTAGTTTTTTATATAGTCTACACTATACTAATCATTAAAATTTCATGCTGGCGCTGACGATAGCGTGGAATTTAGCAGCAGGAATAGATTCGTAAGCTGTGGTATAGTTTTTGTTTAAGATATTATTTAGATCTAACCCAATATGGTACTGGCGATCAGCACCAAACGATGTGGTAGTTGATAAGTTCAATGTGGACCATCCACTGTAGTGGTAAACGGCTGAATCACTGCGTTGTGTGGCTTTGGTAGCAAATCGCATAAATAGGTCAGAATCAATATCAAATTTTTCAAAGTACGCAGTATGTTTTATCCCAGCGTTGCCTGTAAAGCGGGGGTTACCGCTGTCACGCGTTTTGTAGCTTTCGGTTTCGATTTTACGGCTTAAGTAGTTACCTTTGAGATAAGGGTTTACCGGTAGATCGAGATATTCAAGACTTAATTCTAAACCATGGGTCTTGGCTTTGTTGGCATTACCATAGTAAGTAATGTTACGCCCTGATGCTCCATCGCAAATTGCAGAGCCATTACAATTCATTTGTGTGATGTAATCTTTTGCATCTGAATAATAGATAGCACCATCAACTAACCATTTGTTGTTATTATAACGTAAACCAATTTCGTAATTATTCGATTTTTCAGCTTTTAGATGAGAGTTCCCATAGATGGTTTGTGAAGCCGCCGAGGTGACTGCATAAAGATGAGCAAGAGTTGGATAAACATATCCTTGTGCAAAAGAGGCTCTTAATTGAGTGTTTTCAATGCCTGAGTAAGTTAATCCTGACGATACTACAAAGTTATTGTCATGATCTTTCTTTTTACCATCAATTTTATGGTTAGAGGTCGCTGAACCCATAGCCGGGATTTTGTTAATAGTGGTATGACCATTTTTTAATTTTGATTCGACCCAATATTGTCGAGCACCTAAATTCCAAGAAATATCATCGGTGATGTTCCAATCATTTTGACCAAATAGTGCGATGCTGGATTGTTGCCATTTATTGGTTAAGTATTTGTGTTGAGTATAGCTTGCTCTTGGTGAAGGCATTTTTGTTATAACAACATTGTGCGAGTCTTGATCGACATTATCTTGTTGATATTGTATACCGGTAATGAGCTTCATATCTCTACGTGGTTCAATATCGGATTGGAATGTCATACCATAGGTTTTTTGTTCATCATTGGTAGCCGTATTGGTGGTTACTTTCATAACTGGGGCCGGTGATACTACAACATGGTTTCTAAATTCACGATTTAGTTTTTGGGCGTAAGCATCATAATGAAGTTTTTTTAACAAGTCGCCATCGACATCATAATCATAAAAGAATCCGATTTTTTCGCGTTTTAGTTCAGGTATTTTTACCCAAAACTCTTTCACTTCCGGTGAGTTGTCGTCTTTGTCAGTGTAGGTTTTGGTATTAAGTTTGTAGCGATCGAGTGATAGACCAAGTTTGTGTTTATCAAGATTGAGTCCAAACCATGAACTTAAGCTGTTATTATCAAAATCAGTATCATGTAGTTTGCCTTGATAAGCTTTGCGATCATTATTTTCAGAGTAAGTACCACTAATACGGTAATCAAATATCCCATCGATGGTGCCATTAACTGTGCCCATTTCAGTAAAGCCATCGGTTGACTGGTTATAGACTAATTTTGCATCACCGTTAAGTGGTTTTCCATCTTTACTCCCTTTACGTGTAATAAAATTAACCACACCGCCAATAGCTTGTGAACCAAATAGTACAGAGTGAGGTCCTTTAATGACTTCTATGCGCTCAACAGATTCCATGTCAATTAATACTCCAGCACTCGAACCATGTCCTGAACGATGGTAAGTAACTTCTTGTCCGTCAATCAACATCAATATACGTGAAGGGGCTTCACCACGAATCATAATCTGTTTGCGTCCAGCTAATGCGTTATCAGTAATTTCAACACCAGGAATATCACGTAATGCTTCAACGACCGAGTCGCCATTGAGTTTTTCAATTTCATCGCGATTGACAGCGTTAACGGATACCGAACTATCCCATACGCTTTTTTTGTTACGGTCTGCAGTAACGATAATGGTATCTTGTGGATTGCTTTTTCGTTCTTCCGCCGAAATATCTGTACAAAAACAGATGGTTAATATTGCTATATAGTAGTTTGCTTTAAGGTTTTTTTTTGCCATAATGGTTCTTTATCTTAACTTTTTTAGGAATTAATAATTATATACAAATGATAATCATTATTATTTAAAGTGTAAATAATTAAATTAGTTCGAATTCTGATAATGTTGAGAGTGGCTTATTTTTTAACCGCTTCACATTTTTAAACACAAAATCATATGAATAGCGGATTTTTTATTTGTGATTATTCGTAACAAATTTTACAATAAATACTAAATATTTAAGTTAGGTTATATAAAATGTCTATTGCTGTAGTAGAAGTTAATCGTAAATCAATTTTACATAATATTGAATTTTTTAAACAAAAATCGCCTAGTAGTTCTTTAATGGCTGTAGTTAAAGCGAATGCTTATGGTCATGGTATGGAAGGCGTTGCTCAGTTATTGGATGATAAAGTTGATTGTTTTGGTGTTGCCCGTATTTCTGAAGCAGTAGGTTTACGTCGAGTTGGTATTCGTAGTCCTATTGTACTTTTGGAAGGTTTTTTTCCGCACGATGATATTAATGATTTGCTTGATTTTAATTTACAACCTGTTATCCATTCAAGTTGGCAAATTGACGTTTTAAATACGATTCCTTTTCCCAATGAAATCGTTGTTTGGTTTAAGATCGATACCGGTATGCATCGTTTAGGTTTTCATTCTGATGAGGCCGTTGGCGAGTTTAATCGCTTAACGAATTGTAAAGCAATTCGTCATCCGATCAATATTCTTAGCCATTTTAGCAGCGCTGATGAGTTAAATTCTTCACAAACCAAGACTCAAATGGCCATCTTTGATGAATTTGCTCGTTCGGTTGATAGTTGTCAGCAATCGATTGCGGCCTCAGGCGGTATTCTTGCTTGGCCTGATTCCCATCGTGATATGATTCGTATTGGTATTGCGTTGTATGGGGTCTCACCTTTTGATGAAGCGATCACTGATATACAACCAGCGATGACGCTTAAATCTGAATTAATTGCTGTGCGTAAGCATGGAAAAGGACAAGCGGTTGGTTATGGTCAAACTTGGAGAAGTGAATGTGATACAATATTAGGGGTTGTCGCGATGGGATATGGTGATGGTTATCCGCGTGGTATTCCTAATAAAACCCCTGTTTATATTAATGGCCGACTTGTACCCATTGTCGGTCGAGTTTCTATGGATATGATTGTGGTCGATTTAGGCCTACGTTGCCAAGACAAACCAGGAGATGAAGTCATTTTTTGGGGTAAGGAGTTGCCTGTAGAACAAATTGCTAAGCACACAGGTATCAGTGCTTATGAGTTATTAACGCGCTTAACTTCACGCGCAAAAATTCGTTATAAAGATTAAGTTATGATTAAAAAAATTTTTTTGTACACGTTGCTAACGGTGATTCTTATCACTGTTGGTTCGTTAGCTATTGGTTATTATTATTTACAACAATTTTCTAAGCAACATATGAATATCACGGCTGATAATCAGATGTTTGTGTTGAAAAAAGGTACTTCTTTGCATCAATTAGTTATGCAAGTTAAGGAGGGTGATTTAATGCAACAATCTTATTTGTTACCTTACTTGTATAAACTTGATCCTTCTTTAAGTTCCATTAAAGCTGGGACGTATCAATTACATCCTCATATGACTGTTGAAGAGTTTATAAAGTTGTTGGTGTCGGGAAAGGAGAGTAGTTTTTATGTGCAATTTGTTGAAGGTAAGCGAGCTAAGGATTGGTTGAATGTGCTGAGTAATACTCCTTATATTCAACAAACATTAACCGGAAAGTCACATGATGAAATTGCTCAGATGTTAGGTATTGAAGGTGGAAAGCTAGAAGGTTGGTTGTCACCAGATACTTATCAATATACGGCAGATAGTTTAGATATTAATCTCCTAAAGCGTGCTTATATGACGATGAAGAGTAACCTGCAAAAAGTTTGGGATAATCGTGATAAAGATCTGCCTTATAAGACCCCGTATGAATTACTGATTATTGCTTCAATTATTGAAAAAGAGACTGGTGTGAGTTCAGAGCGAGCTAACGTTGCTTCGGTTTTTGTCAATCGTTTAAAAGCAAATATGAAGTTGCAAACCGATCCAACGATTATCTATGGTTTAGGCGATAATTATACCGGAACAATTAGACGAACTGATTTGACTGATACTAATAATCCTTATAATACTTATGTGATTGAAGGGCTACCACCTACGCCAATTGCTATGCCAAGTTTAGCTTCGCTTGAAGCAGCGGCGCATCCGGCTAAAACAAATTATCTATTTTTTGTAGCTAATGGCATGGGAGGGCATACGTTTAGTAGTACCTATAGTAATCATCAACAAGCGGTTAATGAATACCGCCGTATGACTAATTAATCTTCCTATTTTCAGCCACTAATGTGGCTGACCTACCTTTTTATTTTTGCTATTAAGTTATTGCTTGCTCAATCGACAATTCATCTAGTTGTTTAATTAATGTTAATAATTTATTTATTTCAATTTCTTGAACTTCTTTAAATGCCTCTTCAAAATAAGGATGCAGAGCAAATTTTGGTATTTCACATTTGGCATCGATCAATGCTTGTATACGTGGAATAAAGATCCATTGAAACCATTCATGAGGTTGCATAGTGTCGAGTGCAAATGGCTGCTCACTTAAAAAGGCTTCCGCAGCTGGTGGAGATGGTTGCCATAAATTAAGATGATGTAGTTCATGTTTAATTGAGTTAATTTGGTTAATTATGGCATTAATTTGGGTTTGTTGGTTAACCAATGTTTGATAATAGTGCCAATTAAAATAGGGACCCGGATCGGTTTTACGACCTGGGGCAATATCACTATGTCCAGTTATATTTTTGATTGGATAGGTTTGTTGTAATACTATGGTGACGTTGGTAAGTTGTTGGTATTGGGCATCGGTAAAGTTATCAGTATCACAACCTTCCATTTCAATGCCAATTGAAAAGTCGTTGCAATTTTCTTTACCTTCAAATACTGAATTACCAGCATGCCAAGCGCGTTTGTCAAATGGTACAAATTGAATAATTTCACCATCGCGTCTTATAAACAGATGACTTGATACTTGCAATTGGTGGATTTCCGCAAAATAAGGGTGCCCGTTTGGATCTAGTTTGCCAGTAAAGAGTTGTTCCACATAAGGGCCACCATATTGGTTTGGCGGTAGGCTTATGTTATGAATAACTAATAATGAGATAGGTTGACTAGCTGGCCTATCGTTATAGTAAGGTGATTTGATCTGTTTGACATTTTTAATCCAACCATCAATGATATTTAAAGGTGAACTTTTTAAAGGCATGGCAACTCCAATACGTTTAGTGTTTTTGAGATCTTGTTCACAACGTTGATTAATACAATGTTGATTATGATAATCAATTTGTATTTTAACTTCCAAATTTTCTATCTGGTTATTATTTCACTTCTTCAGTTTGCTATAAAGTCATTCTATCTAACATTTAATTAATCGTTCGGGAATTTCATGGACAGACAATCTGGATTTACACTATTTGAGTTAATGATCGCCATTGTGGTGATTGCTATTTTAACCGCTATTGGTTTGCCCGCTTACCAAGGCTATGTCAAAAAGGCCGCTTTAACTGATATGCTTCAATTAATGACCGCATATAAGACAGCTATTGAAATTTGTGTTGCTGAACAAGGTGCATTAAATAAATGTAGTAGTGGAGAGAATGGTGTGCCGTCCACAAGATCGACTAACTATGTGACATCAATCTCGGTTACTAATGGAGTGATTACTATCGTTGGAAAAAGTGCGTTATCGAGTTTAACCACAACATTAACACCAAAGTTGAACTCATCGTTAGGTAATTTAGATTGGTCACGTACTTGTGTAAGTAGTCCTGTTGATAACAGTTTAAATGCTGTTTGCGAAGATATTTTTAAATTTTAATGATTTTAAATTCAAATAATAAATGTGATGATTATGCAAGAAGCCCAATTAGTAGAAAGTCTCAATAAACTGTTGCTATCAGCATTGGAAAAGCGTGCTTCCGATATCCATTTCGAACCTTATCATCAATACTATCGAATTCGCATGCGAATTGATGGCGTTTTACAAAATATACTAATGCCGCCACCAAGTCTTGCTAAGCAAATAGCTGCTAGGTTGAAGATTATGGCTAATTTAAATATTGCTGAACATCGTTTACCACAAGATGGCCAATTGGTGATAAATAACTATGCCATGCGCATCGCTACTTTACCTGTGATCAACGGTGAAAAGATTGTATTACGGGTCATGGATAATCATGAATCAGAGATGACCATTAATGATTTAGGATTAACTGAACAAGATTTAATTACATTTAAACAGATATTGGATTATCCGCAAGGATTGATTTTAGTTACTGGGCCAACCGGCAGTGGTAAAACCATGACATTGTATAGTGCTTTAAAACGATTAAACAAAGCTGAACGTAATATTTGTAGTGTTGAAGATCCGATCGAAATTCCTTTAGATGGAGTCAATCAAACCGCGATTAATTTTAAAGCTGGTCTGACATTTTCGGTCATACTGCGCTCCTTGTTACGCCAAGATCCGGATGTGATGATGATAGGGGAAATTCGTGATCACGAAACCGCTGAAATCGCTATTCAAGCAGCACAAACTGGGCATTTGGTGTTGTCAACTTTACACACTAATTCTAGTGGTGAAGCGATTGTTCGATTAAATCAGATGGGTATCAAAAATTATCTTTTATCATCTAGTTTAAAATTGGTTATTGCTCAACGTTTAGTGCGTAAACTTTGCCAAAATTGTAAAGTGGTTGCTAGTGAACTGGTTTTAATAGGTAACCAACCTTCGCCACATTATATTTCTATGGGATGTGAAAAGTGTGTTGGTGGTTATTTAGGGAGAGTTGGTTTATATGAACTTTTAATCATCACGCCAGACGTGCAACAGCAGATTCTAACCAATCAACCCATCTTATCTAAGAATAGAGTCACCCTAATGCAAGCGGGCTATCAATTAGTGCAGCAGGGCGTTACTACGTTGGCTGAATTAAATCGAGTTTTAGGTGAGGTAATTATTGGGTAATTGTAAATGAAGCGACTATATTTTTGGTATGACATTAATTTTCAGCAAAATAAGATTATTGCTACATCTAAGCAAGATGTGAAAAAACAGCTATTATCGCAAGGGCAAGTTGCGATTAAAATTTGTGTCGGTAATATCATTACCAATAAGAGTTTTAAGCCTAGTGATTTGTTAATTATCACTAAACAGTTAGCCACCATGTTAAAGGCGGGTTTATCGATCATTGATAGTTTGAGATTACTCATTGATGATCAACCCAAGCCACAATGGCAATATTTGTTGGCAAATATTAGTCAACAGATAGTCAAAGGTGAATCGTTATCGATAGTTTTACAACATCATCATTCAGTATTTCCGGCACTTTACTGTGAAATTATCGCCATCGGTGAATTAACAGGCCAATTAGATCACAGCTTTGAACAGTTAACTTTACATCTTGAAAAATCATTGGAATTGCAAAAACAGATTAAAAAGGCAATGAGCTATCCGCTCTTTCTATTATCAGTATCAGTGCTAGTTATTATGGTAATGATGTTTATTGTGTTGCCAAAATTCTCCGACATTTATCAGAGCTTTGATGCTCAGTTACCTTATTTTACTCAACTAGTGATAGACTTTGCGAATGGCATTCAACAAAATGGATTAATTGTATTATTAGCACTAATGATTGGTTATTTTATATTTCTGTATTTCTTAAAAAAACGTTATCAGTTATCAATCGATCGGTTAAAATTAAGGTTGCCATTATTTGGACAACTTATTCAGTCGCAGTGTTTAATGCAAATCTTTCATACTTTAGCGATCACTCAGCAAGCTGGTATTCCATTACTGAAAGGACTAATTGCTTCAGCAAATATTACAGGAAATGATTACTATCGTGACATTATCAGAAAAATGATTAACGGTATTGAGCAAGGTAATGCGTTTAGTCAGATGTTATCGTCCTATTTTCCTAAGTTATGTGTGCAATTGGTTCATGTTGGTGAGGAGTCAGGTTCGTTGGATGTGATGCTTAATAATTTATCTCAATACTATCAACAACAAAATCAAACCTTAACAGATAATTTAGTAAAATCATTTGAGCCATTACTGATGTCATTTTTAGCTTTGATCATTGGCGGATTAGTTATTGCAATGTATTTACCAATATTTCAAATGGGAGATGTGATTCATTAATGGCTGTAATGGTTTTTTTTGTTGGTCTTGCAGTAGGTAGTTTTGTACAAGTTGCTTATTCGCGTTATTTTCCTTCGCAATCTTTATTTGCTTATTTAGTGGCTATTAGTATTCCTCGCTCTAAGTGCAAGAATTGTCATCACCAACTTTATACTTGGCATTTGATTCCGATATTGTCATGGATGATGTTAGGGAGACGTTGCTATTTTTGTCAGCGTAAAATTACTTTTCATCATCTATTTTTTGAACTGTCAATAGCAGGTTTATTTTTATTGATTTACTTGGACAAAGGACTCACTTTTCAAAGTGGTTTATTAATGTTACTTGCTGCTTGTTTTTTGGTTTTAGCATTGATTGATTTTCACTATTTTTTACTGCCTGATTTTTTTACTCAATCGTTGATGTGGGGGGGATTGATAATGGCTTATTTTAATCTATGTTCCTTAACCATCAATGATTCCTTAACGGGTATTTTTTATGGCTATTTGATGCTTAAATTACCCGCCATCTGCTATTTTTTCCTAACTAAACGAGTTGGCTTAGGTGATGGTGATATTAAACTTGCTGCGGCTTTGGGGGCATGGGTACCTTGTCAATTTATACCGATATTGCTAATTATGGCGTCATTATTAGGAATATTCTATTTTATTTTGGCAAAATGCAGAACCTCAATGCATATTGCTTTTGGCCCTTTTTTATTATTATCCGGCTATATAATACTCTATTGGTTTAGATTTTGATTTTTAATTGATTGATTTATAAATCATTATCTTTTTGATTTCTTATTAATTTACCGTATTAATTTGCTTATAACTAAAAAGGATAACGTTAGGAAAATTAGTTATTTTTACTCAGTTTCAATCAGGATTATAGTACTAATAAAATCTTTCAGATTTATTATTAAATGTAAGGAATAATTAATGACTAGTACTACCGCAAAAAGTATTGCAGCATTAAAAGATGAGATGATTGAGTGGCGTCATCATATCCATGCTCACCCAGAAACCGCATTTGAAGAAAAACTGACTACTGAGTATATTATTGAAAAGCTAAAATCGTTTGGAATTACCGAACTCTATACCGATTTTGCACCAACTGGTGTGGTAGGGGTGATCCAAGGTAAGAATAAAGGCCGTACGATTGGTTTACGTTCGGATATAGATGCCTTGGATATAGTTGAGGAAAATAAAATCGATTACTGTTCGAAAATTCCCGGAAAAATGCATGCATGCGGACATGATGGTCATACGGCAACATTATTGGGTGCGGCAAAATATTTAAGTGCTAATCGTGATTTTTCGGGTACGGTAGTTGTAATTTTCCAACCTGCTGAAGAGAACGAAGGTGGTGGTAGAGTGATGGTGGAAAATGGTCTATTTGAAAAATTTCCGATCGAAGCTGTTTACGGTATGCATAATCAACCTAATTTAGAATTAAATCATTTTTTGATTAATCATGGTCCAGTAATGGCATCTTATGATGTTTTTGAAATCAAAATCACAGGTGTTGGTGCACATGCGGCTGCACCGCATTTAGGTAAAGATACCATTTTAACTGCCACTCATATTGTGAATAATTTGCAGACTATTGTTAGCCGTAATTTAAATCCAACAGATTCACTGGTGGTTAGTGTGACACAAATTCATAGTGGTGACACTTGGAATGTGCTTCCTCAACATGCGGTGATTCGTGGTACAGTTAGGGCGTTAAGTACTGAAGATCAATATTTGGCAGAAGAACGAATCAAACATATTTCAATCGGAACAGCCTTGACTTTTTGCACCAAAGCTGAAGTCGATTATCAACGTCGTTATCCAGCAACAATCAATCATACTAAACAAGCTGATATTGCTATTAAAGTTGCACAAAAAATTGTGGGTAACGATAAAGTTATTATTGATTCACCACCAACTATGGGATCAGAAGATTTTGCTTTTATGTTACAAAAAGTACCTGGCGTTTATATTAAAATAGGGGCTGGAAAGGGGACTAACGTTCATAATCCGTCATATAACTTTAATGATGAAATTCTCACGACTGGGGTTGAATATTTTGTCGAAATCGTTAATCAAGAATTAGGAAATTAAGCAATAAAAAAATCAGGGATAATTTTATAATTATTCCTGATTAATGAATGTAATTTATTAATTAAAATTCAATATGCTATCTGGTTGATTTTTTACTCTGAATTTTGTTTCGATATCAATTCCGTTAGCTAATACCACTTGTGCATAAATTGCATCATTTTGATCAAGTTTTAATGCAGCTAATACTTGACCTCCTTCACGCCAGTTGCCTTCAAGTTCATATTCAAGCTTATCACCAATTATAGGAAGTGTTTTACTATGACCATTGAGTAAATAAAGCCCACGATTATTTGCACCACGAAATTGTGCTCTCGCTACCATTTCTTGTCCACAATAACAGCCTTTATTGAAACTAATAGCATTATAATGTTGTAAATTACATGCTTGGGGTAATAAACTTTCAATATTTGGTTTATCAATAATGGCATATCCTGCTTCCAAATCAGATTTTAACCAATAACTGGAAGGTTGTAAGTTATTAGGCAAAGATTCAGATGATACTTTTATCACTCGCATTTCGGGTAATGGTATTTTGATGTAAGTAATATTGTTTATTGTTAAACACGTTTTACCAATTAAGTCTAAAATAATAGATTGTTCAATATCACCACACTCTAAACCTACAAGATTTAAATCTAAAACTGGTTCAATTATTACTTTAGAGAAAACAGAATATTTTTTAAGGGCTGAAATTTGCTTCTCGGCAACACTTTTACGTAATATATAAAATATATCCTTATCTCTTTGGAATAAAATTAAATTACTCCACATTCGTCCTTTGGGATCACAATGAGCTGCAAATAATGCAGTATGTTCATTAAGTTGATTAATATCATTAGTAATCTGACCTTGCATAAAAGTACGATTATCAATACCTGAAACCTTGACTAATTGCCAGTCAGATAAGGAAATTGGTTTACAATAAGAATTGTTCATTAAAAATACCTGTTAAGAATAAAGAACTCTTGTACAAAATGACTAGCATAAATCACGTATAAAAGAGCAACAAGGAATATCTAATAATTTAAAATAAATCAAATAAAAATCCATGATTTATCATAAACTAAAGATTAACATAATTGCATTAAAATAGATTAATTGGAGATTTACAAGTTATTTCTTTCAAAAATGAGGCCTAGAATCCAAAATTAAGAAGTGTATAACTTATATTGTTGACTTAATTGATTTTCTGTATTAGTTCATGCAAAATGGAACTAATAATGACAAATTAGTTATAAATGGAGGCAACAACCATGGCAAAACTGTCAGGCGCAGAAATGGTCATTCAATCCTTGATTGACCAAGGAGTTAAGCAAATTTTTGGTTACCCAGGGGGCAGTGTTCTTGATATTTATGATGCAATGCATACTTTAGGTGGAATTGAGCATATTTTGGTGCGTCACGAACAAGCTGCCGTGCATATGGCTGATGGTTATGCCCGAGCAACAGGTGATGTCGGCGTGGTTTTAGTTACTTCCGGTCCGGGTGCAACCAATACCATTACGGGAATTGCCACAGCTTATATGGATTCTGTACCATTAGTTATTTTGTCAGGTCAAGTTGCTAGTAATTTAATTGGTAATGATGCCTTCCAAGAGTGTGATATGGTTGGCATCTCTCGACCGATTGTTAAGCATAGTTTTCTTATAAAAGACAGCAAAGATATCCCTGAAACGATTAAAAAAGCGTTTTATATTGCATCAACTGGTCGGCCGGGCCCGGTCGTGATTGATTTGCCGAAAGATATCGTTAATCCGGCAAATAAATATAACTATAATTATCCAAAATCCGTAACAATGCGATCTTACAACCCGACTATTCAAGGGCATAAAGGGCAAATCAAAAAAGCATTGACTACATTGTTGTCGGCTAAAAAACCGGTTCTCTATATTGGTGGCGGGGTAATTAGTGCCAATGCCAGTCAGGTAGTTAAATCTTTAGCGGATAAATTAAATTTGCCAGTTACAACAACCTTAATGGGAATCAGCGCCTTTCCTGGAACCGATAAAAAGTATTTAGGTATGATTGGTATGCATGGTGTCTATGAAGCCAATATGACCATGCATAATGCCGACGTGATTTTTGCCGTTGGTGCTCGCTTTGATGATAGAACCACTAATAATGTGGAAAAATATTGCCCTAAGGCCAAAATTATTCATATTGATATCGATCCAACCTCAATTTCGAAAACGGTATCAGCCGCTATTCCGGTGGTAGGCGATGCGAAAAAAGTACTTGAAACTATGTTATCGCAACTTGATGAACTTAATGTTGATCGTGATTTAGATGCGATAATCGATTGGTGGAAGCAGATCGATCATTGGCGTGCGCGTAAATGTTTAGCATATAGTCATGAAGGCAAAAGTATTAAACCACAAGAAGCGATTGAAGTTTTATATAAGCTGACTAAGGGGGATGCTTATATTGCAACTGATGTTGGTCAACATCAAATGTTTACTGCGCTCTATTATCCCTTTGACAAACCTCGTCACTTTATTACTTCTGGCGGTCTGGGTACGATGGGCTTTGGCTTACCTGCAGCTTTGGGAGTTAAGCTTGCGTTTCCTAAAAAGCATGTAGTATGTGTGACCGGTGACGGTAGTATTCAGATGAATATTCAAGAGCTTTCAACGGCCTTGCAATATGGCTTACCGGTGATTGTTTTAAATCTTAACAACCGATTTTTAGGTATGGTTAAACAGTGGCAAGATATGATTTATGCCGGTCGTCATTCGTCATCTTATATGGAGTCATTACCTGATTTTGCTAAAATTGCCGAAGCATATGGTCATGTAGGCATGAGGATTGATAAGCGTGAAGATCTTGAACCAAAACTTAAAGAAGCTCTTTCAATAAAAAATCGTTTAGTTTTTATTGATGTCATGACCGATGCTACCGAACATGTATATCCAATGCAAATTCGTGGCGGAGCAATGAATGAAATGTGGTTAAGTAAAACGGAGAGAACCTAATGCGTTATATATTATCAATTTTAACTGAAAACGAACCAGGCGCATTGTCACGAATTATTGGTTTATTTTCACAACGTGGGTTTAATATCGAATCCATTACTACCGCACAAACCGAAGATCCAACCATGAGTCGCATGACGATTCAAACTTCAGGTGATGAACATGTTTTAGAACAGATCCAAAAACAGTTACATAAACTAGTTAATGTTTATCGCGTTAACGATTTAACCGAAGGTCCACATGTTGAGCGTGAGATTATGTTAGTCAGAGTTGCTGCTAAAACAGCTGATGCCCGAGATGAAGTTAAACGTTGTGCCGATATTTTTAGAGGTTCGATTGTTGATGTGACAGCAACTCACTATATTGTTCAAATGTCAGGTACCAGTGAAAAATTAGAGTCATTCTTATCTTCAATTCGTGAAACTTGCAATATAGTAGAAATTGTCCGTTCAGGGATCATCGGTTTATCTCGCAGCGAAAAAACGGTTAAATAAATAATCTTCTAAATAAAACAAAAGGCGCATTAAGCGCCTTTTTTATAAATCTATAATAACATTAAATAAATTTTGAAAAAATATTGGATAAATATCAAACAAATGATATAGTTGTCCGTTTTTTAACATTCGCGCGCGGTAATATAGGGAAATAAAGAATGTTGGATGCATTATTTTGGATTGTGATGATATTTAATGTCTTCTCCGGTGTAATTGTGTTTGCCTTTATACTCATTTTCATTTTTGGTTACTTTTCTGTTAGACATGATCGCAAAAATCGTAATAAAAATAAGAAAAAAATAAAAGATTTTATTGCAAATCGTGAGTCATATAGAGATTTAACTAATGAAGAATTAAAACTATTAGAACCTTTCACAAGCCATAAAATATCTGTTCGACCTTATGAACTCCAACCATTAATTGATTGCAAAGTATCGGTAATAAAAGGAGCTTGTATTCGAAGAAAAGTAATCACCGAAGACAACAAAAGGTGTTATTACTATGAAATCGATAATATTGATCTTTTCTTTCCGTATGATTTAGATATGTATCTTTCAAAGTATAATGTTGTTGAAGTCGTTTTTACGGACACATATGCATATGTAGTTAATGTCAACAATTGTGGTATTCAGTTTGCTTTCGACAATTATGATCCTAATAGAATAAAAACGACTGATGTTCCAAAATCAGAGGCAGCTCCTAAGAACGCCGATTTCACTTCAGTAAATAATGACGTAAAAGTTGATTATAAAACTTTGTCTACACGTGAAGAAACACCATTGGAATTAAAATCTCGCAATCTAAGCAACTATGGCATATTAACTTCATTTTGTTTATTATTTGCAACTATTCTTTTTATTCGTGAATGGTTAGCTGAAAATGACCAAATATTATCTACTCTGATCAAAATTATAATATGTTTTGTTGTAGCTGTATTTTTTGCTTTGCATAAATCTAAGCTAAAATCAAAACCACAACAAGTGAAAACCATTAAGGTTAATACTTTCAATAAAAATTCTAAATCTCACACCTTAATTGTCGATCATAAAACGAATATAGGTTATCCAAAGTATTGGTCACGTTTTCTACCTGAAGTATCAAAAACAACCACCGAAATGGACATCAGAGGTAATCTTAATACATTACTGCGTTGTGGGAATATTTTATCAATTCATCGGGAAGTGCAACAATTCGGACCACCAAAATTTGTTTTTCGCAATAACGCTTTATTTTTTCTAGGGTTAATATTGGCAATCGTCTTCTATATTTTTTCTAATCCAATTAACAATAGTTTTTTAGCTTATCGATATTACAGCCATCAATTACAAAATTGGCAAATCAATGATTTAACCAGCTTAAATAATAGTGATATTAAGCGAGGGGATCTTATTAACATCTCTATCAACGGTATTTCATGTGATATTAAAGAGAGAAATAAAAATATTGACACTAAATGTCATCACTTGGCTATCAAGGATAAGCCACTGGAAAATGAAGATAATCAATTTATGCTTTTGTTTAATACTATAAACAAAGTATTTGATGAAAAATTCATTGAAGCAGTGATAGATCCAAATACGCTCCGAATGCTAGTTTATAAAGGTGAATCTTATTTAAGTTTGAAAAATATGGGACAGATGGTTATTGATATTGATAAAATTTGTAACATCCTTGAAATTGAATGTGAATCGGTTAAATATAAATTAATTGAATTATATACTAATAAAGGAAGTTATGATGAAACAGAATGGACTAAATTAGTTACTGAAGCTGAACTTAATCCAAATTTTTCAAAATCAATAGAAATATCAAAAATTAAAGAATTTATCCCTTATATTGATAAGATTAAAAAAGATATTTTATATGAATTGAAAAATGTTGTTTATAATTATCAATTTAATGGCTTAGGAGTTGAAATTGTATTAATAGAAAATAGTTATATTCAAATAGCTCAATCAGATAGTATTGAAAATGCATCTTCTAAGGAAGATTTGAAATTATCATTAGATTATTACTATAAAATTTTAACTAATGAAGCTAATGCAAATGATGCAATTAATTTGATTGGACTAGTAGGCGATATTAGCTATCGCGAAGATGGTAGCATTTCACAACTTAAGCTTAATGTTAAAGATTATTATAAGGTTGATTCAGAAAAACTATTTTCATTAACGTCGCCAGTTATTATTGATATTATTATGTTCATTATTATGGCAGCAGTAGCATTAATTAATGGGGTCACACTACTTTATAAAATTATATTTAATCAACGTCGTATTAAACTAATCACTAAATATTATTCGGATAGAGTAGTACATTACTATGGCTAGACATTAATAACGACAGGATTAAATTTTCATTTTTTGTTATAAAAATAATCAATAATTTCAGCTTGTGGAATAACAATGGATTTGTATTTAGTTTTTAAAATAGGTATTTTAATTTTTGGATTAATTAGTTGGTTTCTTTATAAAAGTGATCGTAGTATCAATAAGAACGTTTTAAATGATCATATAAGACAACGTGAACGAATAAGAGATTTAACCGATGAAGAACTAGAACTGTTACAACCCTTTCTAACTAGTAAATTAGCAGTTTATCCTTATAATTTTCAATCATCCTTGATTGATAACAAAGTATCGTATTTACTTGGTACTTGTACTCGTAAAAGTCTTTATAGCAACACAGAAGAAATCGCCTATTATTATGATGTCGATAATATTGAAATATTCTTTCCATATAATATGGATATGTATATTGATGAATCAAATATTTTTGAAGTTGTATTTACCAAACATTATGGGATCGTTATTAAAGTAAATGATTATGATATCAAAACAGCATTTGAAAATTATGATCCAAATGAGGAATATTTATTCAGAGATGTAAAGCAAACTAAATCTAAAGAAAAGATTTTTGACAATGAATTATTTGAAGAACACAATACTACTCATCGTCAAGATGGTATTAATTCTTCTGATGTTGAATCACTCAGCATTTATAATGATAGTAAAAATCTAGATAATAATCAGGCTTATTTAGAAGCATCAAAAAATTACTATAAACTCCTCTATCAACGAGAAGAAACTCAATTTGAAGCTGCTATACGTCGTAAACATAGCCTTGGTTGGTTGACATCGCTTTGCTTAATTTTAGCTACGGTTTTCTTGATACGCTCATGGTTGGGAGAAAATGATCAGATATCTATTTTAATCTTAATTTGTCTCGGCGCAGCTGCCTTTTTTGCTTGGTATAAACCTAAAGATTATTTAAACTCACAGCAAGTATCCGTCGTTAAAGCAAAAATTTATGATAAAGATCCTAACACTTGTTCCATAGAGGTAGGAAATCTCATGGTTTTAGAATATCCCAAGTATTGGTTAAATTTTATTCCTGAGACTTCAGATCTCGCGACTGAAATGGTTATCAGTAATGATAATAAAAAATTACTTCGCTATGGTCAGACTTTATCCATTAATAATGAAGTAGAGCAATTTGGACCACCAAAGCTAGTTTCAAGAAATAAGATTTTATTCGTGATTGGTGTAATTTTATCTGCTGTTCTCTATTACTTTACTGATCCAGTTAATAATGGTTATTTTGCTTATCAATATTACAGTCAACAATCTGAAAATCTGCAAATTAAAGATTTTACCACTTTAAAAAATAGTGTTATTAAGCCCGGTGACATTGTGAATATCAACATCAAAAATACATCGTGTGATGTCAATGATTTAAACGAAGAATACCAATGTCATAACTTCTTTATCAATAATGAACCAATGGCTTTAAAGGAAAATAATGTCATGGCCATTGAAGGTTCATTAAAACATATTTTTGATACGTCATTTGTTAATGACGTGGTTGATACGGAAATGTTGCGTTTTCAAAATGTACAAAGCCTATATGTTGATATGCTTAACCGCAGTTCAAATGATGGACGTTATGTTAAAAATTCATTTTCTAAAATAGCAGATATTGGTCAAATGGTAATTGATATTGATATGGTTTGTAAGATTTTACCGATTAAAGAATGTGACAATGTCAAATACAATCTGACACATTTATTTGATTCCAGTAGGAGCAAGGCAAATATTACATGGGATGATTTATTGACTGAATCTACAAAAAATCCTCGTTTTAGTGAAATAGTCGAAACTCGCAAAATGCGTAGTCTCAAACAGGCGCTTGAACCATTTAAATCAGAACTTAAAAGTGAATTAGTGAATGTTATTTCTAAATATCAATCTGACAACGGTGTAAAAATTACATTAACCAATCAAAGCTATGTTGACATGGCTCCATTAGTAATGAGTAATTCGATGAGGTTCGATGAAAATGGTTATATTAATTATTATTTTGCTATTTTAAACAACAGTATTCCTGCGAATATTAATATCGTTGGTTCAGTAAGTGATATTCTTTATCACAAGGTTGAAAATTCTGATAGACATAATCTTGAAACACAGAGTATTTCTGACCTGAAAGTGAACGCAAATCATCATTATAATTTGGACGAAAATCAACAGTTATCATCAAATTTATTGATTATTATTAATGTTATTATGTTTGTCATGACGACTTTAATCGCTATGATTAATGCTGTAAAACTAGTTCAGAAAACGATAATTAATCGAAATCGTTCTAAAGAAATCATTAAATATTATCAAGATAGGTTAATTTAGTTATTAATCTTTATTAAAAGGTTTTAATAAGAAGATATCAATAGTATGTTAGCAAATATTATCTGTTTTATCGTTATTCCAGCTCTTGCTTTCTTGGTGCTACGCATAGGTATCTTGACTCAAAAAGAACTAGATAAACTTTCCCAAAAAAAGCAAGCCGAAATTGATCCTTTTATTCGTGAAAATGCTATTCGACAGTTAACTGAAGAAGAAATTCTTCTTCTTCAACCTTATCTTGATAATGAAGATCATATTCCTCCTCCTTATCAATGGCAAAGTTCATTAATCAATTATGATGTCACGAGAATTAAAGCTTATATTGAAAAAGATTATCCTGATAAACAAAATAATAATTACTATTACAAGATGGGTTATATACGGTTATTCTTTCCTTACAATATGTCTTACCGTATTTTAGGGCTTCGTTATAGTTTTGGTAGCGAACTGCCTAACAATAAGTCTGACTATATCAATACCGTTGAAGTTGTGTTTACTAAAAGTTATGCCATTGTCGTTAAAATAAACACTTGTGAGTTATTGGAAGCAGGTCTAAATCTAACTGGTCGAAAAGAGGGGCAAATTGAAGATTATTGGCAGACCGGTAATTTGAAACCTATTGGTTTGAGTAGCGCTGAAAAGTCTAATGAAACCATTACCCAACTTCTAACAGAAGAATCAGAAAAGATACCACCTTTTGAGATTGTTAACAAAAGAGAAAAAAATCAATTTGAAACTGCAATGGAAGACCAAAGTAACTCCGGAAAATTAATGATTTTTTTGTTTGTATTAGGTGTGATGGGGTTATTGGTTTTAGAGCATTTTCAATCGCTATTGTTGGCAGTTTTCTCAATCATATGCTTTATATTAGCTATAATAGCATCGCATATAAAACGAGAAATACCTACTGAATATGTCAACCATATCAAAACGCAAAAATTGGGTATTGAATCATACTTTTATGTTAACACTCCCGAACACTGGAGAATGTTCATATCAAATAAAAGTGAAACTCCAATTGATATGGAGGTCGAAATTAATTCTCGAAAATTACTCAGTTATGGCGATTATTTATCAATAAGTGAAGAAGTGAAAAATTATGGTGCACCAAAATTTATCAAGC
Organism: Gilliamella sp. N-G2; assembly: GCF_002142215.1. Classification (GTDB taxonomy): domain Bacteria; phylum Pseudomonadota; class Gammaproteobacteria; order Enterobacterales; family Orbaceae; genus Gilliamella. The sequence continues at coordinate 22,196 of NZ_NAST01000009.1, forward strand.
ATAATGTTATATTGACTATTACAGGATTAATATTGGTTGTATTAATTTACTACTTTACCAATGCCGGTGAAAAATTTGATTTTAGCTATCAGCAATTAACCTCACAAACCACTACTTGGAACATTGATGATAAAACTAACTTAAAGAAAATAGCCATTAAATTTATGGATCGGATTAATCTCGATTTATCAAGTGTCTCGTGTGATATTCAAAATATGGAAAGTAAAAAAGAACATCATCTTCAATGCAATAAAATATTTGTTAATATCAATCCAATAGACAGTACAAAACTTAATCTTTTTTCTTCATGGCCTCAATCAACACGAGCGATTTATGATAGCAATATTTTAAGAATAACAAAGGATTTAGAAGTTATTGTAAAGACAGCGTTAGCCAACAAATATTTAAATCAGCGTTTAGAGAATGACTACAAATATAGGAATAATCCAAAATACAGACAATACACGAAAAACGAAAATATAGTTGAATTGATAAAAATCTATAATATTGAGACTGCTATTCTAACCTTTGATGACAGTTGTAAACATCTAAACCTTGAACCTTGTGACCAAATTAAAAACAGTCTAGCCAATTTACTGTCAGAGATAAGTGGTGTTGATTTAAACAATTGGTCTGACGTGGTGGCTTATGCCAAATCGCATTACAACATTCAAAAAATAGTAAATTTAACCTCGGCGCAAAATATTGTCCAACTAATTGCTCAATATCGAAAAAATATTCTTAAACATTTTATCTTTGATGCTAAAGAAAAAGTAGCAATGCTGCAAAATGATGAAAATAACCTTAGTTTACAATTTACTAAATTGATCCCACTCTATGATAAAAATTATAACTACAAATATAATAATGAAATTTTCAAAGAACAACTTGATTATTATAATGGTATTTTAATGGGAAATAATGCTAATTTAAAAATTACAGGTGTAGTCACTAATGTGAGTTACCATAATGGAACAGTTTCAAAACTAACGATTTCAACAGATCCTATCTATAGTATTGATAAAAATCAGCTATTTTCATTTTTATCGCCGATTTTGATCAACAATTTTGTGTTTCTATTTGTTATCTTAATTACCTTAATTAATTGTACTTTGTTTATTTGGAAAAAAGCTGCCAATCAATTACGATTTGAAAAAATCATTTCTAATTATAGTGATAAAATTTTAAGAAACCATTCAACGGTTGGAAATTAATATTAGATAGGTTATTGAAATAATAGATGTCAAATTACTAGGCGAAGTGAGTAACTTATCGATTAAACATAATTATTCAATTGTGAGCTAAGCCATATTCTGTTATACTATTTTCCCGTCTGATTCATCATATATTGCATTAGTTTTTATGGTTTAAACTTGTGTTATATTATTCAACTAAATTAATAATGGTCTGGTATTAATGGTCACGAATTATATTTTTGTAACAGGCGGTGTCGTTTCTTCTCTAGGTAAAGGCATTGCCGCAGCTTCATTAGCTGCAATTTTAGAAGCCCGCAATTTAAAAGTCACCATGCTAAAACTTGATCCCTATATCAACGTCGATCCGGGAACAATGAGCCCAATTCAACATGGTGAAGTTTTTGTGACTGAAGACGGTGCCGAAACCGATCTTGATTTGGGTCATTATGAGCGTTTTATCCGCACTAAAATGAGCCGAAAAAATAACTTTACAACTGGACGTATTTATTCTGACGTTTTACGCAAAGAACGTCGTGGAGATTATTTAGGCGCGACAGTCCAAGTTATTCCTCATATCACTAATGCCATCAAAGATCGAGTTATTGATGGTGCCAAAGGTTATGACGTAGCTATCGTTGAAGTAGGTGGCACAGTTGGTGATATCGAGTCACTACCATTTTTAGAGGCAATTCGTCAATTAGCGGTTGATGTTGGTCGTGAACATACACTATTTATGCACTTAACATTAGTGCCTTATCTTGCCTCATCAGGTGAAGTAAAAACTAAACCAACACAGCACTCAGTTAAAGAGTTATTATCAATTGGTATTCAACCTGACGTATTAATTTGTCGTTCAGATCGGGCAATTCCAGCTAATGAAAGAGCTAAAATTGCGCTATTTTGTAATGTGCCTGAACGTGCGGTAATTTCACTTAAAGATGTTGATTCGATTTACAAAATCCCTGCATTATTAAAATCACAAAATTTAGATACTTTTGTGTGCAATCGCTTCCATCTTGAATGTAAAGACGCGGATCTATCTGAATGGGAACAAGTCATTTACGAAGAGGCTAACCCAGTTGGTGAAGTAACTATCGGTATGGTTGGTAAATATATTGCTTTACCAGATGCTTATAAATCAGTGAACGAAGCACTAAAACACGGTGGTTTAAAAAATCGTCTAACCGTTCATATTCGTTACATTGATTCAGAAGATCTTGAATCACGTGGCACCGAAATATTACAAGGTTTAGACGCGATATTAATTCCTGGTGGCTTTGGCTATCGTGGAGTGGAAGGTAAAATTATGGCTGCACGTTATGCTCGTGAAAACAAGATCCCTTACTTAGGTATTTGTCTTGGTTTACAAGTTGCATTAATTGAATATGCACGTAATGTTGCAGGTATTAAAGATGCTAATTCAACGGAATTTGTTAAAGATTGTCCAAACCCAGTTATTGCACTAATTACTGAATGGAGCGACGAATCGGGTCAAATTGTTCATCGTAGTGAAAATAGTGATTTAGGTGGCACCATGCGTTTAGGTTCGCAAATCTGCCATTTAGAACCAAATTCACTAGTTGCGGGAATGTATAAAAAAGATTCGATAACTGAACGTCACCGTCACCGTTATGAAGTTAATAATAACTTGTTACCAGAAGTTGTCAAGGCTGGTCTAAAAGTGACAGGGTTATCAACTGATAAAAGATTAGTTGAAATTATTGAAATACCAGATCATCCTTGGTTTGTTGCTTGTCAATTTCATCCAGAATTTACATCAACGCCACGTGATGGACACCCATTATTTAGTAGTTTTGTTAAAGCTGCCAAAGATTATCAAGATCAGCAGCAAAAATAGTTTATATTTACATTAGGTATACATCTGTCATATAGAGGAAAATAACATGGCAAAAATCGTTAAAGTACATGGTCGTGAAGTAATCGACTCTCGTGGTAACCCAACTGTTGAAGCTGAAGTTCATTTAGAAGGTGGTTTTGTTGGTCTTGCAATCGTTCCATCAGGTGCGTCAACAGGTTCACGTGAAGCGTTAGAACTTCGCGATGGTGACAAATCTCGCTTTTTAGGTAAGGGTGTACTTAAAGCTGTTGAAAACGTTAATGGACCAATCGCCAAAGCAGTTGTTGGTAAAGATGCGTTAGATCAAGCAGCAATCGACCAAATCATGCTTGATTTAGATGGTACTGATTTTAAATCAAACTTAGGTGCTAACTCAATTCTTGCTGTATCTTTAGCGACAGCTAAAGCGGCAGCAGCAGCGAAAGGTGTACCTCTTTATCAACATATTGCTGATCTTAATGGTACTCCGGGTCAATACTCTATGCCATTACCAATGATGAATATCATCAATGGTGGTGAACACGCTGATAACAACATCGACCTTCAAGAATTTATGATTCAACCAGTTGGAGCTAAAACTGTACGTGAAGCAATCCGTATGGGTTCTGAAGTATTCCACAACTTAGCAAAAGTACTTCACGCTAAAGGCATGAACACTGCTGTTGGTGACGAAGGTGGTTTTGCGCCTAACCTAGATTCAAATGCTGAAGCATTAGCTTGCATCAAAGAAGCAGTTGAAAAAGCTGGTTACGTATTAGGTAAAGACATTACTTTAGCGATGGACTGTGCCGCTTCTGAGTTCTACAACAAAGAAACTGGTAAGTACGTATTAAAAGGTGAAGGAAACAAAGAGTTTACTGCTCAAGAATTCACTCACTACTTAGAAGGCTTAACTGAACAATATCCAATTGTATCAATCGAAGACGGTTTAGACGAAAGCGATTGGGAAGGTTGGGCATACCAAACTAAAGCATTAGGTCACAAAATCCAATTAGTTGGTGATGATCTATTTGTAACTAACACAAAAATCTTCAAACAAGGTATTGAGAAAGGTATCGCTAACTCAATCCTAGTTAAAGTTAACCAAATCGGTACTTTAACTGAATCTATCGCAGCTGTTAAAATGGCGAAAGATGCGGGTTATACTGCGGTTATCTCTCACCGTTCAGGTGAAACTGAAGATTCAACTATCGCTGATTTAGCTGTTGGTTTAGCTGCTGGTCAAATCAAAACTGGTTCAATGAGCCGTTCTGACCGTGTTGCTAAATATAACCAATTAATCCGTATTGAAGAAGCTCTAGGTTCAAAAGCACCATTTAACGGTTTAAAAGAAGTTAAAGGTCAATAATTCCTTTTTATAAACGATGCTTTTTAATAAAACGGTGACTTAGTTCACCGTTTTTTATTACTTAAGCGATGACATAACACCATAAGGGTTGCGTTGCTTTGGGTTGTGTTGTACTCTTAGGCACTTACATTGAAATGGTGCCTTAAATTTGAAAATAATCATAAATATCCAATTGATAATTTATAATTTAACCACATATAATCCTTTTTATATATTAACCAATACGAATACTTTTTTCTGCTTATGAATAATATTACGAATATGTCCCAGCCTAAAAGTAAATGGCAACTTTTTAACTGGCTTTGTTCAGGTAAATTACCACTTAACGAATTATGGCTTAATCCGACTTATCGTTATAAATTTTTTTTTCGAACTCTATTTTTAAGTTCTATTACGCTTAAATTATTAGACAAATTAAGACAATACAAGTTACTTGGTTACTATTTATCATGCCAAACTAATTTACCTTGTAAACTACAACGACCTTATTTAGCTTCTTGTTTGAACCAACAAGAACGGTACGAGGCATTAGCTTATCATTATGATTTTTTTGCTAATCGTTCTGATACCATGACAAAAGCCTTCTATAACTTAGATATCCCCTTTGAATTAGCCAGTATTAGGGCAAAAAATGACGCCAATATAAAAATTGCGATTCAAGCACGTAATAAATATGCTCGGGAAGGGGAACTCAGCCTCTATTTTTATGATAATGATGGTATTGATTTAGCGACGTTAACTTTTACTATCGCGCAATATCAACAAAAGTCGACGCTTTTTATTTCCGGCTTACAAGGAACAGGGCATCATGAAGCTCGAACCCGAGTACAACAGGCAACAAAACAGTGCTATGGGCTTTTTCCTAAACGTGTGGCAGTTGAGGCTGCGTTAATAATTGCTGATTATTTTCAACTTGAACAGATTATAGCGGTAGGCAATAAAACTCATGTCTACAACAACTGGCGTTATAACAGTCGACAAGAAAGAATCTTATCGGATTATGATGATTTTTGGTTAACTATTGATGGTAAGCAAGATTCAAGATCGTTATTTATATTGCCAAACCAGATTAACCGCAAATCACTGGAAGAGGTTGCCAGTAAAAAGCGTTCTGAGTATCGCAATCGTTATGCATTATTAGATGAGCTTAAGAACAATATTGAAACACAATTAGCATCATTAAAATAATCTTTAAATCTATCGCTTGCGTTATATTGCAAGCGATATTACACAAGACCCAAATATATCTAATACTTTTAATATAAAAATGATAATTAAGGAATGAAATATGTATTTTGGTATTCTTATTGCTTTAGTACCGTTATGTTTAGGTTATTTGATTAAATTCAAAGAGCAAAAGTGGATAACCAAGATTAATCAGATCTTAAGTTGGATGGTCTATTTTATATTATTTATAATGGGAACCGAACTAGCTCATTTAGATAATCTCGCTGCTAATTTAAAAATTATCTTATTTTATACTGGTATTATTTTTATCTGTACTTTTGGCGGTAATTTTATTTTTTTAGCTATTGTTGATCTTTTTTTACCATGGCGTACTTCACATAGTAATACAACTTATCAATCACGATTTAAAATGATCTTGGAATCTTTACAGGTCTGTATTGCATTGATAGCAGGATTTGTTGCAGGACTTTTTCCACTGTTTATTTGGCAATATAGTGAAGATATTACCAAAGTGGTTTTAGTGTTTTTACTTTTATTTATTGGTATTCAGTTGCGTAGTAATAATATTTCGTTAAAACAGATTTTATTAAATAAAGTGGGTATTGCTACTACCATTATTGTGATTCTAAGTACCTTTTTAGGTGGTATTATTGCCTCCTTCATATTGGCACAACCAGTGCGAGTAGGGTTGGCAATGTCATCAGGATTTGGTTGGTATTCATTATCGGGAATACTGATGACTGAAGCTCATGGTCCAATCATTGGTAGTGCTACTTTCTTAAATGACATTCTACGAGAATTATGTGCCATTATCTTAATTCCTACCTTAATCAAACGATATAAACTTACAGCACTAGGTTTATGTGGTGCAACCTCAATGGATTTTACCTTACCTATGCTACAAAAAGGAGCAGGGGTTAGTATTGTACCACCAGCAATCGTTCAAGGTTTTTTATTAACGTTAATAATGCCAATATTTATGACTCTATTTAATTCTGGCTTATTTTAAATTTTTTTAAACTTAACTGAATAAATTTAAAAATAAATCAATATTTTATTTTTGATAGCTATTATAACTATCCAAACTTATAACAATGATTCAGGCAAAGTTAAATTAAAATATAGCCTATTTGACAATTATGTTTATCGAAATATTGATTTAGTCACTATCATAAATAAACAGTTTAAATTTACTGATGATATGGATTTAAAATTAAATTATGTAAGTAAAAATGCCATTAATGATGTTTAGTAATGGTAATAATTATACTTTAACTTTAACTTACTGATTGCTGAATAACTAACTTAATTACAAAAACTTCTTTTATGTGCAAGCTATTTGTGTAACGTGCTTTTTTAACTAAACTTCATTAAATTTTAATCATTTCTTCGGATCATTATTAATTAATGATGATTTTTTGAAAGTACAAAAAAGTCATAATGTTAATTAGAAAAATTAATAGATTGATTTTCCTTACTTATCTTTACAATTTATCAATAAATAAGAATTGCTAATGTTAATTAGTTTATTTATACTTTTTTCATAAGTAGGTTATTTTTAGTTAAATAAAACAATCAGATGTATTGATAAAGGGTTAAAAAAATGTTAAAATACAGTTGTTTAGAGGCCAGCCAGCCAGCCAGCCAGCCAGCCAGCCAGCCAGCCAGCCAGCCAGCCAGCCAGCCAGCCAGCCAGCCAGCCAGCCAGCCATGATTTATTAAATCAACGATTCTTTTTTTATAAAGAAAAACATTTTCTAGTTTTTATTGTTTTTTTAATTATAACTCACAATGTTCATGCATTATCTGCAACATCCGCTAACGTTATCAATGGTAGCGCACCATATATAACTTTTGATGAATACAAAACACAATCCGATCTTTCGCCTTTATTATCAATTATTTTACCTAATGATGAAAAAATAAGCTCATTAACTGATACATCAAGTGCGACACAACCTATTAGGCTTAATACTGACAATACAAAGTTTGCCGACATTCAAACTTTTGTTTCTCTTCCGGTTGACAATATAAATTATCCTACAAAATCCTTGAGTGATATTATTGTTGGTTCAAATTATTGGTGGGATATAGATGGTGATGGTAACGATAAGTCACCGATAGTGACTGGAAATTTAAAAGTGACATGGCAGGATTATGAGGGCAATGATATAACTAATTTAGTAAAGAATAAAGTTGATTCATTACTAGATGGTTGCTTGGCACCATATAAATTAACAGTATCAGCAACACAAGGCTCTATTTCAACTACTTATGGTATTCCTAATACTAGGACATTTCCTGCTACTGAACATAGCTACTATATTTATCCAAAAGTGATGTCTACCGCCAAATTTTGTTATGCAAAACCTAATGTAGTTTATGAAAATGACATAAATGATCAGTGGAAAAAGGGCAAAGGTTTTATCTTTTATAATCCTAATAATGCTCAAAATAATTTTCCTACTACTGGATCAAATAATTTATTTTTTGATTTAAAAATAGCCGGTTTATCAGCTAAAGAGTTAATTAAAATTAATGGTGAAAGCGTTTCACAAATATCAGGCAGTGGTGTAAGTTTAGCTTTAAGTGACCATCAAGGATTTTTGCGAGTAACGTTAAAAGGTCCATCAGCTTCAACTAATGGCGGTCAATTTAAACCTTCTACATTTAGGCTTTATGCGGATTATAACAAAACAAATGTTTTTTATACCTTTACGTTACAGAGATGGTATATTTCGTTTTTGGAACCATCAGGAAGTTATACTAACTCAATAAATCTATGCAATAAGTTAACTGGAGGATATCGTGTGCCTAAAATAATAGAATTGACCAATTCCAATCGTGATTACGATAAAAATAATATTTATATAGGTTGGAATAATGGAATTCCTGGTGTTAAAGAACAATATCGTCGGATGATTAGTTATAAGAACGATAGTGGAACATGGATGGGCGGGCTGTTTGCTGAGTGGGGTAGTGTTACTAATTCCCACAATGACTATGAAAATAGTGAGTGGCCTGATTATCGGGATCCTTATTTTGATGCTTCAATTTATTGGTCTAGTGATATTTTTTATAAAAGCCGTTATCCAGGTGATAAAGATACATTATATGTGGTAGATTCAAGGTGGGGAGTTGTTGGTACTCGAGCTGAAGATGAACGTTTGTATTTAACTGCTTGTATTACGCCGTAGTGATTAGTAAATAAATAATTGCTCAAAAATATACAAATGCACAAAATACTTTTTTGTAATCTTAATAGTATTAATTTAAGAATTGATATAGTTGGGATTTCAAATTTTTAATTTGAAATGAATTATGTATCCATGAATATAGAAGAAAAACTAAAATTAAGTCAACAGTCTGATTGTATCTATTTCTTTCGTGAGAGAATGTTTGCACAAGTTTATGGAGTATCGCTCTATTTAGCCACCACGAAATTAAATTTAAATTTGAAAGTTTATTGTCAACAATATAAAAAATTGAATAATAAAAAAGTATTGAAAGCTGGAATATCAATACCAAAGTTAATTGGTCTTTTCTCAGACCAACTTATTCCTCAATCTTATGGTTATCAATTAAAATGGAATTTGCAGGTTGATTTAACAAAATTTATTAAATGGCAGAAATTGCAATTTACTGCAATAGAGCAATTGGAAATGGTATCAGTGAACTCTAATATTGCATATCCTACTTCAAACCATCTTTCAACTAGAAAGGACGAAGCTCATTTGGTAACTAATGCTAAGCGAAATAGAATATAATCATTTGAAAAATTGGAATAAAGAAAAATATCTGTTATCAATTGACTTAAGCTTTATCGAAAAACTGTCCCAAAAATTGCATCCAGTCGCGCTTAGCGACTGGCGTAATTTTTTTTGCTCAAAAAATGAACATTAAAACCGTTATAAAATTACGAAAAGGGCTTGTTTAATGCTGTAAAAGTGAACCAGTAAACTCTTGTTAAATAGCTGTGCCTTTTTTAGGAATAAAAAGATTTTGCATATCAACTTGTTCATGTTGCAAAAGCCAAATTTTTTTGTCGATTCCACCGGCATAACCTGTTAAGTTACCATTGGCACCAATAACCCTATGGCAAGGAATAATAATTGATAAAGGATTGTGACCAACCGCTCCACCAACGGCTTGACTGGACATATGTGGCTTATTACATTGCAATGCCACTTGTTTTGCGATATAGCCATAGGTAATGACTTCTCCGTAAGGAATTTGCGCTAATATGTCCCATACCATATGCCTAAATGCGCTACCTTGAGGAGCCAATGATAATTGCTTTATAGATGGTTTTTTTCCTAGAAAATAGTCGTCTAACCATTTTTTAGTCTGATTAAATATTGCTAAATTAGATTTTTCTTGTTTGGTCGAATTAACAATTTGGCCAAAATATTTTTGTCCTTCAATCCAGGCACCAATTAATTTATTGTGTTGACTAGCTAAAGTTATCAATCCCATTGGTGACGAATAGTGGCTAATATAAAACATGAAAAATCCTAATATTACCGATTAAGCGATACTTTATTATAACCAGTTAATGTAATTTAAGTAGTAAAAATAGTTGTTTATTTTAGATTGTTCAATTCAGTATTTATAAAGATTTTTTCTTTTTTTCATATTATCTGCAATAAATAATATTAAAGAAAAATTTATTAAAGTTACATTTGGTAATAAATTGATTAATATCATATTATAAAGTTATTGGACTGATAAATATGAGTAAACAAGCTTATTATTTTTATATATTAATGCCGATAAAAATAAAGTGATTTACATTAGTAGAGTTAATAGGATGTTACTCAATAAAAATTGAAAAAAGACTCACTAATGTGAGTCTTTTAGTAAAGATTATTCTGCTACTTTACCTTTTTCTACATAGCTCATATCGCCTAATGATTCAACGATAAATTTACCATCATCGGTATAACGGATTTTAGTTACGCTAGCGTTACCAAGTCCACTAGTGATTGGTTTGTCTAACATCTCTTCAACCATTGCCATAATAGCCATACCGTGAGAGACCACCAATACATTACCACCACCTTGTTCTTGAGCAGATTTAGCAATCGCTTTTAATGATGCTTGCATACGAGTTTTAACGGCATTATAGTCTTCAGCTTGACCAGATTTCTCAACAGCTTTAATCGCATCCATCATTTTTTTAAGAGTAACTTTACCTTTAGCTAAATCCGCCATTAGGGCTTTGTCTGACTCATAACCTAGATGTTGTGCAGCTGGATTCCACATGTTTGGGTCAAGATCACCTTCAAAATCACCAAAACAAGTTTCACGCAGGCCTTCCATTTCGTTGATATTTAATTTTGTGTCACCTTTAGATTCAAGAACTATACGAGCTGTTTGTCTGGCACGACCAGAGTCACTTGAATATACAGAAATAAAATCAACATCTTTTAAACCTCGGCCAAGTTGTTCTGCAACTTCAATACCTGGTTTAGTAAGAGGCGTGTCTGACCACCCTTGTGCACGATGCACGTTATTAAACATAGTTTTACCATGACGAGTAAAATAGATATTCACATCGGCAGCAACAGTTTGTGCTAGTGATGCAGTAAGAATTGCGGTTAATCCAATAAGTTTAATAAGTTTTTTCATAGTTTCGTCCTTTTAAAACAAGTTAAATCGATAATCAATTACGGTTTCTGCTGATAATGTTGGTGAACGTTGCGCATGGCCGTCTCTTAATTTAGGAGTAATGTCTTTGCTGCTCATGGTTTTATAAGACCAACCATAACCAAATTTTGACAAAATAGATAGATTTTTAAATGTTCCACTGGTTGGTTTCCAGATATTAAACACGTTGATTTCACCATTTTTTAGGGTTTCGTGTTTATAGTTAAATTCACCATAGTTTAGATATAAACCAGTGGTATTATCTTTAAAGAAGTCATAGCCTAACACGCTGGATAAAACCACTTCGCCATCACGCATATAGTCAGCACCTGCAGCAGCCATACCATTATAACGGCCACGGTTATTTTTACCTATGTGACGGCCATAATAACCGATAGCGCCTTTGCGATTGGCATCGGTATAAGCGATACCGAATTTGGCACTCCAATCTGCTTCTTTCCATTCAACATCGGCTGCATAATGCCACGCTGAATCATCAAAATCACGCACATTGGCTTTCATTTTGTCATGATTTTTAAGAGCAGTACTGCCATAGATTTGTGAGCCAACGGTTAGTTTTTCTATCGGTTTATAAGAAAACTCAATCGCATGACGTTTAATATAATCTTTTGCTACACCATAAGAGTAGTCAAGTTTAATTACTTTATCGTTATAGGCGATTTCAGCTGTTTTGATATTATCAATTTCAGATTTTCTATCTAAACTATAAAAATGCACTTTTTTGGCCGATTCACGTGGTAGAGCACTATCAATATAAGCTAGCGATAACGCCAAATTAGAGTATTTAAGTGTTCCACTATAACCGAGATAACTGTTACGGGTTAAATGTTGCGATGAACTAATTACTCCCATATCTTTTAAACTATGCCAACCAGCTTTACCATTAAAATTAATATCTTTATTACCAAGTTTGACTTTAGCATAACGTTGTGTAAATTTGTTAAAACCGTGTGCATTGTGTTTATCCGCTTTTTTACCATCATTATAAAGTAAGTTACGAGTTGCAAAGTAATCACTGGCTCCAAGTTTGATGACATTGTCATAAGTAACATCGAATCCCAAGATATCTAACCAATAACCTGATTTATAGTTAAGTGTTAATGCTTGTCCCCATGCACTGTGAACTTCTTTGGGCTGCGATGCATTTTCTTTTAAATACTTCCAATGATTACGTGTTGAAAATTCAAATTTACTATCTTTGAAAAAACTATTATCAGTATTTAGCGAATTTGCTTCAGCCGCAACAGCTGAAAAACACATAATATTAAGAAGTGCTAGCGAAAGGTACTTTATTTTCATTGTTATATCCTATCTTTATTTTCCCAAAAAAAAACCTAAATACCGCCCACAAACCTATTGGTAGGGCTGATATTTAGGTTTTGCCTGCCTAAGCAGTAACAATCCTATTTTACTAATTTAATTGCTAATCATTTAATTTTATTCAGATTATGGCTATTTGGTTGCCTCCAGTTGTTTATTTATTTAGTGATAATTTACCTTGATTAACATAGTCCATACTGCCAATTTCAACTACACTATATTTACCATTTTGATACACAATTTTAACCACGGTAGCATTTGACAATGGTTTGTTTTTATTTGGGTTATCGGTTAAATCAGAAATCATAGCTTGCATTGACATTCCAGATGAAATAGCCAAAATATTTTTTTGATGCTTATTCTGGGCTGTTTTTACAATGCTATGCAGAGCATTTTGGGTACGCTCTTTAACCTGCTCAAAGTTCTCCGCTTGATGTTTAGGGTCACTCTTAGCGATGGCATCAGTTAGAGTTGCCACGGGAATTTGTCCTTGCACATAACTTTTATAAAAGCTATCAACAGATTTAAAACCAAGAGATTTCATGGATGCAGATACCATTTTGGCATTGCTTCCACCTTCAAATCCGCCATAAAAGACTTCTCGTAAACCTTTTAATTCTTGGATCTGGTAATCTTTAACACCTTTTTGTTGTAACAAAACTTGCATTGTTTCACGCTGACGTCCAGCATCACTGGTGTAATAAGCATCAAATTGAATGTGTTGATCTTTAAAACCTTCTCCTAAATAACGAGCAACTTCAATACCTTTGTCAGTCAATGGTGAATCAGCCCAACCTTGTACAAGATCATAGGTATTAAATAAAGTTTTACCGTGTCGAGCAAAATAAATATTTATGGCATCATCACTATTATTGTTTGTTGCATTATTTGCTTGATTGCTACAACCAGTAGCAAGCGTTGTTAATAACAGTGCACTAGTAACGAATACTGCTTTAATTTTTTTATTTTTCATCTTTAGCCTCATATGGCATAGTCATTAGTATGATGAGTGAAATTACCGGTAGGGCAAATGAAGACCTACCGGAATCATCATTATTTTAAATTAGCACCTTTCGATGAAATGACTGATTGATACCAATAAAAGCTTTTCTTCTTATAACGTTGTAGGGTACCAGAACCGTCTTGATTTAAATCCACGTAAATAAAACCATATCGTTTGGTCACTTCTGCTTTAGATGCACTAATTAGGTCAATTGGTCCCCAACTGGTATATCCCATCACTTCAACACCATCATTAATCGCTTCACGAATTTGCACTAAATGATCGTTCATATAATTAATTCGATAGTCGTCATTAATGGTGCCATCAGCTTCAAGTTTGTCTTTAGCTCCTAAGCCATTTTCAACAATAAATAGAGGTTTTTGGAAACGTTCATAAAGCAAGTTTAATAAGTAACGGATACCGATTGGGTCGATCTGCCAGCCCCATTCAGACGCTTTGAGATGTGGATTAGGTACCATATCAAGAATGTTACCTTTTTGACGAAGTGAGTCGTCAGCTGTTCCACAACAACTCATGTAATAACTAAACGAGATAAAATCGATAGTTTCTTTTAAATCTTCACGGTCTTGATCGGTAATCGTTAATTCAATATTGTTTTCTTTAAAATAACGATTCATATACGTTGGGTAATAGCCACGTGCTTGCACATCACCAAAGAACAACCAACCATGATTTTCTAAATGCGTTGCCCAAACATCTTCTGGTTTTGGACTAAGAGGGTAAGCGATAGCGCCAAGTAACATATTACCAATTTTTGCATCAGGTATAATTTGATGACAAAGTTTAACAGCCCGTCCACTGGCTACTAATTGGTGGTGAATAGCTTGATAGATTTCTGCTTTACTGCTATTTCTAGCTAAACCGACACCGGTGAATGGTTCATGTAGTGACATATTAATTTCATTAAATGTTAACCAATATTTCACTTTATCTTTATAGCGTTCAAATACAGTTTTGGCATAGCGAGTAAAAAACTCAATCACTTTACGGTTTCCCCAACCACCATATTGAGTAACGAGGTAATAGGGCATTTCGTAGTGTGATAAGGTGACTAAAGGCGTAATGTTGTGTTTTAACATTTCATCAAACAGTTTATCGTAAAATGCTAAACCTTTTTCATTTGGTTGTTCTTCATCGCCATTAGGAAAAATACGTGTCCATGCGATAGATGTTCTTAAACAAGTAAATCCCATTTCTGCAAACAGGGCTACATCTTCTGGATAGCGATGATAAAAGTCGATAGCCCGATCTTTGATACTGTTAATTTGGACATTATTACGATCAACTATATCGCCAAATAGACCATTAGGAGTACAGTCTGATGTTGAAAGACCTTTACCATCTTCATTATAAGCACCTTCGACTTGGTTAGCGGCAATTGCGCCGCCCCATAAAAAATCATTAGGAAAAGTATTAGTCATGTTTTACTCCTTGTTTGCACTTAACGCTAATAGTGCGTCACCATGTTGAATATTATCTTGATTAAATATGCACTGCACATCGATATAGTCATCACTGTTAGTGATTATGATTGGTGTAGTTACTTCAAAACCGGCTTGTTTTATTGCTTCAATATCAAAGCTTACTAGTCGATCACCTTTTTTCACTTTTTGACCACTTTCTACATGAGCTTCAAAATGTTGGCCATCTAACTTCACTGTATCAATACCAATGTGGATAAGTATTTCTGCACCTGATTTAGTTTGGAAACCGATAGCATGTTTCGTTCTAAATAGTGACACTACTTCACCATCTTCTGGTGCGACAGCTTCGCCAATAGTTGGAATAATTGCAGCACCTTTACCCATTAAACCGCTCGCAAAAGTAACATCATTAACTTCCTTTAAGTCAATAAGTTGACCAGTTAATGGGCTGGCAATAGTGATTGTTTTTACTAGTTCATCACTATCAGTTTTATTGTTGTTTGAATCAGAATTTTCTATTTCATTTTCATTATTTTGTTTTTTATCTTTTGGGATACCAAATAGATAAGTGACTAATGTGGCTACTGCAAATGAAATAAGAGAACCAAATACTACCGCATAAAATTTTTCATTAATGCCTGTAGGTGGAATTAATTGTAAAAATGAGAAGATACTAATAAAGCTGAATGAATAGATGACCGAATGATAATAACCAACAATACCTCCACCAATCATTGCCGAAATACAGCCGATAATAAATGGACGTTTTAATGGTAAGTTAATGCCATAAATGGCCGGTTCGGTTACCCCAAAAATTCCAGATAATACCGATGAACTTGCTAAGGTTTTAACTTGTGGATCTTTGCTGCGTAACATAACCGCTAATACCGCACCAACTTGAGCGAATACCGCAGGGAATAAGATTGGAATCATAAAATCTTCTTGATAAACCGAGATATTATTCATCGCAAAAGGTACTAATCCCCAATGGATACCAAATACCACCATCACTTGCCAAAGAGCAGCTAAAATCATAGAAGCAATGACAGAGTTAAGTTGATAAACATAGATGATACCACTAGCAACTGTATCACTTAAGAATGAAACAACTGGACCGATAACAGCAAAGGTTAGTGGTACGGTAATTATCAAACCAAATAACGGAGCAATAAACTTTTTGAATGAGTCATGCATGATTTTGTTTAAGTTGCGTTCTAATAATGAATAGAACCATGCAGCTAATATTATTGGGAAAACAGATGAAGGATAACGAATTAATTTTATTGGAATGTTAAAGAATTCTGTCTGTAATTCAAAAGCATTACCTAACATGCCAACTACACTAGGATGAACCAATGCACCACCTAATGCCATACCTACATAAGGATTACCACCGAATTTTTTAACCGCTGAAAATCCTAAAATGATTGGTAAATAATAGAATGGGGCGTCAGCAATCGCATTTAAGAAGTTAAGGGTTGGTGAGCCGGCTTGAACAAGTTCCATAACTTGTAATATTGCTACTACCCCTTTAAAAATACCACCAGCAACAAGTACGACTAGTGCAGGGATAAAGATACTAGAAACTAAATCAATCAGTTTTGATACAATACCTTTAGGGGCAGCCGGTGGTGCATCGTTGGTTGGTTTTTCATTGAGATTGGTTAATTGCATGATGACATTAAATACATCTGCAACACTGTTACCGATTACGACTTGGAACTGTCCACCACTTTGTACAACTGTAATGATACCGGCTTGTTTTTTTAAAAATTCAGCATTTGCTTTTGATTCATCCTTTAATACAAATCGAAGCCTAGTTGCACAATGCACTAGACTGATAATATTATCTTTACCACCTACATGCTCAATAATTACTTCGGCAAGTTGTTTGTTTTTCATAGCTTATCCTTATTTAAGCGCAAAAAAAAACCTAAACCCCAAGTCCATTAGGGGTTTAGGTTTTGCTTGTACCAATAATAACTATTGATACAATAACAATCCAAAAATTTCTAAGTTAAAATAACATATTTTTAATTCTCTTGTTTACTGATATTTAGCTAATTTGTGATTTAAGTCACACAATTATTTTTAGCTCTTTTCTTAACCTCTCAATATGAATGGTAAGATATAAGCTTTCATCGTCAGATAATGGATGTTGATATTGTTGAATTAAATGTAGATCTATTTGTTTTGTACAAAAATAAGCTTGTTCATATTTTTGGCGAATGATTTCGTATAATGTTGTATCTTGTTGTACGGATTTATCATTACTTAATATGCGGTGTGCAAAAAACTTTAAATGAGTGATAAATCTCTGATAAGAAAGGCTATTTTCATCATATTCAAACCTAAAATAGTATTTAACAATATTTAAAATTTCACGCATGATCTTCGTCATATTAACGATATTCGGCATGGTATCATTTAGTTGAGCATTGACTATATGAAAAGTAATAAAACCTGCTTCGTCTTCGGGCAGTTCGACGCCTAAACGCTGTTTAATCACTGTTAAAGCATGTAAACCAATTTGATATTCATTTGGATAGAATTTTTTTATTTCCCAAATAAAATTATTCGGAATATCAAATCCCTGCTTATGCCTTTCAATAGCAAAATAGATATGATCAGTTAAAGAAATATAGATACTATCTTGTAATTTGCCACCTAACTGCTTCTTAGCATAATTGATAATGATATCTGAAGTTGTATGAATTTCGATAGGTATTTCCGAAAGCAACTCAGCAAACTTTGGCAGTAATTCTTGATTATTCAATGAAAACTGCTTTTCAATAAGTTGGGGGTCAATTTTGTCTCCTTCCCTTTTTTTAAATCCTACCCCACGTCCAGTAACAATTAATTCATTTCCCTTTGCATCTAATGTTACCACAACATTATTATTTAATATTTTATGAACTTTCATCTGTTACAGTCTAAATTAAAGGTTAAATTATTATGTCTAGCTTAACAAAAATAGAAAGTAATAAAATGAAAAAGTGTGATAGGTATCAAAATTTGGCTTAAAATTTATTGATCTTTTGCAGTAAAAAGTAGCAATCAACCCGACGGGCAAGCCATGTCGGGTTGAAAATTAGGAATTGAAAATTAATTATTGAGCAAGTAATTTATTCATAGTCTGAATAAATTTGCTTGGATCACTTAATGATCCTTTTTCAGCAAGAAGCGCTTGATCTAACAATAACTCAACCCAGTCACTAAATGTTGTTTGATCTTGAGTATTAGCGATGCGTTTAACTAATTGATGATCAGGATTAATCTCAAATGTGTATTTGATCTCTGGCGCTTTCTGTCCTGCAGCAGCGAATAACTTAGCCATTTGGGTAGACATTTCATCTGCAGCTGTCGTCACAATTGCCGGTGTATCAGTTAAACGATGGGTTAATTTAACCTCTTTAACTTTGTCAGCTAAAACTTTTTTCACACGCTCGATAAATGGCTCAAGTTCTTTTTCAACTTGTTTTTGTTCATCACTATTTTCATCGGCTAATTTCTCGATTGATTCGTCAGATTTACTGATAGATTGGAATTGTTTACCAGCAAATTCAGTTAAATTGCTCATCATCCATTCGTCAATACGATCAGAAAGTAATAATACCTCGATACCTTTTTTACGGAATAATTCAAGGTGAGGACTATTTTTGGCTGCGCAATAACTATCGGCAGTAATAAAGTAGATCTTCTCTTGACCTTCTTGCATACGACTGATGTAATCATCTAATGATACGCTCTGTACCTCGCTATCACTGTTAGTGGTAGTAAAGCGTAATAACTTAGCAATAGACTCACGATTGCTAAAATCTTCACCAGTCCCTTCTTTTAAAACCAGACCAAATTCACTCCAGAATTGTTGATATTGTTCTTTGTCATCTTTAGCAAGTTTATCAAGCATTTGTAAAACACGTTTAGTACATGCATTGCGTAAATTCTGGGTTACTTTGTTATCTTGCAGGATTTCGCGTGAAACATTTAATGGTAAATCATTAGAATCAATTAAACCTTTTACAAAGCGTAAGTAATTTGGCATAAATTGTTCTGCATCGTCCATAATAAAAACACGTTGCACATACAATTTTAAACCATGTTTATTGTCACGATTCCACATATCCCATGGCGCTTTAGATGGAATATAGAGCAAACTAGTATATTCTTGTTTACCTTCAACACGATTGTGACTCCAACTTAGCGGATCGGCAAAATCGTGTGAAATATGTTTATAGAACTCTTTATATTCTTCATCAGTTACTTCTGATTTGCTACGCGTCCAAAGTGCTTGGGCCTTATTAACTTTTTCCCATTTAACTTCTTTGCTTTCTTCATCAGTAGTTTGTACTTCAACTGGTAAAGAGATATGATCCGAATATTTGCTAATAATTGAACGTAAGCGCCAATCATCTAAAAACTCTTTTTCATCATCTTTTAAATGTAGGACGATTTCAGTACCACGTGTTTCTTTATTAGTATCAGAAATGGTATATTCACCTTCACCAGCAGATTGCCACATAACAGCTTCATCTGCTTTGGCTGTTGCCGCACGAGTTGTAACAGTAACATTATCAGCAACAATAAATGCTGAGTAAAAACCAACCCCGAATTGACCAATAAGTTGGCTATCTTTAGCTTGATCACTACCAATTGATTCTAAAAATGCTTTGGTGCCTGATTTAGCAATTGTTCCTAAATTCTCAATGACTTCATCACGAGTCATACCAATACCATTGTCGGCAATGGTTAAGGTGCCTGCTTCTTTGTTGGTTGAAATACGAACCCCAAGCTCGGCATCACCAGCGTATAAATCTGGATTTTCAAGTGCTTTAAAACGAAGCTTATCAGCTGCATCTGAAGCATTTGAAATTAATTCTCTTAAAAATATTTCTTTATTAGAATATAAAGAGTGAATCATTAAATGAAGAATTTGTTTAACTTCGGATTGAAATCCACGTGTTTCAGTTCCTTGCTTACTCATTGACTAATACCTCAGCTATATTTGCAAATTCAATTAATATTAACCACAAAACGTTCATCTTACTAATGCGATAAATAAGATGTAATCTCGTTAATATTAACTGATTAACATTGACATAATGATTTGATTAATTGTTGTATCGTTATATGGGAATAAAAAAGACAATTTCAAGTGAGAGTATTAAGATAACTAATTAATTGCTGATTTTTTAGTTATTTGGGCAATAAAAAAGCCCTGATATTAATCAAGGCTTTTAAATTTACTAACCATTTAATTATCGAGTTTCTGGTAAAAATCCACAAACTAAAATAACTACTACGGCCACAGGAATGATGACGCGAGTCAAGATTGACCATACACCAAACCAGAAATTGCCTAAGTTCAATTCTTTACGAATGATTTTTTGGTTCATCATCCAAGCACCGAAGATTACAGTTCCTAAGCCAGTCACAGGTAACATAATCTTACTCGTTAGATAGTCGAGTAAATCGAAAATATTTTTACCAAATAACGTGACATCTGACCATTCATTAAAGGATAAAATACAAGCAATACCTAATGCCCAAATTAATACACTACTAACCACTGTCGCAGTTTTACGCCCCATAGGCGTTTTCTCTTCTAAAAGCTCTACAGTTGGTTCAAGTAATGAAATTGATGAAGTTAAGGCAGCAAAAGTTAGGAAGATAAAGAATAAACAACCTAAAATTGAGCCAGCAGCCATATTACCAAAGGCAATTGGTAAAGTAACAAAGATAAGGCCAGGTCCAGAACCAGCTTCTAAACCATTAGCAAAAACTAACGGGAAGATCGCCATACCAGATAACATGGCCACAATAACGTCTAAAATAACCACGGTGCGAGCAGTAGATAGTAAATTCACATCTTTACCAAGATATGAACCATAAGCCATCATAATCCCCATACCTAATGATAAACTGAAGAACGCATGACCTAAAGCGGCTAAAATTGCGGTACCGTTTAATGCTGACCAATTAGGGGTGAATAAAAAGTCAAACGCTACACCAAATGATGGGCCACTAACAATTGCAGCGTAAGCGACTAACACTAATAATAAAATACCTAAGCCTGGCATCATAACCTTACAAGCGCGCTCTAAACCAGCACCAACGCCCATAGCCACAATGATGGTATTGGCTGCCATAAACACGGTATGCCAAGTTAAAAGGCTACCGACATTACTAAGGAAACCACTAAAAATTTGTCCTGTAGCTGCGCCATCAACACCATCAAAGCTACCATTGATAGCTAAAAAGATATAATCAGTCGCCCAGCCACCAATTACACTATAAAAAGAAAGAATTAAAAACGAGCCAAGTACACCAATAATACCAACCCAGCGCCATAATTTTGAGCGACCTTCTGATACCGCAACATCTTCCATGGTATGAATTGGGTTTTTTTGTCCGCGACGGCCGATTAACCATTCTAAAACTAAAATTGGCAAGCCAATGACAAACATAAATAGTAAATAGGTTAGTACAAATGCTGAACCACCCATTTCACCTGCCATATATGGAAATTTCCATATATTACCTAATCCCACAGCAGAACCGGCAGCCGCAAGCATAAATCCCATGCGAGAGCTCCACTGTGAATGACTTTTCTTCATAGTACCTGTACTCATGAATCTATTTTCCCTAGAGTTTTTGATTAAATATTTAACTTTAGTATCAGCAAAAGCCTAACTATTTTTTTATTAGATAAATAAAGCGCTAAATCATGCCATGAAATAAGTCTATAAACAAGAAGACATTACCATTTAAAGCTATTACTATTAAAAGATTTGATTTCTTAAAGCAATATTATAAATTGGTTCAATTTTATATTTGAACTGAATTGTGATTAAAAATTTAAGAAGCCACTATATGATATAGCATGGAATGTAACTAGTAAAAAAGTTGAAAAATGACATTTTTGACGATTAAATTTAGACTATTGCAACCCCTTTTTTACGGATAAAAATAAAATGTTTTAAAAAAATCATATTGTTGAAAATATTTTTAAAAAAAGTGTTCAAAAGAATAAATGCACTTTGCCTTTTGGCAAACAAAATTTATAGTATATCGGGTCTTAGTTTTCTGTCGTGTAGGTTGTTTAGAAATGAACATCTTCCGGCTAGGACAAAAATCTTAATAATTATTTACTAATTCGAGTTTGCTATAATCACCTAATATATATATAATTTTCCCTGCAAGGATTGCATATTTTTAGATAAAAATTATAAATTAAAGGATTAAGAACATGTTGAGATACCCTTATTTAGGTGCTATTTCTAATTTAATTGTTATTACAACATTGACCAATAAAGAAAATATATCGAGTTACGTCCCTTCAATACAGCAATTATTCATTAATAAGCCAATAAAGCGAAATTCAACGTTTAATCAAACACTACTTAAATATTCATCCTCAGTTTGCCAAACAATAGTGAAATCTTTGAAAAAGATTTGTTTATCTTCTATGGCTTTTTCAACTATATTTAGCCCTGTATACGCGTTAAGTTCATTTACCACAGAAAGTATAAAAGGTAATGCACCATATTTAACGCTAGATGATGGTGTTAGTAAAATAACTAGTACAGAAGAGCTACTGGCAATTAAATTACCTAATGGTACTGTGATAACCCCGCAAAATGATGTATCAAGTATAACCAATCCGATCGAGTTACCTGATAAAAAAAATACTTATGGCAGTGTACAAACGATTGTTCCATTACCTATATCAGGCAATAATCAGTTTCCTGTAATAAATATGACTGATTTACTTGCTGCACCGTATAATTATTTCGCAGATGATGATGGTGATGGATTTGATACTAATGACCTAATCACCGCAACCGCGACAGGTGAAATTAAGATAAAATGGGAAGCCCGTAATCCTGCCGTAGCAGATATTAATGCTAAAAACGCATTTATAGATATTACATCGAAGGTGAAAAGTCATCCTGATACCATTCCAGATTTATGTGATGGGGTACATAAAATAACTATTAGCGCTAGTGATAGTGAGTTAACTACACCTTATGGTGATCCCAATACAAATCATTTTCAAGAAGGCTCACATAGTTATTATTTAACGCCAAAATTAGATCCAAAAGTTTGTTATGCCCAACCAAATTTGTTTTTTGATGGGGGAAGTCTAGGCGGTATTGATTATCAGGTAGATGGAATTTTATGGGATGTCGCACAAGTCGAGGATGGCAGTGATTATGGGGATTATCGAGGGTATCCAAGTAAAGGTATTAAGGTATTGCGAGCAACCAATAGTGGTAATTATCAAGGTGAAACTTCAATAACTAAAAATAACTTTCCAACTACCGGGTCACATGGATTGTATTTTTATTTACTATTTGGCGGTATAACACCTGAAGCGGTATTAGCTGCCAATGGCAGTACTGTACAATCTATAGAGGGGGGCAATGTTAGTTTATCATTAAGTGTAAGTAAAACCACTGAATGGGAGCATAGTGGTCATGGACCGGAACCATATGGATTGGCTGAACCTGCTATAAAAATAACCTTAATCGGCCCACGTTTCAATTCTACGGATAAGAGTTTTAGACCAATGACTTTCAGATTATATGCTGATAGTAATAAAAGTACGCTAATTTATGAATTTAAATTAATGCGTTGGTTTATTGCTAATCCTGAGATTATTTTTAGTAATGAAAATGAAAATTCTTCTCGCCCTATTAGTTCTAACGATGAGGCGTTAAATTATCAAGCTAAGGCAAGGGATTATTGTAAAAGTTTAGGTAGTGGTTATCGATTGCCAGATGTGAATGATTTTTCCAATACCAATCCTGGCGATGGTTGGATTGGCGGTTATGTTAATAGATATGGTAAGTATGCTCGTCGACAATTAAGTTATCAGGAGAATGGAAAATGGATTGGTGGAATTGCGAATGAATGGGGGTGTATGGCTGAAGATGATTTGTATGATCCTGGTCATAATATGCTTTGCCAAACTTATACAGGAACAGACTGGCAATCGTATCAGTATTGGACAAATAATGTAACTTCACAATCTGAGCAATCTAAAAATAACGGAAAACCATTTATATATGTAAATGAAGGATATATCGACACAATTGATATGATTCTCGGAGATGGTATTTTTGCTGCTTGTGTTACACCTTAAGTGTTAATTACGATTATAAATAAAAAGTAGGTTAATTTTGATTAACCTACCTAAGTTTAGTTTATTGAATTGCTTTAGCGACTATTTGCTGTGCTTCTTGTTGAAGAGTTAATAGATGCTCATTACCGATAAAACTTTCTGCATAAATCTTATAAGCATCTTCTGTACCAGAAGGACGAGCAGCAAACCACCCGTTTTGAGTGATCACTTTTAAACCACCAATTGGCGCATTATTCGCTGGTGCTGTGGTTAAGCATTGAGTAATTTCCTCACCAGCTAGTTTATCTGTGGTTAATTGGCTGGCATCGAGTTTGGCTAATTTTTGTTTTTCAGTAAATGATGCAGGTGCTTGAATTCGACCATAATAAGAAACACCAAATTTAGCTTCAAGTTCTTGGTATTGCTCCTGTGGATTTTTGCCTGTTTTAGCCGTCATTTCCGCCGCTAATAAGCATAAAATGATGCCATCTTTATCCGTTGCCCAAACTTTGCCATTAGTTCTTAAGAATGAACCACCTGCACTTTCTTCACCGGCAAAACCGAGTTTACCATGATAAAGTCCATCAGCATACCATTTAAAGCCAACTGGATATTCAAGGTATTTTTTGTTTAAGCTACTAGCAACACGATCGATCATTGAGCTAGTGACCAGCGTTTTACCAATAGCGATATTTTGATGCCACTGTGGACGATTTTGAAATAAATAGTTTACGCAAGTTGAAAGGTAAGCATTCGGATTCATTAACCCTTTTGGTGTAACAATGCCGTGACGGTCAGCATCAGTATCGTTACCAAAAGCTAAATCAAATTTATCTTTGAGGTTTAATAAACCGGCCATTGCCCAGCGACTTGAACAATCCATACGGATCACTTCATCATGATCAAGGTGCATAAAGCTAAATGTTGGGTCAATTTTATTGTTGACGATTTCAAGGTTTATGCCGTATTTTTCAGCAATGCGGGGCCAATAAGTAATACATGCACCGCCAAGTGGATCAACACCAATTTTTAGCGATGATGTTTTAATTAATGACAGATCTAAAATATTTTCAAGATCGTTAACATAATCAGTTTCATATTCTTTAGTATGAACGTAGTCTGATTTTATTGCTTTCTCTAAGCTAACACGTTTAACACCACTAAGGTTATTTTTTAATAATTCATTAGCACGGTTTTCGATTTGTTTAGTTATATCAGTATCAGCTGGACCACCATTAGTCGGATTATATTTGATACCGCCATCTTCAGGTGGATTATGTGATGGAGTAATAACTATGCCATCAGCTAATTGAGATTGTTTATCCTGATTATAAGTCAATATTGCATGAGAGATCACTGGTGTGGGAGTATAGCCCCAATTTTGCGCTATAACTACAGTTTGTTCATTCGCCACAAAGACTTCAAGCACTGATTTTAAAGCAAGTTCAGATAAAGCATGGGTATCTTGACCAATAAAACATGGTCCAGTGATATTGTTTGCTTTGCGATATTCGGCTACCGCTTGGGCAATTGCTAATATGTGTGCTTCATTGAAGGTTGCTTTATTTGAGCTACCACGATGACCTGATGTACCAAAAATAACTAATTGGCTAACATTATCAACATTTGGTTGAATTTGATAATAGTTATTTTGTAATGTTTGGATATTAATTAGGTCAGATGGTTGAGCTAATAATCCCGCACGGCTTGACTTAGCCATTTTTTACTCCTCTCTCATAACTTTATTTTTATATTCATTTTTATAATCAATATGTTAGTGAATTATTATATAGTTTACGGTAAAAAAGCATGGATAACTTGATTAATCATGCTTTCTGAGATACCCATGTCACTCATAATTGATTCAATAATATATAGTTTCCGCGCTGTATTCGTATTACTAATTACCCAATATGGAGTACCAATAATTTCTCGGGGTTTGGTATTTTTACCTGATGTTTCTAATAAAAGTTTGTCTTTAGCCAAATATTGGCGTTTACTACCGTGTAACGATGTCGTAGCAATTGAAAATAGTGCAGGGTTATAGTTATATAAAGCACCAAGTAGTAATAAAAAACGACTAATAATCGATTTTTCATTTGTGAAAGTGTCGCTAGTAAGGAGATCATTAAAAATTGGGTAATGATTTTCTTTGGCTAATATAGGATCAATTTTAGTGATTTCAGGTTGGTTAAAGTTTAATAAACGTCGCAAAATACTTGATGCATCTTCACCAATATGTTTAGTTTGACCCGCAATAAATTGATAAAGTTCTTCGTCGATTTCGATAGTTTTCATTCTGTTACTTTGCCTATTAAATTATTGTACTGGACAACCATCAACTGGAATGGCGTCAAAATTTAAGCTTTTAGTTGGCCTGTCTTGTAAACAATCTGGTTTAGATTGATGTGTGACGGTTTCGTTTTTTATCGTCGTTTGCTGATTTTCATCATGACAAGCCGTTATCATAACTGATAATAGTAAAGGAAAAAATAACCGTTTCATGTACTTATTGTATGGTAGATTAACAATTGAGCTGAGTATAACTCAAGTTAGCCAAAAATTATATTATCAAATGATAAAATAATGAAAATGATATTGTTGTTTTTCCAAAAGAATATTATGCTAAACATGGTATAAAAATATACTCAAATTATATGAGGAATAAATTATGAAAAAAATCGTCACATTAACTATTCTAGCTGCAATTTTATCTGGATGTAGTAATAGTGATATCTATTCTGGCGATGTATATACAGCAGACCAAGCTAAACAAGTTCAACAAGTAAGTTATGGTACAGTTGTGTCGGTAAGAGCAGTTAAGATTCAAGCAAATTCTGATGGTAAGAATGGTGGCAATGTATCTGGTCCTTTAGGAGGTGCCGTAATCGGTGGAGTTTTGGGTAATACGATTGGTGGTGGTACAGGCCGGATTTTAGCAGCAGCAACCGGTGCTATAGGCGGAGCAATATTAGGTGATTCTATTGAAAACAAATCTAGTCAGGCCGACGCGGTTGAGTTAGAAATTAAGCAAGAGAATGGTTCTAATATAGTCATAATACAAAAAGGTGATGCTAAGCAGTTTTATGCTGGTCAAAATGTTAAATTAATTACTAATGGTCAACGTATCAATGTAGCACCAAGATATAGTGGTAAATAATATCTGATCTATTTCAAATCTATCATTCAAATCTTGTTAGTTTTATCTGAATTTGCTTTCACTTATACTTGTTATCAGTGAAAGCTTCTTTTTATTTTACTTATCTTCTTTGCTATTTTATCCTCATCAGCTAATTGATTATTTTGTCGACATAAAAATTTGCCTGTCTAATCACAAATCGCTAAACTCAAACTAAATGTTTTAATAGAAATAAGGAACTATATAGTAATGCGTATATTACATACAATGATCCGAGTCGGGGATTTAAAACGATCAATTGATTTCTATACTCGAGTTATGGGAATGACACTGCTTAGAACCAGTGAAAACCCGGAATATCAATATTCACTGGCTTTTGTCGGTTATGGTGATGAGTCAACCAATTCAGTAATTGAATTAACTTATAATTGGGGAACTGAAAAATATGATCACGGTACTGCTTTTGGTCATATTGCTATTGGTGTTGATGATGTTGCTAAAATGTGTGAGGATGTTCGTCAAGCTGGTGGTCGAGTTACCCGTGAAGCAGGTCCAGTTAAAGGTGGTAAAACGATTATTGCTTTTATTGAAGATCCCGATGGTTATAAAATAGAGTTAATTCAAAATAGCCAAGCGACTAAAGCATTAGGTAATTAATTCAGTTAGTTAAATTTTACTATCGCCGAGTGATCGGCGATATTCGTTATTAAAATTTAGTTAATATTTGGCAGCCAATAGATCGGCTAATAGTTGGTGATGGGCTATGGCTTGTTTGCTTTGTTCAAGACTAGCACTAGTCATAATGGCATTTAATGCAATTAATGATTCATCAAAATCATCATTGATGATCACATAATCATATTCGTTGAAATGTGAAATTTCAGATTGAGCTTTATGCATTCTTTTGCTGATCACCTGAGCATCATCTTGACCACGTTTGATGAGTCGATTTTCAAGTTCTTTGAGTGATGGCGGTAAGATAAAAATACTTTTTGATTCAGGCATTTGTTGTCTAACTTGTTCGGCACCTTGCCAGTCAATATCTAAAAAAACATTAATACCTTGCAATAGAGATTGCTCAATTTCGGCTTTAGATGTTCCATAATAGTGATCGAATACATGCGCATATTCCACGAAAGCATTCTGCTTAATTAATGATTCAAACTCTTGATTATCAACAAAATAGTAATGTTCACCTTGTTGTTCACCAGGCCTTGGTTTTCTTGTCGTATGAGAAATTGAAACTTTTGCTGGATGGTGGTTTTTTTGTGCTAAATAGGCACGAATAAGACTTGATTTACCAGCACCACTTGGCGCTGAGATAATGAATAAAGTACCCGTATACATAAATAATATTACCGTTTTTTAATAAGATAATGAGTGATTTTTATTGTCACAAAGAGTCGATAGGCGCTATTATAGCAAAATTTGCTTACTGTATGTGGCTTATTGTTATATATAGATTTTATTTTGAGCAATCAATTAGATAACGAATAATGCAGTAGTGAAATTGAATCAACATTATTACAATTATTAGATAGCAATTTATTTCATTAAGGAAAGGAAAATGTCATTAACATTTAAAGATGGTGTACAAGCGTGTATTCCAACTTTATTGGGTTATATTGGAATAGGAATTGCCGCTGGTGTTGTGGGTAAAGCGTCTAACTTATCGGTTTTAGAAGTGACACTCATGGCAATTATTATTTATGCGGGCGCATCACAATTTATCATCACCGGTTTAATGATGGTAGCAACGCCAATATCTGCGATTATTTTCACGGTGTTTTTAGTTAATTCGCGGCATTTTTTGATGAGTATGGCGACTGCGCCGGCATTTCGTCGTTTCTCATTATTGAATAATATTGGTATTGGTAGTTTATTAACTGATGAAAGTTTTGCGGTAGCCATGAATGCTATTGCTAATAAACAACCCGTAAATCCAGCATGGATGCATGGCCTAAATATAACCGCTTATGCTGCTTGGATTCTATCATGTTTAGTTGGGGCATTGATTGGTGAATGGTTGCCTAATCCAGCACAATTTGGATTAGATTATGCTTTAGTGGCGATGTTTATTGGTTTACTTTATTTACAGCTAACAGCTGATAAATCTAAAACACTTTTAAATCGTGTTATTGTAATTTTGACAGTCAGTGTAATTTTGATTCTTTTATTACGTTTTGTCTCATCCGAGATGGCGATATTACTTAGTACTTTTGCCGGTTGCTTTATGGGGATTATTGTGGAGCGTAAAGCATGAGTATTTATAGTATATTAATCATTTTGGGTAGTGGTTTGGTGACTTGGTTACCTCGGGTTATCCCTTTCTTATTAGTCAGAAAATTGCAATTGCCTGAAGTGGTAATTCGTTTTTTATCCTATGTACCTATTTGTATTTTAACCGCACTGTTTGTCGAGAATCTTTTTATAGTTAAACAAGGTGAATTTCCTAGTTTTAATTTTGAATATTGCTTAGCTGCGCTGCCAACTATTGGTGTTGCTGTTTTGACTCGTAACTTGATGTGGGTGGTTATTGCTGGAATGAGTAGTATGGCATTAATTCGCTATTTTATTATCTAAATAGATTGTCTATTCAAACAAAAACAGGGCAATTGCCCTGTTTTACTATTTAATATTTTTTAAGTTCTTTCTTTTTGTTCTAATTTTATAATGCTTTTATTCAACTTTTCCGCTTCGGCTGTTTGGCCTAATTGATTTAAATAGTTGGCCATTGCTTTTTGGTTAGCTAGGTTATTAACAATAACTTTTGGTTGTTGTTTCCACCATTTTATCAAAGCAAGTGGATCACTGTTGGTTGATAACTGCTTGATACGGCCAATATACGCTGCTTGTCTAAACTGATCGAGCTGAGAGTCTGGATAAGCTTTAGTTTTATACATAATTGGTAATAAATCAATAACGGATTGATAATCTTCCGTTTCATAATAGAGTTGATCGGCTAATCTCAATATTTCAACATTACGCGGTTTTTCGTTTATTAGTTTTTCAATTGTGATTTTAGCTGCACTATATTCATGATTTTTGAGTTGTAAACGAATTTGTACTAGTTGAAAAGCAAATAACTCTTTTGGTTGGCAAAATTTTGCCGCTTCGGCTAAAGATTGATTAGCAGCTATTAATTGGTCTGCATCAATTTGTGCTTGAGCTGCAAGTAAATAAGATAAAGTAGAGCTTTTTGCACCTTTGGCACTTTTCATAAATAGTTTTGCAGCTTGTTGATAATCACCTTGTAAAAGGTAAAATTGCGCTTGTTCAACCCGTTTAATCGATTTCTTCGGTGATTTTAATCTTAACCATTCACCAAAAGCAGTTTTTGAATTAAAGATTTTTTTGCATATTTCATAAACTAGATACAGGGCAAGTAATCCTAACAATTGTAATATGACAAATGAGTTAAAAGACATACTTATTCTATATTTAGCAATCTCAAATACCGCTGAACCTTGATTGCCTTCAAGAATAGGGCCAAGAAAAAAACCACCGACTAATACTAAGAAAATAATGAGTATTTTTAACATTATTATTCTCCTACTTACCTAATGCTGATTTGACTCGAGTTTGCATTAATTTTTCAAGTTCAATAACGCTATCGAGTTTATCGGGGATGTTTTGATTACTAATCGATTGTTTTTGTAAATTATCAAGATCATTTAAGAATAATTTAACCGCTGATGCATTACCATCGAAATAAGCATTAATCCAAGTCGAAGCATCATGTAAAGCACGTTGATATATGAGTTCTTGATGTCTTGGTACTGCCTGCGCCGCAATTAATAACCGGAAACGAATATTTTCACGAAGATACAGAGTCTGTTCTGAACTTAAAGGTGTTTTTAAAATCTGGCATCTGACAATTTGCTTTTCATCACTACCTGCTTTATCGAGACAAGTGGCAAAATGATTATCTTTTGCGTCTAATTTTTCAATTTTGATAAATTTGTCCATAAATTTTTCCGCATTAGCGAGTAAATTGTCTGACCAATCATCTATTGATGAGCTAACTTGATCTTCAGCTAAGTTAGATGATGGTTTATTATTTGTTGAAACCCCATTTGCGGTTTTAATTTCATTTTGGTTAACTGCCTGTGCAGCTTCTTTATAATTACCGACTAAAGGTAAGTCTGTTAATGATTCAGATAAACCTAATAGTTTAATAATAATCCCATCTTCATCAATAAAACTGATTTGTGATAAGGCATTAATATCTTTGCTAATGGCTTGTCTTGCTGCTAATAGACTTGGATCATTGGTTTTGGCCAAACTTTCATCAGCACTTTTCAATAATAAACGGGCACTGGTATAATCTTGGTCATTCCAAATTTTTCTACCCGCAAGGTGGACTAAATAGTTAGCCTGTGAGATTAACCAAACATTATTATCAAGGGTGGATAGGGCTGATAAACGTTCATTAATCGTATTCAAATTTTGTTCGTTTAACTTTGTTGCATCATTAATTTGTATGGTTAATTGTTGTTGAATCTTTTGGTTTTCATTTAATTGGCGATCAACACGCTGTGATAAAGATGTAAACTGTTGGTTTTGTTGATTGACTGCATCATTAATATTAGTTTGCAAATCATTAAGTATGCTAGCTTTAGTATTTTGCTTTAAGTTTGCAACCTCTGTTTGTAAGGTGGAAATCTTTCGTTTTTGATTTTCAATTTGTTTATATCCTTGGAAATAAACAAATCCACTTAAGCAAACTGTTAATGCTATGGCAAGTATTGATAGTTTTGATACAGGTGCATGGGATTTACTACTATTAACCGATGAATTGGTTGGTTGTTCGATTTTTGGACTAGAAGTTTTTTTGATTGGTTCTTTTTTATCTACGTTCATCGTCTTTTTCGCTTCTTTGTTTGCATTAGGTATTGGCGGTTGACTAAATGAAGTGGTGCTGATGTTGGATAGTGTTGCATTGGCACCATAATATTTTGTTGACATAAATTAACCCCATTTAGATTTTTTAAATATTTTTGGCATTATGACATAGAGTTATCATTGTTTTAAATAAAAATTGATTATTTGCACTAACAATTTTTAAAACTTTTTGCCAATTTAACTGTTTAGCTTTCGCAAAAATTCTATCACTGGTTACGATTAGTTGTGCATCATTTTTATGTTTATTTTGGCAGTAAATATCTAGCTGTAATAGGTGATCAACACTCGTAATTAATATGATTTGTTGGGTAATATTTTCGGCTAATATGTTTGGTTTATAAGTAATAGTTTGACGAGTATAGCATGCTATTGTCTTCACATTAACTGTTTGCAACTTTAACTGCTGAGATAATTGTTGACCGCCATTATCCCCACAAAGAATCAACGCATTATGACCACTTATGGGTTGTTGATTTAATAATGATAATAATCCAGCACTATTTTCTTCATTTGGGTAATCAACATGAACGCTATTTTGTTGGCTAAATAATTCGGCAGATTTTTTGCCAATGGCAAAATAGTGAAGGTGATTAGGTAACCTGAGATTAGGCAGATGTTGTTCAATCATATAAGTGACTTGTGGTGAAACAATAATAACCATATCACCTCGATTGAGGTTATCCAACTGTTGCTGTAAATACCTCAGATCTTGACCAGCTAAGATATTAAAAAAAGGTAGATGTTTTGCTGATATATTGGCTTGATTTAATAATAGGGTTAAATTATCCCCTTCTGGGGAAGGGCGAGTAATATAAATCATTAGTTAATTAGTTCCGCTAATATTTTATCAGCGCCTTTAGCTAATAATTTTGCTGCCAATTTTTCGCCTAAACTCTCAGCTTCTATGGCTGCGCCTGTTACTCTAACTTTAATAATTGTTGAACCATCTAGACTGCCAACTAAACCAGTTAAGGTTAATAAATTGTTAGTTAAAAGACTTTGACAGGCAATAGGCACTTGGCAACCCCCTTGTAATGCCTGATTCATTGCTCTTTCAGCTTGAATACAAATTCGGCTATTTTTATCATCAAGTGGCGCAAGTAATTGCAAAATTGTTTCATCATTAATTCGAGTTTCGATGCCAACGGCACCTTGGCCTACCGCAGGTAAAATTAAGTCAGTATCAATGTATTGTTTGATTCGTTCTTGTAATTCTAGTCGTTTTAAACCAACAGCAGCTAGAATAATGCCATCATATTCTTGGTTATCCAATTTGGCTAAACGGGTACCAACATTACCACGTAAATCTTTGATTATTAAATGTGGATATTTAGCCCGTAATTGACATTGACGTCTTAAACTTGAGGTGCCAATGATAGCTCCATCAGGTAAATCATCTAAACATTGATATTGATTTGATATAAATGCATCCCGAACATCATCACGTTGACAGATTGTGGCAAGCGTTAATCCTGTAGGAAATTGAGCTGGAATGTCCTTGATAGAATGAACGGCAATATCAGCTTCATTATCTATTATGGCTTGTTCTAATTGTTTGACAAATAATCCTTTACCGCCGATTTTCGATAGCGGACTGTCCAATAGTACATCACCTTTAGTTACCATTGGGATTAGTTCAACGGTTAAATCTTGGTGGATTGTCATTAATTGTTGTTTAACAAAGTTAGCTTGCCAAAGGGCTAAGGGACTTTTTCTTGTTGCGATGCGGATTTTCAATGATGCTCCCTATCTTCCGAACTTTAAATAATTTTGTTGTTATATTTCATTCAACATAAATTGGTTCGCCTAAAACCCATTATATTTGAGCTTTAGGCTGTAACACTTATTATGTCATTTATAGTTCATCAACAAAATTGATGGCAAAACCAATGTAATTTGCTGGGGTTAACTGTTTTAAACGAGTTTTTTCATGTTCAGGTAATGCTAACGAATCGATAAATTGCTGCATTCCTTGTGCATCGACACGTTTACCTCGCGTTAATTCTTTTAATTTTTCGTATGGTTTTTCGATACCATAACGACGCATCACGGTTTGAATTGGTTCTGCTAATACTTCCCAATTGCGGTTAAGTTCATCAAGTAGATACTCTTGATTGACTTCAAGTTTATTTAGACCTTTAAGTGTAGATTGATAAGCAATAATCGCATAACCAATACCTACACCAAGATTACGTAATACAGTTGAGTCGGTTAAATCTCGTTGCCAACGAGAAATAGGTAATTTACTACCAAGATGACTCATGATTGCATTAGCAAGCCCCAAATTGCCTTCTGAATTTTCGAAATCAATTGGGTTTACTTTATGTGGCATAGTTGAAGAACCAATTTCACCAGCAACGGTTTTTTGTTTAAAATGATGTAGAGCGATATACCCCCAAACATCACGATCAAAGTCGATCATAATGGTATTAAAACGAGCAATACAATCAAAATATTCCGCAATATAATCATGTGGCTCAATCTGGGTAGTATATGGGTTCCATTGTAATCCTAATGAAGTTACAAATTCTTCACTAAATTTATGCCAATTGATTTGTGGGTAAGCAACCATATGCGCATTATAATTACCTGTAGCGCCATTAATTTTACCTAGGATTTCAATTGACTCTAATTGTTTTAACTGTCTTTTTAATCGATAAGCAACATTGGCAAACTCTTTACCGATGGTGGAAGGTGTAGCTGGTTGTCCATGTGTTCTTGATAATAATGGTAAATCACGATAAGTCTTAGCTTGCGTAGTGATGGTTGCAATTAATTTGTTCCAGTAAGGGATAAGAACAGTGTCTCTGGCTGTTTTTAACATTAATGCATAAGATAGATTGTTAATATCTTCTGATGTGCAGGCAAAGTGGATAAATTCATTAATAGCTTGCAGTTCTTCGTTAGTGTTAACTTTTTCTTTTAAGAAATACTCAACAGCTTTAACATCGTGATTTGTTGTTTTTTCGATTGTTTTTATGCGTATTGCATCTTGTTCATTAAAGTTGTCAACAATTTCATTAAGGTGCTTGTTAGCTTGCTCACTTAGTGTTGGTACCTCAAGAATATCTGCTTGATTAGCGAGTTTTTGTAGCCATCGAACTTCAACTTGCACACGATATTTTAACAAACCATATTCACTAAAAATGGTGCGTAATTCTGTTGTTTTGTCACCATAACGACCATCAATTGGTGATAGGGCGGTAAGAGCAGATAATTCCATCGGTTTTACTCCGTTGCTATTTTTTTAAATTTAATAACTTTGTTGATTAATATCTTTTAATAATTCTTGTGCTGCATTACATATTCGTTTACGACTTAGCAAAATTTGCCAACGGCTACCACCAACTTGATACCATAAAATGGCAGAACGAACACAACCTAGTAGTGAAGCTCTAACTTTGGCTTGCACCAATGAATTTTGTAAATACTCCGCTTTACCTACTACTTTGATTTTGGTTGATAGGGGACTGATGATATCCGAATAGATCCCTGCTAATGAATAAGAGAGATCATCAACATGATTACTGATTGTCTCTTGATTCATATCTGAATAAAGTCCAGATATCCGTTGCAAACGTTGATCTATTTTACCTAATGCATCGTTATTTTTTAAAAGTTTGTTGGTGACACTTAATGCACCAAACAAATAACGGATGATTTCAACTTGTTGCTTTTGATTGGATGATAGTAGTGAGATAAGTGTTTCAAGACCAGTTTTAATATTGATAATACCATCATAAACATCATCAGTGGTTTTTGGCGATGTATTGAATATACTTTTAATTGCTATTTGATAAAGCGTATTGTTACAAACCCCTGTATTAGCAAGTTGGGGAATAAGTGACGCACATTGTGTTACGCCGGCAAGGGCTATTGCAATATGATGATATTTACTATTCACTTTAATGCTCCTTACTGCTTACAATTCGTTCCTCTATAATACCGCCACCAAGGCAGACTTCATCTTGATAGAATACCGCTGATTGTCCAGGTGTTACTGCTGCAACAGGTTGTTCAAACATTACTTGAATTTTATCTTGTTCTAATGGTGTAACACTACAAACAATATCTTGTTGACGGTAACGCGTTTTTACTGTGCATTGAAAAGGTTTGGTCACAACTTTACGATCAACCCAGTGTAGTTGTTGAGCAATTAATCCATCCGAAAACAAAGCTGGATGATCATGACCTTGGGCAACAATTAATTCATTATTTTTTATGTCTTTGTCAACAACATACCAAGGTGTATCATCTGCTTGTTTTAAACCACCTATGCCAAGTCCTTTGCGTTGTCCTAATGTGTGATACATAAGCCCTTGGTGTTGGCCGATAACTTCACCATCTACAGTCCGAATCACACCTGATTGTGCTGGTAAATAACGAGCTAAAAAGTCACTAAATTTTCGTTCACCAATAAAACAGATCCCGGTTGAGTCTTTTTTAGCTGCGGTTGCTAGGCCTAGTTTTTCGGCGATTTTTCGTACTTGTGGTTTTTCTAGTTCACCAACAGGAAATAAGCTTTGTTTAATTTGATCTTCACTTAGCGTATATAAAAAATAACTTTGGTCTTTATTGTTATCTATACCGCGCAGTAATTCGACTTTACTTCCATTTTCTCGCTTGCGAACATAATGGCCAGTTGCGATATAATCAGCGCCAAGATCTTCGGCTGCATATTCAAGAAAAGCTTTAAATTTGATCTCTTTATTGCACAAAATATCAGGATTAGGCGTTCTGCCTGCTTTATATTCGGATAAAAAATGTTCGAATACGTTATCCCAGTATTCGGCAGCAAAATTGATTGTGTGTAATTTGATGTTTAATTTGTCACATACTGCTTGGGCATCAGCTAAATCGATCGTTGCTGAACAATATTCTTCTGTGTCATCTTCTTCCCAATTTTTCATAAATAAACCAACAACATCGTAACCTTGTTGTTGTAATAAATAAGCAGAAACAGAAGAGTCTACGCCGCCAGACATGCCGACAACGACTTTTTTTCGAGTGTTTATATTTGGCATAATAACTAAATCAATGGACAAAAATTTTATGATGATTTTAGCATAATTATGATGAAAAGTGTAAGGCTATGCAAAAGAGGGATAAGGGTTTGACTAACAAATTTTTATTAGTAGTTGTCTGTTTATATCTATTCGCAGAAAAAAATTAATTATAGTTCCAAACTCCATTGATAATATCAATGGAGTTAAATTTTAAAATAGCATTATTATGGTGATCTTAATTAAGATCTTTCAATAAATAGACCACATGGCCGATTATTTGAAAATCGTGTTGTTCTTTTTTGTCAACCACAATAGCTGGATATTTAGGGTTATCTGATATTAAAACTAAGTTAGCACCTTGATTTTGAATACGCTTGATACTTATATGATCATCATACTGTACCGCATAAAGAAAACCATCAATAGGTTTAGCGTTAGCTTTATTGATAATAAGAATATCATGATTGGATATGGTTGGTTCCATACTGTCACCCTTAGCCCAAACAGCGATTAGATTATCAACTTCACAACTGTGATGTTTGATTAAGGTGATATCAAATGGGATTGTTTCCAAAACTGAAAATGAACTATTTGTTTCATTGAGATGATGAAATGGAATATCAATAGAACCTTTACCTTGGCTTTCTGGAAGTAAACGACATTCGCCTTTTCCTGTTGCAAGCCACTCGATTGGTACATCACATTTCTGAGCTATGGTTGCCAATCTATTTAGCGATGGATAGGTTTTACCACATAAATAATCTCGTATTACTGCTTCTGACATTCCTACTTTTTTGGCAAAAGCGTTACCTGAAAGACCTTCTAAAACAATAGTTAATCGATTTTTAAAATTTATTACTCCTGTACTGGTTAATGTTCGTGTTTTTTCTTGTTCTGACTGTTTTTTTACTTTGTTTTCCATTGTTTTTCATTCCATTTCTAGATGTTTTTTTGTTTTTATTATTTTAATTCGTTTTTTTATATGCTATTCTTTGCAGGTAACTTGTTATCGCTTTAGTCGCGTAATACCGATAATCTTTACAATAGCAAAAAATTTAACCAATAGAGGATCTCATAATGAGAGAACAAGATCAAGACTGGACACCATCAAGAGTTGTAGGTGAGATTAAAATCCGAGGCGGAAATTTAAGAGCTCTTTCTCGTTCAAGTGGTTTACAGGCTGATACTTTACGTAATGCACTATATCGACATTGTCCTAAATATGAACGTATTATTTCTGAATATTTACAAGTGCCTGTTGAGCAAATTTGGCCATCTAGATACGAAAAGAAGTGTAAAAAATAAGTTACAATTGTACTACTGAGTAGAAAAAGACGCCTAAAATAGGCGTCTTACGTTTTATTTCTTAGCTTGTTCTGCCGCTTTAACGATTGCTGCAAAAGCATCAGCTTTTAATGAAGCCCCACCAACTAAAGCACCATCAATATCTGGTTGTGTAAATAGTTCAGCTGCATTTTTATCATTAACTGAGCCACCATATTGAATAATTACTTGTTTAGCTACCGCTGCATCTTGTTTTGCAATATGATCACGGATAAATTTGTGAACAGCTTGTGCTTGTGCTGGAGTTGCAGATTTACCTGTACCGATTGCCCAAACTGGTTCATAAGCAATTACCGCGCCATTAAATGCTTGTACACCCAATGCATTAATAACAGCATCAATTTGACGAGCACATACTGCTTGGGTTTGGCCAGCTTCGTTTTCAGCTTCAGTTTCACCAATACAAAGTACTGGTACTAGACCTGCTTCTTTTAATACACCAAATTTTTGGGCAATAAATTCATCAGATTCTTTGTGATAAGTACGACGTTCAGAATGTCCAATAATGACGTGAGTTACGCCGATTTCTTTTAACATAGTCGCTGATACTTCACCAGTATAAGCACCAGAAAGATGAATACCGACATCTTGAGCACCTAAAAGAATGTTTGAGCCACCTAATTGATGTGCTACAAAATCTAAATAAACGCTAGGTGGTGCAATTGCAATGCCACAGTTAGCATCTGTTGATAGCTCATTTCTTAACCCTGTGACCAAGTCTTTTGCCATACCGATACTACCATTGAGTTTCCAGTTACCCATAACGAGAGGTTTTCGCATATTTTTCTCCAACTTAAAATTTAAAAAGGTGTTGATTTCAGAATGAATTAGTTATAATACTACTTATTATACACCAAATAAATTGAGCTTGAGGAAAAATATGTCATTAGAAATATTGAATCAATTAGAAACTAGAATTCAACATACTGTTAACACCATTAATACATTGCAACAAGAAATCACTAGATTAAAACAAGGTAATCAAGAACTTGAGCAATTAATTAATGATAGTTCTGATGAAATGAAAGCGTTACGTGATGAAAATGAAAAACTAAAACAAGATCAACAAATTTGGCAGCAACGGATTCAAACTCTTTTAAGTAAAATTGGTGAAATTACCCAGTAAACGATTCAAACTATTTTAAACGCGACTTATGTCGCGTTTCTTTTATGACTAACCTAAATGTGAAAATTAAATAAAAATGCGTGAACAGCTAAAATCTTTATGGCTTACTGAAACTATTCATTTAATTGAGTCACAATCTGGACGCTTTGCTGATCAAGATATTAATCGGCAAGTTAAAGCTATGCCAACCTCTTTGGTTAATCGTATTATTACGCGAGCCACCTTATTATCTAAACAAAATGGTTTATATTTGGCACAAAAAGTAATGTTGCGCTCAATTAAGCTGTCATTTTTGTTATTATTGTTTTTATCACTTTTTATCGGTAGTTCGTTGACATTTGGAGCGTTAAGTCAAAATCCAATCAATTTATATTGGGCATTATTTAGTTTATTGGGTGTTCATTTTATTACGCTAATTATCTGGCTTTGTTCATTTTTATTTTTTTCTCGCTTTGGTGGTAGTTTATTAATTCATGGTTGGTTATGGATAGCGGAAAAACTCTATCAAAAAAAGACTGTGCAACAACTTGTTCCTGCTTTTGTTTCATTATTTGGCTACCGAATTCGTTGGTTGCTAGGTTTTGTTCTTAATTTGTTTTGGACAGTTATTTTAACTAGTGCTTTAATTGTTTTGTTAGTGCTTTTTTCTACCCAACATTATAGTTTTGAATGGAAAACAACTTTATTAAGTGCAGATTCAATTATTAAATTAACTCATTATCTAGGTTATTTGCCATCTTGGTTTGGATTTTCTATTCCAAAAGATGATGTGATTAAACTGAGTGAACATGCATTAAGTTCTGGTGATATTCGTTCTTCATGGGCGATATGGTTACTTGGTGTTTTTATTTTTTATGGCTTAACTGTTCGTTTACTTCTGATGATTTTTTGTGGTGTCACCTTGATGGTAACCAGTCGAAAAATTAAGTTAAATTTAGATGATCCTGATTATCAAATCCTAGCTCAACAATTACAGCCATTAGTCACTAACGTAGAAGATGAAGATAAATTAGGTGAAA
Source organism: Gilliamella sp. N-G2 (assembly GCF_002142215.1). Taxonomy (GTDB): domain Bacteria; phylum Pseudomonadota; class Gammaproteobacteria; order Enterobacterales; family Orbaceae; genus Gilliamella. The sequence goes on from NZ_NAST01000009.1 coordinate 62,890, forward strand.
ACAGATGGCAATTGCCGATTTCGCAAATTGAAGAAGGGCATGGTATCTATTTGGTGGCAGTGGATATCGTTGAAAGTTGGAAACCTACAACTACAGTTCCGTTCTATGGCTTTCTCAATACCCGTGAACAACGGGTTGCTATATTGGACTACTTACAATTAAAACCAGCGAAAAAATTATTAATCGCCATCGATACGGATCGCGCGCCTGATCGTGGATTATTAAACTTTATTCAACAGCTAATTAATAAATCACAGCAAACTCGGATATGGTTTATTAATCACGGTAAGCAATTTCATAATTGGCAATCGTTATCTTTACCATTAGCCGAACCTAATTGGTTAGAGAAGGATAATTAATATGATTACTTCATTGAAATTAGCAATAGTTGGCCATGCCAATTTTGGAAAAACTTCACTTTTGCGAGCATTGTCGCATAATAGTCATTTTGGTGATGTTTCAGATAAACCGGGCACAACAAGACACGTTGAATCGATTAAATTGTCTTTGTCTAATAATACCGACATTACTTTTTATGATACTCCGGGTTTTGAAGATAGTTTGGCGCTTTATGATTATATAACACAAATTCTACCAGCTAATACTAAGCTAGATGGTATCGATAAATTAACGAATTTTTTACAAAGTCCAGAAGCTGAAAACCTCTTCAATCAAGAAGCAAAAGTCATTAGACAAGTATTAAATTGTGATGCAGCTATCTATGTTATCGATGTAAGAGAGCCTGTGCTACCTAAATATCACGATGAATTAGCCATATTAGCGAATAGTGATAAACCTATTCTTGCTGTCCTTAATTTTACTTCAACCAAAGAACAGAATGAAAAGGAATGGAAAAGATTGCTTTCAATAATAGGTATCCATGCTATCATTGGGTTCGACGCTGTATTTCCACCCATAGATGGTGAAGAGAAATTATACAAAAGTTTAGCTTTACTAATTGAATCAGCTAAAAAAATATTGGATAATTGGTTAGATAATCTAACGAGGATTCGTGAATCACGTAATCATACAGCAAATAAGCTTATTGCCGAAGCATTGGTTGATGTGACTGCTTTTTATAAAATGGCAAAATCAGATGATAAGCAAGCTGTAACTGATATGCAAAATAAAGTTAGGTTACGTGAACAAAAAGTAATAAATGATTTATTGCAACTCTATCAATTTGATTCAACTCAAGAGAGTGAAGAAAATCTACCTTTAATTAAAGGTAGATATAACGCTGATTTGTTTAATTTAGATGCGTTGAAATTGATGGGTATACATTTGACTAAAGGATTTGTGTCTGGTGCAACTATCGGAGCAAGTATTGATTTAGCTACTGGTGGATTATCCTTTGGTTCAGCTGCATTAATTGGTGCAGCCGTGGGCAGTTTGATGCAAACTGCAAAGCATTACGGTTCTAGAATGCGTTATCAGCTTTCTGGATATAGTAAATTAAGTGTTGATGATGTGATTATTTGTTTTCTTTCTTTACGATTAGTTCAACTTAAAGAGAGTTTAAATTATCGCAGCCATGCGAACACCAGCCCGATTAGATTATCTAAGCTAGATAAAAATGAGTGGCAAAAAGGTGTGTTACCTAAAAGTCTAAAGGTAGCAAGACGTTATTCGCATTGGTCGACTTTAAATAAAGGAACAAAAAGAAATGATAAAAAAAGACAGTCGGTTATTAACCAAGTTGCGCAACAATTGCGGTAGTGTTAAAAAACGATGTTTAGTAATTTCGATTATTTTTTCTCTGTTTGTATTGTTTGGTTGTAGTAGTAGTCAAGGTCAAGTAGCGGTAAATAAATCAGATCCAGTTATTTTGGCAAAAATCGATCAACATTATAAAAAATGGAAAAAAACGCCATATCGTTATGGTGGTACAACCTTAGCTGGTAGTGATTGTTCTGGTTTGGTTATGAATTTCTTTAAAAATAGATTATCAAAAACTTTACCAAGAAGTACTGTAGAGCAAGCTAAACTAGGCTATAAAGTTACTACACCTAAAGCGGGTGATTTAGTATTCTTTAAAACCGGTCGTAGTCGTAGCGGTTTACACGTAGGTATTTACTATGCTGATGGTAAGTTTTTACATGCGTCAACTTCTAAAGGTGTAATCTATTCTAGTTTAAAAGAAGATTATTGGAAAAAACATTACTGGATGACTCGTCGAGTTATCGATACCAAAGTTAAGTAAAATTATAGACTCACTGATATACAGTGAGTCTTTAGAATTTTTTCCATGGTTGTTTCAATTTTATATCAGTGATTTTTCCCTTAAACCATACAATACATTGGCAACATACAACATTTCACCAGGTGTTCCTAATGATATTCGACACCAGTTGGTAGCTGGATTAAAATCACGACCTATCAATATAAAATTTTTCTTCATTAATTCACGATATTGTCCCAACTCAATTGGGCTTTTATGAAACATAAAGTTTGTTTCCGATTTAAGATAGTGTAATCCTAATTCTGATAATACTTTCTCCATAATATTACGTGATACATCAGTTGCTTTCTTTGAGTAGGTTAAAAATTGCTTGTCATCGATTGATGCAAGAGCGGCACAAACACCACAGTAATTAAGTTTTTCACCTGCTACATATTGACCAATATTTTTGATATTGTCGGGGGAACTAACAATATAACCGACGCGCAAACCGGCCATAGCATGAATTTTTGAAAAGGTTTTTAGTAAAATAATATTGCTATAACCTTCTAAAATTAAACTATCGACAGAACGGAAAGCAGGGTCATTGACAAATTCAGCATAAGCTTCATCAATAACAAATAATGTATTTTTAGGCTTACTTGTTATCCATGATTTAACTTCTTTATAACCAATTACTGTAGATGTTGGATTGTTAGGATTTACTAAATAAACAATCGAAAATCCTTGATGATTTTCAACCGCCTTGCGCAAACCGTTAATATCAATTTGCCAATCTTCTAAAGAGGGAACTTTAGTTACTTTCAAATTAAAGATTTTTGCGAAGTGTTCTCCATCACCATAAGTTAATTCTGGAATAACAAGTTGAGTGTTAGGGTTTATGTGGGCAGCTATAGCACTACGAATACCCTCTGATGATCCTGCTGTTAATAAAATATGTTCATCACTAACATTATGATATTGTGCTAGTTTTTTACTCAATAGTGGAATTTCAGCTTTTGCATATCGATTCGCTTTTGGTACTGCATCGATGGCTGCTTGTTTGGCTGTTCCCGACATGCCTATGGCATTTTCGTTAAAGTTGAGTCTAACAGGATTATCTAGGCTAGGTGTAACAGCTGTATCCATTACTGGCAGTGAAAATGAAATCGTTTTTTGTAACTCGCTAGCATAAGCTTTAGATAACAATTGATTTACAGATAACCCAGCAATAGCAGCGGTAGAGAAACCCAATAATGTTCTACGACTAATGTTCAAATTTGTTACCATAATTCACCTCACAGTTCAGCCCGCTTTTATAAATATAAAATATTGCAAAATTTATACCAATTAAAAAAAACAGATAGAATTAGCTGATATCAAATTGATAAAATTAAAGATTGGTGAATTTATGATGTGTGAATACTAAATAGCTAGATTGAAAAAAGCACTAATTTAGTTCGAGTTTGCACTACATTATGTCAATATTTAAGATCATTGCTAATATTAATGAATATATTAACAATGATCTTAATATCTCATAACTAAGGCTATTTTTGCCTGATAGTTATTTTGTGATTAACTCTCTGCTGGCGTTTCAATATCAGAATAGGTTGCCAGCATTTGCAAGAATTTATATTTAGAATTTACCATTTTAGTTGATTGCGCATGTAAAGTATTGGCAATAACTGGTTCGAGTGTTTCTAAACGACGGAAACGTTGCTCTTTAAGTAAAACTTCCGTTAATGATTCACTGTTTGGTGCTTTAGAGTCTAACACTAAACCTGGTTTTCCTTCTTGCATACGACGCGGATCATAACGATATAGTGGCCAGAAACCTGATTTAACTAAATCTTTCATCTGTTCATGAGATTTAGATAAATCGTAACCATGTTCTTCACAAGGGCTATAAGCAATAACCAGAGAAGGGCCATCATAAGCTTCAGCTTCTTGTAATGCTTTAAGTGTTTGGTTCAATTGCGATCCTAAAGCAACTTGGGCGACATAAACGTGACCATACATCATTACACTGACCCCAAGATCTTTACGAGCTTTATGTTTACCTAAATCAGCAAATTTAGATACTGCCCCCATTGGTGTTGCTTTCGATTGTTGTCCGCCAGTATTAGAGTAGCATTGGGTATCAAGCACTAAGATGTTAACGTTTTCGGTTAAACTCATTACATGATCGAGTCCACCAAAGCCAATATCATAAGCCCAACCATCACCACCAATAGCCCATACTGATTTATCAATCAAATAATTAGCATCTTGCATTAACTCTTTAGCTTCAGCTGAAGTTAAATGTGCTAATTGTTGACGTAATAAATTAACTTGAGTTCGTTTTTCATCAATAGATAAATCTGGTGATTGTAAATTGATAACAATCTCTGGTGAAACTTCACCTGCAATATGTTCAAGCAAACGTAATGCTCGTTTTTTATGTTGATCATAAGTAATACGATAACCAAGTGCAAATTCGGCATTATCTTCAAATAATGAATTTGCCCAAGCTGGTCCACGGCCATTGCGATCGGTTGTATATGGGGATGATGGTAAATTACCACCATAAATTGATGAGCAACCAGTTGCATTAGCAATAGCAAGATGATCACCATATAATTGGGTTAGTAGTTTAATGTATGGTGTTTCACCACAACCAGCACAAGCACCCGAATATTCAAATAACGGTGTTAATAGTTGTGATGTACGTACATCAATTCGTTCTAATGTTTTGATTTCCCGATCAGGAAGGTCGGTGAAATACTCATAGTTAGCACGCTGAGTTTTTAGATTGTCAATTCGTGAACGCATGTTAATGGCTTTGATATCAAAGTTATTACGGTCACGAGAAGGACAAACTTCAACACATAAATTACATCCGGTACAATCTTCAGGCGCAACTTGTAAAACATAACGTTGACCTTTCATATCACGAGCTTTTACTTCAAGTGAGCTTAGTGACTCAGGTGCATTGAGCATATCATCTGGTTCAACAACTTTTGCTCGAATGGCTGCATGCGGACAAGCAACCACACAATGGTTACATTGAGTACAAAATTCTGGTTGCCAGATTGGTATTTCTTCAGCAATATTACGTTTTTCCCATTTTGTGGTGCCAACAGGCCATGTTCCATCGGGAGGAAAAACTGAAACAGGTAAACTATCACCTAAGCCAGCTAACATAGTTGCAGTAACCATTTTAACAAAATCAGGAGCATTGCTTGGTACAACTGGTGGACGTGATGGACTACTTTCATCAACGCAACTTAATGGAATTTTCTCAAGAGATGCAATGGCTAAATCAAGTGCTTTCCAGTTATTTTCAACAATATCTTGTCCTTTACTGCTGTAACTTTTGGCAATAACTTCTTTTAGTTGTGAAATGCTAAAATCATTTTTAAATATTTCTGATAAATGGAAGAAAGCGGCCTGCATGACCGTATTAATTCTTGCCCCTAAATTACATTCTCGAGCAATTTTAGCTGCATTAATTATATAAAAATGTGCTCTTTTCTTAATTAGTTGAATTTGCACTTCTTTAGGTAATCTATGCCAAACTTCATCCTTACTATAAGGTGTATTTAGTAAGAAAATACCATCATCTTTTAATTTTTCAACTATTTGATATTTGTCGATAAACTGATCTTGATGACAACCAATAAAATGGGCACTGGTTATCAAATATGGTGAATCTATTGGTTCAAGGTTAACTCGAAGGTGAGAAGTGGTTAAACCACCTGCTTTTTTCGAATCGTAAACGAAATAACCTTGTACATAAAATGGTGAACTATCACCAATGATTTTGATATTATTTTTGGTCGCTGAAACTGTACCATCACTGCCTAAACCATAAAATAGAGCTTCAAGTGCTGATTTTTGTGGAATGGATTTTTCTGGTAATGGTAGTGACAAGCCGGTTATATCGTCATAAATACCCACTGTAAAGCGAGGTTTAGGTTTCTCTGTTGTTAGTTCATTAAAAATGGCTAACACACAGCGAGGATCGAACTCTTTCGATGATAAACCATAACGACCACCAATAATTTGCGGTAAATGGTTTCGTTCGCCACGTGAAAAACTCTCGGCAAAGGCTGTCATTACATCTAGATAAAGAGGTTCAGCTTGTGCTCCTGGTTCTTTGGTACGATCTAGTACTGCGATTTTTTTCACAGTTTGCGGAATAACGTCAAGTAGATGAGTTGCTGAAAATGGTCGGAATAATCTTACGATAACGACGCCAACTTTTTCGTCATTTTTAATCAGATGATCGACAACTTCTTTCGTGGTGCTGACGCCGGAGCCCATAATGACAATGATACGTTCAGCATCTTTTGCGCCATAATATTCGAAAGGTTGATACTTCCTACCTGTCTCTTTTTCAAAGGCTTGCATAGCATCAGCAACATGATTGAAAGTATTCTCATAATATGGATTAACTGCTTCACGGCACTGGAAATATGTATCAGGATTAGCTGATGTACCACGAATGACTGGGTTATCAGGCGTTAAGGCACGGTGGCGAAAAGCATCAATAGCTTGATTGGGAAGCAAATTACGAATCTGTTCATCACTGATTGGATAAATTTTATTTACTTCGTGTGAAGTTCTAAAACCATCAAAAAAGTGAATAAATGGTACTCTACTATTGAGTGTCGCTATTTGTGCGATTAAGGCTAAATCTTGGGCTTCTTGTACCGAGCTAGAACACAGCATGGCAAAACCAGTTTGCCTAACTGACATAACATCAGAATGATCGCCAAAAATAGATAAGGCATGAGTTGCAACAGTACGGGCGGCAACATGTAATACAAATGGTGTTAATTCCCCAGCTATTTTATATAGCGAAGGAATCATTAATAACAGACCTTGCGATGAAGTAAATGATGTTGCTAATGCCCCAGTCATTAATGCACCGTGTACAGTTGATATTGCTCCCGCTTCCGATTGCATTTCAACAACTTTCGGTGTATCACCAAAAACATTAGGTTTATTGAACTCCGCCCACGTGCTGGCTTGTTCAGCCATAGATGAACTTGGAGTTATTGGATAAATAGCAATGACTTCGTTTGCACGATATGCGACAGATGACACCGCACTATTAGCATCTGATATGATCATTAAAAAACCTTGTATCTTAGAGTATTATGACATTACTTAGTTATAATAATTTTGCTTATTGTACCAGAAACTAAGATAGCTTTTAGTTATTTTTAAGTTAAATTTTTGGCTAACTATACGTTTTTAGTAAAAATAAAAAAGGCAGGGGATTTGCATATTAAAACATAAGGTAGATATTGCAGATTGATACTAAAAGGAATTTTTTTGAGGATTTTTATATCAATAATTTTTGTCCAGTAATATTGACTGATTAGTTACTATTACTAGACAAAAATTGATATCGTATATATTACTGAATAACAACTCGTTCAGTTGATGAAGAGTGTTTTATTTCGCCAAGCAACCAAGCTTTTTCACCATGCTGGTTAAGTAAATTAATGGCTTGTTCAGCTAACTGTTTTGGTAAAGCGATGATTAAACCTACTCCACAATTGAAAGTACGGTACATTTCATGACGGCTTACATTACCTGCTTGTTGTAACCAATTAAAGATGGCCGGCCATTGCCAACTAGATTCATCAATAATAGCTTGAGTATTATCAGGTAAAACTCGTGGAATGTTTTCCCAAAAACCACCACCAGTAATGTGTGCAATAGCATGAACATCAATTTTCGAAATCAAATCAAGCACTGATTTTACATAAATTTTAGTTGGCGCAAGTAAGTGGTCTGCTAATGGTTTTCCGTCTAATTGTTCTGTCGTTGGATTAACACCACTTACTTCGATAATTTTGCGTACTAATGAATAACCATTTGAATGCGCACCACTTGATGCAAGGGCAATTAGTGCATCACCATCTTGAACTTTACTACCATCAATCATTTCTGATTTTTCAACTACACCGACACAAAAGCCTGCTAGGTCATAATCATCACCATGATACATACCTGGCATTTCTGCGGTTTCACCGCCAACCAATGCACACCCAGATTGTTTACAACCTTCGGCAATACCAGTAACGACTGTTGTGGCGACATCGACATTTAATTTGCCAGTAGCATAATAGTCTAGGAAAAATAAAGGCTCAGCTCCTTGAACGATCAAATCATTAACGCACATGGCAACCAAATCAATACCTATTGATTCATGACGATTTAAATCCATTGCAAGGCGTAATTTAGTGCCAACACCATCAGTACCTGAAACTAAAATAGGTTGTTTATATTTTTCTGGAATTGCACATAATGCACCAAAACCACCAAGTCCACCCATAACTTCAGGACGTTTGGTCTCTTTAACGACAGATTTAATACGATCAACCAATTCATTGCCAGCATCGATATCAACACCAGCATCTTTATAGCTTAGAGATTTATTATTTGACACGGGGAGCAGTCCTTTCAATAGAAAAAATTGCCTGTTATTTTAGCAAGGATGAAATTTATTGGCGACTAGTTATTGTTAAAATAATCTATTCATTATCAAGATTCTCTATTTTCGAACCAACTTTCTAAAATAATAATTGCCGAAGTCGCATCAACATGGCTTTTTTCAAGGGCTCGGTAGCCACGTGAAGCAAAAATATGTGATTTTGCTTCAACGGTTGATAATCGTTCATCTTGTAAATGAACTTGATAGCCAAACATTCCATGCAGACGGTTAGCAAATTTGCGTGCTCTTGCGGTTAGCGGTTGCTCGGTGCCATCCATATTTAGTGGCAATCCTACCACTAAATAATCAGGTCGCCATTCATTGAGTACTTTCTCTATTGACTGCCAATTAGGAATGCCATCTCGAGCTTTGAATGAACAAAGTGAATTTGCGGTCTTAGTTATATCTTGACCGATAGCTGCGCCGATGCTGGCTGTTCCAAAATCAAATGCAATAATGGTAGCCATAACTTACGCGGTGCCCATTTGATGTGAAATTGTTTTAATATTAATGCCCAATGATTCAGCTGCTTTCTGCCAACGATCTTCAATAGCCACCTCAAAGATAATTGCAGGATCAACATCGGTAACTAACCAATCATTTTTTGCTACTTCACTTTCAAGTTGTAATGATTGCCAACTAGAATAACCTAACGCTAAGAAAAGATCTTTTGGTTGTTCTGGTGAGCCAATAGATTTTAATGCATCGAGAGATGTAGTAATCATGATATCATCAGAGATTTGTATACTTGAAGCAAACCCTTGATGAGGAGTATGAAGAATAAATCCTTGCTCTTCAGCAAGTGGGCCGCCACAAAACACCGGGTGTTCAAGTTCAGCACAACTTTTTGATGCAGTTATTTCTAAACGGGATAATACCGTTTCTACGTTGAGATCAACTATGGGTTTATTAATAATAATCCCCATTGCACCATCACGATTATGTTCACAAATATATACTACTGAACGACTAAAAATTGAGTCATTAACAGTAGGCATGGCTATAATAAAATGATTTTTTAAATTCATATGATCACATTGTTGTTAAATTTATAATGCACATTTACCTATTTTGACTTTATGTTCAATATTACAGCGCATTAATATTTCAGGATGATTGGTTTCTTCATTAATTGATTCACCAACAATTTCAAAATTTTGTGATAAATAAAAGTTAATTGCATCACTATTTTGTTTGTAAACATGTACCATTAATTCGTTATGACGTTGTTTGGCCTTTTCAACTAATGCTGACCCTGTACCTTGATGACGAGAATTTTTTTCAACATATAAACCTGAGATATAATTTTCAGTTAGGCCAATAAAACCAACCACAATGCCGTTGATATCTTGAACATATATTGTTGACATTGGGATCAACATCTTCACTAATTCAAAGTTTTGTTTAAAAAACTCAGGATCGATAAAATTATGTGCTTGTTCATTACCTTGAAGCCAAATTGTCATTATGGCATCTAAATCTTTTGTTTGATATTCTCTAATCATTTTTAACTCTTTATATTTAATCTTGATTCAATCGCATCCATTAATAAACCTGTGATTGATAAATCTGGGTTAGCAGCTTCAATTTCTCGAACACAAGTCGGGCTAGTAACGTTAATTTCGGTTAGTTTGTCACCAATAATATCAAGTCCCACAAATAGTAGTCCTTTTTGTTTTAAAACAGGACCGATACTGTTAGCGATTTGCCAATCATTATCACTTAATGGTCTGACTTCACCATGTCCACCAGCTGCTAAGTTTCCTCGTGTTTCCCCTTTTTGTGGGATTCGTGCTAAGCAGTAAGGCACGGGTACACCGTTGACAACTAAAACCCGTTTATCGCCATCTTTGATTGCAGGAATAAATGTTTGTGCCATGCAATAACGGGTATTATGTTCAGTAAGTGTCTCTATAATCACCGAAACATTAGGATCATCTTGTTTCACGCGAAAAATTGATGAACCACCCATGCCATCTAGTGGTTTTAAAATGATGTCATGATATTGTTGATGAAAAGCTTTGATTTGTGATGTTTGACGAGTAACTAATGTTTCAGGTGTAAAGTCAGCAAACCAAGCAGTAAATAATTTTTCGTTACAGTCGCGTAGACTTTGAGGTTTATTTACTATCAATACTCCTTTCTCTTCTGCACGCTCTAAAATATAGGTTGCATAGATAAATTCAGTATCAAAAGGCGGATCTTTGCGCATTAATATTACATCAAGTTCACTTAATGCTATAGTCTGTTCGTCTCCAAAATCAAACCAATGCTCACTATTGTTATGAACTGTTACTGTACGAGTCGTGGCACTAGCTTCTCCATTGCGTAAAAACAGATCATTCATTTCCATATAATAAAGTTGATAGCCGCGTTTTTGTGCTTCAAGTAGCATCGCAAAACTGGTATCTTTTTTTAATTTGATATGGCTAATGGGGTCCATAACAATACCAAGTTTGATCATGGTAACTCCTTACTGATTATATTTGATTTTACTGAATTCGGTGTTGATGATTTGCTGCTGCTCTACCTATTTAATAATTTAGATAAAACCAAGGTAGAAAGAGGTATTAGCAATAATAATCAAATTTTCAACTATCATACTCGTTACCGATTAATAAGCAAAGCAATCATTTGTTAACTTATTTATTTCTTGTGACTAACCTAAATCACCAAAACGAACTTGAAGGGCTGTTATTGCAGTTAACGCCGCTGTTTCAGTTCGTAATACTCTCGGTCCGAGCAAAATATCAGTAAATTGATATTGATGAGTCATGCTAATTTCTTCATTAGATAGACCACCTTCCGGTCCAATTAATAAACTAATATTTTTGTTATCACAAGGTAATTGGTTAATTCCTTGTTTGGCTTTAGGGTGTAAGTTAAGTTTTAAACTATCGGTTAAATTTGCACACCAAGTTTCTAATTTCATTACTGGATTGATGTTTGGGATAATATTTCGTCCGCACTGTTCACAAGCCGAAATAACAATTTTTTGCCATTGTTGAACTTTCTTTTCAAGCCTTTCTTGATCGAGTTTGACGCCACAACGTTCTGAAAGTAGGGGGGTAATGGTATTAACACCTAATTCGACCGATTTTTGAATAGTAAATTCCATCTTATCGCCACGAGAAATCACTTGTCCTAAATGAATGTTTAATGGTGATTCTCGATTATCTAATACACTGTTTGCTGTTTTTACAATAACGGTTTTTTTATTAATTTCATGTATTACGGCAGGCGTAATTTGGTTGGAACCATCAAAAAGCGTAATCGATTCCCCGGTTTTCATTCTTAATACTCGAATAAGGTGATTGAAAGCATTATCATCTAAAGTGATCAAACTATTTTGATTAATTGTGTAAGGCTGAAAAATTCGCGTCATATAAACTATTATTTACTATTATTTAAAATAAATTATAGCGTAATTTATTAAGATTCGGTAATCTCTATTTTAAACAATATCTATATCTGGAATAGAATATGACCTTAACAATTAAAGATAGAGTATTCATTGAATCACTAACGGTTTATACCACAATTGGTGTTTATGATTGGGAAAAAACGATTAAACAAAAGTTAGTTCTTGATCTCGAAATGGCATGGGATAATCAACCTGCCGGACAAAGTGATGATGTGAAGTTTTGTTTAGACTATTTTGTTGTGTCGCAATCAATAACGTCATTTATTGAACAAAATAAATTTGAATTGATTGAAACAGTAGCAGAACGTGTTGCAATGTTAGTCATTGAGAAATTCTCTGTACAATGGTTGAAAATAAAAGTGTCAAAACCTGATGCTATTGCTAATGCAGGGAATGTTGCGGTACTAATAGAACGCAGAGCCAAATAACTACATTTAGATATCCCTTAATGAGTAAAGCGAACAAAATAATATGTGATCAATCACATCATAAAAAGAAAGGTTTTGATAATACTGAACCTTTTTCAATTAAATTAACTGATGCTTTGCGTTGGCGACTGCAACGTAAAGTTTTACCACCACAAGGTGGATATCAAGCATTCACACAAAATTGGTTTAGTCCAATTGATATTAGCTTAAGCGGTGATAGAGTTTGGTGGATCGGGCATTCTACCACCTTGATAAAGCTTAATGAACAATGGATATTAACTGATCCAGTGTTTTCTAACCGAGTATCGCCCGTTCAATTTATTGGGCCGAAACGACGAACAAAACCAGCAATTACCATTGATAACTTACCTTCAATTAATGTAATTGTAATCTCTCATAGCCATTATGATCATCTTGATTTTAATAGTATTCAACAACTTATAACGCGGTATCCGCAACTCACTATTCTGGTTCCCTTAGGACTTAAAAGCAAATTATTAAAATGGGGGGCCAAGCAAGTCATTGAGTTAGATTGGTGGCAGTCAACCAATGTTAATGGAATTACCTTTACCGCTACACCGGCAAAGCATTGGAGTAATCGGGGAGCGTTTGATGTTAATAAAGCATTATGGTGTGGATGGGTTATGCAGACAGATATTGATAAACCACTATCGACTAAAACTGTCTACTTTATGGGGGATACCGGTTATTGTGCAAGCTTAAAGAAAATAGCAGATAAATTTAAGCAAATAGATATTGCTTTGATACCGATTGGCGCTTATGCTCCTCGTTGGTTTATGCAATCGCAGCATATAGATCCACAACAAGCTTTAAAACTTTATGATGAATTAAACTGTCAGTCAGCCATTGCAATTCATTGGGGAGCGTTTGAATTGGCAGATGAACCATTAGATGAGCCACCAACATTATTAAACTCATTAAAGGGAGATAGATCTTTTCATATATTAAAAATAGGTGATAGCTTAGCTATCAATAAGCTTAATAATGAACTAAAATAATTAACAATAATAATTTAAACCACATTTTGATATTTGCGAGGGAAATATGATGAAATCAGTAATTATTGCATTAACTTGTCTAACGTTTAGTTTAGCGTTAACTGCTTGTGGCGGTAAAAATGATGAAGGTAAACAATATCATTGGTCAAAAGCCCATGGAGTTCTCGAAGATTGCCGTGGAGTAATGAATAAATCAGAGCAATGTCAAAAAAATTCAAATAATCAGCAATATTTATTCCAAATTGATAGGTATTAACTTATATGAGTGCATGGCTTATTTATGCATTATTATCGGCGATTACTGCTGCTTGTGTGGCTATTCTCGGTAAAATTGGTTTACAACATCTTGATGCTAATACTGCGACAGCAATCAGATCTATAGTGATGGCAGTATTCTTAGTTGGTGTTGTTGTTGTACAGGGAAAACTAAATTTAATAAATACTTTTTTTAATGATAAAAAAGCATTGCTTATTATTGCATTGAGTGGCGTTGCTGGGGCGTTATCGTGGTTATTTTACTTTATGGCAATAAAAGAAGGCAAAGTATCGCAAGTTGCCCCCATTGATAAACTTAGTGTCGTTTTTGCGGTTATTTTTGCAGCCATCATATTTGGCGAAAAAATTTCATTTCTTTCGGCTATAGGCGTTGCCATGATAGCTGCTGGGGCAATATTAGTTGCACTATTTTAATAGTGTATTAAACAGCTCAACAGTTACTAGCTCTCCTTTAGTTACATTGCCTCTATCTTTTTCAAGTAAGATAAAGCAATTAGCATGATTAAACGATTGCGTGAGATGGGAGCCTTGTTGACCAGTTGAAACAACCTCCAACTCGCCATTAGCTGAAATTTGCAATATACCTCGTTGAAAATCCAATCTACCGATACTTTTTTTCAGATTTGTTGCTGTTTTTACTTTAAGTGATAACTCAGCTTCGGTTAAATTTTGTCCAGTAAGCGCCAATATTAATGGCTGAACCAATTGATAAAAAGTGACGAGAGTTGAAACAGGATTACCCGGCAATCCGCAAAATAACGCATTACCTATATTGCCAAAGGCAAACGGTTTTCCTGGTTTTATGGCAATTTTCCAGAAGTTAACTTTACCCAGTTCCTCTAGTGCCATTTTAGTATAATCAGCATCCCCGACTGAAACACCGCCACTACTAATCACTAAATCAGCTTGTTTGGATGCGGTTTCGAGTGTTTGCTTAATTTTGCTCGGATTATCGACAATAATCCCTAAATCAATAATTTCACAATTTAATTTGTTTAATAATAATTTGAGGGTAAATCGGTTACTATCATAAATTGCACTATTATTTGCTAATGGGGTGCCAATCTCGGTTAATTCATTACCGGTGGAAAATATTGCAACTTTTAACCTTCGATATACTGTTAACTCAGCAATACCAAGTGTTGCTAAACTGGATAAGGTCGGAATAGTTAATCGAGAACCTTTTTCGACAATAACCGCACCTTGTTTAGCATCTTCACCTATATAACGAATATTACTAGCTGGTTTTATTTCCTTTAAAAATTTAATTCCTGATTCAGTTTGTTCTGCCTCTTCTTGCATTACAACGGCACTAGCTTCGTTAGGAACAGGTGCACCAGTCATAATTCGTAAGCAACTACCTTTAGGCCAATTTAGTGATGAAATATCGTCACCAGCATAAATTACTCCAGCTAACGGTAATAACGTCGATTGATTGATATCAGATAATCTTACAGCATAACCATCCATTGCCGAATTATTAAAGCTAGGTACATTAATTGGCGAAATAACAGGTTCAGCAGTGATTCGATCTAAGGCATCAAATAATGCTACTTTTTCCATTGCCGGTTTATGATTATTTGCTGCTTCAAGTATATTTTTTTTGGCTTGTTCAAAGGTTAATAACATAAATGAAGCTCCTTGTAATCGATTGTCCGTTATATTAGGCAAGTAGTTAATAGATTGCAGATAATCTCTAATGAGTTATATAAATATATGATATATGATGCCGCAATACACGGCATCAACAAAGATTAAACATTAAATAAGAAATTCATAATATCACCATCTTGCACGATATAATCTTTCCCTTCAGAACGCATTTTACCTGCTTCTTTAGCACCTTGTTCACCACCATATTTAATAAAGTCATCAAAGGCGATCGTTTGTGCTCGGATAAAGCCTTTTTCAAAATCGGTATGAATTTTACCTGCTGCTTGTGGCGCAGTATCTCCAACTGAAATTGTCCATGCCCGAACTTCCTTGACACCAGCAGTAAAGTAAGTTTGCAGATTAAGTAAACTATAACCTGCGCGAATCACTCTATTTAAGCCTGGTTCAGTTAAGCCAAGGTCTTGCATAAATTCATCGCGATCAGCGTCATCAAGTTCAGCTAATTCAGCTTCAATAGCAGCACAGACAGGTACAACGACGGCTTTTTCTTGCTCAGCAATAGCTTTGACTTTTTCTAAATATGGATTGTTTTCAAAACCATCTTCATTAACATTAGCAATATACATTGTTGGTTTTAGGGTTAAAAAGCTTAGATATTTAATTGCATCTAATTCTTCTTTACTAAAATCAAGTAATAATAGTTTTTTGCCTTGTTCAAGATGAGGTAAACATTTATCTAAGATTTCAAGTTCGTACTGGGCGTCTTTATCACCACCTTTAGCACGTTTTTGTAAACGGGTAATGGCTCTTTCGCAAGCCTCAAGATCAGCTAACGCAAGTTCAGTATTAATGATTTCAATATCTTCAGCCGGATCGATTTTACCTGCAACGTGAACAATATTTTCATTTTCAAAACAACGAACAACGTGGCCAATCGCTTCTGTTTCACGAATATTAGCTAAAAATTGGTTACCAAGTCCTTCACCTTTAGACGCACCTTTAACTAGTCCAGCAATATCAACAAATTCCATTGTGGTTGGTAAAGTGCGTTGTGGTTTAACAATTTCCGCAAGTTGATCTAAACGCGGATCAGGCATTGGCACTACACCTGTGTTTGGTTCAATCGTACAAAACGGAAAGTTAGCAGCTTCTATTCCAGCTTTGGTTAGTGCATTAAAAAGTGTTGATTTGCCTACATTTGGTAGTCCGACAATACCACATTTAAATCCCATACTGTTTATTACCTTGTGTTATAAAAATCTCAAAAATAGATGGCAATTATATACTAAATTAGGCTAATTATACTAATGTTGATACTGATATAAAATATTCAACAGTTTTTGCCGAGGCATAACTTCATTCAGAAGTTAATTTCTCTAGTGGGTTCAAGGTGTTAAAGAGCCAATGTCATTAATCGCATTATTTTAGCAAAAAATTCCCCCAGAAGCACTGTTCAGGCTATATTATTTGTTAAAGCTATTGTCGTGTCTATACCGTTATAAGAGGCGATTATGTACCATGCTATTTTACCTAATCAGTATCATCACGCCGCACAGCGCTTTTTACAGCAGTTACCTGAGCTTGCTACCACAAGCCCGTTGTGCCGACGCCTTAAGCCGGTTTCATTACTCATTGACATTGCACCCTTTACGCTGGCCGCACAACCTCACAGCTTCATTGCCGCTCAGTTTGACCTGTCCCCCAGAGCAGCACGGCGACGGGATAATGTCATCCGCCAGTTGCTAGTGCTACATGAGCCCGACCTCTATCAAGCCGTTCTTAACCTTGAACAGGCCACGCCTGATGAAGTCACCCGGCAAGCATTCGCATTTAAGTCATGGCTCTCTGAGCTGCTTAGCACATCCGTCATGCCTTGCGCCTATTGTGCATCTCTCAACACCGTTCGTATCGGTCAGCGTCTTAACTTCCGCTGCAAAGCCTGCCGACGTACTTTTAACCCACTTAAGATATATCAGCTCGATAAGCTATCTCATTGTGAGTTATGGCTACCGTTTATTGATATGTTATTACAAGGCGAGACCTGTAAAACAGTGAACCGGCAACTGGGCATTAATACCGCTACCGCTGCTAAGTGGCAACGCTATTTTCTTTGGATAATGAGCCAGCAAGGTTTTACCTTACTCGCTAACCATTGTCGAACCTTGCGACGTCGGCATTACCGGCAGACAAGGGTAAATGGCTAAATCAGGCCGGGTTTACCACCGGTACACCGCTGATTATCCGGGGGATGCAGGGTTGTTTAGTCATCGCCACCGAACCTAAACACCAGATGGATAACCGTAAGTTACTCGAAGAGATACAACAGACCCTGCAGCGCATCTGTGATATCACCGTTAAGCTTAATCAGTAAAACGGATAGTCAGAATCCACCTTATCATTGAGTTGAGGTTAACTTCACTAATGGCATGTAATGGATCAAATTATATGGGTCCATTCCATGTTAGCTTATTTTTAAGTTCTACAGGAACCATAGCAAAGAGTTCTTTAATAAAACTAACTTGCTTGTCATAATTAATAGATATTTCGGTATTACAGTTCTCATAATAATATCGAGCCTGATGATTTAAAAACCAAATGTCATGCTGCTCAAATTCAGCATCAAAAATAGTAATTAATAAATTATGAACTAATTCAGCCTCATAATAACATGATATATCTTTCGCCTTTCTAATCGAGTCTTGTGATTGCACGTTTCTTATATAAGTTAATGTTCGTCCTAACATTTCCACATATATTTCATTTTTCTTCATCATGGTTTCCTTGTTGGTAGAGGCCGTGCATCAACAAGGACTTTATTAGTTTTATCCCATTTACCATTTTCTAATAGCTTATGGATATATGTTGCATCACCTGTAGTTTTGTATATTTCTTGAGCTGCTGCCATTCTATGATGACCTCCGGTAATATAATAATTTTCTTTACTATCAATATATCCTGCAATTTTTCCTCTTGTAGCCGTGAACTCAAAACTTCCGTTTAGCATATCGCTTTTCATTAAATCAATTTGAGCAGGATCTCTTAATCCGACTTGAGTACCTTTAATTTCGGGAATACTCCCTTTTACAGCAATATCATCAACCTTATTAACAATATTACCGGGTTTACCTATATTTCCTAATACCTTAGATGGCGCAATTATACTCGTTAACAATGCCGCAGTATTCTCAAGGGCTACCTGATCACCATTAGCTGCTTTAACAACATTACCTTTAATTGCGTCCCATGCCTGACCATTAATGATCGCATCCATGGCATTTCCTATGGTTTGATCTGATTTTCTCAAGTCACTCATTGCTGTGTCACAATAACTCGCCCCTACGGCGCAGCTATTCAAAGCAAGGACTGCATCAAGAACAGTATCTGCAATACCTACACCAAGATCGACTGTATCACCATAAGCAGTCAGTACACCATTGGTGATTTGCGAGATTGTATTTTCACCTACCGTTTCTCTTACCTGATCTTTCCAGTAAGTAATACTGCCTTTATGTTCGTCTCGGATATAGTCACCCGCCAAAGAGTTATTCTCAACAACAAAACTAGCGTGTTAAGTTTTGGAACTGAAAATTTGTTATTTCTATCTTTATAATTAAGTATTAATTGACTTCTTGACTAATTTTCCAATGATAAACCAATTTGATATAATTGATTTTTCTTCAACCCATACATCTCTGCGGTAATTGCCGCTGCTTTTTTTAATGGTAACTCTTTAATTAATAATTTTAAGGTGGTCATTACTTTGGCATCCATAGCATTATCAGTTTTGCTATGTCCTTCAACAATTAGAACAAATTCGCCTTTTTGACGATTATTATCTTCTTGTAACCAATCAATTAACTCATCTACTGGGTAGCTGACAATCGTTTCCCATGTTTTAGTGAGTTCTTTTGCTAAAACAATATGTTTATCACTGCCCCAAACTGTTTGCATATCATTTAAGGTTTCTAACAGTCGATGAGTTGATTCATAAAAAATCATTGTTCGACTCTCTTGGCAAAGATCTGTTAGATAATCTTGACGTGCTTTGGTTTTTGCTGGTAAAAAACCTTCATAACTGAACTTATCAGAAGGTAATCCTGCAACCGATAATGCGGCAATAGCGGCACAAGCGCCCGGAATTGGTACCACATTTATATTATTTTCTCGACAGGCTTTCACTAGGTGATAACCAGGATCATTAATTAGTGGTGTGCCTGCATCTGAAATTAATGCAATTGATAAACCTGATTTTAGTTTTTCGATCAAAACTTGTGCTTTTTCTTGTTCATTGTGATCGTGTAAAGCAAAAAGTTTAGCTTTAATACCTAGATGTTGTAATAGTAGTCCACTATGTCTAGTATCTTCAGCCGCAATAAGATCAACACTTTTAAGTGTATTAATGGCTCTTAGTGTAATATCATCTAAATTGCCAATGGGTGTTGCAACAACATATAAAGTCATTCTATTTTTATCACTGTAAATTTTGTAGTAAGACATTAAATATACTATACCAAACCTTGTTTTATTGTATATACTCATTACCGTGAAATTAGTGTTAATCATTATCGGCTAAAATATGGCTGAAATGCTTTTTATGCTAATGATATTTATTCGGCCGTATAACAGGATAGTTAGAATAGGAGAGTTATTTGCAAATTCTGCGAACAATTAGCCATTAAATGAGATGAATTTATAGCTTTTACTCAAGAATTGTACATTTTTGCAACTGATTTTATTGATTTACTTTATAAGTAATTAATATAATAGCTTTGTGTCTTAAAAACGATAAAATGTGCATATATAAAATAATATAAATTAATGAAAGGTGTTATTGTGAAAAAAATACTCACATTAAGTTGTTTTAGTTTGATGATTGCAGCATGTACACAAACTAATCCAGCTGAAATTGACGATATTTCTGATTCTTCAAGTTCTTCTACTTCATCGGTTTATTCTAAGCCTCCGACAAATATTTCTACAGGTAATCGCTCTTCTTCAATAAATTATTCATCACAGGTGCCAGCATCTGGCTCAACAGTAACATCCAATAGCAATAAACAAGATGTAATTACATCTAATGAGCGCATTGTTTATAATCGTAATTATAATGATATTCCGAAAGGAGGTTATCAAGGTAATACTTATACAGTAAAAAGAGGTGATACACTTTTTTATATTGCTTGGGTTACCGGCAATGATTATCGTGCCTTAGCTGCTAAAAATAATATAAGAGAACCATTCGCAGTTAATGTTGGTCAAGTGCTTGATGTCAGTGGAGGTACAACTATTGTTGAAACTAAAAAAACAACTTCAACTACGCAAGCCATTGCATCTAATAATCACAATGTTGAATCAGCTACAAATAACACGATCAGGACTAAGCCAGTTGTAACAACAGTTACAACTACAACTACTACAACATCTGGTAAAAATCAGCCAACTAATACGATTGAAACTACTGAAACTGTAACCGAACCGGTCGATTCATCAGTGCCAACAACTTTACCAACTACTTCGAACGTTTCTAATATTATATGGCAATGGCCAGCTCAAGGTAAGATCATTGAAAAATTTTCAAATTCTAGTAAAGGAATTGATATCTCAGGTACTTTAGGTTCCAAAGTTGTTGCGGCTGCTAATGGGCGCGTGGTTTATTCTGGTAATGCATTACCCGGTTATGGTAACTTAATTATTATAAAACACAATGATGACTATTTAACAGCATATGCACATAATCAAACAATTTTAGTTAAAGAACAACAAAATGTTCGAGCAGGCGAACAAATTGCGACTATGGGAGCAACTGGGACATCATCAGTGCGATTACATTTTGAAATTCGTTATAAAGCACAATCAGTTGATCCATTAAAATACTTATCGAAATAGTTGATATTTTAAATAAAGGTGGAAAACTAGCTTATTATAATAAGCTAATGATAAATGCACCAATTAATTATATGTTTTAGTGCAAACCAATTTGATTTAACCATTTTATTTTACGTAACTAAGGAGTTATATTCATGGCAGTAAAAAAATTAGTTCTTATTCGTCACGGAGAAAGCGTTTGGAATCAAGAAAACCGTTTTTGTGGTTGGACTGATGTTGATTTATCTGACAAAGGTAATAAAGAAGCATCAGAAGCTGGTCAATTATTAAAACAAGAAGGTTTCAAATTTGATTATGCTTATACTTCTGTTTTAAAACGTGCAATTCATACATTATGGCACGTTTTAGATGCAGTTGATCAAGCGTGGTTACCGGTTGAAAAAAGCTGGAAATTAAATGAACGTCATTATGGAGCACTGCAAGGTCTAAATAAAGCTGAAACTGCTGCTAAATATGGTGATGAGCAAGTTAAATTATGGCGCCGCGGTTTTGCAATTACTCCACCTGCTCTTGAAAAATCAGATGAACGTTTCCCTGGACATGATTCACGTTATAGCAAATTACCAGAATCTGAATTACCTTTAACTGAAAGTTTAGCATTAACAATTAAACGTGTACTTCCTTACTGGGAATCAACTATTGCGCCACGTGTTGCTAAAGGTGAACGTGTAATTATTGCTGCTCACGGCAACTCACTTCGTGCGCTAGTTAAGCATTTAGATAACATCAGTGATGATGACATTATCGATCTAAATATCCCAACAGGTGTGCCACTCGTTTATGAATTTGATGACAACATGAAAGTTGTTAAACACTACTACTTAGGTAATGCTGATGAAATCGCCGCTAAACAAGCAGCGGTAGCGAACCAAGGTAAAGCAAAATAGTATTAATTAATCTAAAGGGTAAGTTGAATAACTTACCTTTTATTTCCTAACACAGGGAATAAATATTTAACTTTTTGAGACGCTAATTTTGTCGAAAATTTATTATATTTATGGCGTAATGAACGCTGGAAAATCTACCGAATTACTGCAAATCGACCATAACTACTTAAGTAATAATATGCAAACATTATTGCTTAAATCTTCGGTTGATACTCGAGATTCTGCTGTTGAAATTGTATCTCGGCTAGGCTTACGTAAAAAAGCATTACAACTTGACGATAGTACAGTGGATGGCATAATTGAGCACATCAAACAAAATAATTACGCTTGTATTTTAATTGATGAAAGTCAGTTCTTATCATCTAACACCATCTGGAAATTATCTGATGTTTGTGATGAATACAGTGTTCCTATGATGTTTTTTGGTTTAAAAACAGATTACATGGGGCATTTATTTGAAGGTTCGAAAACTCTATTAGAAATTGCTGATAATTATAGAGAACTTAAAACGGTTTGCTGGTGTGGTAAAAAAGCCACCATGATTCTTTTAGAAGGAGAAAATGGGCAAATAATTAAATTTGGAAATTCGATACATATAGGTGATAGTGAGTATCATTCCGTTTGTCGAAAACACTGGAAAGCTGGACAGGTAAGACCAAATCATTAAGTTTACTTGTGCATTTGGATAAATATTATACTATTAAAAAATAATGTTTATACTTGGTGTACAAAAATTTTAAATTATTGCAAGGAACTTATCTCATGAAAATTAAAAATACATCACTAGCTGTTTTATTAGGTATAGTTTCGTATTCTGCTAGTGCAAAAAATTATGTTATTACTGATGTAGATAATGGAATCCAAAAAGGGTTATGGTCACTTAGTAGTCAAGAAATAAACGCTGATGTGCCCAATTTTACTATTAATAACATTATTCTTAAAGGTGGTAAACAAGATGGTTCAGAATTACTTTCAATTAACAGTGAAAATGGATTAACTATTAAATTAAGCCCAACACGTGGCTTAGGTATTATTTCTGTTGAAGGTGATGGTATTCGTTTAGGTTGGGACTCTCCAGTCAACGAAATTGTCAATCCAAAATATATCAATTTAGAAAGCCGAGGTGGAGTTGGTTGGTTAGACGGTTTTAATGAAATGATGGTTCGTTGTGGTTTTGAATGGACAGGACACGCAGTTCAAGCGGATGGCATGATGTATACACTTCACGGTCGTGCACAAAATACCCCAGTTTCAAAACTGCTTATAGATATCGAGGATCAAGCTCCATACACCATAACCATTAAAGGTCTTATTAAAGAAAATGCCTTTAAAAAAACTAATTTAGAAACATGGGTTACACTTAGTTACATTCCAGGTAGTAAAGAATTCACAATTCATGATACTGTGACAAATCAAGGTGATTATCCTCGAGATTATCAAATCATTTATCATAGCAATTTTGGTACGCCGATTCTTGAAGAAGGAGCAAAATTTATTGCACCAGTTAAAGAAGTTTCACCGTTTAATGACTATGCAGCAACAGGTTTAAAAAATTGGCAAACTTATTTGGGGCCAACCAAAGACTTTGATGAAATGGTATTTAACATTTTTCCTTATTCTGATGCAAACAAACAAACTCAAGTAATGTTAGCTAATAAAACTGGTGATAAAGGAGTAGGTGTTGAGTTTAATACCGAAGAGTTACCAGTGCTTACTTTATGGAAAAATACAGATACGCTCAAACAAGGTTATGTAACAGGTATTGAGCCCGGTACAAGTTTTGCTTATCCAGTAACAATCGAACGTGAACAAAAACGTGTTCGTCAATTGGAACCAGGGAAAAGTGCCGAATTTAGGTTAAAATATAGTTTGTTATCTGATAAAGAAGCGGTGAAAACTTACGAGGACAAAATAAAGGCTATCCAAGGAAGCCAAGAAACGAAGGTAATTGAACAACCAATGGCTAAAGAATAAGTTATATCAAATATCACCGTTGGCGACATAGTTGACGGTGTTCTTTTTCTCCTCGATTAAACTAGTTTTACATAGAAAATATATTATTATCTTTAAATTGCTAATTTAAGCTAAAATACATTCTAAATTTAGAATTTCTATTTAAAAACAGGAATTAATATGAGAAGGATGATAATTGGCATAAGTGGTGCTACAGGCTTTGCTTATGGTATCAAAGCTTTAGAACTATTAAAACCAATGGATATTCAGACACATCTAGTGATCTCAAAAGCGGCAAAAATTACTGGTCATTATGAACATTCGAAATCACAATTAACTCAATTGCAAGCGTTAGCTGATGTTGTATATCCGATCGATAATATTGGCGCTGCAATAGCAAGTGGTTCATTTAAAACAATGGGAATGTTAGTTGCACCATGTTCAATGCGAACACTTTCAGCTATAGCGAATAGTTTGTCAGATAATTTACTTACTCGAGCAGCAGATGTGGTATTGAAAGAGCGTCGTCGATTGGTTTTAATGACGCGAGAAGCGCCATTACATTTAGGTCATATTAAAAACATGGAGGCTGTGACTTTAATGGGAGGAATTATTTTTCCGCCAGTTCCTGCGTTATATCAACAGATTGAAAGTGTTGATGATCTTATTACCCATAGTGTTGCTAGAGCACTTGATCTGTTTGATATTGATGTACCTTGTTTACCTCGCTGGGGTGAAGATATGCATCTTAATCAAAAGCCTGAATAATCAGTAATATCATGAAGACAACCGAGTCTAAAATAGCGCAATTTATCCAGAAACAACATGTACTAAATTTATGTGTGATATTAGCTAATAGCCAGCCATGGGCATGTAATGTATTCTATGTATTTGATAAAGATAACTGGTGTTTATATTTCTTATCGGAATTGAAAACTAAGCATGCACAAGCAATGCTACAGAATCCAAATGTTGCTGGTACTATAAGTATTAATCCAAAATCGATAACTAAAATTCAAGGTATTCAATTTAGCGCTATAGCTGAACAACTCATTGATTATGAAGCTAGCAATGCTTATAAACTTTATTATTCCGCCTTTCCTTTTGCAAGAGTTATGAAAGCACCGATTTGGTCACTACGATTGCAAGAAATTAAGATGACAAATAATCTAATTGGTTTTGCGCACAAAAGCTATTGGCAACGAGACGAAGATCTTATAAATAATTAATTTGATAAATGGTATGTTAGGTTTTAGCATAATCATTATCTAATTACAAACTAAAACCCACTGATAACTTAAATCAAAAATGAGTTATCACAACTTGGATGGTATATTTTCCTCATATTCAGTATCGCCATCACAAATAGTATCCCAATTGGCTTTTGAACCAGTATAAATGTGTATACGCTTTTCAGCATTAATTGGCTCATTAATCAATCCTATACGTAATCGGTAAGTACTATTATCATTATCACGACTAGAAAATAGATGTGAACCACAATTACCACAAAAATGACGGTTGACACCTAAGTTAGAAAAAACTTTTATATTTTCTACCCCTTTGATGAAAGTTAAATCTTCCTTGTTAATGAGTGTGGCAGAATTAAAGGCTGAACCAGTTTGTTTGCGACAACGTGAACAGTGACAAAAAACAATCGCTTTGATATCACTATTTAGTTGATAGACAATTTCACCACATAAGCAGTTACCTGTCATCATGATTAATTTCCTTATATTATTTATAGCCGTATTATTACCGCATTTTACATGTAAATTTAAAATAAGCTATAGATAGCTAAATGATGAGGATAATTCAACAAAAGCACAAAAAATTTGAGGAACAGGGTTTTTAAGACAAAAAAATGGCACTAATAATTAGTGCCAATAATCAAATATTACTAAAATTTGCTATTTTTATAGTTTAAAAATGGACTACATTTTAATCGTTAACATCTTTCAACAAAATAGCGCATTATACCGTTATCGGTAGTTAGTTCTGGGTGGAATGAACATACCAAAATATTATCTTGTTCCGCCATTACACAATGATTATCAACAAAAGCGAGTGGTTTTACTTGTTTACCTGCTGTGGCAATATAGGGGGCACGAATAAATACCGCTGGAATTTGCTGACCGATAGGTGCAATATCTAACACTGTTTCGAAGCTATTTATTTGCCGTCCAAAGCCATTTCGTTCGACAATAATATCTATTAGTCCCAGTTGTTCAACCTCATTATGGCTGGTTTCAGTTCCGCAAAGAACTAACCCAGCACAGGTGCCAAAAATACCTTTACCTTGTTTAGCAAATGCTTGGATTGGCTCAAATAAATCATTTTGTCTAATTAAACGACTGATTGCTGTTGATTCACCACCGGGAATAATTAAACCATCAAGTTGACACAATTGTTCAGGTTTTTTAACTGCAATAGGACGCACCAATTCAATGCTAGCAAGCATGTTTAAATGTTCAGTGACGGCACCTTGTAAGTTAAGCACCCCAATGATTTTGTTAGCTTTTAAGTTGGTAGTTTTTGTCATTACCAGCCTCGATCTTGCATTCTTTCTGATTCGGTTAATTTACTGATTTCAATCCCTTTCATGGCTTCACCCAATCCTTTGGATAATTCAGCTAATCTTGGATAATCATCAAAATAAGTAGTCGCTTGAACAATCGCTTTAGCAAATTTTTCTGGATTTTGTGATTTAAAAATACCAGAACCAACAAATACACCATCAGCACCAAGTTGCATCATTAAT
Source organism: Gilliamella sp. N-G2 (assembly GCF_002142215.1). Lineage (GTDB taxonomy): Bacteria > Pseudomonadota > Gammaproteobacteria > Enterobacterales > Orbaceae > Gilliamella. The sequence continues at coordinate 89,792 of NZ_NAST01000009.1, forward strand.
GCTGCATCAGCAGGCGTGGCTACACCACCAGCAGCAAAATTAACCACAGGTAATTTTCCAAGTTGTTTAATTTGTAATACTAACTCATATGGTGCGCCAATTTCTTTAGCCAATGTCATAAGTTCATCTTTTGATTTGCCAACGACTAAACGAATTTGTTCATTGACACGACGCATGTGTCTAACTGCTTCAACAATATTGCCTGTTCCGGGTTCGCCTTTGGTGCGTAACATAGAGGCACCTTCACCAATTCGGCGTAATGCTTCACCCAAATCTCGACAGCCACAGACAAAAGGTACAGTGAATTCATCTTTCAATAAGTGATATTGTTCATCAGCAGGCGTCAGCACTTCGCTTTCATCAATATAATCCACACCCATTGATTCTAAAATGCGTGCTTCAACAATATGGCCAATTCTTGCTTTCGCCATAACAGGAATTGTTACAGCTTTCATTACTTCTTCAACTATGGTTGGATCTGCCATTCTTGCAACACCACCGGCAGCACGAATATCGGAAGGAACACGTTCTAAAGCCATAACTGCTACGGCACCAGCTTGTTCAGCAATTTTGGCTTGTTCAGCATTGACGACATCCATTATCACGCCACCTTTTTGCATTTGTGCCATTCCACGTTTTACTGTTTGTGTACCGGTATGTTGTTTCATTGCTACTCCTTGTTAATTAAAGTTAGTTGTCTAATGTCAGGACTATTATTCAAAATTAAAGCACTGCAAAAAACAGCCAATTGGACTATAATTAACCCATCCAATTTTGCATTTAAGGTAATAAGTTCTAAAAAACTTAGTAAATAAAAGATGTGGAATAAGCAAAAATTAAGCCCTTTTAATGGCGCATTATTTAAAAAAGTCACGCAATTGATTGAGAACTATATCGAACAAGGTGTGTTAATAGCCGGTGAACGATTACCATCTGAGCGTAATTTAGCCAAGGATCTACAAGTTAACCGTTCAACTATTGTGCATGCGTTAGATATCTTAACTGAACGGGGGATATTAGTGCGAAAGCAGGGTAGTGGGACTTTTGTTAATGAACAAAAATGGGGGATGCAAGCTTATTCGACCATTAATTGGCGATTGCCAGCCAATTTTTATCATCATCGTCAAAATGTATACCAACAAAAAGTGACACAGGTTCGGCAACAAATGGATCATATTTGTGATTTAGCTAATGGTGATTTGCCTACTAATATGATCCCCAAATTAATATTACCTAATATTACTTCCCATGAAATGGTAGCTTACGAAAAGAAGAGCGACATGTTGCAATTAGGGCTTCCTTCGCTTAAGCAGCAAATTGCGCATTATATGAAGAAACAATTTGCTATGGTGGTTGATACCGAACAAATTCTTATTACCTCAGGCACTCAACAATCTCTTTTTTTGATTACCCAAGGATTATTAAAACCTGGCGATGCGATAGGTATTGAATCACCATCATATTTTTATTCATTACCATTATTTCAAGCTGCAGGATTGCGTTTATACGGTATTGAATGTGATGAAGAGGGTATTACTTTAGAGAGTTTACAAAAAGTTACCTTAGAGCGACAAATAAAATGGTTATTTCTAAATCCTATCTTTCAAAATCCAATTGGTTGTGTGATGAGTAATCAGCGCAAGAAGCAGGTACTGGCATTTTGTCGAAAACAATGTATTGGTATTGTTGAAGATGATGCCTATAGTGGATTAGCTTTTGATGAAAAGACCAATATTTTACCGATTAAAAAATTTGATGTAAGTAATCAAGTGGTCTATTTAGGATCTTTATCCAAATATATCGGCCGTAATATACGTATTGGTTGGATGATAGCACCAAGTGAAATTATCGAAAAATTAGCCAATATCCGGCATCATATTGACTCTGGCTTAAGTATTTTACCGCAACTATTAGCTGAGGAATATTTAAGTCACCATTATCAAACACATCAAAAATGGCTCCGCCAACAATTGCAGAATAAAGCTAATCAATTGATGGATTGGCTTGATGATTATTTTAATGGTGATGTTATTTACCGAGTCCCAACCGGAGGTTTTCATTTATATGCTCATTTACCAGTTAATAATGCTGCACAAGAACTGACAATATTAAATCAATTGTTGTCAAAACATATTATTGTTTCGCAAGGTTCTGACTTTGGCGATAATGTGGGTTCTATCCGATTAAGTTATGGACATTTTGAAAAAAATTTGCTTTGATCACACATTCTAAAATTTGTATTGACTTATTGATTATGGAAAGATCTAAAACCGCATTATTATCTACCAATAAATTATTGCTTATTGCTGGCACTGGCTGGCTTTTTGATGCAATGGATGTTGGATTATTATCTTTTATTTTAGCTGCTTTAAAGCAAGATTGGGGATTAACACCGTCACAACTTGGTTGGATTGGTAGTGTTAATTCAATTGGTATGGCCGTTGGTGCCTTTTTATTTGGTATTTATGCCGATAAAAAAGGGCGCAAATCAGCTTTTCTATTCACTTTATTAATGTTTAGTATTGCCAGTGGCTTAAGTGCTTTTGCTTGGGGATTAGGTAGTTTATTAGTTTTACGATTCTTTATTGGTATGGGGCTAGGCGGTGAATTACCCGTTGCATCGACGCTAGTTAGTGAAAGTGTTGAGCCTGAAGTACGTGGGCGCATTGTGGTATTACTTGAAAGTTTTTGGGCAGTAGGTTGGATTTTAGCTGCGCTAATTGCTTATTTTCTAATTCCTCTGCCTGCAGTTGGTTGGCGTGGTGCAATGATATTATGTGCAATACCGGCTTTTTATGCGCTTTACTTACGCTTTAATTTACCTGATTCACAATCATATCAACATCAAAATAGCTATGCTCAAAAAGAGCCAGTTATCAAAAAAATACAATCACTATTATCAAACTCATTCCGACGTCAAACAATAATGTTATGGATAGTGTGGTTTTGTGTAGTATTTTCATACTATGGCATGTTCTTATGGTTACCAAGCGTAATGATGCTTAAAGGCTTTGATATGGTAAAAAGCTTTGGTTATATTCTCATGATGACCTTAGCCCAATTACCTGGCTATTTCACAGTTGCGTGGTTGATTGAACGAGTCGGGCGTAAATGGGTATTAATAGCATATTTATTGGGTACTTTAATCAGTGCTTATTTATTTGGTATTGCTGACTCAATTAACCAATTGCTTATCAGTGGAGCGTTATTATCCTTTTTCAATTTAGGGGCATGGGGAGCAATGTATGCTTATACTCCAGAACAATATAGCACAAATATTCGTGCTACCGGTGCTGGCATGGCAGCCTCTATTGGTCGAATTGGTGGCATACTAGGTCCATTAATGGTTGGATTCCTAATGGCTAACCAAGTTGGTGTAAGCATGATATTTGCTCTATTTAGTTTATCAATTCTGGTTGCTATCTTAGCAATATTATTGCTGGGCAAAGAGACCAAACAGACTCGTCTTTGCTAACGCATTAAAACCTTTTTCAATTAAATTGAATATTGAAAAAGGTTTATATCTTAACTAACCAATTATTTTCCTAGTTAACATACTGGCAGCGGTCACTAAATACTCTGTAAATTCAGCAATTCGTTCTTGCGGCATTTGAAATCTTATTCCTGAGGTACTTATGGCGGCGATAACATTACCATGTTTATCAAAAATCGGTGCAGCTAAGCAAGTTACTTCATCATAATCTTCGCCATCGTCAAACGCCCAACCTTGTTTTCTTACGACTTGTAATGCCTTTTTATAATCAGTTTTGGTTGCAATGGTATTTTTGGTTTTACTCGGTAATTGTTCATTAGGAAACAGCTCATCAATATATTGCTCCGGTAACCAAGCTAACAAAACCTTACCCAATGCTGAACTATGTAAAGATAATCGGCGACCTAACCAACTTTTAATCTGTATTGCATTATCGCTTTCAATTTTAGCTAAGTAGATTGCCGCATCGCCATCCAAAATACCTAAATGACAAGCTAGCTGAGTTTTATCTCGTAAAAACGAAAGTGGTTCTAGAGCTAAATCTTTAATATTAAATTGCTCAATCGCTTTGTTACCAAACTCATACAGATTAAGCCCTAAAAAGTATTTATTTCCTTTTTGCCGTAACAAACCATTAGTCACCATACTTTTTAAGATTAATGACGAAGAACTTTGTGGTAATGAAAGACCTTGATAAATTTGTGTATAAGTCATCCCACCATTTTGAGCAATAAAACTTAAAATTAGAGCAGCTTTATCGATGGCTGGAGTTTGAGATATTTTATTCATACTTATTACACCAATATATTGAAGTTAATTTTGTCTAAATATATATATATTATCTTTTGCAAAACTTTTTATTCATTTTATGAATAATTTTGTGATCCAGATCAAATAAGTAAAAAAATAAAATTGAGTAATTATTATATTGATTAATTATTGACCTTTATATAATTGATTAAATTTTATTTCAATATATTGGTGTTAAAATAAGGATAACATTATGAATAAAACCCCTAAGATATCAGGAACAATTTGTCCTGCTATCACGCCATTTAATACCAAAAATAAAGTTGACTTTGTCGCTATGGAAAAGCATTACCAAATGTTAACCGATGCAAAAATCAACGGTATTTTGGTGATGGGTACAATTGGTGAGTTTGCAACATTAAGCATCAACGAACGATTAGCTATTATCAAACAAGCTCATCAATTTACTAACTTGCCGCTAATTGTCAATGTTTCTACCACAGTTGTTAATGATATGGTTCGTTTAGCGGACGCTGCGTATGAAGCGGGATATCTGGCGGTAATGGTATTACCACACTACTATTTAGCTCAGACAGCTAATCAATTGTATGAATATTATAAATATCTGGATTCGTTATTTCTTGGAGATTGGTTTATTTATAATTTTCCTGCTCGTACTGGCTGTGATGTTGATGCAAAACTTGTTTCAAAACTGATGGTGAATTGTCCAAGGTTTATTGGTATTAAAGATACGATTGATTGTGCCTCACACACTCGTTCAATTGTGCTTGCTTCTCAAACAATTCGTAAAGATTTTTCGGTATTTGCAGGTTTTGATGAATATTTTATCCCAAACTTACTTAATGGGGGGGCAGGTGTTTTATCTGGTTTAAACAACGTTGTGCCAGAACTTTTCGCAAGTGTAATGAAAGCATTTAAAGAAAATGATTTCGAACAGATCCAACTATTACAAAAAGAGATCAGTCAATTATCAAATATCTATAATATTGGTGAAGACTTTGTTACCACAATAAAAGTAGCTGTCGCTGAAAAACACGGTTATTTAGAAGCTAAATCAAGAAATTTTGGTGGTGAACTAAATGCTGAACAGATAAAAAATGTAAAACAATTATTCAAAATATGAAAAAACAAAAGAGGGTTGTATGAAATAAAAACAATGCATTGATAAAGTTCCCAGCGGAATGAGGCTAATACTGCCCCTTTTAGGGGCATGTTTACATACATTTACACCAGAGACAGGAAAATACTTTAAATCGTTTACATATGAACTTATCGCTGGCGCCATATTTATATTATCAGTTTGGTTATTTTGCATGGGAACGTCAATTAAAGTAAATGCCACAGTTACAGTGTTGAGCAAATCCGGTATCTTAGTTGACACAAAACTAGCTGTTGCATAATGTTGTGTTTTTATTTTTTCGCAGATTTAGCCAGATGAGGACTAGTGCAAACAGGTTTTTTTACTGGTTCATCTGTGTTTGCTATTGTTGCATCAGTATTGATATCAATGGAATCAGGAGCATTAATGACCATGATTATCATTGGCTCTATTGGTTTAGCATCATTCCAACCAGAACATCTTATTGGTGTATTAATTTCATTTTTTATTGTTTTTGTGCTTGGTAATTTAGGTGAAGAGTTGAGAAATCTACTTAGTGTTGGAACTTGAACACTTATCCTTTTTTGCCTTTAGCTATAGTTAATACCATTGATCTTACTGTTATATTAAAAACTGGGTTACTAGGTGTTTTTGTTGCACTATTTGTTATTACCATTTCAAGTAAGGCCGTAGCAAAGGTTGCCACACCATTAGTCGTTGCGGAAATTGCACCATCATTTGCGCCAATCGTGTCAATCGCGACAATTTTAGTTGCGACTTTAGTAGCAATAATCTCAAAATTTGTACTAATAATCACATCACTGTATTACAATTACATTGCTTCTAAAATTAGACGAAATCAGAAATTCAACAAACAACAGCAAATAAATACTATTGTTTTATTTATTAAAAATAATGTAGATAAAATATTTTATCATTTAATTTACAAAAAATTATCTCAATACCTTATATAGCAAGGTTTAACTCCTTTGTTATATATGTTAGATTGTTTGTTCCATTCATATTTAAGCAGGTAGGTTGATCTTGAATCTTTCGCCAAAAGCTTTTCACTATTTGGGTATTATTGCAACTATTGCGTCATTAGGTATGTACGTGTCCTATATTCCACAAATTATTGATAATCTTCATGGAGCTAAAACCAATCCCACTCAACCTTTAGCTGCAGCAATCAACTGCTCATTATGGGTCTGTTATGGTTTGTTACAAGAAAAAAAAGATTGGCCAATTGCTATAGCTAATTCTCCAGGTGTATTATTTGGTTTAATCGCTTTTTTTACTGCTTTATAAATTATTGTTTTTACTTTGTGTTTTTTACAGCATAATGTAAATGTTATGCTGTATTTTTTTATTTTTTATCGCTCAAATAAATCATAATCTTTGTAAAATAGACTTGATCTTTTTACTAAAAGATATAGAAAATTTTGAAGGTTAAAATTTAATCTTTAAAATAAAAAGTTAATAATCATAGTATTAGATAGTTATTAACAGGTTTATTAAATAC